>DASTBU010000029.1:0-3676 GCA_035711845.1 Vicinamibacterales bacterium
CATGGTCGGGCGCTGCGCAGTGTTGTCGATCGCTGGTTGCGCATCCTGATTGCGATGCTGCGGCACAACACGCTGTACGACGCCAGCAGGTTTGTCGCTGCGGAAAATGGCGCTTGACAAATGGTGGGGAATCCACGCCCCCGCTGCGTCGCGGCGCGTCTCGCTACCGACGCCAGGGACTCGGGCGGCACAGATCGCCGCCCGTCGCGCAGCGCCAAAACTCACACTGTCCCGCACCGTTAGCGCCACCTGTGGTACCCCGCCCTGCGTCGCGCGCCATCAGTTCGGCCCCAAGGACGCCGGATGACCGGGGGGAACACTCCGGGGTGCGCAACCGGAAAGATCGGTAACAAGTTAGACCGGATACATCGGTAACACTTTTCAGGTTCGTTCCGTCTGCAACTGAAGAAGATGATCAGCTGTGGGAATGTGGGAATCTCGCGTTCTGTGCGAGATTTCCAAGCTCCTGTGGAAATCGTTTTTGTGATTTCCATAGGAGCGGCATTTCCACAGCTGCGTGACGCCGCGCGCTCATCGCCGGACTCGTGGACCGTGCCACGTGGGCGTGAAGCGGCGCGTGTGCCGATCAAGGCATCCAAGGTCCACGCGCATGAAGCGCACAATCCAATCGCCATGTTCAGTTTCTGCGAGCCCGATGGGCTCGCCGCGCAGCGCCCGGCTGACAAACACCAAGTCGCCGTGCCACTTGATGTGGCCGTTGTGCCGGACGTACCGCACCTGATGCGACGCGTCGTACGAGGGCTCCTCGAGCCGTGCGGGGTAAGGACGTGGCGATGCGACGTAGACGCGGGCCGGTGGCTGCTGGCCCAAGGCTTCGTGCGGCCGCTCGGTATTGAATTCGGAGCGCAGGCGATCGAAACGCCGTTGCTGCTGGACCGACGTCGCGGCCGGCGGCGTCGTGGTCGACTCCTGCAGCGTCAGATGAAAGCGCTCATGGCGCCCGTTCTGCTCCGGATGGCCGCGGTCAATGCGATCGAGCTGAATGCCCAACTTGAGCCACCAGATCGCCAACGGGGATAGGTGGGCCGCGGCGGTCGTGGCGAACGGCGGCCCATTGTCCGTCCGCATCGCTCGCGGTAAGCCGTACTCGCGAAACGTGCGTTCAAACCACGGTCGCACTCCGCGCTCGGTCGGCGCGACAATGCGACAACACAAGACGAATCGACTGCAGGCATCGATCACGGTCAGCGGATCGCACCGCGTCCCATCCGTCGTGCGAAACCAGCCCTTGAAATCCGCGGTCCAGACATCGTTGGGGGTCTGCGCCGCCGCCAGCGGCTGTGTCAACGGCACGATCTCGCGACGGCGTCGACGTGGCGCGCTCAGTCCTTCGCGCCGCAAGAGATCGCCGATGGTGCTCGCCGCCGGCCAGTCCCGTCGGCCGTCCCGTTCCATCAAAATGGCGCGGAGCTTCCTCGGCCCCCGGCGCGGATGCGCCCGTCGCAAGGCCCTCACCGCAGCGCGCACGTTTTCCGCCATCGCGCGGCCGTGCTGCTTCGGTGCGCGTGAGTGCTCGGCCAATCCGTGCTCGGGATCCCTCTCGTATCGGTCGATCCACTTGTACGCCGTCTTGCGGCTGATCCCGTACCGAACCGCGAGCTCGCTCATCGTCCACTCATCACGCAGCCAATCCGCAATAAATGCCACGCGCTGATCCATGGGGCAGGTGTCCTTCCAGGGCATCCGTCGGTAATCTCCTCCGACGCCCATCAAACCTGTTACCCATGTGTCCGGTCTACTTTGTTACGAATGTATCCCGTTCGGACCGGGGAACGAGCGTTCCCCTCAGCGTTCCCCGTCCGCACCAAGTCACGAGGTGCTGACCGGAAAGAGAGGTGCTGATAGGTGTAAGGCCGACATGACGTTCAAGCTCGCCGCCGGATTCGGATTAGTAGATTCTTGAACGCTGTGACTGGATGCTACGATCGGCCCGCCGAAGGACGCCGTGCCGACCTTCCCCGCGTGGTGGAACTGGGACCTTTCGTTCACGGGCCACGCCGAATTGCGCATGGAGCAGCGAGGCGTGACCGAGGTGGAGGTCCGCGCTATGCTGGAGAGAGCCACCGGGTTCGACGGCAGCGTCGTGGAGGGCAGATTCATGATCCACACCCACCGCGGGCAGCGCCCCTGGGTCGTGATCGTCGAGCCAGACGCAGAGGCCAGCTTGCTCGTCGTCGTGACTGTCTACGAGGTGTCCCAGTGACGGAGCGCTCGCTGCAGGTAACTTATCGGAAGGGCCGGACATTTGCGGCGTACCTGCACCTCTCGCATCCAACGGGGGAGAAAAGCGTGAGGACCGTGGCATCGCCGGACGGGCTGCTCATCGTCGACTACGCCGCGTCGGGCCGACCGTTGGGCGTCGAGATCACCGCGCCGCAAGCGGTTCCTCTAGATCGCCTCAACCAACTCCTCGCGGAGCTTGGCGAGCCGCCCCTCACGGAACAGGACTACAAGCCCGCCCGAGCGGCGTAGGCCCGGACGATGTCGATTGTGTCCATCGCCGGTTCACGGCAGATTTACTGTGGAGGCGTGTGCGCCGCCATGATCGCCAGCGCAATGCTCTTGGCCGTTTCCGGCCAGGAATCGCCGCCCCGTGTTGATATGCGGGTCGCCGTCGCACCAACACCCTTCAAGGGCAGCGATGGTCGGACGCACCTCGCTTATGAACTGGTCGTCAATGACATTCCGCAAACGGGCGCTCAGATCGACCGCATCGAGGTGTTCGCGGAATCAGATGCGAAGCCACTCATCACGTACGCGGGCAGCGACCTGGATCAGCGCGTCATGCGTCCGGAAGCGGACCCCAAGGTACGTTATGGGCGAGCAATTCCCAGCGGCACTACTGCCCTCATCCACGTGTGGATCACGCTCGCGGAGGATCGGGTGCCACGTGTGCTCCGGCATTCATTCCAGGTTTCAACTGATGGCGGTCAGCCGCTGGTCGCGACCGACGCACGAGTGGATGTCAGTTCGGCGCCCCCAATCATTGTGGGATCGCCGTTTCGCTCGGGTGCGTGGCTGGCGCACAACGGACCCGGACAGCACCGGTCTGCGCATTGGGGAAGCGCGCTCGTGGATGGGCGGACGGCCAGGGTTCCGCAGCGATACGCAATCGACTTCATGGGGGTCGACGACAACGGGGGAGCCGTTCGCGGGGATTTCCGCAAGTCTTCAAACGACGACTGGATTGGTTTTGGCCGTGAAATACTTGGCGTGCTCGATGGCACTGTCTACGCAGTACGCGATGGCATAGTCGATAATCAACCGCTGGTTGAACCACCGCGCCCGGCGTCTCCTTCAGCTGCAAACACGTACGGAAACTACGTGATCGTTAAGGCCGGCGACGGCACATTCGTTCATTACGCACACCTTCAGCGCAACAGTGTCGCTGTCAAAACAGGCGAAGCCGTACGGCGAGGTCAAGTCATTGGTCGCCTCGGGAATTCTGGCAATACGAATGCGGCGCATCTTCATTTCAACATTACCGACGGTCCCGAACCGGAGGCGACTCAAGGGATTCCGTTCGTCTTCGACACCGTCGAATCACTCGGCAGCACAACGGCCGCCATCGCTTTGGGAGCGGAACCCTCAGGGGGCCAGAGTCGGGCGCCGTCCACGACGCAGCAAAGAATTCTGCCTCTCGACGGAGCAATCG
>DASTBU010000030.1:0-18077 GCA_035711845.1 Vicinamibacterales bacterium
CTCCAGCAGATGAAAGAGGAAGACGTGCGGGCCGGCACCCTGGAGGCCGCGCGGGCGCGCGTCTGGGAGAAGGTGACGAACCCCGGCAGCGCGACCTGCGCGGAGTTGCGGCAGGAGTTCCGCGCATATCTCAACGATGAGCTGCGCGGTGGCCGCCGCATGCTGGTGGAAGACCATCTCGGCCGCTGCGCCGCGTGCCGCAGCTCGATGGCCGACATGAAGGGCGAACGCCGGGTGATCGCGATGCCGCAGCGGTCCTCCAACCGTTGGATGCGGCGGGGAGCGCTCGGTGCCGCAGCCGCCCTGATCCTGTCGGTCATGTACGTGGGCCGCGGGACCATCGACGCCTGGCTGGCGCCTGGCGGCCCGCGTGCCACGGTCGTGTCCGCCACCGGCGGCGTGTACCGACTGACCGGGGGAGCGCTCGACGCAGGCGCCGTCATCGGCGAGAGGGAGCTTGTCCGCACGGGCCCGGGCGCTCGCGCCGTGCTGCGGCTCGCCGACGGATCCACGGTGGACGTCAACCAGCGGACGGAGCTGTTCGTGACCGCCGCCTGGAGCGGCCGGGCCATTCACCTCCAGCGCGGCGACGTCATCGTCCAGGCCGCGAAGCAGCGCCGCGGTCACCTGCGCGTCCTGACCCGCGACTCGATCGCCTCCGTGAAAGGAACGGTCTTCGCGGTGTCCGCCGGCATGGGTGGCTCGGTCGTCTCCGTCGTCGAGGGCGCCGTGGCAGTCGACCAGCCTGGCAGGAACGTCGTCCTGAGACCCGGCCAGCAGGCCGCTTCGAACCCGTCGCTGGCCACAACGGTCGCGGAAGCCGTCGCCTGGAGCCCGGAGTCGGACGCCTACCTGGAGCTGCTCGCGTCGTTCGTCAAGATCGAAGGTCAGCTCGCGGGGATATCCTCTGGCGAGCTGCGGACCAGTTCGACCCTGCTCTCCTATCTTCCCTTCGGGGCATTCGTCTACGGCGCCGTCCCCAACCTCGGCGGGAAGATCGCCCAGGTCCTGACCCTGGCGGAGCAGCAGGCGCTCGAGAACGCCGTGTTCCGGGCCTGGTGGAACTCGGAAACGGGGCTCGAGTTGCGACAAATCGTCGAGCGGACGCAGTCTGTGAGCTCGCTGCTCGGCGACGAAATCGTGTTCTCTATCGGCGCCGCGGGGCCGGGTGACGAGGTGCCGATGGTGCTGGCTCGCGTGCAGCCGGGCAAACGGGCGGAGCTGGCGAGCGCGGTGGAAGGGTTCTTCGCCGGAGCGGGTCAGCAGGACCCGGCGTATTCTGTGACCGACGAGCTGATGATCGCGTCAGACTCGGCGGAGCACCTGACGTGGGCGCTCGCGCACCTGGGGCAGGGCGCCGGTTCCCCGTTTGGCGCCGCTATCGGGGACCGGTATCGGCGCGGCGCCGGCTGGCTGATCGCGGTGGACGCCGCCCCGGTGATCGAGATGGCGTCGGGCGACGACGCTCCCCCGATCGAACTCGCAGCCATGGTCGGGGTGAAGTACCTCTTCCTCGAGCAGCGGGCCCCCGCGGGGGCGGAAGAGAACGAGGTCACGCTGGCGTTCCAGGGCCCGCGAACGGGGATGGCGTCCTGGCTGGCTGACGCCGGCTCCGGCGGCGCGGCGGAGTACCTCCCGGCCGATGCGCTGCTTGCCGGCTACGTGTCGATGCGCGAGCCGAGTCAGTTGTTCCAGGAGTTCACCGCGCTGATGACGCAAGAGCACGAATCGTTCGAGTCCGAGATGGCGGAAGTGAACGAGAAGCTCGGTCCGAGCTACCTCCAGGACCTGACCGGGGCGCTCGGCACCGAGGGGGCCTTCGCGCTGAACGGCTTCTCCGTGAACGGGCCCACGTGGGTGGTCACCGCCCTGGTGTACAACCCGACGGTCATCGACGGCTCGCTCAGAAAGCTCATGGACGCGTTCAACGCGGAGCTTGCGCCCGACGAACAGGACAAGCGGATCCTCCTGGAACAGGAGACGGCAGGCGGACGGGTCTGGAGCACCATGAAGGGGGCCGGTCTTCCAATCGGCATCACCTGGACCTACGATCGGGGATTCATGGTCGCGGCCTCTGATCGCGCGTCCGCCGAGCATGCCGTCGCAACCCGGAACGGCGGCTCCCCGCTCGTCTGGTCTCAGGAGTTCCTGGCTCAGCTTCCTTCCTCCGCCGGAATCCACCCGTCCGCGTTCGCCTGGCTGAACACAAAGGGGGCGTTCGGGCTCTTCTCGGGCCTGGCCACGAGCCCGGCGCTGCAGGAGCTGCTTGCCGCGCGCGATCCGGCGCTCGTCGTGTTCGACGGAACCGCGGAACAGATCCACGCTGTCAGCCGTGCCCGTCTCACCGGTCTGGTCATGGATATGATGCTGCTCAAGAGTCTCAGCGGGACGCTGGAGTCCCCAACCTCGCAACAGTGACGGGGTGGTCCGCGAGCGAGCGCAGCGAAGCGAGCCACGCGAACGGAGTGAGCCGGCGAAGCGGCGAGCGAGAGAGCGTGCAGGGGAGTTCGAGGGGCGAAGCCCCTCGACCAAAGAAGACGTGATGCTGCTCAAGAGTCTCAGCGGGACGCTGGAGTCCCAAACCGCGCAGCAGTGAAAATGTGAATGCGACACCGGTCGTAGAACTCGAGAACCTGACGGTCAAGCTGGGGCGGCGGGAGATCCTGCACGGGATCTCCTGCCGCCTCGGCGTGTCGGGCACCGGCAAGGCGGTGGGGCTGCTGGGCCCCAACGGCGCGGGCAAGTCCACGCTCATCCTGACCCTGCTCGGGTTCCTCCGGCCCGGCGCCGGGCGCGCGCGCGTTCTCGGTCTGGACTGCCGACACAGCATGGCGGAGGCCCGGTCGCGCATCGGCTACATGCCCGAGAACGACTCCTTCATCGGCGACATGACGGCGGTCGCCTTCCTGCGGCAGATGGCCGAGCTCTCCGGCCTTCCGCCGGAGGCGGCGCTCGAGAACGCCCATCAGGTCCTGTTCCACGTGGGCCTCGGCGAGGCGCGTTACCGGGAGCTCCGGACGTACTCGCTCGGGATGAAGCAGATGGCGAAGCTCGCCCAGGCGATCGTGCACGGGCCGGAGCTGGTCGTGCTCGACGAACCGACCAACGGCCTCGACCCGGCCGCCCGCCGGCGCATGCTCAAGCTCATCACCGACATGAAGACCGAGCACAGGATGAACGTGCTCGTGTGCTCGCACCTGCTGCGCGACATCGAGCAGGTGTGCGACGAGGCGGTGATCATGAAGGACGGCGCGATCGTCCATCACTGCAACCTCGAGGAAGAACGGCTGTCGAACAGGCATTTCGTCGAGCTCGAGGTGACGGGCGACGATGGAAACCTGCGCGCGGCGCTGCCAGAAATTGGCGCCGACGGCGTTCCCGAAGGCCACGGCCGCTGGCGCATCGTCCTGCCACGCGGCGTCGAGGTTGATGCGATCTGGGAACTCGTGGGCCGGCAGAAGCTCCTGGTGAGGAAGCTCACCCACCGCAGGGACACCCTGGAGGAGATCTTCCTGAAAGCCATGGGGCATTTGGCGCACACGCCCGGGGAAAGCGGGCTTGCCGCGCCGGAGCCCGAGGGGCGAAGGCGGGCACTCGACGTCGGGCGCATGTGAGTTTCCAGTTTCCAGTTTGCAGCTGGGAACTGGGAACTGGAAACTGGTAATTAATGGCCGTCTACAAGCGAGGATACCAGCGATACGCGGGACCGCTCACGGGACGATGGGCCAGGTTCCTCGTGCTGCCGAGGTACGCCTGGCGACGGCTCTACCAGCAGCGCCTCGTGCTCACGCTCACGATGCTGGCGTTCGTGTGGCCCGTCCTGTGCGCCGGCTTCATCTATCTGACGAATCACGCCGAGCTGCTGCAGGGCATGGAGGAAGAGTTCCGCGAGTTCGTGCAGGTGAACGGGCGGTTCTTTTCGATCTTCATGTACGTCCAGTCTGGATTTGCGGTCTTCCTCGCTGCCCTGGCCGGGCCCGGGCTGATCGCGCCGGATCTCGCGAACAACGCGCTTCCGCTGTACTTCAGCCGTCCGCTCACGCGCTGGAGCTATGCTCTTGCGCGCCTGACCGTCCTCGTCGGAATGCTGTCGATCGTCACGTGGATTCCGGCCCTGGTCCTGTTCGGGTTTCAAGTGGGACTGGCCGGCGGCGCATGGTTCCGGGCGAACTGGACGCTGGGCGCCGGCATGGTCGCTGGTTTTCTCATGTGGCTGCTGATCCTCAGCCTGGTGGCGATGGCCAGCTCCGCTTACGTCAAGTGGAGGGTCGTGGCAGGCGCGGTGAGTCTCGCCTTCTTTTTCATTCTGAGCGGCGTCGCCGAGATGATCGACAACGTGCTCCGGGTGGACTGGGGGCACATCATCGATCCGGCATGGGCGGTGAACCAGATCTGGTGCGCGCTGCTGGGCGTGGAGCCACCCGCCGGCCCTGGCGCCGGGGCATGCGCGCTGGCGCTGGCGGTGACGGCCATGCTGCTCGTCCTGGTGATCGAGCGCAAGCTGCGGCCGGTCGAGGTGGTGCGATGACCGCCCCGCCTTCGCCGCGAAGCGGCTTCGGCGAGGTCTCGCCGGAGCGCGCCGGCACAACCGATCGCGCGAAGGCGGAGCCGGGGGATTACGCGGCTGCGCACGACCGCACCGAGCGCTCGCCGGCCGTAGCTCGCGATTCCAGAACATCGCGGGCGAAGGCTGGCGCCACGCGATCCGCCCCCGCGCATCGCGCTACGGTGCCCAAGGCGGAGCGCTCGATTGAAGAAGATCTCGCGCCTGCCCGCCGTAGCCTTGGCGAAGGCGGGAAGCCCCCCGCTGTGATCTTCGAAGAAGTTTCCAAATTCTATGGCGACGTGCTCGGCGTGAACCGCGTCACGCTGAACATCCCGGCGGGAATCACGAGCCTGGTCGGGCCGAACGGCTCCGGGAAGACGACGCTGATGAACCTGATGACCGGGCTGATCTTCCCCGACCACGGCCGCATTCTCATGCGCGGGATCTCCCCGCGCGATCCCGAAACGCTCATGCGAATCACGGGATACGCCACGCAGTACGACACCGCGCCGCGCTGGGCCACCGGGTTCACCTTCATCACCACGGGGCTGCTGCTTTTTGGATACGGGCGATCGGAAGCGGAGGAAAGGGCGTGGAAGGCGCTCGAGCGCCTGGGTCTGACCGACGCGGCGACCCGCAAGGTCGCGGCGTACTCCAAAGGCATGCGGCAGCGGGTGCGGCTGGCGCAGGCCATCGCGCACGATCCCGACCTGCTGGTGCTGGACGAGCCGCTGAACGGCCTCGACCCGCTGGTTCGTGCGGAGACGATCGACCTGTTCCGCTCCTGGGCCGCCGAAGGGAAGCACGTCATCCTCTCGAGCCACGTCCTCCAGGAAGTGGACGTGATCAGCGATCAGGTCATCCTGATGGCCAACGGGATGATCGTGGCCGAGGGCAAGGTCCGCGGCGTGCGCGACGAAATTCAGGAGCATCCCAGCCAGTACATCGTCCGCTGTCGCAGCGCCTCCGAGATCGCGGCGCGGCTGTTCAACGAGGATCACGTTACCGAGATCAGGCTGAACGAGGATCGGATGGGCATGCTGGTGATGACTCGCGACCGGGAGCAGTTCGCGCGCGCGCTCGGGCAGATCGCGCTCGACGGCCACCGGATCGAGAGCGTGGTGCCGGCCGACGAGAACGTGGACGCGTTGTACGAGTACCTGATCGGCGGCGAGTCGTGGTGACATCCCGCACGTCCTTCCGGGGCCGGGGCCGCCAGGCGTGGACGATCGCGAAGGTCGAGCTGCGTCGTGTGTTTTTTGCGAAGCGGGGGTTATGGGTTTACCCGCTGGCGCTTCTGCCCGCGGTGATCTTCTTCGCGCACGGTGTGGACGTGAAAACCGATCGGAGCCGATATTCGCGGCACGGCCTGACGGACGCGGCCCTGATCGACAGCGTCCGGGAGGGAGAGGCGCTCGACGACGTGAAGCAGCGGGTGGGAAAGCCAGCCGCGGAGATCTGGTCCGTGCGGACGCGGCGCATCCGCCAGCGCACCGCGGAATCGGGAACGACCACCCACGCGATCGAGCCGGCCGTCGAGGCCCGCTTCGTCCGGCTGAACGTCACCCGCCCAACCTACAGAGGGGATGGGGTCGCCAGAATCTACGAGTTCGAGGTCTACGGTCCGGGTGACCCCCTGAATCTCGCGCTCCACCGCCCGACGACTGGAAGCATTCCCTGCAGCGAGGATCAAGGGCCGGAGAAGGCCGTGAACGGCAGCATCGCGGGAGGCCAAACCGACAGGTGGTGCGCCGACGACTGGCCGTTGTTTCTGCAGGTCGACCTCGGAGCGGCCCGGCCGGTGACGCGCTTCGTCGTGAAGCACGCGAGCGCGGGCGGCGAGAGCGCGGACCTCGACACCCTCGACTTCAACATCCAGGTGAGCGTAGAAGGCAAGCACTTCACCACGGTCGAGAGCTCTTCCGGCGCCGGGTTCGTGGACGAACGCACCGAGTATCGCCAGGTCACCTACTTCGACGGGCTGCGGGTGGCCCGGTTCATGTTCGTGGACGGCAGGCTCGATTCCAGGAACGTCCGCCGCTTGCTGGATTTCGAAGAGGATCGGCAAGTCTTCGCCGGGATCTTCCAGTACTTCTACGTGCGGCTGGCGATCTTCTTCGGCTGTCTCGGCATGTTCATGTATCTCTTCCACGGGGAGATGGCCAACCGCACGCTGCACTACTGGTTCCTCGCGCCGGCGCGGCGCGAAGTGCTCCTCGCGGGGAAGTACGGGGCCGGGCTGATCGCCTCCGCCGTGATCTTCGCCGGCGGCGCCCTGCTCGCGTTTGCGGCCATGATCTGGCCGCACGACCCGGTGGAAGTGCAGGCCTACTGGAACGCCGGCGGCATGGCGCACGCCCTCTGGTACGCGTCGGCGGCCGCGCTCGGCTGCGTCGGCTACGGGAGCGTCTTTCTCGCCGTCGGGCTCTACGTCCGCAATCCCATCGTCCCGGCAGCGGTGCTGCTCCTCTGGGAGGGCGCCAACGGCATCCTTCCACACGCGTTCCAGAAGCTCAGCATCCTGTACTACCTGCAGTCGCTCTGTCCCGTTCCTCCGCCGATGGACGATGACGCGCCGGCGTTGATCCGGTTGCTGGCGGCGCCCGCCGCTCCCGCCTCGCGTCCCGGCGCGATCCTCGGGTTACTGCTCCTGACCGCCTTGGTCCTGTGGATCGCCGCCCGCGCCGTCCGGCGCATGCAGATCTCCTACGGCAGCGAAACGTGACGTCCGAACGGCACGCGGAACGCCTTCATGCGACGGGCGGGACGGTCAGGACCGTGCCTGCTTCGTGTTGCTTCATCTCCCACAGGGACACACGTCGTCGCGCGGATTCTGGGAGCCGCGATACGATCTCCGGTCCTCTGCATAGCGAGCAGCGCTTTCAGCGGCGCGCTCGACTGTAGACGACGCCCCTGGCTGTCGCGTAAGCCCCTTTTCTGGTCCGCCCAAAGCCGGAGTAGACTGCCGGAGGCGATAGGAACGATGAGGCCTCTATGCGGCTGCCACCCTGCCGCTCGCGCCACGGGCGAGTACAATGTTGGGCGCACAGCCTGCATGCGACAAGTCTCCGAAGCCAATCCGATTTCCGTCAACGAGCTCCGTCAGATGGCGAAGGGGCGCTTCGGCGACATGGTGAAGGCCGTCGTCGATCTGAGGCGCAGCGTCATGGTGCTCGATGCCGACATGCATGCCGATCAAGAGGCCGAACTGCTCGCCGAAGGGTCGGCACAGCAGGACCTCTGGGGCATCAACCTGTATCCCGATCTGTCGGACCCCGACTGGCTGGAGTTCGATTCGATGATCAACCTGCGTCCGTCGTTCGGCAATCGTTCCCGCGGCGTCGACGATCCGGCGACACGCGAGGCCATCGCGAGCCTCGTGCAGCGGCTGGTGCGGCGATGACGCAACTGACGCATCGGGACCTCGCGGCGGGAAGATGGTGGGCACTGTCGCTGGCCGAGCAGTTGGGCAATATCGGCAGCGAGATCAGCCGGGCGGAACGTTGGAAGTCCCGTAATCCCGAAGTGGCCCGGGGGGCGCTGTACCGCGCGCTGGAACTTCTCGACCTCACGCTGGCCGATCCGCGCCTGCGACACTCTCGCCCGCGCCTCCGCGAGATCGCCAGGGCACGCGAGGTAGTCGCGGACTACTTCGCCGGGCGCAATGAGTATGGCTCGAGTGGCCCCTCCCTGCAGAAGTACTTCGACGCGTACGCGCTGGCAGCGCGAAGAACCGTTTAACCCGGCATCCACTCGTGTCGTCACTCGTCGCAGCCCTGACGATGGGAGTCTTGCGCCGAGACAGGCCGGCGCTCAGTTGGTCTGCTTCTTGAACGCGTCCTGGACCTGTTTCCTGATGTCCTTGTAGTTCTTCTCCAGGAGCCGCTGACGCCGACAGATCGGACTTTGGGGCGGTGCGAGTCACGGGGCGATGACGAGGGACCTGCCGCCGAGGGCGCCGCCCATGGTCCCATGGCCCCCGTAACCCGACGCGGCATGGATTCGTCATCATCTCCGGCTACTGCTCGAAGAGTGCAACTCGTCATCTATCACCGGCTCAAGTTGCGGTGCGACCAGTTCACCCGACGCCGGCGCCGCATACCAGTCCTGCCGTGGCACGACCTTCGGCTCGGCCGGGTCGCCTTCGTAGGCGGGCGTCATGATCTGGAGGCAGTACTCGTTGAACACGTCCAGGACGTTGCGGTGAAGCGCGGTGTACAGCGCGTTCATCTGCTTGACGTCCTTGCAGTAGACATTCAATTCGTAGGTCACCGCAAAATCACCGAGCTTTTTCATGTACACGAACGGCCGGGGGTCCCTCTCCAGGCCTGGAGTGCGCTCGGCCGCAGCGAGCAACATGGCTTCGACCTGGCGCCATGCCGTCTCGTGCCCGATCCCGACCTCGGTGTGGAGAATCAGGCCGTGCGTCCGGGCCGGCGAGCTGTAGTTCAGGACTTCGCCAGCGATGATCTGCGAGTTCGGAATGACGATTTCCTCGTTCTTCAACGATCGGCGGTGCGTCACCTGCAGACGCATCTGCATCACATCCCCGACGGCATCGCCGATCTTCACGCGGTCGCCGACCTTGAACGCGCGTCGATAGGTCATCATGTAGCCGGAGATGATGTTCGAAATCGCCGACGACGAGCCAAGGGAAAAGACATTCCCGAGGAAGAGGGACACGCCCTTGAATGCATCGGATTCCGATCCGGGGATGTAGGGATACGCCACGATGAGACCGAAGGCGACGATGAGGACGCGGACGATCTTGTAGGTCGGCTGCGCCCACTCCGCGTCGAACCCGGCGAGGACGACGGTGCCGTGGCCCACCGCCTCGACAAAGAGGCGGGTCAGTCTCAGCACGAGACGAACCACGAAGAACAGCACCGTCAGGAAGACCAGGCTCGGGATATTCACGGCGATCCCCGTGCCGATGACCTCCAACGGCCCGAGGGCGAAGCCGACGATGTTCCGCGCCAGCCCGCGGGTCAAGGGCCACTGGGCGAGGACGAAGCCGAGGTAGACCAGAACGCCCGTGAGAAAAGCAATCGTCCGCAACCCGGTGAGGCCGCTGCGCAGCCCAGCCCAGATTCGATCGGCCCGCATCAACTCGAACGACTGGATGCCGACCGTGTGGATGTGCGCCTGCAGACGCGGCGTCAGCAGAGAGTCCAGCCAGCGCCAGAACCACAGCAGGGCCATGATGGCGACGCCCAGCAGGATCGTGGCGACCAGGCTACTGATGGCTGCACGCCGCAGCGCCGGTCCAGAGCGCGCCGCACGATAATCGGCGATGGCTTCCCGCACCCGGGCCAGGTGCACCCCCGCTAGATCGGCCCGCGCGACTTGCTCCAGGCTCGCATACGCCTCGACGACCACGAACACTGTCTGGCCGTCCGCCATGACCCTGCTCGTGCCCTCGCTGTCCACGATTCGGAGCGAGTCGATGGAAATCGCCGGGTCGGCCGCCACCGCCGCGATTCGAGCCCGGATCTGACGTGCGCGCACCTCGGCAGGGAACGCCGTCACACCCCGCACGCGGAACAGAACGTCACCGTCGAGCTCCACGGGAGCGGTTACGACCTCGCTTTCGACAGCGGCGTCCGCCGTCTGCTGCGCCTGCAGCCGTGCGCCGTCCGCGAAACCCGCGACGAGCCCTCCGGCCTCATCAACCTGGCCGGAGGCGTGGTGATCGATACGCAATCGGACCTGGCCCACGCGCGTCGCATGATCGAGATGTTCGGCAGGGTGTGGGCTGGCATGCCCAAGCGTGTCATCAACACGCACGAGGACGCAGACCATGTGTGGGGCAATGCGCTGGATAGTCAATCAGCCGCAGATGGTGCGGCGACCTCGCGTAGCCGGCCACCGGGCACCAACTCTTCTCGCCGTCGTCCGAAAGGTGGACGCCTCGCTCGTCGGCGGCATCCAGAGGTCGTCGTGGTATCACACGTGGCAGGACGGTGTGCGGGCAGTGGCGTTCTTTTCCGTCTATCGTGCCGGCTCGAAGAGCTCGATCGGATTCCCGTCGGGATCTTCGACCTGTACCTGTCGGCCCCCCGGACCGGCCTCGATTTGATTGCGAAACCTCACATCGGCGTTTTTCAACGCATCGATCTGGCCCGGGAGGTCGGTCACGCGCAGGACCAGTCGATTCCATCCGCCCGGCGTCTGGAACTCACCCCCGGGCATCGGACGAGATCCCGATGCTCCCGGCCCGCTGAGCAGCAGCGTGCAATCTCCGAGCGACACGCTGGCGAACGCGGGGAGGTGCTGATGGTCCAGCTTGAAGCCGAGATGGTCCGTGTAGAAGGCGACCGCGCGCGCGACATCCGTTACTTGATATCGCACGCCGTGGACACCGACGATGCCATGGGGCTTTCCATGCCCGGCTTCATTCGCTGCTGCGACCGATCCTCGGCGTGTCTCGTTCATCACAACCTCCTCGAGGTCGCACGTAACGTCCGGCTCGAGCACCTCGACGAGGAGGCTGGCCGGCGTACGCACGACCGTCTACTTCGACGAACCATCGCCAAGATGCTTCTTCAGCTCCGCCAGTTCTTGGCGCTGGCTCTCGAGCATCTTCTCGGCGAGCTTCTTCACCTCCGGATCTTGAAGGGTGGCATCCTCGGTCATCGAGATCGCCATCTGGTGATGCTTTGCCATGTGTTCGAGGAACGCGCGGTCGAGCTCCTCGCCCGACTTCGCCTTCAGCTCCTTCATCATCGTCTCGCTCTGCTGAACCATCCCTTTGTGGTGGTCCGCCGCACCGTGGTGCTCCGCCTGCCCCGTGGTGCCTCTGGCCTCGTCCTTGGACAGCGCCTTCAGCTCGACGATGTCACGTTCCTGCGATTCGCCGATCCTCGCGGCCAGTTCCTTCACGGCGGGCGACGATCCCTGCTCCTTCTCGAGGCGCACCAGCTCGAGCCCCCGCTGATGGTGCTCGAGCATCATCTGGACGAACTGGGCGTCGGTCAGGGCCTGCATGGCGGTGTGCGGGTGCTGCGCGGCGTCGGCGCCAGTGGCGGGCTGCTGGGCGTGAACGACGCCGGGGATTGCGACAATGAGCGCGCCCGCCGCGAGGCACACCGCGATGTAATTGATCCTCATTGATGGGTCTCCTTATGATGCATCTGCTTTTACACACTCGGGCCGCCGACCGGCAGCCTGATCCATATCAGTACCGCTTCAGCTCGACGTTCGAACCGAGCCATTGGACCTTGGAGCAGACCCCGTGCCAGTTTCCGGACGGCGGCCCTGGGCGAAGAGGTTCAGAAGGGCTTCGGCTCAGGCTCGGCTGGCCTACCGATACGCCCATCCCCGCGATAACGCCGCGGGTTGACGCCGAACTCAGCGCGGAACGCGCGATTGAAGGAGGAGAGATCGCCGAAGCCGCAGTCCAGCGCGACGTCGAGGATCCTCGACGAGTGGGAGGCCAGCCGTAGCGCGGCGTGGCGCAGGCGCACGCGAAGCAGGTACTGATGCGGCGTCACGCCGGTCAGCATCTGGAACGTGCGCAGGAAGTGATACGGGCTCAAGCGAGCCTCGCGCGAGAGGACCTCGAGCGTCAGAGCGGTCTCGGGGTGGCGCTCGATCAGGCGGATCGTGCGGGTCACGCGCGCGGCGGCGCCTGGCGGACCCTCTGTGGGACGGTTCGAGATGCCGCGCGACAGGCGCATGGCTTCGCTCGCGATCTCGACGCCGAGTTCCTCCCACGACACACCGATCGGCTCGGCGATGCCCGCGCAAGCGCGGGCGAGCAGCGGAGAGAGCGCCTTGAGCGGCGGGATGCGAGGCTGCGTAAAATCGGGACGTCTCCGGGCTCCAGCTGCCGCCGCAAGGTTCTCGAACATCCCTGGTGCGAACCTGAACGAGAGACACCGATCACCTCTGCCGTGCTCGTGGCTGCAGATGAACGGCTGTCCAGGGTTGCCGAGCAGCAGCGATCCGGGGGTCATGAGCGCATGCCCGGTCGAGGTCCGGTATTGAAAGCTTCCCGCGAGCACGATGGCGACGGCGACGTTGTCGTGCTGCTCCTCGAACGGCCGGTCGGACGGCCCGTACGTGCAGATGACCTCGTCCACGAGCCAACCGTCACCCCGCGCAACGACCTGCGCGGCAGTCGCACCTGGCCCGGGCGCATACTTCACCAGCCGATCCGTATCCACCGCAATTTTTCCCAAGAATCCGCCCTGGCCAGAAGCGTACAACGGAAGACGACCCTGATTCACCTCGTTTGCAGCCACAGACGGTTGGGACGGCTGGCAAGCTCGGGAGCGAACATGATCGACTACACGCTGGAACACCTTTTTTCTTATACGGGGACGCTCGCCCCGTCACAGGAGGTCATTGGTCCCGTCGCGGAGGGCATTCGCGTCACCTTCTACTCGACAGGCGGCGACATCGTCGGGCCGGCGGTCCGCGGCCGGGTGCGTCCCGTCGGCGGCGATTGGATGACTGTCCGGCGGGACGGCGTCGCCGTGCTGGACGTGCGGACGACGTTCGAGACCGACGATGGGGCGCTGATGCTGGTGACCTACGGCGGCGTCGCCGATCTCGGGCCGGACGGGTACGACCGCTTTCTTCGGGGCGACCTTCCGCCGACGGTGCCCCTGCGGATATCGCCAAAGTTCAGCACGTCGCACCCGGCCTACGCGTGGCTGAACAGGATCCATTGCCTCGGCGTCGGCGAGTACCGCGCGGCGTCCAACGCGGCGTCTTACGACGTCTACGCCGTGAAATGAAGGAAGGAGACAACGATGAATTCGACGACGGTTTCGGAGAAAGCAGGCGCGAGCCTGATCGCGCTGACGCGGATCGTCAGGGAAGGCTATGGAACGGGCGCCTGGCACGGACCCGACATGAAGGCGGCGCTTGCGGAGGTCACGAAGGAGGTCGCTTTCTGGCGCCCGGCGCCCCAGCGTCACAACATTGCCGAGATCGCGCTGCATCACGCCTACTGTGTGCACGCGGTCAGGACGAAGCTGGCGGGGAGAGCGCCAGGGTCGTTCGCGCTGGAAGGGGACGACTGGTTCGAGGCGACGGGTCGCGAGCCGATGACCTGGCCGAAGATCCTCGACCTGGTGCGCGCGGAGCAGGAACAGCTCGCGGCGCTCGTTGAGGAGATCGCGCAGGGCACGAGCAAGCCGGCGGTGTCCGACGGCGAGTGCCTGGAACTCGTGCTCGGCATTACCTGCCACGCTGTGTACCACGCCGGGCAGGTGCAGCTGCTCAAGCGCCTGAACGAAGCGCGATAGCGGCCCGGGTAGCGGGACCGACATGCTGAGGCGCAACCCGCTACCCGACTACCGCGGCGCACGCACGCCCGAGGATCGCACCGGTTCTTGAGACGATCCTCGGGTCCGTCATTTGTCGATGCCACCTATCGTCGGCGTCCCGCCCTCTGCCGGACCGGCCCCTCCGACATCGATCCAGCTCATGTGTGTTCGGACCGCGCGCGCGCATCGTTAGTAGCTATTGAATCCCTCGCCGTATACAGTGCGAGCCGACCAGGAGCTATCCATGGCACAAGAGCGAACCTCCTACCTTCTCCTGCTCCGCCATCCATCCGCGAGCGCCCGCCGCGATGCGGTCAGCCAGCTCAAGGAGCTCGGCATCGTCGTCGTCGCTCAGTTCAGTGGCGCGGCGATCGAGGTCCTGGCAACCGGAGACCAGATAGCGGCGCTGGCGCGCCTCGGACTCTTCTCCGCGCGCCTGAAGGGTCCGATGAAGACGGAGCATCTCGAGAAGCTGACGGCCGAGCAGCGTCAGATCGTGGGGCTGTGGAATGCACGCTTCGGCGCGAGCTACCGCAGGCTGAAGGAGGACGTCTCCAAGGTGGGCGAGGCCTGGGGCGCCGAGGGGCTGCGCGAGCCCCTGCCGTACACCGCGATCGGCCCCGAGGACTTTCTGGCGCTCGTCGCCCGGTACGAGGAGCGGACGAAGCGCAGGATTTTGCCGGCACCGCCGACTGCCGGGAGGAAGGGCGGCCAGTCCGAGCGGCCGATGTCGGCCGATGAATTCAGGAAGCTCGAGACGCGCCTCGCGGACGCCTACAAGAATCCCACGCTCGCGTACCATCTCGCCCGGCTCGCGCGGCGGTTGGGGCGCCGCTACGAGAGCGTGCTCCTCAAGCTGCCGCCCGAGCTGATCGCGGAGATCCTCGAAGCTTTTTTCGCCGAGGCCGCCTGCTGGGAGATGACCGGTGAGATGGCAGTCGGCATTGTCTTCGTGGAATCGAGCCGGTCAGGCGGCCCGAAGTTCACCAACAGCGAGCGCAACGACATCTGCAACGAGATCCTCGCCGGGCAGAGCTGGCTGACGAGCCAGCACCCCGAGGGCAATCTGTCCTGGGTGTACGACATCCAGATGATCAAGATCGACGTCGCCAACGGCAGCGGCGATCCGGACGAGGACTACTGGCGCGATCCCGCGATGGGCCTCGTCAACTACAACGGCCATACCTACAGCGCCAACTGGAGTGGCGTCGGCGTCTACCGCGAGGACATGCGCGTGACCAACCGCTCGGCACACGCGATGGTGATCTTCGTGACGCCCTACGCGAACAGCTGGCACGCCTACGCCAGCGGCGGCCGGATCACCCTGGCCAACAAGAACGACTGGGGCGGCTGGGGCCGGAACACGATCGACATGATCACGGCGCACGAGACGTCGCACCTGTTCGGTGCCGCCGACGAATACACCGGGAGCGGCACGCCCTGCTCGTCCTGCGACACGCTGCACGGCTGCGATCGGATTCCCAACGGCAACTGCGGCGCATGCGCCAGCCCACAGCAGGATTGCGTAATGGACGGGAACTCTCGCCGCCTGTGCGCATATACGCGTGGGCACATCGGCTGGAGCACGCTCTTCGTCGAGACCACGACCGCCGACGAGCAGTGGGCCGGGACCGACGACGACGTCTGGATCGACATCGGGGACCGTCAGTTCGTGCTCGACACCGCCAACCACGACGACCGCGAGCGCGGCAATCGCGAGGGCTATGCGCTGTGGTTGCCCGGCCTCCAGCGCAGCGACATCAAGCGCGTGCTGATCAGGAAGAGCCCCGACGGCTTCGCCGGCGGATGGAAGCTCAAACGCGTCCGCGTCTGGCACGGCGGCGTCCTCGTCTGCGATCAGAACAACATCAACCGCTGGCTCGAGGACGATCACCGCTTCTGGGTGGGCTGCGTGACCGACCGCACGCTGGTTTCATCGCTGACCGTCAAGATCACGACCGCCGACGTCTCGTGGGCCGGCACCGACGACGATGTGAGTGTGACGCTGGCGGGGCGGAGCTGGGACCTGGACAACGAGGACCACGACGACTTCGAGCGCGGCGACACCAACACGTTCGTGCTCGACCCGGGGACGTCGTTCTACCGGTCGGACATTCACTCCGTCCGGATCCACAAGTCGCCCGACGGCCTCGCGGGGGGCTGGAAGCTGAAGGGCGTGCAGGTGATCGTGAACGGCACGACCGTCTACAACAACCAGTCCATCAACAAATGGCTGGAGGACGACGATCGGACCTGGTCCGCGAGCATCTAGTGCTCCGTCTCCGTAGTTCGTGGCATAAATCCCGGAGCGCGGCGCCCGGCTGGCCAGGCGCGAAGAGCGAGCATATTGGGCATATGTGAGCGATGAGCAACGCCGCCAGACGGGATGCCCCTGTACCATTTTGGAGAATGATGAGGCTGTGGAAGCTCGTGGAAACCGGTTTGTGGTTTCCAAGGAGCGGTGGGCGCGTTCTGTGCGTCCACGGCTCCGGCAGCTTCCATAGCCGGCGCGGATTGTCGCGTCGTTGTTGAGCGAGTTCGGCGGCCTCGCCGGGCGTGCCTGGATGCCCCAGCGCTCGAGCGCCGCGGGCGGATCTGCGCCCCGGCGAGGTTGTCCGTGTGGTCCCTCCAGTGGGGAGTTGCGCCATCGAGCGCCAGTACAGGGGTGACGGAATCGCACGGCACGTCGACGTAGAGCCAGGAGGAGAACGATTGTTGACAGCTCAGTGGTTTGTGGGAATCGATTGGGGCTCGGAGGCGCCTGAGGTGTGCGTGCTCAATCGCGACGGCCAGATATGTGAGCGGCGCCAGGTCAGACACACCGTCCCCGACTTGCAGGCGGTGGTCGATGCCCTGCTGACGCGGGCGCAGGGCGATCCGACGACAGTGGCCGTTGGCATCGAGGTCCCGCGCGGTACCCTGCTGGAGCTCTTTGTGGAGCGCGGGTTTCCGGTCTATGCGATTAATCCGAAGCAACTGGATCGGTTCCGCGACCGCTTCACGACTGCCGGTGCCAAGGACGATCGCCGGGACGCGCTGGTGATCGGGGATTCGTTGCGCACCGACCCGCAGGCGTTTCGCCAGGTTCGACTCGATCACCCGGTGATCATTCAATTGCGGGAGTGGTCGCGCATCGATGAAGACCTCGGGAGCGAGCTGACCCGGGTGACCAATCAGCTGCGCGATCTGGTGTATCGCAGCGCGCCAGGATTGCTGGCCGTGTGTCCCGCCGCGGATGAACCGTGGTTCTGGTCGCTGCTGCGCGCGGCACCCAGGCCGGCCGCGCAACAGCGTCTGTCGGAACGCCGACTCGAACATCTGTTGCGCACACACCGCATTCGTCGGCTCACCGCCCGGCAACTGCGTGAGGTGTTGCCCGCGATCTTTACCGCGCCGGGCGTGGCCGACGCTGTCGCGGGTCACCTGGCGCTCTTGCTGCCGCGCGTGGAGCTGATCGCGACGCAGCGCCGCGAGGCGGAGCGACAGCTCCAGCGGTTGCTCGAGGCGCTCGACCAGGAGAGACCGCCCGTCGGGGACCAGCGCGAGCATTCGGACATTGCCATTGTCCGCTCCATGCCAGGGATCGGGACTCGCGTCGCCGCCCGGATGCTCGCCGAGGGCTCGCAGCCGCTGGTCGATCGAGCGTATCACGTGCTGCGCGCCTGCATGGGCATCGCCCCCGTCACGAAACAGAGTGGCAAGCGGCGTCTCGTGTCGATGCGCTATGGCTGTAACCTGCGATTGCGCAATGCGGCGTATCACTGGGCGCGTAGCGGCGCGCAGAACGATCCGGCGAGTCGAGCGTACTACCAACGCCTGCGGGCGCGGGGACACAGTCATGGCCGATCCCTCCGAAGTGTTGCCGATCGGCTGCTTCGGATTCTCATGACGTTGCTGAGCCGAGGGCAGATCTTTGATCCGAGTCACGGCCAGCAGTCACCGCTGTCTGTCCCAGCGGGGGCTTGACAGGGGTGGGGAGATCCGCCCGGACGTCATGTCACGAAATACGGAGACGGGACACTAGCGCCCTGGCCGTTCGGGAGCACTCTCGCACGCCGACGTGGCCGCCGCGCGGCGCGCATTCGCTGAGTCGCTCCGCGCCCTCGGCCGACACGAACAGGCTGCCGGTCGGGCCGCCATTGGTCCCAAGGAACCGCCTCCGACGTCCGCCGGCGCAATGCACTGCTGTTATTGGGCGGCAGGCGAATCCTCACGGAGCGTAGCTGATCGTCCAGACGTCGCTCACCACCGAA
>DASTBU010000031.1:0-62775 GCA_035711845.1 Vicinamibacterales bacterium
GCGGACGCAGGCCGAGGCGCAATTCGCCGCGATCGCCCGCCAATTCTCCGAGCCGGTAGACGCCGCCTCGACGTCCGGCATCCTCCCGCTGCAGGAACTGCTCGTGGGCGACGTGCGGCGTCCGCTGCAGGTCTTCGCAGCTGCGGCGGTGTTCGTGCTCCTGATCGCGTGCGGCAACGTTGCCAATCTGCTCCTGGCACGCGGCTCGGTACGGCAGCGGGAGATCGCGATTCGTTCCGCGCTGGGGGCAAGTCGCGGGCGCATGATCCGGCAGCTGCTGACCGAGAGTCTGCTCGTGTCGCTTGCGGGCGCCGCCGGAGGACTCGCGCTCGCAGCGCGAGGTGTTCCGGCGATGATTGCGCTTGTGCCGGCGGACAGCATTCCGCGCGTCGATGAGATTCACATCCACACCGGCGTGGCGGCATTCGCCATCGCGATTTCGGTAGCCGCCAGCGTCGTCTTCGGGATGGGGCCGGCGTTCCGGCTGACGCGTCGCGCCTCCGTGTCGCTGGCGCCCGGCATGGGCCGGCACATGCCCGAGCAGGAGCGGCTCCGCAGCACGCTGGTGGTTGCGGAGATTGCGCTGGCGCTCGTGCTCCTCACCGGCGCCGGGCTTCTGCTGCAGAGCTTCCTGCGGCTGCGCAGCATCGACACCGGCTTTCGTCCGCGAAACGTGATGACGATGACCGTGGATCTGCCGCTCACGGTTTACTCGACAGCCGATCAGATGAAGACCTTTCACCAGGCGCTGCTCGAGCAGCTGTCGCGCGGGCAAGGTGTCGTGCAGACTGGAGCGGTGAACTGGCGCCCGCTCGGGACCATGCTGATCACGGGTGATTTCCAGGCGGCCGGCAGTCCAGTCTCCGAGGATGTCCGTGTCGTCAAGGGCGCGGTGAGCCCGGGCTATTTCTCGACGATGGGGATACGGCTGTTGCGCGGGCGCGAGTTCACGTCGGACGACGACCGGTCCGGTCCCGGTGTGGCGATCGTCAGCCGGAGCGTTGCGCGTATGCTGGAGCCATCCGGCAATGCGATTGGCAGGCGTGTCGCGTTGAGCACTCCCGCCGGGCCGCAGGACTGGCTGGCTGTCGTGGGCGTCGTGGACGACATCAGGCAGGTGGGACCGGCCCAGGAGCCGCATCCGGCGATCTACCAGCCCTATCTGCAGGTGCAGCAGCCGGTCTTCCTGAGTCATATGACGTTCGCCGTTCGCACAACCTCTGACCCGATGTCTGTCACGCCCGCATTGCGCGCTGCCCTGGGCGAGGTCGACCGAAATCAGCCGGCGGGCCCCATCGTCTTGATGGAGGACGTTCTGGCCGCCGCAACGGCGGAACCGCGATTCAACGCACGACTGCTCGGCACCTTCGCCCTGCTCGCCCTGCTGCTCGCCCTCGTCGGGACGTATGGCGTGCTGGCCTATGCCGTCGCGCAGCGCACGCACGAAATCGGTGTCCGCATGGCGCTCGGGGCTCAAGCACGTGCGCTGCGGTGGGCGGTGATTCGTCGTACGCTGCTGCTCAGCGGTGCCGGCGTGCTGCTGGGGACCGGTGGCGCACTGCTGTCCACGCGCCTCCTGAGCGCGCTTCTGTTCGACATCGAACCGACGGACCCGAAGACCTTTTCCCTGGTGGCGCTCCTCATTCTGTTGACGGCGCTGGCGTCGGGCTACGTGCCCGCACGGCGGGCGACGCGCGTCGATCCGGTGCTGGCGCTCCGGCACGAATGAGAGTCCGTCCGTAGGTCTTTCGGCGCAACGCTTCAGCTCCAGGGACCGTCGCCGGTACGGGAGGGTGGCCGAGCTTTAAGGCTTGACAGAGCGCGCATCCGCGAATATATTCGCGCGTGGCGAAATTTTTCGCCCTGCTGCCGCGACGTCGCCCATGCCGAGGTTGACCCACATCGATCTCACCCGCCGGGAAAGTCAGATCATGGAGATCCTCTACCGTCTCCGGCGCGCGACCGTCGAGGAGATCAGGGCCGAGCTGCCGGACGCGCCGGGTCCATCCAGTGTCCGCAAGCTGCTCGAGATCATGCTCGACCGCCGTCTGCTCGCCCGCGAGTACGATGGCCCACGCTACGTGTATTTCCCCGCCGTCAAGCCTGAAGACGCGAGCCGCTCCGCGCTGAAGCAGCTGGTGCGCACGTTCTTCGACAACTCACCCGAATCGGCGATGGCGGCGCTGCTCGACATGGCCTCGACGCCGCTGTCGGCCGCGGAGTACCGCCGTCTGAGGAATCTGCTGAAGCGAACCCGAGAACAGGGGGCGAGCGATGACTGAGCTCTTTGCTGATTCCGCCGTGTCCGCCCTGGTTGCTGCCACGATCAAGGCCTCGGCCCTGCTGGGTTTCGCGACGGTCGTCCAGGCGATGCTGCATCGGCGCGCGTCGGCGGCGACCTGCCACCTCGTGTGGACGCTCGCAATCGGGAGCGTGCTCCTGCTGCCGCTTGCGTCCATCATGCTGCCGCGGTGGGCCGTGGTCGTTCCGACGCGGGCGACGGCCGCCGAGGTTGCCGAGGCTCGCGCCGAAACACCCGTTCAGACGGCCAGTCCGCCGATGCCTTCTGGAGCCAGCGTCGAGCACGTGCCTGCCGCGGAGCAGGCCTTCGGCGTGCCCTGGTCGATTGCGATGGGCGTCGCGTACCTTGCCGGCGTGCTTGTGATGCTGATTCGTCTGGCGCGGCAACGGCTGGCCATGCGGCAGTTTGCGCGCGGGGCGACCGCCGTGAGCGACGCCCGGTGGACCTGCCTGCTCAGGGAGTGCGCCTGCCGCATGGGCGTCGTCCGTCCGCTGCGCCTGCTTCGAAGCCGCGTGCCGAGCGTTCCCCTGGCGTTTGGCATACGGCGTCCTTCGATCGTGGTACCGGACATGGCCGACACGTGGCCCGACGACAGGCGCAGGGCCGTCATCCTCCACGAACTTGCGCACGTGGCCCGGCACGACTGCCTGACGCAGACGGTCGCATCGGCCGCGTGCGCCATCTATTGGTTCCATCCGGCTGCATGGTGGGTCGCGCGGCGGATGCGGATCGAGCGGGAGCTCGCCTGCGACGATCGCGTGATCGCGGCGGGCACGCACGCCCGCGACTATGCACGCCACCTGCTGGAGATCGCGTACTCACTGGGCCGCCACGGCGCTCCAGCCCTTGCGGTCAGCATGGCCCGTCCGCGTCAGCTCGAAGGCCGCCTCCTCGCCGCGGTCGATGACGCGCGCAACCGGAGCGTTCCGGACGTTCGCGTTCGCGCCGGCAGCGCGGCGATCGCGGCCGTGCTGTTGCTGCCGCTGGCTATGGCCGCGCCGGCCGGTGAAGCCGCGGGTGGGAACGACGAGCCTCGCGCCGTGCCGGCGGCCGCATCGGTCGTACGAGACGAACACCAGGTGCTGCCGCGTTATCACGAGACTGTGGAGGCACCGCTGAAGGAATCTGCGCGCCACGTGCTCTCCGCCGCGGCGGCCGTCGCGCAGGAGGCGCTGCCCGGGACGTGGGAAATCCGTCCGGCGAAGTCGGAAGGCACGGTCCGCCTGCGGCTGGTCGAGGTGAACTCCTCGTCGGAATCGAACATTCCCCTCGAGCGGCTGGAAGGGCTGACCGCCGCGCATCTGGCGGGCGAGGGCGGGCCGATTCAGTTTCGGCTTCGCCGGGACGCAGGCACGTTCACGTTCGAGGGCGTCCTGCGAAGGGGCGTCGGCGCCGGCACGTTCTCGTTCACGCCCGATCCCGGCTTCCCGGCGGAGCTCCAGAAACGCGGCTTCGCGCGGCCCTCGGCACGGGAACAGTATCAGATGGCCAGGCACGACGTCGGGTACGCCTTCGTGGATGAGTTGAACAATCAGGGATACGCGAAACCGCAGACGTCTGAGCTCGTGCGCGCAGGTCAGCACGGCGTGCACTTGACCTACCTGCGCGAGATGGGGACCCTCGGATATCGTCTCGGCTCGCTCGAACCGTTGATCGAGTTGAGGGACCACGGAGTGACGCCCACCTACATTCGTGAGCTTGCCGAACAGGGCTACAAGGGACTGCCCCACGATCATCTCCGCCGCGCGCGGGACCACGGCATCACACCCGAGTACGTGCGGGGCATGCGCGACGCGGGCCATTCGTCGGTGCCGATCGAGGAACTGATCAATGCCAGAGACCATGGCGTGACGCCAGAGTTCGTTCGTGCGCTGCGCGACGCCGGCCACGACAAGGTGCCGCTCGATCAGTTGATTCGAGTCCGGGATCACGGCGTGTCGCCCGAGTATGTGAGCCAGATGCGCGAGTTCGGGCACGCACTGACGCTTGACGAGCTCGTCCGGGCGCGCGATCACGGCGTCGACATTCCGTTCGTCCGCGACCTGGGCGCGCTCGGCTACGGCACGCTCTCCATGGACTCGCTCGTCCGGCTTCGCGACCATGGGGTCACCCCCGAGTACGTCAAGGAACTGAAGACGCTCGGATACGACCGCCTGGCCCCTGATGATCTGGTGACGCTGCGCGATCACGGGCTGACGCCGGATCGCATTCGCGCCGCCAATGCCCGTGCAGGCGAGCGCCTCACGATCGACCGGCTGAAGTCCCTGGCCCGTGGCGGCACGCCATAGGGCGTCACTCCAGGCCCTGCATGTCACTTCGGGAACGTCGCTTCCATAAGTCGAAGAAGGCCCTTCGAGGGTGACGTGTCGTCCGTCAGCACCGCATGGTTGCTCAGGATTGAGCGGGACAGCAACGAGGCGGGCTGAGGGCGAAGGCTGAGGGAGCTACTCGGCCCGCAGCGCAACGACGGGATCGACGCTGAGCGCACGAAGTGCGGGGACGAGGCACGCGAGGACACACGCGGCGGCGAGCGCGACAGGGCCGAGCAGCATCATCTCGAACGCCTGCTGCATGCCTGCAGGAAGGCGTCGCAGGAAGAACAATGCTTCGACGATCACCAGGAGGGCGCCTGCCCCCGCACAGACGAACACTCCCGGAAGCAGGACCGCTTCCACGTGCGGAGACTGCCTGCCTCTGGACCATTCGTGAATCAACGGCATTCCCGATCCAATGCGTTGGGAAAGAACGAGACCTGCGGCAATCACCGCCGCCAGGAGAATCCCGTTCTGGAGCAGAGCCAGTGCGATGACCACAGGGATTGGGAGCGGCGTCGCGGTTCGGTCGACGGCAAGACTGCCAAGCAGATCGAACAGGTAGGGAAGGACTGCGACAACGCCAAGCATGCCTGCCGCGAGCAGCCTCACGAACACTGCGCCGTCGATGCGCTTCAACAGTCCGGCCATTCTGTTCCCCGACTACGACAGGCGGTGCCCTTACAGCACGACGCCGGCCCTTCCAGTACCGTGCGGAGGATGGACGAGCACTGCGAAGGCGATCAGGCACGACAGCAGCAGTGTGGCCAGCAGGCCCAATAGGGCGTATCGCACCGCCACGAGCGCCAGCACGATCACCAGCACGCCTGACGCGACCAGCAGGCCGCCGAACACCCGATGCATGCGCGTCCAGAGAACCGGATCGTTCAGCGTGGCCCGCGTCCGTAAACCCATGACCGGGTTCGGCCGAAGGCGCGGCATGACGTTGCCCATCGCCGCGAGTCCGAGGCCGACCAGCAGCAGGAACCCTCGCGCGATTGAGGGCGGTCCGTCCGCAGCGAGGCCGAGGAGCGTCAGGTGAAATGCCAGAACGAACCCGATGACAAGTGCAACCACGACGTCGTAGGTCGACCGGAAACGCGCGATCGCGTGAGGCTCGAGCGTGTCGGCAGGCGCCCAACCGCGGAACATTCCACTCAATCTGGCAAGGCCTGACGGCGACGCGGCCCACAGAAAGAAGAGCCACAAGGCGAGCGCAACGGTTGGCAGCCCGAACGCCAGCCATGCTCGTGGTCCCGACTCACCCTCGACCTCGAACGGGAGCAAGGGCCCGAGATCGAGCGTCGCGACGGCGGGCAGGCGCGGCAGCATCAGCACCGACAGAACGAACGTGATTGCGATCAACGCGGCGGGCAGCCATTTGCGCATCGGTTCCTCCTACGCCGGCCCACTCCAGAATGTGCGCGACGAGCTCCTGCATGACCGTCGCGTTCAATTCGTAGATGACGCTCGTACCGTCTTTTTCAGCGACGATCAGGTTCGCGGACCGCAGTACGGCCAAGTGCCGCGAGATCGTGGCCCAGGCGGTGCTGAAGTGCGCGGCGATTTCACCCGACGGCCGCGGCCGATCCCGGAGCAGCCGCAGGATCTCCCTCCGCGTCGGGTCGGCCAGCGCCCGAAACACCGCGTTCGCCACCGGCATCGCGCGCTTGTTAGCCATTGGTCTAATTATATTGTTGGCTAAATAGTAAAGCTTGTCAAGTTCGATGTGTCTCGCAAGAGGAACCTCGCCTCCTCGCCTTGACAACCGCCAGGAACGGTCCTATGGTCGCCGTCGGTTTATTCGCGGCGCCGCCCGTGATCGAGCGAATGGACGTGCTCGGGGCGAAGATTCCAGGATGCGCCACAGTCATGGCTCGGCGGAGGTTCGAATGGTTGGCGTGACCGGGACAGAACACCCGAACATTCTGCATCGCGTCGGCAACACGTCCTTGCTGCCTTTGCGGAACATCCTGCCAGCCAGCGGCGCCCGCATCGTGCTGAACTCGAGAGTGAGAACCCCACGGGCAGCATGAAGGATCGGATGGCGCTGGCGATGATCGAAGCGGCGAAGGCGGACGGACGCCTCCCCGCCGGCGGACACGTTGTCGAATACACCGGCGGCAGCACGGGCGTCTCCCTGTCCCTGGTGTGCGCCGTGAAAGGACATCCCCTGCACATCGTGAGCTCGGATGCCTTCTCCCGCGAGAAGCTCGATCACATGCAGATCCTCGGGGCCACACTCCAGATCGTGCACAGCGACAGTGGCCGAATGACGGAGAAGCTGACGCGGGACATGATCGAAGCGGCTCGGGTGATCGCGGAGACGACCGGCGCGTTCTGGACCGATCAGATGAAGAATACCGACCAGATTGCGGCCTATCACACCCTGGCGGAAGAGATCTGGACGCAGACAGACGGGCACGTCGATGGCTTCGTGCAGAGCGTCGGGACGGCGGCGTCGCTTCGCGGCATCGGCGAAGGCTTACGCCGCCACAACGAACGGGTGCAGGTCGTCGCCGTGGAGCCGTCCGAGTCGCCGGTCCTGTCGGGCGGACCAGGCGCCCACAGGATCGACGGCGTCGGCGCGGGCTTCGTAGTGCCCCTGTGGGAGTCGGGGCTGGCCGATCGGATCGAACAGGTCTCCACTGAGGACGCCATGACGATGGCCATGCGGTTGGCGCGTGAGGAAGGCGTGTTCGCGGGATCGTCCACGGGTGCCGATGTCGTCGCCGCGCTGCGGGTGGCCGAGCAACTGGGCCCCGGCGCCACGGTGGTCACCGTGATGTGCGACACGGGCATGAAGTATCTCAAGACGTTTGGAAGCGCGCTCGGCAGGGGCATCGCTGCCCATGACGTTCGAGGCGTCAGAGAGCAGCGATCCCCTCCGTGAGAGAGCAAGCCCCGCATTCGGTGGGAGCTCTGCTGAACGACCTCAATGAAAGAATCCGAATCCCTAACCCAATCGTTACCCCTCACTCATGACCCCCTGGCGTTGGCCCGCTACCCTGGGCGCGTCAGCTCAAAGGACGGTCATGATCACAGCTCAGCTCGTCGCAATCCTCGCCGTGTTCGCGTCTGCAGGCGCCAGCCAGCCCGCATCGCAGCGACTGATCCTGGCTGGCCACAGTGCGGGCACGCACGAAGCCGATCTCCCCGAGGTCCTGGCCAACGACAACCGAACCCCGGCGGGAACCGTGAGCGAGGGCGTCCTGACCATCGAGCTGCGGGCGGCCCTCGGGCGGTGGCGGCCGAAAGCCGAATCGGGACCGGCCCTCAGGATCGAAGCGCTCGGCGAAACATCATCAGCGCTGTCCGTTCCGGCGCCGCTCATTCGCGTTCCGTCAGGCGCTGAGGTTGCCGTCAGCGTCCGCAACGAGCTCGCGAGCCCGTTGAGGTTGCACGGCCTGTGCGAGAAGGGCGGCCGCGCCTGCACGCCGCTGGAGGTACCGGTTGGCGCGACGCGTCAGGTGCGCTTCCGGAGTGGGCCGGCGGGAACGTACCACTATTGGGCGACGACCACCGGCATGCCGCTCCCGTTCCGGGGGGCGGATGACGCGGAGCTGTCGGGCGCCTTCATCGTGGATCCACCTGGCGCGACCGAAGATGGCGACCGCATCTTCGTGATCACCGAGTGGACCAGCCTGTCCCGCGGGCAATTGCAGGAGATCGCGGCGCAGGACGATCCGGGAGCCGCCTTCCTGAAGTTGAGACCTGAGGTGCTGTTTCTCATCAACGGCCGTGCCTGGCCGCATACCGAACGCCTGACGTACCGCCTGTCCGACCGGGTTCGATGGCGCGTGGTCAACCTGAGCACGCAGGTCCACCCGATGCACCTCCACGGCTTCTACTTCGATGTCGACAGCGTGGGAAACGAGACCGAGGACGCGGCCTTCGCGGTCGGGCAGAAGCCTCACGTCGTGACGCAGCTGATGCAGCCCGGCTCGACGATGGCGATGACGTGGAAACCTGAACGTGCGGGCAACTGGCTGTTCCACTGTCACGTGATGACCCATGTCTCTTCGACGCTGCACGTCGATGGATCGCCGCGGTCGCACGACGCCCACGGCGCCGGCCACGCCGCTGGCGCCGGCATGACCGGAATGGTGCTCGGCGTCACCGTCGTCGGCGAGCGGGCAACGGGACCTGGCGGCCCGGAGACCGAGCGGGCCGCGCGCAAGCTGACGATGCTGATGCGGAGCGAGCCGAAGCGATTCGGCGACGCGCCCGCGTACGGATTCACGCTGGCCGAAGGGTCCGCGTCAGTGCGGTCCGGCCCGGTGCCCGTGCCAGGCCCGACCCTCGTGCTCACCCGCGGCGAGCGCGTCGAGATCACGCTCGTCAACGAGCTGCCCGAAGGAACCGCCATTCACTGGCACGGCATGGAGCTCGAGAGCTACTACGACGGCGTGCACGGCTGGAGCGGGAGCGGCACACGCGTCACGCCGCTCATCGAGCCTGGAGGCTCGTTCGTCGTACGCTTCACGCCCCCGCGGACGGGCACGTTCATGTATCACACGCACCTTCACGACAATCGCCAACTGACGTCCGGGCTGTACGGCGCCATGCTCGTCGTCGAGCCGGGCCAGACGTTCGATGAAGCGACGGACCACGTGTTCGTCATCGGCCGCGGCGGCCCGGCGCTCGATGCGCCGGCCGTGATCAACGGGCAGCGTGAGCCGCAATTCGTCTGGAAGTCGGGAGCGCGGCACCGGATCCGCGTGATCAACATCACGCCGAACGACATCTTTTCGGTGACCGTGCAGACGAGCGATGGGCCGATCACCTGGCGTCCCCTCACCAAGGACGGCTCGGCGCTCGGCCCCGATCGCTGTAAACCATCACCTGCCGAGCAGATTGTCGGCGTCGGAGAGACGTACGACTTCGAGTATCAGGCGCCACCGGGACGACGCAGCCTCTGGCTCGAAGTGCGAAGCCCGGGCGGGCGATGGCAGGCCCAGGGACACGTGATCGTGAGGTGACAGGAGGCGCTCCGCTGCCGGTCGCAGGTGATTCTCTGATAAAAGGGTGCCTGTGCGCCTTCGTTTCGTCTTTGGCCTGGGGCTCGTGGCGGTCGGCGCGGCCCTCTTTGCAGTCGGCTTTCGTGCCTCCCTGGGCCTGGTGTACCGGGTCCTTTACGACGCGGACAATGTCGTGGAGGCGATCGCGAATCTCCCGCCCTGGCTGCGGCTTGTCGTGCCCATCGCTGCGGCCGGGGTTGCGGGAACGATCGCACGGCTGCGTAAGAGGCCTGCCCAGAACGTCAGCAACGTCATGGAAGCGATTGCGCTCGGAAAGGTGCAGCTCTCGCTTCGGACCACGGCGTCACGCGTCGCCTCGTCCTGGGCCGCCATCGCGGGCGGCATGTCCATAGGCCGCGAGGGCCCGTTGATCGAGTTCGGCGGTGCGCTCGGTGCGCGGCTCGGCACGCTGCTGGACATGTCGTTGAACCGAACACGGGTCCTGGTCGCTGCGGGCACTGCAGCAGGATTTGCGGCGGCGTACAACACCCCCTTCGCCGCCGTGCTGTTCGTTGTCGAGACCATGGCGGGCGTCACGGCGCCCGTGCTCATGCTGCCTGCGATGGGCGCGGCCTTCGTAGCCACGGCCATGACACGGGCGATCGTGGGTGTCGGCCCAATCTACGGCCAGCGGGCCTTTGGCCTCGGCTCGTACTTCGAGTTCTTCTCGTTCGCGATCCTCGGCGTTACCGCCGCCCTCGCGGCGGTCGGATTCAAGGGAGTCCTGCGCGTTCTCGAGAACTGGTTCGACAGCCATCCCGTGCCGCAGCCGTTCCGGGCGATGATCGGCGGACTGCTCGTGGGCGCGATCGCGATGTGGCTGCCCGCGGTCGCGGGGAACGGCTACGAACCGCTGAACGCCATGCTCGACCGGCCCGCGCCGCTCGGCGCGGTGGCCGTGCTGCTGGTCGCCAAGGTGATCGCCACGAGCGGTTCGGTGGCCTCGGGCGTGCCGGGAGGCATCTTCACGCCGATGCTGCTGGTCGGTGCCGCCCTCGGCACAGCGTGGTCGCATCTCCTCCGCATGATCACGACGGCGGAGCCGAACGCGGGCAGCCTGGCGCTGGTCGGCATGGCGGCTACGACCGCCGCCAGCATCCACGCGCCGCTCACCGCCGCGGTGATGATCTTCGAGCTGTCCGGCGACTACCCGATCGTCCTGCCCCTGCTTCTCGCGACGGTCGTGTCGACGGCGATCTCGAGAGGCTTGGGCAGCGAGTCGGTGTACGAGACCGAGCTTCGCAAGCGCGGGCTGGGCTGGGACATCACGCTCGAGGGCCGACAGGTGCGAGCGAAGGACGTGGGATCCCAGTAGCGCGGGCGCCCCAGGTCTCGCACTCACGCGTGCGCGTCGTTCCGCCTCGATGCCGCCTGGCCGAGCGGCAGCACCGGCAACATGCGCTGCTTGCCGTCGTTCTCCCGCTGCCGGGCCGCCAGATCGGCGAGCTCTTCGTCGAACAGCATCTGCTGGCGCAGCTGGCGTTCGAAGGCCGCGAGCTGCGCGTCGATCGCGGCGCCCGCCGTCCGCTTGCGGTTCATATCCTCCGTGTAGCGCTTCAGGAAGTAGTGAATCGTCTCGACGCGGATCTTGATCGATCCGGTCGGCTTGTTCTCGTCGATGTCCTTGAACGAGAAGTACGGTGTGCCCGACTTCTCGATGATCGACTCGACCACCGTGTAGATCGGTGCGTCGTGCCCGCACTTGAAGCTGGACAGCTCGAGCGCGACCAGGTTCGGATGGCGGGCCGTGAACTTCGCGGCCCAGATCTTCTGGTTCGTGCTCGCCGAATAGCTGTTCTTCCACACGTCCTGGATCTCGAGCGCGTCGCGGATCGCGCCGGCGCGGATCTCCTCGCCGAACAGCCGTTCGAGCAGGTCCGCGTCCATCGGGAGCGTGCTCTGCGAGAAGACCGGATACCCGAGCTTGCTGAACTCGTCGAGAATCTCGTGGTTCAGTCCCGGATCGTGATGGTACGGCCGCGCCAGCAGGACGAGGCCGATGCGGTTCTCGCGCTGGAGCTGGTCCAGGACCTCGCGTGCCCGCCGGCGGACGTCCGTGTCCCAGGCCTCCAGCTCGGTGAAGCCGACGTCAACGGCACGCGCGTTCTCCTCCGGAGACAGGCCCAGAATCGGCGACCAGGTGTCGAACAGCTGCCGCGCGAGCAGCTTCCGGTCGTGGAAGTTCACGAGCGTGTTGTAGTACTCGACGCCGTGCTCGGCGAAGACGTTCGACTCCTTGGTGAACGCGGCCTTCACCGTCTCGGGCGTCACCGTGACGGTCGGGCACGCGTTCGACCCCTGCAGATGCGTGAGTCGCGTGTGCAGCGTGTCGACCATGGGGAAGAAGATGTAGTCGAGACGCTTCTTCGCGTGCTTCCCGAAGATCAGATTGTGCACGTGCGCGATCCCGATCTTCGCCGGGAAGCACGGATCGATGGCGCCGCGGCCGGATCCCTCGCGGTACAGCTCGGCGCCCGTGTAATCCGAGTAGACGAGGTTCCCGCCGGGCACGCCGAGGCTCTCGAAGTAGGCGTTGAAGAACGGCGCATACACGTACATGTTCAGCACACGCGGCATACCGATGCGCACTGTCTGACGCCGCCCCATGGCCGCCACGCGTGCCTTTGCCGTCCTGCTCCACGCGCGCGAGGGCACCGGATCGGCAACGCTCGCAGGTCCGCGCGGACGGAACGGCTCTTTCGAGGCGATGTCCACGAAGTTGGGGTTCGCCTTTCGCATGGCATCGAGGCCCGCCTTGATCCCGCGCATCTCGTTGACGTCCTCGACGGTGCCTTTCTCGCAGGTCGCGATGATCAACCGCTGCTCGTCGTCGGCCTTCGCCACCTTGGACACGAACCTCACGGGGACGGCCTTCGCGTCCTGCGATCGGGCAAGTGCCGCGGGCCCGCCGACGCTCGCCTGCGCCGGTGCGGCTGACGGCGCGCCCATCTTGATGTCGATGAACGTGCGCAGGCAGTTGTTCTTGCAGAAGTTGCAGCGCGTCGATTCGTTCCGGGTGCTGCGGTACGTGACTTTCCGGACCGCCTCCAGCCCGATGAACGTCGTGCGATGGCCGTTCTTCCACAGCCGCAACGCCTCGACGGCGGCGCCGATCGCGCCCGATTCGCCGCAGTGCTCGTGCACGATGATGTCGGGCTCGACGCCCGCGCCGCGGAAGTTCGAGCGGATGAAATCGACCTCCGCCTTCACGGCCGCCAGATTGTGCTGCGTGCCGCCCTGCAGGACGAACCGCGTCCCGAGCTTGGCGACGTTGGGGATGCTGGCCACGTAGAGAAAGATGTTCTTGGGCAGCACGGCCGCCAGCCCGGCGAGGATCTCCTCCGGCGCCCAGCCCTGGCGCTGGAAGTTGACAATGTCCGATTGCATGAAGACGGCGCAGCCGTAGCCGAAGACAGGCATGGCCGTCGCCGCGAACGCCTTGTCCGCGAAGTCGTGCACGGGTACGCCGAACATCTCGGCCGTGGACTGCAGGAAATAGCCGTTGCCGGCCGAGCACTGCGTGTTCAGCTTGAAGTCCTTGACCCGGCCGTCCTTCAGGACGATCAGCTTGATGTCCTGCCCGCCGACGTCCACGATGACGTGCGGGTCCTCGTAGTACTTCACGGCCGATTCGGTGTGCGCGACGGTTTCGACCAGCGCGGCATCGGCGTGGAGCACGTCTTTCAGGATGTCCTTCGCGTAGCCGGTGGTGCCGACGCCGAGGACCTCGAGGGTCGCGCCCTGCCGCTCGACCTGTTCGTTCAGCTGTTCGAACATGTCGATGGTGTCCTGGATCGGGTTGCCCTTCGAGAGCTGGTACACCTTGCAGAGCACATCCCCGTCGAGCGACATCAGGACCGCCTTGGTGGAGGTGGATCCTCCGTCCACGCCAATGAAACCCATCACCGCCTCGCCGCGCGGCAACGTCGCCGGAACGAAGGGCTTCGGTTGGTACTGCTCCCGGAAGCGCGCGAGCTCCTCCTCCGACGCGCTCAGCCCGCCGGCGCCGGCCGCGGCTTTCTCCTCGAGGCGGCCCCGATTGATGTAGTGCTCGAGGTGCCGGGTGCCGGAGTAGCGGCCGATCTCGTCGTCCTCGGCCTTGCCGAACTCGATCGCGCCGAGCGCCGCGAAGTACTGCGCGTTGGCCGGCGTCTTGATCACGGTCTGCGGAGTCTCGCCTTCCGGGATCTGGACGCCGCGCTCCCGCCACATCTTCGGGATGTTCTCCTGCCAGGCCTCGCGCATCCCGCGGATGAACGTGTTGGGCCCCCCGAGCAGCAGCACGTGCGGCCGCAGCGTATGCCCTCGCGTGAGAACCGTCAGATTCTGCAGGATGATCGCCTCGAAGAGCGACGCCATCAGCTCGTCGCCCGGCGTCCCCTCCTTCTGGAGGCCGTTGATGTCGGTCTCGGCGAACACGCCGCACTTTCCCGCCACCTTGTGCAGCTTGATGCCGCTATAGCCCTGCTCGCACAGCTCCGCGGCCGGTATCTTCAGCTTCGCGTTGATCTTGTCGATGACGGCGCCTGTGCCGCCGGCGCACTTGTCGTTCATGGAGGGGATCTTCTTCTTGCGGCCGTTCTCCGGGTCCTCCTTGAACACGATGATCTTCGCGTCCTGCCCGCCCAGCTCGATCACCGAGTTCACCTCGGGGTGGAGCTTCTCGACGGCGAGCGAGACGGCGGTCACTTCCTGCACGAACTTGGCGCCGACGAGCGGCGCAATCGTGGCTCCACCCGAGCCCGTGATGAACATCCGGGTGTTCTCGCGGGCGATCCCGAGCTCCGCCTCCAGTCGTCCCAGGAACTCCAGCGTCTTCTCGGGCTGCTTCGTCTCGTGCCGCTGATAGTCCGACCACAGCATCTCGTCGCTGGCAGCATCCACGGCCACTGCCTTCACCGTGGTGGACCCCACGTCAACGCCGACGAGGAAGCGCGGGGCAGACATCACCGTGCCTCCGTCGCCTGGTTGCCGTCGCTCAGGCCGGTCCGAGCCTCGGCGTGCGGCCGCAGGACCGGCCACCGCAGGGCAAAGGGCCGGCGGCGATGATCCATGAGGTCGGACACGTGGAGCACGAAGTTCGCGGCCGTACCGGTCACGCCGTGCCGATGGGGGACCTGATAGAAGGGACGCCGCAGCTCGGGTCGCTCGGCGACGAACGCCCGGACGTCGTCGAGCGGCAAGCCCGTGGAGTCGAGCGCCTGCTGGAACTCCGCCTTCGCTTTGGCCTTGGCTTCGCCGAGCGCCATCTGCACGCGGCTGTGGGCGTTGATCTCCCCTTCGCCGGACGTCTCGATCGGCAGGAAGATCATGTCTTTGAAGTGGTTCATCACCGCCGACTGCACGCCGTCGGACTGCGACGAGGGCATGCAGCCGAACGGCTTCAGGCTGAGCACCATGTGCGCCTTTTTGTGCACCGTGTAGTAGATGTTCTTCGCCACTTCGAGGTGCCCCTCGCCGCCGCGAGCCAGGCGGTGATAGTAGGGCCTGGCAAGATCCGCCAGCTCCTGCATATCCGTGAGCCGATGGCCGATGCCGCCGAGCTGTTCGACGAAGCTCGCGTACCGGCGCTCGAAGATGCGCTCCCCGATCGCGTAGCTCGCCAGGCGAAAGCGGTGGCGCATCTCAACGGCCGCCAGCTTTTGGATCTGCCACCAGCGCAATCTCGACGCCCTCGACTCGGTCCGCCGTCGATCGAGGTAGCGCTCGCGCGCCTGCCAGAGCAGGTACCCGATCCAGTTGCCGATCGGCTCGACGAGCACCTGTGCGCCCTCGCGCTCCAGAAACGCGAACATCTTGAAGTTGCCGTCACCCTCGGTCGTCTGCGCGAAGAACTCGCCGGTCACCTTCACGAGGGGCTTCACGCGGAGGCGATCGACCTCGATCCTGTCGAGCCGTTCGCGTGCTTCGGCGAGCGCTTCGCGCGTCTCCCGGCCGTACCAATGGTTGCCGATCTTGCCGAGCGTGTTGACGGTGCTCCTGAGGGCGTTTCGCTTCACTACCTGAGCGGCCAGCCAGGCGGGCGCGCGATCCGCGATGTCGAACATGCGGCGATCCCGGAACCTCGAGGCCAGCCGCTCCATGACCTCCGCCACGACGCGGTCGGTTTCGCCAGCGTCGACCTCGTAGGGCCGGATCTGGCAGGTGACGTCGTTCATCACGTCGCCGAGGTTGAGCGCGTTGAGCGCGCCGAGACCGAAGTCGACGGTGAACTTCAGGCCCGGCTCGCCGGACGCCGCCTTGATCCCGTCGTTCTGCTGGAAGAGCAGGATGCGGAATCCGTCGAACCCGGCATTCTGGACGCCGAGCCGGTACTCGGCTTCGTACATGCCGAAGCGGCAGGGGCCGCACGAACCAGCCGTGAAGAACACGTAGCTGTCGATGATCGCCTGGCGGGACATGCCGCGGGCTTCCAGACCCTGTAGGAACTTGATCAGATGACCCACCATGAAATAGGTCGGATTGCACTGGCCGTTGTTCCCGAACTCCTTCCCGAGCTGAAACGACGGCACATCGGGCGTGGGCAGGACCTCGACCTTGTAATCCGCCGACTGGAAGACGGCCTTGATCAGCCGCTCGTGTTTCCAGGTCAGCCCGCCGATGAGCACCGTGACTTTGTCGCGCTCGGCGGCGGTGAACGGGCGCTCCATGGGCCGCTGGAAGTGATGCACTTCCGCGCGCCTGTCCGCCAGCGCCTCCAGCCGATTGCGTTCGGCAGCCACACGGCGGGCAATCTCTTCTTCGATTTCGCGCCGCGACTCGAGCGTGACGGGGAATCCCGCCCGGGCGCCTTCGGAAACAGGAGCGTTCATGTCGTTCTCCTTGCTCGCCGCCGCTTCAGGCGCCCGCCCGGAACTCCTGGCGCAGCGCGGCCGTGTCGTCCGCGATCGCCCTGGCGATCTCCCCGGCCAGCCGGCTGGTTGCGGCGATCCGCTGCCAGGCCGGTGTCTGCTGCTTGTCTCGCGATGACTGCACGTCGGCCACGGAGGCCAGCGCCTCCCGATACTCGGCCATGACCCGCACGAGGTCATCGTCGAGGTAATCCGCGAGCGCGACGTAGGCCTGCTCGAGGAACTCGCGCATCTCGCCGGTCAGCTGCTGCGCCTCGCGCAGCGAGACCGCGCAGGTCAGGATCGCGGTCTTGATGGTTTGCTTTGGATAAGGGAGCGTTCGAAGGGGGGCCGGGTAGTCCTGAGACTCTCCGTTCTCGAGCAGGCGCGCATACTCGGCCACGATTCGCTGAGCAGACTCGGGGTCTTCCGGATTCATCGTCGGCTCGTGCTTCTGATTGTGCGCCAACGCACGGCCGTCGGCGCGCGGAATTGGGGCCCACGTGCAAACTGTGAACCCGGCCAGCGCGTTGAGCGGGCGGCCCGGACCGGGAACCTGGCGATGGTCCAACCTCCTCCAGGGCGCAACGGGCACGCCGTAACCCTCAGCTGGTCAGCGGTTAGGTGGGGTCTGGCGTCTGTCGGGGACGCTGCGAGAGACGAACTTCGCCTGGGGAATCATCCGGCCGCTCACAACGGTCGAGTCAGTTCGACAACATTCGCTGAAAGGTTTTCTGACAGCGGGAGGGGTCAGACTGGTCCCGATCACAACACCGGCGAGCAGAGCCGCAGCGTGGAATCCAGGAAGCGGCTCCCCCGGTTCCTCGCTCGATACTCTTCAGCTGAGAAGGCGACGCACTGCTGTTCGTCGGCTCTGAAATCCGCCTCGAGCTCGCGGGTGAGGGCCTGGTCGTAGATGACCAGGTTCGTCTCGTAGTTGATCGAGAAGCTGCGAATGTCGATGTTCCCCGATCCGACGGAGCAGACTTCCGAGTCCACGCAGACGGTTTTCGGGTGGAAGTACGCGCCCTGGTAGAGCAGGACCTTCACCCCCGCGCGCGTCATGTCGGCGGCGTAGGTCAGGCCGGCGCGGTACGCGGGGGAGAACTCGGCGCCGCGCGGGGCAATCATCAGCCTGACGTCGAGACCCGCCAGCGCCGCGGTTTTCATCGCTTCCGCGAGGCTCGTGTCAGGAATCAGGAACGGCGACTGCAGAAAGATGTGGCGCCGGGCGATCGCGATCATGGCGAGGTACGCCTGCCTGATCGCTTCCCACCGCGAGTCGGGCCCTGCGCTCACCACCTGAATCGGCACACCGTCGGCGCAGGTCGCTGCCTCCGGGAAGTACTGGTCGTCGAAGAGGTTTTCCCCGGTCGTGTTGTTCCACATCGTCGCGAACACGCCCTGCAGGATCTGGACGGCTTCGCCGACGACCCGAGCGTGCGTGTCGCGCCACCCGCTGAACCCCTTCGGCCCCGTCAAGTGCTTCTCGGTCATGTTCAGCCCGCCCGAGTACCCGATTCGGCCGTCGAGCACCGCGATCTTGCGGTGGCTCCGATAGCTGAGCGTGTGCAGGCGGTACAACGGTGAAAACGGATACATGCTGATGCCGGCCCGCCGGAGCGCGCGCACGTACCGCTGGCTCAGCATGGTAAAGCTGCCGAATGGATCGTAGAGGATCCGGACCTGCACACCTTCCTTGACCTTCTCCGCGAGCAGCCGCCCGACCTCCTCGGTGAAGGGATCGGAGGCCCATTCGTAATAGAGAAGGTGGATGGACCGGGAGGCCGCGCGAATATCGGCGAGGAGGCACGGGTACTTCTCGCTGGCGTTCTGGAGGATCTCCAGCGAGTTGCAGAGCGTCAGCGGCGCTCGGGCCGAGGCCCAGAGCATGGTCGCGATGCGCGCGTAGCTGCCATGGTCGTCGGCGAGCCTCGAGAGGTTGGCTGGCTGCTGCGCGATCACGCTCGCGGCACGATCCGCCAGCTTCGTGCCTTGAAGCAGGGGTGTCAGGAAACGCTCGCGGCTGAACGCGTGCCGGCCGCGGCCGAACATCGCGTAGAGCACCACCCCCCCAAACGGGAACACGAACAGCAGGAACAACCAGGCAAACGTGGATTGAGGGCTGCGGTTCTCGAGAATCAGGAAGACCGCGACGCTCAGCGCGTACACGCCGATGAGGGCGGTCACCGCCGTATACCACGTCAGGTTCGCAACGATCTGTCCGAAATCCATTCGTAAGAGCGAGATCAGGTCGCGCGCTGCGCTGAGCGCACGCCGCGGCACGTCGCTGGGTGCCGTGGTCTTCGACCGGCCATCTTCATGAGTGTATCCCGACCGCCGCGCCGTCCTCCGACAGGCTCCGGATTCGAGCGCAAGATCCGGAGTGTCCGAGGCGCCGAACCTTGCCACAATGGTCCCTCTGTTCGATCGGGAGGATCATGATGCCGTTTCAGGTAGTGGCGTTGCCGGAACAGGAATTCGCGGATCTGTTTTCGATGGACGATCGGGCGCTCCGGGAGCGCGGAGCGAAGCGATACATCGCGGATCGAACGCCGGGATTTCCCTGCCGGGTGAGCCTCGAGGATGCCTCACCGGGCGAAGTCGTCATTCTCGCGCCGTTCGTTCACCAGCCGGCGGATTCGCCGTACAAAGCGTCGGGGCCGATCTTCGTCAGGAACCGTGCGCGGCGGGCCTCGCCGGGGATCGGCGACGTGCCCGAGCTGCTTCGCTCGCGCCTGCTCTCGGTTCGGGCCTACGATGACGCGTCGCTGATGCGCGAAGCGGACGTGGTGGACGGTCGCGAGCTGGAAGCCGTCGTCGAGCGCATGTTCGGCGATTCCGGCAACAGCTACCTGCACGTCCACTTCGCGCGGCCGGGCTGTTACGCCTGCCGCATCGATCGCGCCTGACCGCCCTGCGACCGGACCGCCTCCTCCGAAAATCGTGATCCAACCCCAGCCGTCCCATCTCGGGCTCCCGAAAACCGACATCTGAGCCGAAACCCCGGCGCGGTGGCGCATTTCCTGCTATCGCGAGTTCCGGGGAGCGGTGCTCTTCGGGTCGGGAGTGGCTGGATGCCAAGGGAGCGAGTGAATCACAGCGGATCTGCTGCATCAGAGGTCCGTCCAACCTCTGCAGCAACTCCTGCGCCCATAACGACAGCTCCACAGGTACGCACCGACGACAGCCACATCGTGGGGATCGGCGCGTCCGCGGGAGGGGGGGACTCTCTGCGTGATTCCTCCCCCGTTCCGGACTCGTCGACGACCATGGTGCGCCTCTCGGGAATCTCGCGGGATGTCTCGCAGTTGATGCGCGCGCGGCAGGACGTCGCGGATCGTGAGGAGCGGCTCCGCCTGCTGCTCGATTCGACCGCCGAAGCCGTCTACGGCATCGATCCCGGCGGGGTGTGCACCTTCTGCAATTCTGCATGCGGGCGCCTCCTCGGTTACGAGTCGCCGGCCCTGATTGGCAGGCAGATGCACCCTCTGCTCCACCACACCAGGCCGGACGGCACCCCATGTGCGCCGGAAGACTCGCGAATCTACGAGGCCATGCGGCATCGGGAGGGCGTCCATGTGGACGACGAGGTCATCTGGCGCGCCGATGGGACATCGTTCCCGGCCGAGTACTGGAGCCACCCCATCCTTCTCAACGACGAGGTGATCGGCGCCGTCGTGACGTTCCAGGACGTGACCGCGCGCGGGAAGCCGGGACTAGAGCTCCAGGAGCGCGTGCGGCACCGGGATCTGTTCCTCGCGATGCTCTCGCACGAGCTTAGGAACCCGCTCGCCGCGATCCTCAGCGCCACGCGCGTGCTCCAAAGCGCGAGCTGGACCGACGATGCGTGCAATGAGGCTGGCCGTGTGGTGGCCCGCCAGGCCAATCACATGTCGCGCCTCCTCGACGATCTGCTGGACGTGTCCCGCATGACCCGCGGCCACATCGGTCTCTGCCACGAGCTGGTCGATCTGCGGGTCACAGCGGCGTCCGCCTTCGAAACACTCGGCCCCTTCATGGCCGAGCGCGACACGCGGCTCCTGGTGGATATCAGCAAGGAGCCGGTCCACGTGGTTGGCGACCCGGCGAGACTGCAGCAGATTCAGGCCAATCTGCTCAGCAACGCCTCCAAGTACTCTCCGCGCGGCGCGGAAGTGCAGTTCGAGCTCCGGCCGATCGACGGCGAGGCCATGATTCGCGTAACGGATCACGGGCGCGGCATCGAGCCCGAGATGCTGCCGCGCATCTTCGAACTGTTCGTCCAGGCCGATCAGTCGCTCGCGCGTTCCGAAGGCGGCCTGGGCATCGGGTTGACGCTGCTCCGGTCACTGGTGGAGCTGCACAACGGTCGCGTGGAGGCTCAGAGTGATGGCCCCGGCCGCGGCAGCGCCTTCACTGTCTGGCTGCCGCTGGCGCCTGCTGATTGGCTGAATGCGGAGGTCGGCGTGCAAACACCGCGCGCTGGCGTCCGCACCGTCGTTCTGGTCGAGGACCAGGCTGACGCGCGACGCATGCTGCAGCTGCAGCTCGAAAACGAGGGCGTGCGTGTGTTTCCTGCCGAGAACGGCCTCGAGGGTGTGGAGCTCATCGAACGTCTCCACCCGGAGCTGGCACTGGTCGATCTCGGCTTGCCCGTGATGAGCGGATTCGATCTCGCGCGGCGAATCCGTCAGAATCCAGGGAATGCCGGAACCCGTCTTGTTGCCCTCAGCGGGTACGGGCAGGACTCCGACATTCACGCCTCGCTTCTGGCGGGCTTCGACGAGCACCTGACGAAGCCGCCCAATCCCGAGCGCCTCGTGCGGCTGTTGAGGGATGACCCTCGCGGTTCGGCCCGCAGCCGCGAGCCCGGCACGGGATACAATCGTCCGGCTTGAGCGCGCCGCGATGCCGACAACGATGACCACCCGGATTGCCGTCTGCCTGAACCTGACTCGGGCGATCAGCCGTGCGCGAGCCGTGGAGGACATCTACGAGATTGCGCTCGACACGCTGCAGGACGGGCTGGGCGTGTCGCGCTCGTCCATCCTCCTCGTCGACGCCGAGGGGGTCATGCGGTTCAAGGCGCATCGTGGTATCTCGGTAGCCTACCGCCGGGCGGTCGAAGGCCACACGCCCTGGGCACCGGACACCCCGGATCCGGAACCGATCGTCGTCGGCGACGTGACCGAAGACGCTGCGGTGGCGCCGTATCTCTCTGTCCTCCAGGTCGAGGGTATCGCGGCGCTGGCATTCGTCCCGCTCGTGAGCCAGGGCCGCGTCATCGGCAAGTTCATGCTGTATTACGACGCGCCGCACACGCTCGACCCGGACGAGGTGCAGCTGGCCGGCCTCGTGGCGTCGCAGGTGTCCGTTGCCGTGGAGCGCGCGCGCACGGAAGAGCAGGCGCGGCGCAGCGAGGAGCAGCTTCGCTTCGCGCTCGAGGCGGCGAACATCGGCACGTGGCACTGGGACCTGCGCACGCAGGCGATGCGATGGTCCCTCAACCTCGATCGCCTTCAGGGATTCTCCGGTGCCTTCGACGGCACGTTCGAGAGCTACTTACGCGGAATTCATCCCGAGGATCGCGACCGCGTGCGGGCGTCGATCCACGATTCGATCGTCGAAGGCATGCTGCACGACGTCGAGTACCGGATGGTTGGTACGGATGGATCGGTCAGCTGGATCGAGAGCAAGGGAAGGATCGAAAGGGGATCCGATGGATCGCCGGTAGGCATGTCCGGCCTGTTCATGGACATCACAGCGAGGAAAGATGCGGAGCTCGCGCGGGTCGAAGCCCTCGAAGACTCGCATCGCGCCTCCCAGCGGCTCGCGGCCATCGTCGAATCCTCCGGGGATGCGATTGTCAGCAAGAACCTGGACGGCGTGATCATGACCTGGAACCAGGCCGCCCAGCGGATGTTCGGGTACAGCGCGGCGGAAGTGATCGGGCGATCGATCACGACGATCATTCCGCCCGAGCGCCTGGCGGAAGAAGATCTGGTGCTCGCCCGCATCCGGGTTGGCGAACTGGTCGAGATGGAGACCATTCGACAGCACAAGGACGGGGGCCTTGTACCGATCTCGCTGATGGTGTCTCCCATTCGGGATCGAGATGGCCGGATTATCGGCGCGTCCAAGGTCGCCCGGGACATTTCCGCCCGATTGCGCATCGAAGCCGAGCGGACCGAGCTTCACCGGCGGCTCACGATTCTGGTCAACGCGTCGGCCTTCCTCCTGGACTCACCGGAGACCGAATCGGTCCTGGGCGCAACGATCTCGGTCGCGCAACAACTGCTCGTCGCCGACGGGCACGCGATCTGGGCCGTGGACGGCGTGGAGGGACCCTGGCGTGCCGTGAGGTCCGAAGGGATTTCTCCGAAGTTCGCCGCGCGCGTCTTCCCGACCACGGGACACACGACCGTTCCTGCCTGGCACGTCCTTTCGGCGCCCCTTGCCGTGACGGACGTGACCGTCCATCCGTTGTTCGCAGAGCACCTGTCCGCGTACCGGGAAGAGGGGATCAGGTCCATGCTGGTTTGCCCGATGCGGCTCGGTGCGGGCGGTGCGGCCACGCTCGTCTTTTACTATCGCTCCCCGCACGAATTCATGGACGTTGACGTGGAAGCGGGACGAGCGCTGGCCAACCTGGCCGCGGCCGCGATGACCACGGCTGACCTTCATCACCAGCTGCGGACGCAGCGGAACGCAGCTGAGACGGCCCGGATGCAGGCGGCGTTCCTCGCCGACGCGACCGCGGTCCTGTCGCAATCGCTCGATTACGAGCAGACCCTGTCCGGAATTGCCCGGCTCGCCGTTCCGGAGATCGCCGACTGGTGCGCCGTCGACATCCTCGATCACCGAGGACAGCTGCAGCAGCTGGCCGTGGCTCACGTCGATCCCACCAAGGTCGAGCTCGCGGAGACCCTCCGTCAGAAGTATCCGCCGGACCCAGGAGCGCCCGGTGGGGTCCACGAGGTGATTCGTACGGGCAAGCCGGCGATGCTGGCGGCCATTCCGCCGGAACTGCTGACGGCGCGGGTCCGCGACGAGCAGCACCGCAGGATGCTGACCGAGCTTGGGCTGACCTCCTCCATGTGCGTACCGCTGGTGTCGGCGAGGGGCACGCTCGGCGCGATGACGTTCGTGTATGCGGAGTCCGACCGTCACTACACGCCGCGCGACCTCGCGTTTGCCCAGGAGCTGGCCGCGCGGGCCGCGCTCGCCATCGAGAATGCGTATGCCTACCGCCGCGTGAACGACGCGAACCGGCTCAAGGACGAATTCCTTGCGACGCTGTCGCACGAGCTCCGTACGCCGTTGAACGCGATCCTCGGGTACGCGCAGATGCTGAACATGGGCGCCCTGAGCGACGAGCGGCGAGCGAACGCCATGGTCGTGCTGCTGCGCAACGCTGAGGCGCTGAAGCAGATCATCGAGGACGTGCTTGATGTCTCTCGAATCACGTCAGGCAAGCTCCGGCTGAAGATGCGGCCGGTCGAGCTCGGTGAGATCCTGAAGGACGCGGCGGCGACGATCCAGCCGGCCGCCGACGCGAAGGGTGTGGCGCTGCAGACGTTCATCGATTCCCGGACGCCCGCCGCCTCGGGCGATCCCGATCGACTCCAGCAGATCGTGTGGAACCTGCTCTCGAACGCGGTGAAGTTCACGCCCCGGGAGGGCCACGTCCAGCTGCGTCTCGAGCCTGTTGGCGCCTCGATCCAGATCGTCGTGAGCGACGATGGCCAGGGCATCGACGAGGCCTTCCTTCCGTATATCTTCGAGAGATTCCGGCAGGCCGACAGCCGCTTCTCGCGCGAGCACGGCGGCCTTGGACTCGGGCTGGCCATCGTGCGCGAGCTCGTCGAGCTGCACGGCGGCACCGTCTCAGCGTCCAGCGGCGGGTTGGGCAAAGGCGCGACGTTCACGGTACGCCTGCCGGTACTCATGGTTCCGAGCGCGCACCCGAGCGAGCCGGAATCGCATCCACCGGTTGGTGCCTTGAAGCCGTACGAGCGGATGGAGCGCTTGAATGGCCTGCACATCCTCGCGGTCGACAACGAGCAAGACGCGCTGGGCCTGCTTCGCGCCATCCTCGAGAGCGAAGGCGCGCAGGTGACCACCGCGGCTTCGGCGCAACAGGCCCTCGATCGGCTGACGGCCGGCGGCTTCGATGCCATGATCGCCGACATCGGCATGCCCGGCATGGATGGCCTGGAGCTGATACGCACCATCAGGCGAACGCTACCACCGCCAGCCAATCAGTTGCCGGCCGTGGCGCTGACCGCCTACGCACGCTCGGACGACCGGATTACGGCCCTCGCGAGTGGTTTCCAGATGCATCTGCCAAAGCCGGTCAACCCGCACGAGCTCGTCGTCGCAGTCGCCTCGCTCGCCGGACGGTGAGGCCCGTGAGGCTGCGGCCGATCGGCCTTCGACAATCAGCTGTCGGTCGGCCTCACTTCAACCCGTCCGCGGGGCGCACTCGCAAACCTCGACGCGATCTGCACACCGATTCTGTCACCCGGGACGCATACCATGTCGATTGCTCTGCCGCTCGTTCGACTCATCCAACTGGACCTCGAGCGACCAGCACCGCGGCCCCGGTGAGCCGGCCAGCGCGCAGATCGGCCAGCGCGCGGTTGGCCTCCCGGAGCGGATAGGGGTGGACGTGCGTTCTGATCCGAGCCCCGGAGGCAATCTCGAGAAATTCCCGGGCGTCGGTCGTCGTGAGGTTCGCGACGGACCGCACGGTACGTTCCTGCCAGAGGAGCCGGTAGGGAAAAGACGGGATGTCGCTCATGTGGATGCCCGCGCAGACGACGATGCCCCCCGGAGCGACGCGTGAAAGGGCTTCCGGGACCAGGGCTCCGACGGGCGCAAAGATTACGGCGCTGTCGAGCGGCTGCGGTGGAGGCTCGGTCGATCCCCCCGCCCAGGTGACGCCGATGTCGAGCGCGAACCGCCGGGCCTGTTCGTCCCCAGGGGTCACGAACGCATAGACCTCGCGCCCCGAATGGAGCGCCACCTGCGCGATGATGTGCGCCGCGGCGCCGAACCCGTAAATGCCCACCCGATGGCCGTCGCCCGCCATCCGATACGCGCGGTACCCGATGAGGCCTGCGCAGAGAAGCGGCGCCACGTGCAGGTCGTCGTACGCGGCAGGCAGCGGGAAGCAGAACCGTTCATCGGCGACCGCGAATTCTGCGTAACCGCCGTTTATCTGATAGCCGGTGTAGGCCGCGTTCGGGCAGAGATTCTCCCGGCCAGCGCGGCAGAAATCGCACGCCCCGCACGAGCGCCCCAGCCAGGGCACGCCAACCCGATCGCCGCGTGCGAACGCGGTCGCCCCGGCCCCCGTCCGTTCCACGCGGCCGACGATCTCGTGGCCCGGGATCACGGGGATTGCCGGGTCGGGGAGGTCGCCGTCGACGACGTGGAGATCGGTGCGGCAGACACCGCAGGTCTGAACCTGAATGAGGAGCTGTCCCGGGCCTGGGACGGGGATCTCGAGATCGATCGGCTCGAGTTCGCCCGCGCCGGGTTGCATCAGCGCCATCGCGTGCATTCGTCCGGGGAGAGATGACATAGGATGATTACTTAACACGATTGACGCGATGCGACGTGACGCGATGCGCTTTGTTTCCTGAAACCGACCGTCGTGCTCATGCCTTCATCGGGTCGTCGTGAATGGCCGTCGGGCCCCGCGGTCTCCATCCTGCTCCTCGTGGCTGTCTGCGCGGTCACGTTCTTTGCCGGGCTCGGCACGACGGCTCTCTGGGAACCCGACGAGCCCCGTTTCGCCGAAGCGACGCGGCAGATGCTGGTGAGACACGACTTCGTGACGCCGTGGTTCAACGAGCGGCCCAGGTTCGAAAAGCCCATCCTTCTCTACTGGCTGCAGCTTCCGTTCGTCGCCCTTCTGGGCAGCAGCGAGGTCGCGGCTCGTGCGCCAGCCGCACTCACAGGTCTCCTCGCCGTCCTGGCGATTTTCGGCCTTGGCCGCGAGATGGTCTCGAACCGGACCGGCGTGCTCGCTGCGGTCATCCTGGCGACGACGTTCCGGTTCGTCGTGTACGCGCGGCAGGGTTTGACCGACGTCCCTGTGACGGCAGCGATCACGTGCGGGTTGTGGACCATGGGCCGCGCCATCCACGATCCGCGCGGCAGCCGGGCGCGTGCGTGGATCGCGTGGGCGTGTGCCGGGGCCGGTGTGCTATTGAAGGGTCCTGTCGCGCTCCTCGCCCCAACCATCTGGAGCCTCTGGGCGCTTTCGATCGGAGGACGGCCGGCTTTGATGCGAACACGGCCGCTCAGCGGGCTCCTGATCCTCGCCGCGATCGCCGCGCCGTGGTTCGTCGTGATGCTGGCGCTGCACGGGCGCGTGTTCCTGGACGTCGCGATGGGCTACGAGGTCGTCGCGCGGTATTTCTCCGCCGACTTCCCTGGGCCCGATCGCGGCATCCTTTATTACTGGTGCGTGTGGCTCGGCGACGGGCTGCCCTGGTCGATCTTCCTTCCGCCCGCGATGTGGTGGGCCTTCTCGAGCCGCGGGACGCTTCGCGCCGGCGAGTCACAGGCCATGCACCTTGCGGGCATCTGGTTCGTCGTCGTGCTGGTGATCTTCTCGGCGTCCCAATACAAGCTTCCGCACTACATTCTTCCGGCCTATCCTGCGATGTCCCTCGCAGTCGGAATCTTCGCCAACGCCGCAATCGAAAGCCGGACATCCCGCTGGCTATGGCAGGCGCCCGCCTGGGTGTCGGCCGGTGCCCTGGCAGCGTGTGCGGTGCTCCTCTGGCTGCTGATGTCCCGGGTGTTCGATCTGGCGCTGCCCGACCCGGGCTTTCTGCTGCCCGTGTTCCTCGCGGCGGGGTCGATCGTGGTGGGTGCGATGGCCTCCCCGATCGGTGGACCGCGGCCCGGTGTCACCTTCTCGCTCCTGGCTGCGGTGATGGCCGTGTGCTACGGCTTTCTGTCGACGGTGGTGGCACCCCGGGAGTTGCGCAGGTTCCAGCCCATTCCGGCACTCGCCGAGGCCGCGCGTCGCGTGGTGCACGCATCGGAGCCGCTTGCGGTCGCGGGCAATTACGGCGCGCCCGGCCTCATCTACTACGCCCGGCATCCCGTGGTGCAGCTCACCGACCAGACGGCGCTCGTGACGTTTCTCACGGGCGACGGGCGCCGCCACTGCGTGCTGCCGGAATCGGAGCTGCAGCAGGTGCGTCCACTCGTGCAGCGGCCGCTTCGCGTGCAGGCGCGCGCGGAGGTGTTCAGCGTGAGGATGAAACGGCTGCTCGAGCGGGAGCCCGAGCGCGCCGGCCGGGTCCTCCTGCTAATCACGGCGGAGTAGGACTCTCGATCGACCAGCCGCACGCCGCGACGGAAAATGATCGGACGGGTCATTGTTCGATCCGCTCACGGGCGTCCCACGGGAAACTCGATGAACACGATGTCGCGATGAACACGATGGTTATCTGGTGAGCGGATTCTTCGTGCTCATCGGATCATCGTGTTCATCGACGTTGCCGTGGGCTCCTGCAGGTACGCGATCACGCGACGCGCGACTGTCTGGTCACCGGGGCCACGCGATGAGCGGCATCTCGATCGGGATCCGCGCCTCGGAATGGAAGGGCACGACGCGCGGTGTGAAGTGCCATCCTGGCCGTGTGGTCTCGACGCTGGCGCGGTAGACGTGTGCGTTGGCGGCGGTCGGCACCGGTTCGGCGCCCGCCATCTGCTGCACGAAGGGCTCTTCCTGGCCTTCCGGGTTCGCGTAGAGCTCTACGCGTACGGCCTCTGGCGGGATTTCGCCCAGATAGACCGGCACCGAGACGGTCAGGTGTGTGTCACCTGCCATTCTGGTCACGTCGCCGAAGCGGATCCCGGACCAGTGACGTTCGAGGCGCCGCGACCACGTATCGAGATCTCTTGCGACCCCGCCTTCGTGCGCGGTCCGCTTCCGGCACGCTGCGGCGGCCGGTACGTAGGCGCGCTCGACATACTCCTGGAGCATGCGCACGCTGCTGAACCGGGGTGTGAGAGAGGCCATGCTCGATCGCATGCGCGCGATCCACCGGCGGGGCAGGCCGGCATCGTCGCGATCGTAGAACTCCGGCACGACCTCCTCTTCCAGGAGCCTGTAGAGCTCCGCCGCCTCCTGCTCGTCGCCCTGTGGCTCCTCGCGCCGGGTGCCGAGCGCCCAGCCGTAGTCCGGCGCAAACGCCCCCCACCACCAGCCGTCCAGCGTCGAGAGGTTGAGGCCGCCGTTGACCAGGATCTTCATGCCGCTCGTCCCGCACGCTTCCCAGGGCCGGCGAGGCGTGTTGATCCAGACGTCCACACCCTGGACCATTTCCATGGCCAGCCGCATGTCGTAGTCGTCCAGGAACACGACGCTGGCTCGCGCCGCGGGGTCCGCGCCAAATCGGACCCACTGCTGAATCATCCGCTTGCCTTCTTCATCCTGCGGATGGGCCTTGCCCGCGACGATCAGCTGGACGGGACGACGTGGACTGGTGAGCAGGCGGAGGAGCCGGCCCTGGTCCGTGAGGAGAAGGTGGGGGCGCTTGTAGGTGGCGAAGCGCCTGGCGAACCCCAGCGTCAGCACATCCGCATCGAGCGCGCGCGCGGCAATCTCGCCGGCGGCCTCCCGGCCCTGGTGCCGCGCCAGCCTGCGGAAGAGCCGCTCGCGCGCGTAGCGGACGAGGTCCTGACGTTCGAGCGCTCGAACCTTCCACAGTTCCTCGTCCGTCAGGCGGAGGATGCCAGGGGTGAGCGCGGAGACGTCACCACGCCATCGCTCCTTGCCGGCGGCATGCGTCCAGAGCGCATCCGTCCAGGGCGAGTCCCACGACGGCACATGGATGCCGTTGGTGACGCAGTCCACGGGAACATCGCGCTCCGGCCAGCGCGGAAACAATCCTGCGAAGAGCCGGCGGCTGACCTCGCCATGCAGCTGGCTGACGCCGTTGACCCACGAGCACCCACGCATCGCGAGCCACGCCATGTTGAACGGTTCCTGAGGATCCTCGGGGTTCCGGCGACCGAGGCCCAGCAGTTCCTCCCACGTCAACCCGAGACCGCGGACGTACTCGTCGAGGTACGCGCGATACTTTTTTGCCTCGCCGATCGAGAACACGTCGAAACCGGCAGGCACGGCCGTGTGCGTGGTGAAGACGTTGCCGGCCCGCGTCGCCCACAGCGCTTCGCGAAACGACACGCCATGCCGATCCATGTAGCGATGTGCGCGCTCGAGCACCACGAACGCCGCGTGGCCCTCGTTGAGGTGGCACACTTCGATCCCGAGCCCCAGCGCCTCGAGCAGGCGCCATCCTCCGACGCCAAGGATGATCTCCTGGATCAGCCGCACCTCGGAGCCGCCGCCGTACAGCGCGCTCGTGAGGCCGCGGTCGGAAGGCGCGTTGAACGGGTCATTGCTGTCGAGCAGATACAGCGTCGTCCGCCCGACCATGACCTGCCAGGCCCGAAGGAGGATCGTGCGGTCCGGAAAGGACAGCGAGATGCGAAGGCGTTCGCCTCCGGCGCCCGCGACCGGCTGCACCGGCAGGCTCGCAGGATCGTTGAACGGGTACAACTCGGACTGCCTGCCTGCCGCATCGAGGACCTGCCGGAAGTAGCCCTGCTCCCAGAGGATGCCGACGCCGACGAGCGGGACACCGAGGTCGCTCGCCGTTTTCATGTAGTCGCCGGCAAGTATTCCGAGCCCGCCCGCATAGAGCGGCAGCGCTTCGTGAAGGCCGAACTCCATGCTGAAGTATGCGACCGGCGGCAAGCTCGTCGCTCCGGCGGGCAGCCACGCGGGCGTAGCGTGATATCGCCTCCGCGATTCTTCGAGCGCGTGCACCGCGCGCACGAAGTCGGCGTCAGTGGCGAGCCGCTCCAGCCGTTCGCGCGGGACGTACTGCAGGAGCAGCCAGGGGTTCTGCGTGCGCTCCCACAACTGTTCGTCCAGCCGCGTCCAGACGGCATCGCCCGCGTGGCTCCAGGACCAGTGCAGGTCCAGGGCATAGGCGGACAGACGGACCAGCGGATCGGGAAGGGGACGGACGGTATGGGTCGGCGATGGCATGGCTGGCCTGTTTCTCGCGAGTGCCGGGGAGGGTTACTCCACGAGCCGCCAGTGGTGCGCGTACACGTTGAAGGCCTCGCCGCGAACGAACCCGAGCAGCGTCATTCCCGCTTCTTCCGCCAGCTCGACGGCGAGGCTCGAAGGCGCCGAGACGGAGCCGACGATTGGCACACCGGCGAGAAGCGCCTTCTGCACGATCTCGAACGACGAGCGCCCGCTCACGAACAGGATCGCGTCATCGAGCGGCATCCGGCCCGACAGCAGCATCCGGCCGAGGACCTTGTCCACGGCGTTGTGCCGGCCGACGTCCTCTGCATACGCGGTCAACCGGCCGGTGCGATCGAACAATCCCGCCGCGTGCAGGCCGCCGGTGGCGTCGAAGATCTGCTGCGAGGCTCGCAGCCGTTCGGGAAGCCGCGGCATCAGTTCAGGCGAAATCGTCCACGTCGCCGAGATGTCCGGTGCTTCCGCCCGAAGCGACTCGATCGTCAACCGGCCGCACAGGCCGCACGCGGAGTTGCCGATCACGGCGCGCCGCTCTTCCAGCAACCGCGGCAAGTCGGCCGCCCGGCGCCCGGCCAGCATGACGTCGAGGGTGTTCGGGGCCTCCGGATCCGCCGCGATCGTGCCGACGTCGCCGGCCTCGTGCACGACGCGCTCCGCGAAGAGGAAGCCCGCAGTAAGCTCGGGGTCCGACCCTGGCGTCCGCATCACGACCGCGAACGGTTTTCCGCACAGCCGAATCTGCAGCGGCTCTTCCGCCGCCGTCATGTCCCGCCGCATCGTGCGTGCCCCCGGCGATACGTGAACGACACGAACCTGCCGGGTCAGCCTGGCTGTCGCCAGCCAGTAGGGATGTTCGGATGCGGAGCGGTCGTGAGACTCAGGTTCTTCTTCGAAAATTGGGTGTGTCATTACGTCACAAGCCCGACCGGAAGCCGTCAATGGCGGGAGGTCCGAACGTCGCGACCCGGATCCAGCGTCATGATAGCTGAGAGTTCCGTGGCAACCGTCGTGCATTCAATGGACGGGACGTTTTGTCAGGGAGGTGGCCATGCCGGAACGGAAGACCTTGGAGCGAGCGCGCAAAGCCAGACGCGAGGGAAAGGCGCCTACCACACAGGCGGGAGAGTTCGTGCGCGAAGAGATCGAACACGTCCGCGAAGGCAAACACGGCGCGCGATCCACGAAGCAGGCGATCGCGATCGGCCTGTCGAAGGCTCGGCGTGCCGGTGTCAAGCTGAAGCCGCCGAAGAGAGGACAGGCCTCCGCGCGGACTCGCAAGAGCGCCGCGCGTGCCTACCGTGCCGGTCAGAGCGGAAGTCGCCGGAAGCCGTCGGCGAAGCGGTCGCGCGCGGTGAGGCGAGCGCTCGAGCGGGAACCCCGGCGCGCCGCGACCCACGAAGCGCTCTCCAAGCAGGCCCGCTCGGCTGCCTCGCGCCGTCGTCGACGGCGCGCACCCGCATGATTCAGCTGGGGGAAACTGGGAACTGGGAACTGGAAACTGGAAACTGGGAACTGGAAACTGGAAACTGGAAACTGGAAAGAGTGCGCCCTCACGGCCGTCTGATCAGCGTCGGGACGCACCGGTTGTACATCGACTGTCAGGGAACCGGCTCCCCTGCCGTCATCTTCGATGCGGCGCTCGGCGCCTCGTCGGTGAGCTGGAGCCTGGTGCAGCCGGCGGTTGCCGGGCTGACCCGTGCCTGCGCTTATGACCGTGGCGGCATGGGCTGGAGTCGAGCCGGGCCTCTGCCGCGCACGGCTGGCCGCCTCGCAGGCGAGCTTCATGCGCTGCTGGAGGCAGCCGGGGTACCGCCCCCATACGTGCTGGTCGGGCACTCTTTTGGCGGGTTCGTGATGCGGATCTTCGCGGCGCGGTATCGGCCTGAGACCGCGGGGCTGGTGCTGGTCGACCCTGCGCATCCCGATCACTGGCTCGCGCCGTCCGAGCGCGAGCGACGCGAGATCGATCGCGCGGTGCGGCTGTGCGGATACGGTGTGGTCGCAGCCCGCGTCGGGCTGGCGCGAGTGGTCGCGGCGCTGGTGGGACTCGGGGCGCTGGGGCCCGCGCGCGCGCTCGTGAAAGCGATCAGTCTCGGCCGCCTGCACCGCCAGGACGAGAGCGTCCTGGCGCCTGTGTGGAAGCTGCCGCCCGACGCGCGCCGGCCGCTCCGCCGTTTCTGGACGCAGCCGAAGTTCTTCGAGTCGCTGGGCAGCCAGATCAACAGCATCTGCGAGAGCGCCCGTGAGGTGGAGGCAGCTACTGGCGAGGGTTACGGAGATCTGCCTCTGGTCACGATCTCTGCGAGCAACCCGGATCCGGTTCGCGTACGCCGTCAGGAGAATCTGGCCCGCTTGTCCTCGCGCGGCCGTCACATCGTCGCCTCCGACAGCGGGCACTGGATTCCGCTCGATCAACCGCAGATCGTCATCGACACGATCGGCGGCATGGTCAGAGCGATCGCCCGGGAATCTCAGGGGAGGGGCCACCAGTGAAACTGCGCCTCCGACCGTCGAGGCTCGCCCGCGCCTCGGTCATCCCCGGCGTTTGAAGAACTGCACCGCCCGCTCGTGCCGCTCGGCCGCCGATCGTGTCTTGAACGTGCCGAGGTTCCGCCGCCTGCCCGTTCTGGGATCCGGATTGCGCGAGTACAAGCGGTACTCGCCTGATTTCAGTTTACGAATCATTTCACTTGCTCCGTGCTGTTCTCAAACCTCTGAGGCTCGATCCCAGTCGCGGGCCCTGCGTCCCTAGCGCAGCACCTCACCGCGCTGTTCTTCGCGGGGCGCCCCGGTCTCGTTCGATGGGTCGATTTGCGGGACCTTTGAGTCATCCCCTGCCTGCCGGCCTCCGCGCAGCCTTGTGAGGCGATTGGCGTCCAGGTTCGCCGCGCGCGCGAGGAGTCCGAGGCCCGCTGCGGCGAGCACCGTGCCGCGAGCGTCGCGCCGTAAGGCGCCGTACCCGGCGAGGGCCATGCCCGTTGTCCCGGTCAGGAGGCGGGTGGTGGGCGACCACTGGCGCCGCCGGAAGCCCGACAGCGGACCGCCAGCCGTGGCGCCGCCCTGCAGCGCGGGGACCTGGCCAGCTTCCTTGTGCTGTTCGAGCTCCGAGACGACCTCCTGCACGCCAGGGATCCGGTTGACTTTCCTGATCAGGCGTTTGACCTCGGCCTGCAGCACTGGCCCTCGGAGCGTTACGACGCCATCGGATGCCTCGACATCGATGGCACGTGGGTGTGACACGAGCCGGCCCAGCTTCGCGCGCACCCGTTCGGCCAGAACGCGGTCGTCGGCCGGCTCGCGGTGTCTCATCCCGCGCAAACGCGCCGTCGCGCCCGACGCCCGGTGTACCACGTCGCGGCCCGTGGCCTCGATCGCGTCCTCACTGAGACGGGCCGCATGGGCGATGCGGTTGCGAGCCAGGGCCCGCCGACGCCGGCCCCGTTCGGGGTCGAGTAAGTACATGAGGCTTGCGCCCAGGCCCAAGCCGGTTAACACCGCTCCTCGTTCGTACAGCATCGCGTCCTCCGTTCGTTTGAAGAACCAGACGCAACCCGGGTGCCATCGGCGTGGGGACGACGCTGTTCAGCCGGCCCGCCCGGACCGCCGTCCGCGAGCGCGCCCGATCGTGTCGATTTCCGCGCCATCGGTTCGTCGAGAAGCTAGCGGCGGCCGATGCCGGCTGGCTGTCACACCCGCGCCTTGCCCTGACGGGGTTGAAGGTGGTGTGATCGGTAGTTGTGACAGCCGCTGATACACATCGTGCGATCGACGCGGTCTGGCGGATCGAGTCGGCGAGAATCATTGCGGGGATCGCACGCATCGTCCGTGACGTCGGCGTTGCCGAGGAGCTGGCCCAGGATGCCCTTGTCGCCGCCCTGGAACAATGGCCCGAGTCGGGTGTTCCGCGAAACCCGGGTGCCTGGCTCATGGCTGCCGCCAAGAACAGGGCGATCGATCACTGGCGCCGCAACAAGCGAATCGAGCAGAAGCACCAGGAGTTCGGCTACGAGCTCGAGGCAGGCCGAGGGTCGCACGCCGCAGATCTGGACGCCGCCCTGGATGATGACGTGGGCGACGACTTGCTGCGGCTCGTGTTCACGGCCTGCCATCCCGTGCTGACGACCGAGGCGCGCGTGGCGCTCACGTTGCGCCTGCTCGGTGGTCTGACGACCGACGAGATCGCACGTGCGTTCCTGGTCGCGGAGCCAACCATCGCCCAGCGGATCGTGCGGGCCAAGCGCACGCTCGCCGAGAAGGAGGTCCCCTTCGAGGTCCCTCGCGGCACCGAACGCGCGGCGCGGCTGTCGTCGGTGCTGGAGGTCATCTACCTCATCTTCAACGAGGGCTACTCGGCGACAGCGGGCGACGACTGGATGCGACCGGGGCTGTGCGAGGATGCGCTGCGTCTGGGGCGCATCCTTGCGGGCCTCGCGCCGGAGGAGGCCGAAGTCCACGGCCTTGTCGCGCTGATGGAAATCCAGGCGTCGCGCACGAGGGCACGCACGGGCCCGGGAGGAGAGCCGATCCTGCTGCTGGATCAGAATCGCTCGCTCTGGGATCAGCTCCTGATCCGTCGCGGTTTTGCGGCGCTCGAGCAGGCGGTCGAGCTGGGCGGCGCGCGGGGACGATACGCGTTGCAAGCGGCGATTGCCGCGTGCCACGCGCGCGCGCGTGCGCCGGAGGATACGGACTGGGCGGGCATAGCCGAGCTCTACGGGCTGCTGGCATCGGTGGCGCCATCACCAATCGTCGAGCTGAACCGGGCGGTCGCCATCGCGATGGCTGAAGGCCCGCAGGCCGGCCTCGATCACGTCGATACGCTGAGCGGTGAGCCCGTGCTCGCACGCTACCACCTGCTCCCAAGCGTTCGAGGCGATCTGCTTGTCAAGCTCGGACGCACGGAGGAGGCGCGGACCGAGTTCAAGCGTGCCGCCGCGCTGACCCGGAACGCACGCGAGCGCGAGCTGCTCCTCCAGCGCGCGGCCGCATGCGCACGCGCGTCGGCTACCCGCCTTCGCCAAGGCTACACCGGGCAAGCCGACGACGGACTACGGCGTTGAGGAGGTTCGTATCTATCCCATTCTTTTTCGCATCGGGGATTTCGAGATCACCAGCTTCGGCGTCATGGTCGCCTCTGGCGCGCTCGTCGGCCTGTGGTTGCTGCGACGAGAGCTGCGCCGTTCGGGTCTGCCCGAGAGCGCGCTCGACGTCGGGTTGGCCGGCGTGTTCGGTGGGCTGGCCGGCGCAAAGCTGCTGTGGGTCGCCGAGCACCTCGGGGAAGAGCCGCTGCTCGCGCTCGTGTTCTCGCGCGGAGGACTGAGCTGGTTCGGCGGCTTCGCGGGCGGCGTGCTCGCCGGCTCGTGGTTGATGAACCATCGGCGGCTGCCGAAGGTGGCGGTGCTCGCCGCGGCGACCCCCGGACTCGTCGTCGGCCATCAGATCGGCCGCATCGGGTGTTTTCTGGTGGGCGATGATTACGGACGGCCGAGCGATCTGCCGTGGGCCGTCGCGTTTCCGCAGGGTCTGCCGCCCACGACCGTCCCGGTCCACCCCACACAGCTCTACGAAGCGTTGGCCCTCGTGCCGGTCGCATTGCTGCTCCTCAGGTGGCGTGGGCAAGGGCGGAGCGACAGGTTCGTTCTCGGTGCGTACCTCCTGATGGCCGGCGCGGTCCGTTTTGCCGTCGAGTTCCTTCGGATCAACACGCCGGTCGTGGGCGTTCTCACCGTCGCCCACCTTGGCGCGCTCCTGGCGATCGTCGTGGGGCTCGTGCTCCTCGCTGCTGCCCGTCGCTCGCTGGACAGAAAGCCCGACACGAAGAGGGTTCGGGCGCGAGCCTGAATGGGAGATGAGCCACGATTGAACCTGGTGGCCTATTGGAAGATGCACCATGGCTGAACAGATTTCTGGAGAGGCGCTTCCCGGCACCGACCGAGCGGGCGGCGCGGGGATGTTCGGGGGAACGGCTCGCGTCGCGGAACCGCGCCGGCGTCTTCTGGATCTCTCCGTGGGTCTCGTGGAGACGGTCTCGGGGAGCGGACCGGGACGCGGCACGGGCCCGGAAGACATTTCCCGGCACTTCCAGGTCGCGCTCCCGTACCGCGGTGTCTTCGTGTGGCTCGTCGGCCGCGACGAGGTCGTCGGCGACCCGGATCAGGTGCTGTTCGTGACCGGCGGGGAGAGCTATCGCATGCGGCAGCCTGTGCCAGGGGGCTACGCGGAGCTGATCGTCACGCCCGAGATCTCGACGTTGAGCGAGATTGCGCGGGCGAGTGGCGATCTCCTGCGGGCGCATCCGTTCTTCCTCGAGCGCAGCCGGCGGGCATCCCCCGGTCTTCGGGCGTTCAGGGATCGGTTCCTGTGCTGGGCCGGTGGCGCGTCGGCGGACGACGACCTTGCGGCGGAGGAGTTGTTGATCGCGCTCCTCCGTACGGCGCTCGACGGGGGCTCACGACGGAGTCCGGCCGGGCGGACCAACGCGCGCCTGATCGGGCGGACGAAGGCGTTCCTCGAGGCGGAGCTGGCAAACCCGATTCGGCTGGCGGACATCGGCCGCGCGGTCGGCGCCTCGCCCGCATACCTCACGGACATGTTCCGTCGCTCGGAGGGCCTCCCGCTCCACCAATACCTGACGCAGCTGCGCCTCGCGAGGGCCCTGGCGGACCTGCCGCAGGCAGAGGACCTCACCACGCTCGCGCTCGACGCGGGCTTTTCGAGCCACAGCCACTTCTCCGCCGCGTTCCGGCGGGCGTTCTGGATCACCCCGTCGCGGTTTCGACACCTGACGCGCGGCCGCACCGGCTCTGCGAGTAGTCTGTAGGCACGTCGCACGTACGGGTGGCACGTGGCATGTGGTGTGTGCACAGATATTCATATATAGTGATATAGTGCACTCCGCACCATGACAGACCTCCTGGCCGTGGCTCTGGCGGGCCGCATCGCGCTCGCGCTCCTGGCGGTGGTCCTCGCGCGGCGCCACCGGGCCGCGCGCCTGACCGCCTTCGGCGGGTCGATGCTCGCGTCCATCGCGACCGGGGCGATGGCCGTCTCCGTGTTGCGAGCCGGGGTTCCACTCCAGGGTGTACTCGCGGTTCATGGCGCCTCCGGGCTGTCGCTGTCGTACGCCGTTGACGGCCTCTCGGCCTGGTTCCTCCTCGTGCTGGCCGTTCTGGCCATTCCCATCGCACTGTTCAGCATCGGCTACGTCGGCCATCCGCCGTTCGAGCGGCGATCCGCGTTCGTCGGCGCCGGCTTCAACGTGCTGCTCGGCGCCGTGGAGCTCACCTTCGCCGCGGGCGATGCGATTACGTTCCTCTTCGCCTGGGAGTTGATGACGCTCGCCACGGCCGCCCTCGTCACGACCGAGCATGAAGCAGCCGGAAGCCGGCGGTCGGCCTTCCTCTACCTGGCCCTCTCGCACATCGGTACCGGCTGTCTCATCGCGGGGTTCCTGGTGGTCGGATCCGCCGCGGGGTCGGTCTCGTTTGCCGCGTCGTTCGGGCACGATCTCGCGCTCGGACCGATGCGTGACGCGCTCTTCGTGCTCTTCTTCATCGGCTTCGGGGTCAAGGCCGGCGTGATCCCGCTTCACGTGTGGCTCCCCGAGGCGCATCCTGCCGCGCCCACGAACATTTCGGCGGTGATGTCGGCCGTCGTGATCAAGGCGGGCATCTACGGGATCGTGCGGGTCTGCGTGTTCGGCCTCGGCACACCGAGCCTCGCCTGGGGTGTGGCCGTGGTGGTGATCGGCGGGCTCTCGGCGGTGCTCGGCGTGCTCTACGCGCTGATGCAGCACGATCTCAAGCGTCTGCTCGCCTACCACAGCATCGAGAACATCGGCATCATCCTGCTCGGTCTCGGGGCGGGCATGATTGGGCTGTCGTACGGCCGCAGCGAGGTCGCCGCGATTGGGATTGCCGCCGGCCTGTACCACGTGCTGAACCACGCGGTCTTCAAGGGCCTGTTGTTTCTCGGCGCCGGCGCGGTCGTGATGACGACGGGCACGCGCCAGATCGAGGCGTTCGGCGGGCTGCTGCGGCGGATGCCGTGGACCGGCGCGTTCTTCCTCGTGGGCGCCATGGCGATTTCGGGCCTGCCGCCCCTGAACGGCTTCGCGAGCGAGTGGCTCACGTTCCAGGCATTTCTCTACGGCTTCCGCGGCTCCGCGGAGCCGCTGCTTCGATCGTTCTTTCCGATTGCCGGCGCGCTGCTGGCCCTGACCACGGCGCTCGCCGCCGCCTGCTTCGTGAAGGCGTTCGGCATCACCTTCCTGGCGCTGCCACGCAGTACGGCAGCCGAGCAGGCACACGAGTCTCCAGCGGTGATGCTCGTCCCGCAGGCGTGGCTCGCGCTCTGCTGCGTTGTCCTGGGACTGTTCCCCGGGGCCGTGCTTCACGCGATCGACACCGTGCTGGCACCGATGCCCGGGCTCGACGGCCGTCTGGACCACGTGCGCGGCGCGACAGGCATCTCGTCGGGCCTCGGCGGCTTCGACCAGGTGATTCCCGTGATCCTCGGCGCCGCGCTGCTCGCCGGCCTCGGCTTCACCTGGATGCTGGCCGCGCGCGCCGGCAGGGCCGTGCGGCGCGTGCCGACCTGGGGCTGCGGAGGCGTGCTGACCCCGCAGACCGAGTACACCGCCACGGCCTTCTCGAAGCCGCTCATGATGATCTTCCGGTCGGTGTACCGGCCCCGGCGAGAGGTGGAGGCTGTCGCGGACGTGTCGCCGTACTTCACCCAGGAGGTGCGCTACCACGCCGACATCGAGCCGACGTTCGAGCGGTACGTCTACGGACCGCTGCTGCGTGCGATCCTCCGCATCGCCGCCGGCTTGAAGGTGCTGCAGGCGGGCAGCCTCCACGCCTATCTCGCCTACGTAATCGCGCTCGTCGTCATTCTGGTCCTCATGGTGTCGTGGAGCAGTTGATGAGGGGTCAGCCGGGAGGCAGGTCGTGATCGAGGACGTGCTGCGCACGGCGGGTCTGACGCTGCTGCAGGTTGCCGGCATGCTCGCGGCCGCGCCGCTCCTGCGGAACGCGATTCGCAAGATGAAGGCGCGGATGCAGAACCGCCAGGGCCCGCCGCTGCTGCAGGGCTACTACGATCTGGCGAAGCTGCTGCGCAAGGAGCCCGTTCGCTCCGAGACCGCGACGTGGATTTATGCGGCAGGCCCGCGTCTCTATTTTGCGGCGGCCGTCGCCGCGACGACGCTCGTGCCCGTGCTCTTTGCGGCCGCGCCGCTCGAGGCGGCGGGTGGCGTCCTCCTCTTCGTGGGAGCGCTCGCGCTCGGCCGGTTCGCGCTCGCCACCGCGGCGCTCGACACGGGCAGCCCGTTCGGAGGGATGGGCTCGAGCCGCGAGATGACGATTGCGGCGCTGGCCGAGCCCGCGCTGCTGCTGGGCCTCTTCACGTCGGCGCTCGTCGCAGGTTCGCTCAACCTGGGCGTGCTGGTCAGAAGCGTCCTCCAGCACGGTCCGTCGTTCCATCCGAGCGACATCCTGGCCTTCGCCGGTCTCTTCATCATTGTCATCGCCGAGACGGGTCGCATTCCGGTGGACAACCCGGCCACCCACCTCGAGCTGACGATGATCCACGAGGCCATGGTCCTCGAGTACGCCGGCACCGACCTGGCGCTCGTCGAGTGGGCGTCGGCGCTCAAGGAGCTGCTGTATCTGACGCTGCTGGCGGATCTGTTCCTGCCGATCGGCATTGCGACGACGGCCGCGCCGCTGGCGCTGCTCGTGTCGCCGCTGGCCTGGGCCGGCAAGGTGTTCCTGCTGGCGGTGGCCGTGACGCTCGTCGAAACCACGAACGCGAAGCTTCGGCTGTTCCGCGTGCCGGAGCTCGTATCCGTGTCGCTCGTCCTGGCGTTCCTGGCGCTCGCCATCAGGTTCCTGTGAGGACGCTCGATGACCGCTGACCTGTTGATCCTCTGCGCCGCCGGGATGCTGGTGACAACCTACCTCATCGTGGGGCAGACGGCGCTCTTCACCGCCATCCGCCTGTACGGCGTGCAGTCGGTGCTCCTGGGCGTTGTCGCGACGACGATGGCGATCGCCGATGCACGGCACGAGCTGTTCCTCACGGCGGGCCTCACCGTCGCGTTGAAGGGCGCGCTCATCCCCTGGTTCCTGATTCGCGTCATCGATCGGATCGGCATCCACCGCGAGATCGAGCCGTACCTCAACGTACCCACGTCGCTCCTCTCGTGCCTCGGCCTGACCGTGGTCGGATACCGCGTGAGCGCAGGATTCCCGGAGATCGGCGACGGCGTGAACCATCACCTGATCGGTGTGGCGCTCTCGATGGTGCTGATCGGGCTCTTCCTCATGATGACGCGGCGGAAGGCGATCACACAGATCCTGGCGCTCCTCACGGTCGAGAACGCCGTGTTCCTGGTGGCCGTCGGCGTCACGTCCGGCATGCCGCTCGTGGTGGAGCTCGGGATCTCGTTCGACGTGATCCTGGCGGTCCTCGTTCTCGGCATCCTCGTCTACCGCATCGTCGATCGCTTCGACTCGATGGACGTGAGCCGGTTGTCACGCTTGAAGGGTTAGGGTGAATCTGCTCGTCTGGACGCTCGTCGTGCCGGCCGCCACTGCCGTGCTTGGAGGCCTGGGTGGCCCCCGCAAGTACCGGGAAGCCACGATGGTCGGCGGCCTCGCGCTCACGTTCGCGCTGGGCATCGCCACGGCGCGACAGTTCCTGCGAGGCGCCATCCCGGCCGCGTTCGGCGACGCGCTGCGTGTTGACGGCCTGTCTGCGCTGGTGCTGGTGCTCTGCGCGTTCGTCGGCCTGCTCTCGAGCGCCTACGGCGTCGGATACCTGCGGCGGAACGAGGCGCGCGGGCTGGTCACCGCGCGGATGCGGCGGGAGTTCTTCGGGTTGATCCCGGCGTACGTCTTCGCGATGCTCCTCGTCTCGGTCTCGAACAACCTCGGCATCATGTGGATTGCCGTCGAGTTGACGACGCTGGCGTCGGTGTTCCTGGTGACGTTCCACGATCGGGACACGTCGCTGGAGGCCGCCTGGAAGTTTCTGGTGCTCGGCAGCCTGGGGCTCGCCTTCGCGCTCTTCGGCACAGTGCTCCTCTTCGCCGCCGGCCAGGAACAGCTCGGCGAGGGGATGGCGGCGCTCCACTGGACGCGTTTCATGGACATCGCTCCCCAGCTCCACCCCTTTACGCTGCGGCTGGCCGTCGTGTTCGCGCTCATCGGGTACGGCACCAAGGCCGGCCTGGCCCCGATGCACACGTGGAAGCCTGACGCCTACCGCGAGGCGCCGTCGCCGGCCGTCGTGCTGATGGCCGTCGGCATGCTGAACGGTGCGCTGTACTGCATTCTGCGGGTGCACCTGATTTCGAAGGCGGCGCTGGGGCACGACTTCTCGGGAGACCTGCTGCTGGCGCTGGGCGTGCTGTCCGTGCTGATCGCGACGCCGTTCATCGTGATCCAGTGGAACATCAAGCGGCTGCTCGCCTATTCGAGCATCGAGCACGTCGGCATCATGGCCGTTGGCTTCGGCCTCGGCGCCGAAGCGGGCGTCTTCGGGGCGCTCCTGCACATGACGTATCACTCGCTCGCCAAGCCGGTCGCGCTCTTCTCGGCCGGCACGCTGGGGCAGCTCCACAGCTCGTCGGACTTTGCCCGGATCGGGCGGGGCACCTTCACCCGGGCGCCGATTGCCAGCGCGCTGTTCGTGCTCGCGGCGTTGATGATCACGGGCTCGCCTCCGTTCGGTCTCTTCTTCAGCGAGATGACGATTCTCGGCGCCGGCTTCTTCGGCCCGCACGTGAAGGCGACGTCGATCTTCCTGGCGGGGCTCGTCGTGCTGTTCTGCGGCGTCGCGTTCCAGGTGGGACGGCTCGTCCTGGGACCGCCGCGGGATCCTGCCGACCGCCGCGTCCCGCTGCCCGAACGGCTCGACGCCGCGCTGATCACGACGATCGTCGCCGCCATCCTGGCGAGTGTGTCGGCGTTCTACCTGCCGCCCCCGCTGATGGCGCTGATCCATGCCGCGACGCGCGTCGTGTGGGGGGCGCCGTGACGGCGCTGCTGGATCGCGTGTCGGCCGCACTCGGGCTGGGTCCGGCAGTGCTCCGCCAGGTACACCCGGGCGAGTTGGCCGCTCCGGTTACGGCGGCCGGGCTGCCCGTCATGGCCGATCGGGCGGCGAAGGATCTGGACGGCCGGCTGGTGTCGCTGTTTGCGAGCGACGAGCGGCATGCGGCGGGCAGGTTCCTGCTGCACCACATCTGGTCGCTGCCCGGCCTCAAGACGTTCCTCCACCTCGTCGCACCCCTCGAATCGGACCGGTCGTCGTTCCCCTCGATCGCGGCCGCCCATCCCGCCGCGAACTGGTTCGAGCGCGAGGTCATGGATTTCTTCGGCCTCGCGCCGGACGGGCACCCGCACCCCGGCCGCGTCGCGCTGCACAACGACTGGCCCGAGGGGATGTGGGCGCTGCGCAAGGATTTTCCGCACGATTGCGAGGTGCCGCGTGTTGCCGGCGATCGGCATCCGTTCCGTCCGGTGACCGGAGAGGGCGTGTTCCAGATCCCGGTGGGCCCCGTTCACGCGGGCATCATCGAGCCGGGCCACTTCCGCTTCGGCGTGGCCGGCGAGCCGGTGCTCTATCTCCAGCTGCGGCTGTTCTACGTGCACAAGGGAACAGAGAAGCGCCTGGAGCGGCTTCCGTGGCGGCACGGATTGTATCTCGCCGAATCGATCTCGGGCGATACGTCTGTCGGACATGCGCTGGCCTTCGCGCACGCCGTCGAGCGGCTCGCCGGCGTCGAGGTGCCGGCCCGCGCGCGGTCGCTGCGCGTGGTGCTGCTGGAGCTCGAGCGGATCTACAACCACATCGCCGACATCGGGGCGCTGGCGACCGACGTCGCGTTCACCGTGCCTGCCAGCCGCGCACAAGTGCTGCGCGAGGGCGTGGTCCGGCTGCAGGATCGGTTGTTCGGGACGCGCCTGCTGCGGGGAACCGTGGCGTTCGGCGGGGTCAAGCGGGATCTGTCGGCGGGCGGCAGAGCGGCGCTCCGCGCGCACCTTCGTTCGTTCGGGAAGGAGTGTGGCGCGCTGATCGAGCTGCTGGCAGATGCCGGCACGTTCACGGACCGCGTGGACGGGACGGGGATCCTGACGACTCAAGCCGCGAAGGATCTGGGGGTCGTGGGCATGGCGGCCAGGGCCTCGGGCGTCGATACCGACTTCCGGCGCGACCATCCGCACGATGGGTACGAGGGATTGCACTTCGAAGTGCCGGTGGAGGAAGCTGGCGATGTCAGGGCGCGGCTCATGGTTCGCGCCCGCGAGATCGAGCAGTCGCTGTCGATCCTGCACCAGGCGCTCGACGCGATGCCTGAGACGCCGCTGCTGGCGCCGCTTCCGGATCGGCTGCCCCCGCGCTCGGCCGCGCTCGGCTGGGCCGAAGCGTGGCGCGGGCCGTGCACGCACTGGGTCGCGACCGACGATCACGGCGATCTCGCACGCGTCAAGATCACCGATCCCAGCTTCATGAACTGGCCCGGTCTCGCGCACGCCGTGCCGGGCAACATCGTGCCGGACTTCCCGGTGATCAACAAGAGCTTCAACCTGTCGTATTCCGGAACCGACCGCTGAGCGCGCCGAGGCAGCAGAAGAACAGGAACGCATGTTCAGCATCATTGCGACGAGTTTGAGGATCGGGACGCTCACCGAACGGGATCCGTTCGGGGTGCAGCCGTTCTTCGGGTTCCCGGCCATCGACTTCAGCCGGTGCAGCGCGTGCGAGGAGTGCGCGCGCGCGTGCCCGACCGGCGCGATTTCCGCGGCGGCGCCGGCGCCCGACCGAAAGACGCTCTCGCTCTCGCTGGCGGCGTGCATCCAGTGCCGTGAGTGTGTCGCCGCATGCCCGGACCAGATCGTCAACGCGGCGACGGGGGTCGAGCTTGCTGCCCATACCCGTGCGCAGCTCGCCCAGACCGCGTCGTTCACGGTCGACCCGATCACGGGAACAGCGGCGTTCGATCGGCTCGAGGCGCAGCCCGGGCCCGGGCTGGCGGAGTCGGCCGAGCGCTTTCGCGCGCGGCTCGGCGGCCTGCTCGGGCGCTCGCTCCACGTGCGTCAGGTGGATGCCGGCAGCTGCAATGGCTGCGAGCTGGAGATCGCCGCCACGACGAATCCGCTGTACGACCTCGAGCGTTTCGGGGTTCACTTCGTCGCCAGCCCGAGGCACGCGGACGTTCTGCTCGTCACCGGACCGGTGACTCGAAACATGGAGATTGCGCTCCGGCGGACCTACGAGGCGGCGCCGGACCCACGGGTCGTGATTGCAGTGGGCGCCTGTGGCTGCTCCGGCGGCCTGTTCGGGGAGGGCACGTATGCGTCGGTGGGCGGCGTGGATCGCGTGGTGCCGGTCGACATCTATGTCCCCGGTTGTCCGCCTCGCCCGCAGGCCATCCTCAACGCGATGCTCGTGGCGATGGGTATTCGCCAGGCGCGATCCGACCCGGGCAGTCCGCAGGCAGGGAGCGGCGTCGCGTGAAGGGGAGGGAGCCCGGCGAGGCGACGAGCCGAAACGAGTTGCGGGCGTTCAAGGCGCAATTCTTTCGTGCGCTCGCACATCCCGTCCGGATCCGGATTCTCGAGCTTCTCGTGCGCGGCGGCCGCACGGTTCAGGAGCTGCAGGAAGCGCTGGGACTCGACCAGCCGATCGTCTCGCAGCAGCTCGTCGTGCTTCGCAACCAGCGCATCGTCCAGACGCAGAAAGAAGGGCTGTTCGTTCGGTATACGCTCCGCGATCCGCTGATTGGCGAACTGCTCGACGTCGCGCGCCGCATCTTCAACAACCATCTCGTCACCACGGGGGGCATGCTCCGCGAGCTGCGCCGGGAGACGTCGGGCGGCGCGCCTTCGGCCGGCCGCGTCCGAAAACGGCTAGTCGATCGCTGAGCAGTCGTCGTATCGTCGTAGGCATGCAGGCAATCCCCGGCCTCGCCCGCGACGCGCTGGATCGGGCGCGGCTCAGCCGGGACCCGCGATTCGACGGCAAGTTCTTCATCGCGGTCACCTCCACCGGGATTTACTGCCGGCCGATCTGTCCGTCTCCAGTCTCGAAGAGCTGCAACGTGCGCTACTACGCGTCGGCTGCGGCAGCGGCGGAGGCCGGGTTCCGTCCGTGCCTGCGCTGCCGGCCTGAGGCCGCGCCCGGGACGCCAGCCTGGCTCGGAACGTCCGCGGTCGTGCGGCGCGCGCTGCGGCTCATCGAGAACGGCGAGCTCGATGAAGCGTCGGTCGCCACGCTTGCCGAGCGTCTGGGCATCGGTCCGCGCCATCTGCACCGGTTGTTCCTGCAGCATGTTGGCGCGTCCCCGATCGCGGTGGCGCAAACGCGACGGCTCCATTTTGCCAAGCGCCTGCTGGACGAGACCGGCCTGCCGATCACCGAGATCGCGCTCGCCGCGGGCTTCGGCAGCGTGCGGCGGTTCAACGCGGCGTTCCAGAGGACGTACGCGCGCTCGCCGCGCGAGCTGCGCCGCCAGCGGCCCGCCGGCGCTGCCGCTGAGAAGCGCGACGAGGTGGTGCTGAGGCTTGCGTTCCGGCCGCCGTACGACTGGGCGCACGTGCTCGACTTCCTGGCCACACGCGCGGTGCCGGGCGTCGAGCGCGTGGACGCGCGCGGCTACGCGCGTACGGTCAGCTCCCGGACCGGACATGCGATCGTCTGCGTGCGCGCGATCGACGGCGACGGGGCGCTGGAGCTGCGCGTGCGTGGCGCCGCACCGGTGGAGTTGTTCCAGCTGTCCGCGGCGGCGAGGCGTGCGTTCGACCTGGCCGCCGATCCCGCGCGGATCGCGCTCGCGTTCGAGCCCGACCCCCTCCTCGGGCCGCTCGTCGAGCGGCGGCCCGGACTCCGGATCCCCGGCGCGTGGGACCCGTTCGAGTGCGCCGTCCGTGCGGTGCTCGGCCAGCAGGTGAGCGTCGCAGCAGGTCGCACGCTCGCCGCGCGGCTGGTGGCGCGCCTCGGCCTGCCGATCGCGAGCGCGAGTGACGGCCTCACGCACCTGTTCCCCTCGCCAGAGGCAGTGGCCGTCGCGGATCTCGATGGGTTGGGGATGACGACCGCGCGCATCGGCGCGCTACGCGCGCTTGCACGCGCAGTCTGCGACGGGGCGCTCGATCTGAACACGGCGGTCGAGGACGTCATGGCGAAGCTGATCGCGCTGCCGGGGTTCGGTGCGTGGACAGCCGCGTATGTCGCGCTGCGTGCGCTCGGCGAGCCGGATGCATTTCCCGCGGGCGATCTCGTCCTCCGCCGCGTCGCCGCCAGTGGTGACGCTCCACTGACCATGCGCGCGCTCGAGGCGCGCGCCGAGGCATGGCGGCCCTGGCGCAGTTACGCGGTCATGCACCTCTGGCGCTCGGCGAGCGAGTCTGCCGCACCGAGGATGCCGAGGAAGCCCCGCGCAGGAGCGCGGGCGTCGATGAGCTCCACACCGATTCGCTCTCCTCAGCTGCTCTGAGGGCGGTATCGCCAACGTCCAGCCGTCTCTTGTACTCACGTCTGAAAGCGGCGAGTCTGAGGAACGGGACGGGAGTAGTTTCGATCCCATGATCGTCGGGGTGATTCGCGGGTACAAGGCAGGGACCATCATTGCGGCGCTCGCGCTGGCGGCGGTGTTCAACGCCGCCGCGTTTCTGTTCTCGACCTCCGCCGCAGGCCTGCAGCTCTACAGAACCGACAGCTTGCGCGTCCAGACCCCGCCAGGAACACTTGAAGGCCGGCACATGGACAGGTTCGTCGAGATTCGTTCGTACACCCTCCAGCCGGGCACGCGCGGCGAGTTCCATCGGCTCTTCGTTGGAGAGGCGCTGCCAATGCTCGAGCGCTGGAAGGTGGAGGTGGTGGCATACGGGCCGTCACGCCACGACAGCGATTCGTACTTCCTGGTGCGCGCGTACGCGAGCCCGGAAGAGCGGCAGCGGAGCCAGGACGCGTTCTACGGCAGCGACGAATGGAAGAAGGGGCCCCGCGAGCCGATACTCGCCCTCATCGAGCACTACAGCACCATCTCGATCTGGCTCGACGAGGCGACGGTTCGCGGACTTCGGGCCGCAGGCGAGCGTCAGCTGGCGCTGCCCGCCGATGCGCCGGCGCGCGCGGAGTTTCCCGCATCAGGGAATCGATAAGCGTCGTTACTCGCACACGGAAAGCGATGAGACGAGCGAGTCTCGGTGAAACCATTATGATAGATGCCTCCGATCGGGCAACTTCCGGTTCAATGGAGGCTCGGTGCAAGAGAATCCTTCTCGCCTTTCCGTCGCCGACGTTCGAACCATTGTCGAGCGCGGCGACGCCGTCACGTTCATCGATTCGCGCAACCCGATTGCGTGGGCGTCGTCGAAAATCAAGATTCGCGGTGCTCATCGAGTTCCGATCGACGAGGTTCCTGAACATCTCGACGAGCTTCCTCGCGACCAGCGTCTGATCGTGTACTGCACGTGACCCGCTGAAGCATCAAGCGCCCGTGTGGCGCGATACCTCGCCAAACAGGGATTCACCGCCTCGTATCTCGCGGGGGGATTCCAGGCATGGATCGCAGCCGATGGGTCGGTGGAACCCAAATGAGGCCGCAGGTTCCGGTCGGCGGGCGGCGCCAGGTTCCCCCTGGCCAGTTCGAACATGAGCTCGAGCTAGCCCGGCAGGTTCAACGAGCCCTGCTTCCGTCGCCGTTGCCCCGGGTGACCGGGATACGTCTCGCCGCGGTCAGCCGGCCTGCCCGGATTGTCAGCGGCGATCTGTACGATGCGATCGTCATCGATCCCGAACGACTCGCGGTTCTGTGTGCCGACGTGAGCGGGAAGGGCTTCCCCGCGGCGTTGCTGGCGTCTGAAATACAGGCGTACGTGCGGGCGACGCTTCGCGCCGCATGCGTGTTCAACGATCCGACCCTTGGCCCGCTTCCGTTGCAGGTCGTCTCGCTCCTGAATGCCCAGGCGGCTGACCGGGATGCCGCGGGCCGTTACGCCACGATGTTCTTTGCCGAGTTCGACGTGGGCGAGCGTACTGTGCACTACGTCAATGCGGGGCACAATCCGCCTCTCCTCATCACACCGCACGGAATCTCCTTCGCGGAATTGACGACGGGAGGTCCGCCGGTGGGTCTCCTGCAGGACGCCACGTACGACGCTGGCGCGCTGCCGCTGCCGGAGCGTTCAGTCGTGCTGATCTATACGGATGGTGTCGTGGAAGCGCGCAACCCCGACGACGAGGAGTTTGGCCTCGCCCGACTGATCGACATCTGCAGCACGGCAGAGGGGAATATCGACGCACTCCTTCAGACCGTCGTCGAGGCACTCGACGGTTGGCGAGGTGACATGGAGCAGGGAGACGACATCACCTTGATCGGGGTGGCTATCGGCCATCGATAACCGCGGTTGGGAGGCGTCGTGCGCTGCTGTTGCTCATGACTGCGAAGTGCCTATCTGGGCGGCACAAACGTGTACACGCCTGCCAGTAAGATCTCCGCTCCGACGGCGGCGAGGATGAGTCCCATGAACCGCAGCAGAATACGTTGACCGCGAGAGCCGATCACGCCGACCACGCGATTAGCAGACAGCAGGACGACGAGGATGGCGAGCCCGACGATGGTTACAGCACCCAGCAACATCGCCATCTCACGCCAGATGGTGACGCGGGACGACAACGTAAGCACCGTCGTGATCGCGCCAGGTCCAGCCATCAACGGCATCGCAAGAGGCACCAGGACTTGTTCGTGCCTGCTCTGTGCCTCCTGGTCGTGCTGAACCTTTGTCGGCGTGCCATGGAGCATTTCAAGGCCCATCAGGAGCACGACAAGCCCACCAGCAGCTTGAAGCGCCGGCATCGAGATTCCGAAGGCCGCCAGGAGCGCCTTCCCTGCGAGCGCGACGATACCGAGAATGACAATGACCGCAACGGCCGCCCGAATCGCCGCCCGCGGTCGCTCAGCCGGCGACGCGCCCTCCGTGATGGCGAGGAAGACTGGGACAGCTCCCAGTGGATTCGTGATCGCGAACAGAGCCACGATTTCCTGCATGAACGATGGCATCGACGAACCGGTATGCACACGCGTCCGAAGGGCGTCGGGTTCTTTCCCTCCAGCGACGCGTCTGGCGGGATGTTACCGCACGGCAGAGCCGAGGACGACACAAATGATCGCTGGCCCGACTCGAAACCATGCTGCCGCCCACACGGACGCGGCGCATATGATGTCGTCATGGTCCGCGCCTCGCCCGTGATCAGGTCGACACCCGCTCTCTTGCCGGGCGACGGCCGCGATGGACCATCGCCTTCACACCGCGGCCCGGGATCGCCCGTGCGCCATTTGCAACTGAATGGTTGCATGTAGATCGCCGGTGGGATTATTATGCAACCTGGAGGTTGCATAATGACGATTGCCGAACTGAGCCGTATCGACCGCAGCATCGAGATCCAGGCGCCCCCCGAGCGGGTCTGGCGCGCGCTGACGAGCCGCGCGGAGCTCTCCGAGTGGTTTCAGGTGAAGATCGACGGGGAGATCGTCCCCGGCCGCGAGATCTGGATGACCTCCGTTCATCCTGAACACGCGGGGCAGCGCTTTCGCGTCCTGGTCACCGAGATGATTCCGTCGCGCCGGCTCGTATGGCGCTGGCATCCCGGTGAGGTCGATCCCGCTGTCGACTACTCGAAAGAGCCGCTGACCACGGTGACCTTCACGCTCGAGCCCTCCGGGCCCGGAACCCGCCTGAGCGTCGCGGAAACCGGCTTCGACGAGATCTCTCTGGCCCGCCGCGCAAAGGTCCACGCCGACAACGCGCAGGGCTGGGCGGAAGTGCTCGTCTGGCTGCAGAAATATGTCGAAGCGTAGCGTTCGAAACCGGATGGCGAGCGCCGCGCTGGTGTTCGCGGCGCTCGGCGACCCGACGCGGCTTGCACTGGTCGAACGACTGGCGCGAGCCGGTCCGGCCCCGATCACGCTGCTCGCCGACAGCTTCAGCCTGACGAGACAGGGCGTCACGAAGCACCTCTACGTCCTCGCCTCGGCCGGCATCGTCGACGGCCGTCGTCAGGGCCGCGAGCACGTGTGGGCGCTCAACCCGGATCGGCTTGCAGAAGCGAGGCAGCACCTCGACGTCATCGCCCGCGGCTGGGACGATGTGCTGGCGCGCTTGAAGCGGCATCTGGAATCCTGATACCGGCAGGATCGGCTCGCACTGACAGGTTCGGCCGGGAAGTCGCGTGAGCGCGCGGATACTCCCTGCTCGCCATGGGGTATCGCACACACCCCGCCAGGCGGCTAGTATGGGTCGCCCTTCCATCGAAGACGAACGATGGCGATTCACAGAAAGCCAGAAGCGGCAGGACGAAATTCGGCGACGCCGGTCGATGACTCACGGCCGATGGTCGCCGTGCCTCGCACGTGGCTCTTCATCCTGGCCGCGCTGCTCATCGCGCCGTGGCTCGCCGCTCTGGCGGTCTATCTTCGGGCTCCTGCTGAGGCGGGGCCACTCGCTCCTCCTGTCTCGACCGCCGGTCCGGCGACGGCTCTGCCGTCGGGGCCATGGGGCACGCTCACGGCTTCGCCGATCGTGGTGTCACCGCCATTGGAATACGTCGCAGCGGACTGGGGGCGCGCGTCCGAGCCCGACACGTGGTACTTCCCGGGGACGACGCCGGAACTGCTGGAGGCGTTCCTGGTGTCCACCGGTCTGCCGCAGGATCAGGCCGCGCGCATTCGCTCCACCGCGCGATTGCATCCGGGGATTCGCGGCCTGGTCGTCACACCCGATCCCGAGATCGTCCGCAAGCTGCCACCCGATGTCCGCTCGCGGCTGTACGTCCAGCTGGCGAAGAGCACGCTCAACTTCGATCAGGCGAGCTCGTTCCGGTTCCTCGGCTCGTCGCCCGAGGACTGGCTCGGGGGCACGATGATTTCCCGCGAGACCCGGCAGCTCACCGAGCAGCTGATCTACCGGGACGGCGACTTCCTGAACTTTGCCGACGTGGAGATCGTGCGTGCTTCGATTCGGGACGAAGCGGAACTGCGGCGGCTCGCGAAAGCGCTGTTGCGGCAGTCCACCCTGCTGGTACGGCTCTCGGTTGACGACCCTTCGAGTGTCGACTCGCTTGCCGACTACTGGGGCCGGGGCGGCCGTCGGATCGACCTTCGTCCGCTTCTCGAATCCATCGTCGGTGCCGCGGATCACTCCATAGACCTCGTACATCTCCTTCCCACGCTTGCGCGGCAGCATCTGTACCGGTATCCGAAGATCTCCACCGGCGATCTCAATAAACCCCTCCTCGCGAACTGCCTCTGGACTTCCTTGAACTTCTTCAGCACTACGCCCGACGACCGATTCCTGGACGTGACCGTGGCGCTCGACACGCTTCGACGCGACTATTACGTCGTCGAGGACGGCTTTCAGCTCGGTGACATCATCGGATTCGTGGACGACGAAGGCGACCTGTTCCACGCAGCCGTGTACATCGCGGCCGATCTGGTCTACACGAAGAACGGCACGTCGCCGATGGCCCCCTGGACCATCGTGTCGCTCGATTACCTGAAGGGCTACTACAAGCGGCACGCCGACGATCTGCGCCTCATCTACCATCGACGCAACGATCTGTGAGGTTCGGCGGATGTCGAGTCTGCTGGAGGTCTTGACCCACCAGAACGTGCTCTATTGAGTCAAGTTTCTGGGTCGAGCCCGCCCCCGCGTCAGCGGGGTGTTATCAAAAATGCGAGCTGGCAAGGTGGAGCCTCTCGACGGCCTCAGCCGCACTTGATCTCCAGGAATGCCGCCGCGAGGGCACAGGCTGAAGGCGAAGCGCGAAAGCCGCGATGGGCTCGCGGCTCGCAGACTATTCGCCGCCACCGGGCGAGTCGCCGTAGCGAGTCTGCCCCGCCGAGACCGCGCCATTCGGTACGTCGCTGCGGTCCAACGCTGACATGCCGATCTCGGCCTGCGCGCGATGACTGCCGCCAGGCAGGAGACGAGCGTCCGGCGTGGACACCTGTTCTGTGGCCTCCGCGTGCGTCTCGGGCGCTTTCGAAGCTGAGTAGTCGGTCGTCGTCTTCGTTCCCGTCCCAGGCGCTCGATTGTCATCCATGTCGCACCTCGGCTCGCTCCCATTCACGAACCGCGCCACCCGATACTGCTTAGCTTGGACTCAGTGTGAAGTGATTCGTTTTGAGTTCAGCGTTCGGAGCGAATCAGAGAACCCCTGAACCTTTCTGAACTCCTGAACCCTTGAACCCTGAACCCTTGAACCCCTGAACAGCTTGATCCCCCCCTTAAGTGTCCATAAGCTGAGGTGATGGGTTTCGCGCAATGGATGCGGATGCTGGACACGCTCGCCGGCTTGGTGCAGCTTTCCCGGCCTCTTCGACGAACCGAGTCGGAAGAGCCCTCCGGATTGCAGGCGGCAGGCGGGCCGGCCGGCGGCGGGGCGCTGGGGCAGCTCGAGGCGCGGCTCGCTGGCGTCATGGTGGCTGCGCTCAAAGAGGTCTTCGAGCGAGACACGGCCCGGCTCGAGCTCGAGCGCTCGCAGAGTGAGGCCGACCGGAAGCGTGCGGAAGAGGTGCTGCGGGCAGAATTGAGACGCCAGGCGGCCGACCGCGTGCTGGGTCAGCTGCGGCTGATTGCCGTCATGTCGATTGGGACGCTTGGCCTGTCGGCTGCGCTCGGGATCTGGATGCCCGGCATGCGGGACGGGGTCGCCAAGTGGCTGTTGGGCGGTGGCTGGCTGTTGGCGATCGCGACACTTGGGGCCGTTTTCGGCGGCTGGCAGCAGGTGTCGGCGTGGTCGGCCGAGCCGCAGAACAGGGCCGCGCAAGCGCCCCGGTTCCCGGCCGCCGCCGCTGCGCCATGGCTGCTGATCGCGGCGCTCGTCCTGACGGCCCTCAGCTTGCTCCTTGCTTTGTGACAGAGAAGTCAGACGGGGTCCGACACGACGATATGCCCATGATTACCGTTTACGGCGCTGACTGGTGCGAAGACACGCGACGATCGCTCCGGCACCTCCGCCGGCTGTCTGTGCCGCACCGCTATCTGAACATCGACGAAGACCTGGATGCGCTCGAGCGCGCGCAGGCGCTCAACAGCGGGCGGCGCCGCACCCCGACAATCGATCTCGGGTTGAACGGATCGGCGCTCGTCGAGCCCGACAACGACACGCTCACCGGCGCGCTCGTCGAGATGCAAATGCTTACGCGTGAAGAGGCGCGCGATCGGATGGGTGTGCAGAACGTGGGCGACGTCGAGCGCGTCGCTCGCTCGGTGGCGGGCGTGGCGTTGGTCGCCGGCGCATCGGCGGCGCCGCGGTTCGCACGCCGGCCGCTGGCGCTGCTCGGGGCGTTCGTCGGTCTGACCGGCGTTTCGGGCTGGTGTCCGGCGTACCACTACACCGGCGTCACGTCGCTCGGCGGCCCGGGCGACCGCCCCGACGAGGCTGTTCGGGACACCTGGATCGTGCCGCGCGACAAGGTCACGGCTTCTGTCCCCGCAGACCTGGAGAAAGCGGGACGATGAAGATCGCGCGCGACAGCGCACTCGATGCGATCGCATCGGCTCGGCACGCCGATCCGTTTTCGATTCTCGGCCCCCACGTTCAGCGCGACCACGTTGTCATCCGCGCGATGCTCCCCGGCGCGCAGCGAGCCGCCGTCGTCGGGGACGACATCGGCGAAGTGCCGATGGTCCTGCGCCATCCGGAGGGCGTTTTCGAAGCGCAGCTTTCCGGCCGGTCGGAGGTGCCGGACTATCGCCTCCGCGTGACGAGGCCGGACGGCCGGACGATCACGCTGGACGACCCGTATCGCTACGGCCGCGTCCTCTCCGATTACGACCTGTACCTCTTCGGAGAGGGGAACCACACCCGGATCTACGACCGGCTCGGCGCACATCCGTTGAAGGTCGGATACACCGAGGGCGTGCACTTCGCGGTCTGGGCGCCGACCGCCACGCGAGCGGCCGTCGTCGGGGACTTCAACGAGTGGGATGGTCGCGTGCACGCGATGCGGCAGCTCGGCGCGAGCGGTGTCTGGGAGATCTTCCTCCCGGCGGCGGCTCTAGGGCAGCGCTACAAGTTCGAGCTGCGCACGGCGTTGGGAGAGGTGATCCAGAAGGCGGATCCGTTCGGCTTCGCCTTCGAGGTGCCGCCGCTGTCAGCCTCGGTGATCGCTCGCCCCGATTACAGCTGGGGCGACGCGGACTGGATGGCAAGCCTGCCGCCGAAGCAGGCCTGGCTGGACCGGCCGATGGCCATTTACGAGGTCCACCTCGGATCGTGGGCGCGCGTGGCGCAGGCTGGAAATCGCTACCTGACCTATCGCGAGCTGGCCGATCGGCTGGTGCCGTACGTCAAGGAGATGGGCTACACCCACATCGAGCTGCTGCCGGTGATGGAGCACCCGTTCTCGGGGTCGTGGGGCTATCAGGTGACCGGTTTCTTCGCACCGACCAGCCGCTTCGGGCCGCCCGAGGATTTCAAGTACTTCGTCGACGCCTGCCACCGCAGCGGCATCGGCGTCATCCTCGACTGGGTACCCGGTCACTTCCCCAAGGATGCGCACGGGCTCGCGCGATTCGACGGCACCTCGCTCTACGAGCACGCCGACCCGCGGCAGGGGGAGCATCGCGACTGGGGCACGCTGATCTTCAACTACGGCCGGAACGAGGTACGCAACTTCCTCCTGGCCAACGCGCTCTTCTGGCTGCACGAGTACCACGTGGACGGCCTTCGCGTGGACGCCGTCGCGTCGATGCTCTACCTCGATTATTCCAGGACGCACGGCGAGTGGATCCCCAACCGTTTCGGAGGGCGGGAAAACCTCGAGGCCATCGAGTTCCTGCGCCAGCTGAACACGCTCACGCACGGCGAGGCGCCTGGTTCGATCACGATCGCGGAGGAGTCCACGGCCTGGCCGTCGGTGAGCCGGCCGACGTGGCTCGGCGGCCTCGGCTTCACTTACAAGTGGAACATGGGGTGGATGAACGACATCCTGGAGTACGTCCGCAGGGACCCGATCCATCGCCGCTGGGAGCATCGGCACCTGACGTTCTCGATGCTGTACTCGTTCACCGAGAACTTCATCCTGCCTTTCTCGCATGACGAGGTAGTGCACGGCAAGGGATCGATGTTCGGCAAGATCCCGGGCGACGACTGGCAGAAGGCGGCCACGCTGCGGGCGCTCTACGGCTTCATGTACAGCCACCCGGGAAAGAAGCTGATGTTCATGGGCGCTGAGTTCGGCCAGGGACGGGAGTGGGACTACGACCAGAGCCTCGATTGGCACCTGCTCGAGCAGCCGCTCCACCGCGGCCTCCGAACCTACGTCCAGGAGTTGAACCGGGCCTACGTGCGCGAACGTGCGCTGCACGAGGTCGATTTCGAGCCGTCCGGGTTCGAGTGGATCGATTGCAACGACAGCGAGAACAGCGTCGTCTCGTTCATGCGGCGCTCGCGCGACAAGCAGGAATTCGTCGTCCTCGTGTTGAACTTCACCCCGGTGGTTCGCCACGGCTACCGGATCGGGGTGCCGCGAGGCGGGGCGTACACGGAACTAGTCAACAGCGACGCGGAAGTCTTCGGTGGCAGCAACGTGGGCAACGCCGGCATGGTTTTCACGGAGCCGATTCCGGCCCACGGCCACGCTGATTCGCTGCGGCTGATCCTGCCTCCGCTCGGCTTCCTCCTGTTGAAGCCTGCCGGATGACAGCTCCCAGGCTGCGACTCAGGCCTTTGACGCTCCGCTATGTAAGGAGATGTTTTTCGTGATCCGTGACCCGTGGTCTTCGAGCGATCGCGATGTCACCGCAGGAGGTGGGCGGCTGCACCGTCGACGGATTCGAGCTGTTTCTGCAGCGCCTTGAACGCCTCCAGCATCTCGGCGTAGCTGAAGTTGGCATTGCGCCCGCTCGGATTCGGCAGGACGAAAACGCCGGCGCGGTGGATGGTGAAGGGCGTCGGGCCGGGCACGGAAGTACGGCGCGCGGATTCGCGCGACGACGACTCGATGAGCGGCAGGATCGCGCGATACAGCGTGACGCCGACGAGCGCGACGATCGCCGGCTTGTGCCGACGAATCTTGCGCTCGAGCGCCTTCCACCCCGCCGTGTACTCGCCAGGTCGCAGATCGTCGATGCCCGGGCTCGGCCGCGCGACGAGGTTCGTCACGCCGAAGCCCCACTCCGCCAGCCGATCGTCGTCCTCATAGGTGATCGGCTCCGTGACGAGTCCCGATTCGAACAGGAGTCTCCAGAATCGATTCGAGTAACCCGCAAAATGATGACCGGTGATCGCCGACCGCACGCCGGGATTGATGCCGACGAACAACACTCGGATCCCCGGCTCAATCCGGTCGCGCAACCGCAGGTGCACCCAGTTCGCCTCGTCCGGCCTCCTGGCTCGTGGTTTAGGGGGTATATTTCGTGTCATCGTGGCCGGCAGGTGGCCTCAGCTTGCCCGCCGCAGATTTTGCGCAGGCCCAGGATCGAAACCGCAGACGCCCGATTGTGACCCAGGACCAGGGACTTCGGACTAGGGACCCGGACCAGGGACCAGGGACCAAGGGACGAAGGGACAAAGGGACAAAGGACCAGGGACCCGGACCAGGGACGAACGACCAGGGACCAAGGGACGAAGGGACGAAGTGATCGACATGAACTGGCTCTTCAAGGAAGAACCCACGCATTATAGCTACGACGACCTGGTTCGGGACGGCAGCACGTCCTGGACCGGCGTCCGGAACCCGCTGGCGCAGAAACATCTTCGAGGCGTCCGGAAGGGCGACAGGATCTTCTTCTATCACACGGGAAGCGAGAAAGCCGTGGTCGGGATCGCACGAGCGCTCGGCGCGGCATATCCGGACCCCGGCGACAAGGATGGCAAGCTGTACGCCGTGGACGTCGGACCGGTGAAGAAGCTCAAAGCGCCGGTGACGCTCGCCGCCATCAAGTCCGACAAGTCCTTCGCGGCATTTCCGCTGGTCCGTATGGCCCGGCTCTCGGTGATGCCGGTGTCCGACGACGAGTGGACCAGGATCGAGAAAATGAGCGGGTGATCGGCACGCCAGAGGTCCGTCGTCGGTCGGAGGCCGGGGTCAGCTTTTGTCGGACTTTCTCAGCACCTCGAGGTGGCCCGTGTGGGCCGATCGGATGGAAATGAAGTCCGCGTGTTCGAGCTTCAGCTCGCTCGCGATCCTCCGAATCTCGTTCTCCTCGATCGTGCGAATGGACGAATCCGAGGACGACACGGCGAACAGGCAGTCGAGCAACGCCAGCTTCTGCTCCCGCGTGGCGAGCGTGCTGAACTCGCGGGTGACGATGAAGTCCTCGGTCCCCCGGTGGCGCTGGGTCTGCGTCTTCGCGATTCGCACGACGAGGGCGGCCTGTTCCGCCGGCAGCTGGCCCCGTTCGGCGACGAGCCGCTCCATCAGCGACGACTCGCCCTCGCTGATCTCGTGGTCGGCGCCGGCGACGCGACTCAGGATATAGGCAAATCCCGCCAGATACCGAGCCTGCGCCGGTTCCAGGTTCGTGAGCGCCTTTTCGATCTCGCCCAGGGTGTCCACGTGCCCCTGATTGTCGTCCTCGCCGGCCAATCCAAGCCACCGCAGCAGAGACATGTCATCACAGTATGCAACAGCAGGGGCGAATGCTTCGCCTACGCTGGATCGGATCCCGTCTGCTCTCGGCTTCGGCGCGGTCAGCGGGGTCCGCGTCCGTCGAAGGCGCGCTAAGATTGAGTCCATGAGGACGTACCGACTTGGCTCCGCGCTCGTCTGTTCAGCCTTTCTGGCGGTCGCCATCGGTGCTGCGACCGCCGGTCCGCACGCGCAAACCGCGAGCGTCGAGACGACGCGGAGCGTGCGGGCGTTTCTCGACCACGTGAATCGGGAATTGCTTCGTCTCAGCAATGCCGAGAGCCGGGCCGGCTGGGTCCACGCCACCTACATCACACCAGACACCGAGGCCATCGCGGCCGATGCCAGCGAGGCGTTCGTTCGAGCCGTGACCGATTTCGCCGTCAAGGCGGCCCGGCTCAACCATACGACTGTGTCGCCGTCCGAGCGTCGCCAGCTCGATCTGCTGAAGACATCGTTGACCATGTCCGCGCCGGCCGATCCGGGAGAAGCGCAGGAGCTGGCCCTCCGTGTGACGTCGATGGAGGGCGAGTACGGCCGCGGGAAGTATTGTCCCCCAGGTGCGGCCGGCGATGCTTGCCTCGACATCGAGGAGATCACGCAAATCCTTGCGGAGAACCGGGACCCCCGACGGCTCGAGGAGGTGTGGGCCGGCTGGCACAGGGTCGGCGTTCGAATGCGGAACGACTACACGCGGTTCGTCGAGCTTTCGAACACGGGGGCGAAGGTACTCGGGTTCCCGGACACGGGGGTGATGTGGCGGAGCAAGTACGACATGCCGCCCGAGGAGTTCGCGCAGGAGCTCGACAGGCTCTGGGGCCAGCTCCGTCCGCTGTACGTCTCGCTGCATGCCTACGTGCGCGCCAGGCTCCGGGAGAAGTACGGCCCCATCGTCCCCGAGAAGGGCCCCATTCCGGCGCACCTGCTCGGCAATCTCTGGCAGCAGGACTGGTCCAACCTCGAGCCGCTCGTGGCGCCTGTTGGCGCTGCTCCGACCTTCTCCCTGACCGACCGGCTGCAGGCGAAACGGGTGGATGCGCTGGAGATGGTGCGCATCGGCGAGCGGTTCTTCACCTCGCTGGGGTTCGAGCCGCTGCCGAAGACGTTCTGGGAGCGGTCGCTGTTCGTGAAGCCGCGCGACAGGGAGGTCGAGTGCCATGCGAGCGCATGGAACGTCGACAACGTGAACGATCTGCGGATCAAGATGTGCATCGACGTCACCGCGGAGGATTTCAGCACGATCCACCACGAGCTGGGGCACAACTTCTACCAGCGCGCCTACAACACGCAGCCCATGGCCTTCCGCGAGAGCGCCAACGATGGCTTCCACGAAGCGTTGGGGGATACGGTGGCGCTGTCGGTCACGCCGGAATACCTGGTCAAGATCCGCCTGCTCGACAAGGCGCCGCCGACCTCGGGCGATACCGCGCTGCTGTTGCGCGCGGCGCTCGAACGCCTGGCCTTTCTTCCGATCGGCCTGGTCGTCGATCGCTGGCGGTGGCAGGTCTTCGATGGCTCGATCACGCCCGCGAACTACAACCGCGCGTGGTGGGATCTGAAGCTGAAGTACCAGGGCGTCGTGCCCCCGAGCCCGCGCGGCGAGGAGTTCTTCGATCCGGGCGCGAAGTATCACGTGCCGGCGAACACGCCGTACTCGCGGTACTTCCTCGCCGGCATCCTGCAGTTCCAGTTCCACCGCGCGCTCGCGAAGGCTGCCGGCTGCACGGCGCCGCTGCACAGGTGCTCGATCTACGAGAGCAAGGCAGCCGGCCAGAAGCTGAGGGCCATGATGGAGCTGGGCGCGTCACGCCCGTGGCCGGACGCGCTCGAGATGCTCACCGGCCAGCGCGAGATGGACGCGAGCGCCATGGTGGAATACTTCGCGCCGCTGAAGAAGTGGCTCGACGATCAGAACCGAGGGAAGCCGGTGGGGTGGTAAGAAGAAATGCTGAATGCTGAATGCTGAATGCTGAATGCTGAAGGCTGAACGCTGAAGGCTGGAGGTTGACGCATCGCTCGATGACATCGCGCGATCTCGCGATTATGACCACCCTTGGACTTCCACCTTCAACATTCAGCATTCAGCATTCAGCATTCAGCCTTCAGCATTCAATTGACGACCGCTCGCTCGATCGCGCGGCAGCGTTCGATCGTCGGCCCCGTCTTGCTAGAATAGACGTATCCCCTCCAACTCGATGACACAGAATTGTTCTTCCGATCTCGCGCTCATGCTGAGCGGCGGGGGCGCCCGCGCCGCGTATCAGGTGGGGGTGCTGCGTGTGCTCGCGCGCGAGTTCCCGGACGTGGTCCCGGGCATTCTGACGGGCGTGTCGGCGGGTGGCATCAACGCGGCGTACCTGGCCGCGTGGCCGGAGCCGCTTGCCGAGAAGCTCGATCGGCTCGCGGAGGTCTGGAGCAACCTCCGAATCGAGGATGTGTTCCGGGTCGACCTGCGCGATCTCGCAGGACGGACCGTGCGATGGGGCGGCCGGCTCCTCTCGGGCGGCACGCACGCGCTGCCGCCGGCACGCAGCCTGGTCGACACGGCGCCCCTGCGGTCGCTGCTCGAGCGTCTGCTCGAGCAGGACGGGCACGGGGTCACCGGGATCGCGAAGAACCTCGACGCCGGCTGGCTGCGGGCGGTTGCGCTGACGGCCTCGAGCTACACGACGGGGCAGTCCGTGACCTGGGCCCAGGGGTGCCCCGACGCCGGCATCGACACGTGGGAGCGCCCGTTTCGGAAGAGCGTTCCGGGCACGCTGCGCGTGGATCACGTCATGGCGTCGGCGGCGCTCCCGTTTTTTTTCCCCGCGGTCGAAGTCGACGGTGCGTGGTATGGGGACGGCGGGATCCGGCTGACGGCGCCTCTCTCGCCGGCCGTCCACCTTGGCGCCAGGCGCATCATCGCCGTCTCGACCCGCTACGTCCGCACGCGCGAGGAAGCGGATCGTCCTGTGATCAACGGCTATCCGCCGCCCGCGCAGGTGGCCGGCGTGCTCTACAACGCGATCTTTCTCGACCAGCTCGATGGCGACGCGTTCCAGCTCGAGCAGATCAACCGCCTGATCGCCCGGCTCCCCGAGTCGCAGCGCGACGGCCTGCGGCACATCGACCTGCTGTTGTTCAGGCCGTCTGTGGACCTCGGCCGGCTGGCGAACGAGTACGAGCCGGATCTGCCGCGCGCGTTCCGATTCCTGACGCGCGGTCTCGGCACGCGCGAGACGCGCTCGAACGACATGCTGAGCCTGGTGATGTTCCAGGGCGATTACGTGCGACGGCTCGTCGATCTGGGCGAAGCCGATGCATCCGCACGGATCGACGAGTTCCGCCGGTTTCTCGCAGACGATTTAGACGATTGATGGGGACGGTGGAACGAATGGGCAGGGGTTCATGGGGTTCGAGGTTCAGGTCCAGGAGTTCCCCCCCTTCGCCAGGGTTAGGGGGGCTGGTTCGATCGCAAGAACCGGAGTGCCCTCCGATCCCGCCTGTTCTACGCTCGAGGACGTTCCTGACGGCGAGCCACGACATGAGCACAACAGTAAAGATCGATGCTGCCGACATCGCCGCCCGCGTGAGCGGCTATGACTGGACCGCGATAGAGGCGCACCTCGACGCCCATGGCTGGGCGAAGCTGCCGAGGCTTCTGACAGCCGGGGAGTGCTCCGCCATCGCGGCGCTGTACGAAGACACCAGCAGGTTCCGGAGCCACGTGATCATGGCGCGCCACGGGTACGGCCGTGGCGAATACAAATACTTCGAGTATCCGCTGCCCGAGACGATTGCGGCTCTCCGGACGGCGCTCTACACGCGGCTTGCGCCGTTCGCCAACCGATGGAACGAAGCGCTGGGAACGGCGGTCCGGTATCCGGACGCGCATGCCGATTTCCTCGATCGGTGCCACCAGGCGGGGCAGGAACGGCCGACGCCGCTGCTGCTCCGGTACACGGAGGGCGACTTCAACGCGCTGCACCAGGACGTGTACGGCGAACATCTCTTTCCGCTGCAGGCGATGGTGCTGCTCTCGGCGCCGGGGGAGGAGTTCACCGGCGGCGAGTTCGTCCTGACCGAGCAGCGCCCCCGCATGCAGTCGCGCGCCGAGGTCGTGCCGCTCGGCCAGGGTGACAGCGTCGCGTGGGCCGTCCGCAACCGCCCGGTGCGAGGCTCGCGCGGGACCTACCGGGTGAACATGCGCCACGGCGTCAGCCGTCTGCGTTCCGGCCAGCGCCACACCCTTGGCCTCATCTTCCACGACGCCACGTGACGCTGGACGCACGGTCCCTTGGTCCCTGCGTCCCTGGTCCTGAGTCCCTCTTGTCCGAGTCCCGCTCGTCCTGAGTCACTGGTCCTCGCTCCCACGGCCCCTGAGTCTCTGGTCCTGAGTCCCTCTTGTCCGAGTCCCTCTCGTCCTGGGCCCAGTGTCCTGAATCCCGACTGTCCGCACTCCCGACCGCACGGCCCCAGATCAGAGACTCGGAACCCTGGGCCCGGGACCTCGGACCCCGGGACCTTGGACGAGGGACTTGGACCGGGGGCCTCGGACCCCGGGACCTTGGACGAGGGACTTGGACCGGGGCCTCG
>DASTBU010000032.1:0-11824 GCA_035711845.1 Vicinamibacterales bacterium
TGCTCTACGTCGTCCGCGACGGCGGCGTTGCCTTCGCGCTCGACGTCAAGACCGGCCAGACCGTATACGGGCCGGAACGGCTGCCCTCGGGTACCTACAGCGCATCGCCGATCCTCGCCGACGGCAAGATCTACGTGACGACGGAGGAAGAAGGCATCACGACGGTCTACCGCGCGGGTCCCAAGTTCGAAATCCTGGCGTCGAACAGGCTGGCGGACGACTGTTCCCCGTATTGCCTGAGTACCGTGGCTGTCTCCGACGGCCAGCTGTTCTTCCGGACGGCGTCGTTCCTCTGGGCCATCGGCGAGCGGCGCGCCGAGTAGGGTTGGATGAGAGGGCTGCGCGACGAACCATCGCGCAGTCCTTCCGCCACACTCAGCCCTTTCCGGCCGTCGGCAACATCGATGGTGGTTGCCGTCCGCAAGCGCCGGGCGAGGGGGCTCCTACCTATAATCCTTCCGATCAATGACGCTTGGAGCCGGCGCTCGACTCGACCCCACCATCGAGGCCGCCGTCGAGGCGGGCTGCATGGCCGAGGTGTCCCGGGCATCCGCCGTGCGCCCGATTACGGGACGTTCAGCTACTCGCGTAGGGGTCAGATCTTGTTCTTTGCAGGTTTGTCCTCTGGAAGTGGCAGGGGATACGAAGAGTACGCCGTCCAGTCGCCCAAACAGGACAGTCGTGCAAAGAACAAGATCTGACCCCGCACGCCGAAGTGCTACCATCCGCGCATGCGCGTAACCAGGCGCTCGTTCTTTGCCGCGTCGCTCGGCGCATGCGCCGTACCCTGGACATCAGCCCGACGTCATTCCACCATCTCCATCGACACGAGCGCACTCCGCGCGCGAATCGAGGCGCTGAGCGTCTTCGGCCGTCCCCCAGGCGGCACGTTCGCGAGCGGCGTCAGTCGGGTCGCGTACTCTGACGCCGACATCGCCGGCCGCAAGTACACGATCGACCTCATGCGCGCCGCGAAGCTCGAGCCGCGGATCGATGCGGCGGGCAACATCCTCGCGCGCCGCGCCGGGCGCGACGCGTCGGCGCCGCCCATCGTCTTCGGCTCGCACATCGATTCGGTGCCGTCGGGCGGCAACTTCGACGGCGACCTCGGCTCGCTCGCGGCGCTGGGCGTGATCGAGGCGCTGGGTCGCGCGGGGCACACGCCGCGGCATCCGCTCGAGATCGCCGTCTGGTCGGCCGAAGAAGGCGTCGCCTTCGGCCGCGGCCTCGCGGGCAGCCGCATCGCCGCGGGCGACTACACGCCAGCCGATCTGACAGCGACGTGGAACGGGATGACGCGGGCGGAGGCCATCCGGAGGATCGGCGGTGAGCCGGATCGGATCGAGACGGCCATCCGGTCGAAAGGCGCCCACCACTGCTACCTCGAACTCCACATCGAGCAGGGTGGCACGCTGGAGTCGGGGCGCACCCCGATCGGCGTCGTGCAGGGGATCGTGTCGATCCAGCGCTACCGCGCGGTGGTCACCGGCTTCGCGAATCATGCGGGGACGACGCCGATGGCGGAGCGGCAGGACGCGCTGATTGCCGCTTCGCAACTGACGATTGCAGTACGGGAGATCGTCACGAGCCACCCCGGACGGCAAGTGGGCACGGTCGGGCACCTCGACGTCGATCCGAATGCTCCGAACGTGATCCCGGGCACGGTGCAGCTCACGATCGAGCTTCGCGACCTCTCACCGGAGTTGCTGGCGACGATGGCTGACGAAATCCGTGCCCGTGCGGTGGAGATCGCGCGGACGACGCGGACGAGCATCGATGTGACGAGCCTCGGCGGCAACCCGCCCGCGCTCGCCACCGACGACGTGCAGCGGGCGATCGAGCGCGCCGCGGCGGCGCGCGGCCTGGAGTCGGTGCGGATGCCGAGCGGCGCGGGCCACGACGCGCAGATGATGGCGCAGCTCGGACCGATGGGCATGATCTTCGTGCCGAGCGTCGGCGGCGTCAGCCACTCCCCACGCGAGCTCACCACCTGGGAGGATTGCGCCAATGGCGCCAACGTCCTGCTTTCGGCCGTGCTCGAGATGGACGAAAGATAGTTTCCAGTTTCCAGCTTCCAGGCGCCTTGCATATGCTAAATTTTTAGCACACAATGCCTGTGTCCGGCCGATCGGACCTTCGGGAGGCTCGTATGCAGAACGATCTCCTTCGCGACCTGCGGTTCGCGGTCCGCTTCCTCCTCGGTTCGCCGCGGTTCACGGTCCCGGCCCTTCTCGCGCTGGCGCTCGGCATCGGCGCCACCTCCGCCATCTTCAGCATCGTCCGCGGCGTCCTGCTCGAGCCGCTGCCCTACAGCGAACCGGACCGGATCGTCTCGATTTGGGAAACGAACCCCGGCCGCAACGTCCGGCGCGGCATCGTCGCCGCCGCCAACTTCGCCGCCTGGCGCGAGCGGGCGCGGTCCTTCGAGCACCTCGGCATGGTCGGGCCGGCACGGCTCAACATCCTGTTGAACGGCGAGCCTTTCGAGATCACCGGTCAGGCCGTCTCGTCGGACGTGTTCCCGGCGCTCGGCGTGCAGCCGGCGCTCGGGCGCGCGTTCAGGCCGGAGGAGGACCTCAGCGGCACTGACGCGGTGATTGTCATCAGCCACGAGTTCTGGCAGACGCGGCTCGGCGGACGACCGGACGTCATCGGATCCACGCTGAACGCGAACGGGAGGACGCGTGAAGTGATCGGCGTCACCGCTCCTGCATTCACCATCGAGGGCCAGAAGGCAGCCTTCTATATCACGTATGGGTGGACCATCGAGGCGCTGCGCACAGCGCAGGGGCGCGGGACGTCTCATGGCATAGCACGGCTTCGCCCCGGCGTATCTCTCGAGCAGGCCGCCGACGAGATGCGAACGTTCATGGTGCAACGCGCCCAGGAAGCGCCACGCCTGAACACCGGACGATCCGTTGCGCTGGTGCCGATTCACGAGATGACCGTCGAGACGGTGAAGCCCGCGCTGCTGGTCCTCTCGGGCGCCGTGGCGCTCGTGCTGCTCATCGCGTGCGTGAACGTCGCGAACCTGCTGCTCGCGCGCGGCGCGGCGCGGCAGCGCGAGCTCGGCGTCCGCTCGGCGCTCGGCGCGGGCCGCGGCCGGCTGCTGCGTCAGATGCTCTCCGAAAGCCTGCTGCTCGCGCTCGTCGGCGGACTTGCCGGTCTGCTCGTGGCGGTCGCGTTCCATCGGGGCCTGCTCGCGCTGGTGGTGGACCGCATCCCGGTCCCGCGCCTGGATCAGGTCGCGCTGGACGCGCAGGTCGTTGCGTTCACGATGGCTGTCGCACTCGCGAGCGGCCTGCTGTTCGGGATCGTGCCGGCGCTGCTCGCATCGGGCAGCACGACCGAGGCGCTGCGCGAGGGCGGCCGGCACGGCGCGAGCCCTCGACTGCGCAGGGCGCTGGCGACATTGGTCGTCGCCGAAGTCGCTCTGTCGCTGGTCCTGCTGAGCGGCGCCGGACTGCTCGTCCGAAGCTTTCTCCGGCTGCAGAACGTGGATCCCGGCTTCCGCGAGGAGGGTTTGCTGACCGCGCGCGTAACGCTGCCCTCGTCTCGCTACACCGAGAGCCGGCACAGTATCGACTTCTTCAAGAACTCGATCTCGCGGATTGAAGGCCTGCCCGGCGTCGAGAGCGCCGCCGGCATCACGTTCCTTCCGCTCAGCGGCCCCGGGAGCGCGACCAGCTTCTATCGTCTCGACCAGCCCCGACCCGCCGACGGCCAGCTGCCGACGACCGAAGTCCGTCCAGTGACACCGGGCTTCTTCCGCACGATGGGCATCCCACACGGTGCGGGCCGCGACTTCACTCCGCGTGATACGCCCGACTCGCCGCTGGTCGCCATCGTGAGCGAGTCGCTCGTCAGGCGCCAACTGCCCGGCGAGAATCCGATTGGCAAGCGTCTGCACGTCTCGATCGCCCGCGCCGGCGGCATCGAGGTCGACATTGTCGGGGTCGTCGGCGACGTCAAGTACTCGGCGCTCGACGTGGATACGCCGGCGGCCGTCTATCTTCCGCATCCGCAATGGCCGCTCAGCATGATGACGTTCGTCGTGCGCACGCGGCTGGACCCCGTGTCACTCGTCCCGGGTGTCGCCACCGCCGTTCGCGCGCTCGATCCCGAGCTGCCGCTCGCGGATGTAAAGACGATGGAGGAGGTCGTGGACTCGACGGTGGCGCGGCCGCGGACGGTCTCGGCGCTGCTCGCCGCGTTCGCGCTGATCGCGCTCGTGCTCGCCGGGGTGGGCGTCTACGGCGTGATGGCGTACTCCGTGTCGCAGCGCACGCAGGAGATCGGCGTGCGCATGGCGCTCGGCGCGACGATGGGATCGGTTCTGCGCCTGGTCATCGGCCAGGCGCTGCGGCTCGTAGCGCTCGGCGTCGTGCTGGGGCTCGCGGCGGCGGCGCTGTTGACCCGGTTGCTGGAAGACCTGCTCTTCAACACCGCGCCGCTGGACCCGCTGACCTTCGCGGTCACGGCGCTCGTGCTCACGCTGGTGGCTGCCGTGGCCTCGTACGTTCCGGCGCGGCGAGGCGCGCGCCTCGCACCGACGGAGGCGTTGCGAACCGAGTGATGCTTCATTGGTCCCGGGCCCGTGGCCCGTTGTCCGTAGCTCGCTCGGCTCGCACGAGCTACGGGCTACGAGTACGGACCACGGACACGGGCCACGAGCAACGGACCACGGACACGGGCTACGAGCTACGGACCACGGACCATGTGCGCATAATGCTCCATGGATCTCTCCGTCCCCATCCCCGACTCATATTGGCTCCTCGAAGGTCAGTTGCTCGCCGGCGAATACCCGGGGTCGTACGAGATCGTACGCGCACGGGCGAAGCTCGAGCTGATCCTCGCGGCGGGGATCGTGACTTTCGTCGACCTCACGGAACCCAGCGAGCCTCTGACGCCGTACGCCGATCTCCTCAGTGAGCTCGAGCATGGGTGCGGATCTGAGTTTCGCTACACGAGGCTGTCCATCCGCGACGGCGGAGTGCCAGCTCGCGAGCGGATGTCCGAGATTCTCGCCACGATACATCGCGAACTGAAAAACAGCCGTCCGGTCTACCTTCATTGCTGGGGCGGTATCGGGCGGACGGGCACGGTAGCCGGATGCTGGCTGGTCGAGCAGGGGCTCTCCTCGGACGAGGCGCTCGAGCGGATCAACGTGTTGCGGCGCCGTGTGCCGGACAGAGGGATGTCTTCCCCCGAAACCGAAGAACAGCGCACGTTCGTGCGGTCGTGGAAACGAGCTCCATGACGATGCAATGCGACCCAAGCCCATCCGGAGGCGCATCGACTCCCAGCGATCCCGCGCTATTCTGTCCCTCATGAAACGACTCGCTGCTTCTCTTGCCGCGCTCGCCCTGTGCGTGGCGGTCGCCGCGGCCGACGAAGGGATGTGGACCTTCGACAACTTCCCGAAGGATGAAGTCGCCCGGAAGTACGGCGTCCGGGTGGACGACGAGATGCTGGATCGCCTGCAGCAGGCGGTCGTGCGGCTCGAGACCGGATGCACCGGATCATTCGTATCGCCCGAAGGCCTCGTGCTCACGAATCACCACTGCGTGCGCACGTGCCTGGCTGACAACTCGACCGCCGAGCGGGACCTGCTGGCAGGCGGATTCAACGCGACGGCTCGCGAGAACGAAATCCGCTGCCAGGGGGCGCAGGCGTCGGTGCTGATGGATACCGAAGACGTCACCGCCAATGTGACGGGCGCGCTCGCAGGCGTGGCGGGCGCCGATCTCGCGCGGAGGCGCAACGAGACGCTCACGAACCTCGAATCAGCGTGCGAAGCGGAGTCCAAGCAGAGCGGCTCGCCGCTCAAGTGCGAGACGGTCACGCTCTACCAGGGCGGCCAGTACTGGCTCTACAAGTACAAGCGTTATGACGATGTGAGGCTGGCGTTTGCGCCGGAGGCGAGCATCGCGGCGTTCGGCGGGGACCCGGACAACTTCCAGTTCCCGCGGTGGTGCCTCGACATGTCGCTCTTACGCGTCTACGAGAACGGCAAGCCGGCGCCGACGCCAAAGCATCTGTCGTTCAACTGGGCCGGCGCGAAGGAAGGGGAGCCGGTGTTCGTCGCGGGCCACCCCGGCACCACCGAGCGGCTGCTGACCAGCTCGCAGCTGAAGACTCAGCGCGACGTCTTCCTCCCGTTCTGGCTGCTCCGCTACGTCGAGCTTCGCGGACGTCTCATCCAGTACTCGAAGTCGTCACCCGAAGCCGAGCGCAGCACTTCGGCTTACCTCAGCTCGATCGAGAACAGCGTCAAGGTCCGCCGCATGGAGCTTGCCGCGCTGCTCGACGATCGCATGATGGAGCGGCACGGCGCGGAGGAACGCAAACTGCGCGAGGCGGTGACGGCCGATCCGAAGCTGAAGACGCGAGCTGGGGACGCGTGGGACACGATCGCGCGCGCCGAGGCGATCCACCGCGACATCCTCGTCCCTTACACCTTGATCGAGGGCGCTGGGGGATTCAACAGCCAGCTCTTCATCTACGCCCGACAGCTCGTGCGCGCCGCGGACGAGCGTGAGAAAGCGAATGCCCAACGGCTGCGCGAGTACACGGACGCGCAGCTCGCGCAACTTCGTCAGCGCCTTGCTGCGGACACGCCCGTGTACCCGGATCTGGAGCAGGTGCGGCTCTCGTTCTCCCTCGAGCGGATGCGCGAGTTCCTCGGACCCGATCACCCGGTCGTGAAACAGGCGCTCGGCACAGATACGCCTGACGCGCGCGCCAAAGCTCTGATCACCGGCTCGAAGCTGGCCAACCCGAAAATTCGGATGGCTCTCTTCGTGGGAGGACGCAACGCTCTGGAGGCGAGCAAGGACCCGATGATTGCGCTCGCCCGTGCGATAGACAACGAGGCCCGGGCGCTGCGGAAGACCTACGAGGAGCAGGTGCAGGCACCGGAAGGGCAGGCGCAGCGGGCAATCGCGGACGTGCGGTTCGCCGTGTACGGCACGAGCCTCTACCCTGACGCGACCTTCACGCTAAGGCTGTCATACGGCGCGGTGCAGGGCTGGACGGAGGCCGGGGAGCGCGTTGAGCCGTTTACGTATCTTTCGCGCCTCTTCGAGCGCGCGACAGGCGCTCCGCCCTTCGCGCTGCCGAGGTCGTGGTTGGACGCCCGCTCGCGCCTCGACATGAAGACCCGCGCCAACTTCACCACCACCAACGACATCGTCGGCGGCAACTCCGGCAGCCCGGTGGTGAATGCGAAAGGGGAGATCGTTGGCCTCGTCTTCGACGGCAACATCCACTCGATCTCCGGCTCGTACTGGTTCGATGCGGAGAAGAACCGCACGGTGGCCGTGCACCCCGAGTTCATCCGGACCGCGCTGACGGAGGTGTACGAAGCGCCGGGGATTGCGCGCGAGCTGCAGGTCCTGCAACCGGCGACGCGGGTGGCGGCGCGCTGACGAGGATCACGAGCTGCGCCCGGCGCACGCTGGCGCCTCGCGGGCTCAGCGAGCTCGCGCCGCCGCCGCTCCGTCCTGGGAGGCGGACGCCGGCAGGGGAGACAACGGCACATCCTCACAATCAGCGCAGGCCGTCGCCGCGGCCAGGAACGTCGCATGACAGCGCTCACAATAGCGCGACACCTCCGGCTCCGTGCTGGACGGAGGTGCGGTCAGCCGCTCGAAAAGCCCGCGCCCCTCCGCCAGATCGTAAAGCAACGGACGAAGGTCGGGGGCATCGAAATGCCACAACCGGCAGATACGCAGGAATTCCTCATCCCCACACAGAGCGTCGGCGGCGATAACCGGATGTGCGAAGCGCGCGACCTGCATCGAGATGACGTGCGGCGCGCGGATCAGGCTCACGGGAGACAAGGCAAGCACCAGCCACGACTCGATGGGTGGGCGGAAGCCGAGCACCCGGCGGTGCGCCACGAAGTAAGCGCCCAGAGTTCCTGCCCACGCGACGCCGAAGCTGGCGAGCAGAAGCGGGAGCGACGGCAACAGTCGCTCCGTCGTGACCAGAAGGGGAAACGTCAGCATCACAAGTGCAAAGAGGCCCGTGGAGAAGGCGCGCAGCCAGACGAGCTCGCCGCCTAGCCGCATCAGCTCGATTCGGCAGCGCTCGCGGTCGAGGCTGCTGCCCGTAAACACGTGGACCGATTGATATGGCAGGAGGGACGTCCAGACGAACCCGAGACGCCCGTCGAGGAACGTGATGTCCGGCTCGCTCACGCCCTCGATGGAACCGCCGCTCCTCGTGCGGAAGACCCAGTCTCCACGCTGCCAGCGCACCCAGGACTCCGATAGATACAGAGCCCAGAGGACAGCGACGAGGCCGATCATTTGGGGACGGGAAGACGGATTAGCTGGCGTCCCCCTGGCCGGCAGCAGGGGCCGGTTCGGACGTGCTTCCTCCGCGGCCGAACAGCTTCTTGAGCGCGCCGATCAGTGCGGCAACGCCGAGAACCAGGAACTTCCAGATCTTCTTGAAGACTCCGGTTTTCACGGCTGAAGCTGCGGCGCCGCCGGCGATCAGCGCTGCGAGACCGTAGCCGGCCATCTTGTCGCCCTGGCGGAACTCGGCATAACGCTGGCCGCCGTTGAACGAGTAGCCGCGCAGTGCATCATTGAATTCGGCAGTGGCGTCGTCGATACCGTTGACGTCGGCTACGAGCTGCGCGCTCATCAATCCCGTTCGGCCGAGCAGCCGGACAGAGTGGTTGATGACGGGCGCGCCATCCGAGGAGAGCTGCGTCGCCCACGTGAGATTGTCCGTCGCCTCGTCGTAGTACGGCGGTTGATGCCACCCGATCAGCGTCAGCTCCGACCATCCACGCTGCTTCCGCTGCTCGTTGCCGAGACGGTTGCCCTCGCGCATGGTTTCCATCAACCCGTCAGGATCGAGGCTGCTGCGATCGCTGTTGTCGATGTGGCCGGTATCCGAATAACTGAAGACTGCGAACCAATAATCATCGTTCGGTCGAACTCTGAGAAGCGTGCCGAGCTCGTCGCCGTCAGGAATGTTCTGATTCTGCTCGAGGAAGGCCCGGGTCGCGCTCCTGTCAAGGAACATGTAGCCTTCCGGGACGGAAAGCGTTGCCAGGGTCCCCAGATTCGCGGTCACGGGGCCCGGCGTCCAACCGGCGGGTGGCTGTTGCTCCTGTCCCGCGTCAACGTTTACGCTCGACGCCAAGACGAAGAGGACTAGCGCTGCACGCTTCTGCATTGACCGCCCCCAATGGGCCATGGTTCACACGTTGGGGAGCATACGATGAACGGGCCGCGTTTCCGGAAAAGTTGTCGCCCTGCGTTGCAAGGTGGCGGCCAGCCGCCGGGCATTCTCAGGGCGTGAAAGCGTGTGAACAATCGGACCGTTTTGCCGAGCGGCGTTCTCTGCGCCCGCACACCGATGACGTTCCGTGTCAGGTGCCACTGACAAAGATCGTCACGACGACGTTCAGTCCAGTGGGGGGTCAACACACGACTGATAGGACGATCTCGACGACCGCGGCGATCACGACGGACGAAGGCACGGCTTCGTGATCGTCGTCATGGTAGCCCCCGGTCGAGCTGGGTGTTTCATTATCGATTGAGCAGCCGACGCATCGTCGCCGGAGCGGGGCACGACATGAAGAATGCCGAAATTCAAGACCTGCCCCCTGCAAGGCTCGCGAATTGCACGTATTCCACCTGATGAGGAGGTGGTGCATGCTGCACCTCAGCAGGCAGTCGATCGTCGTCGGACTGTCGGCCGCGCTCTGGGTATCGGACGCTGCCGCGCAAACACAACCCGTGGGCACGACAGGAACGGCAGATCCGCCGCAGGTCCTCTGGCGTGATCCTGGACCGATCGCGTCGCGCGACCTGTTCTGGGGACTCGGCACTGCCGCGCGTGCGCCGAAAGGCCCGTTTGCGTTCCTCGAAGAGAAGACGAGCGGCACGCAGCCGAAGGTCGTCGTGAGCGATATCAACGGCGTGACGTGGGATGTGAAGTTCGGTCCGGAGGCGCACGCCGAGGTCGCGGCCAGCCGGCTGGTCCATGCGCTGGGTTACTTCACAGAAGAGCACTACCTGGTATCGGCCGGCCGGATCGAAGGCGTGACGGATCTCGACCGTGCCCGCCGCCACATCCACCACTCTGGAGCGTTCAGCAACGCCAGGTTCAGCCGCCGCGGTCCAGACATCGTCGCAACCGACGAAGAATGGACGTTCCGCGAGAACCCGTTCGTAGGTCAGAAGGAGCTGTCGGGACTGTTGATCCTGATGACGATGCTCAACAACTGGGATATCCGGGGCGAGGCGAACAACGACGTCGTGCGCGCGACCCTGCCGGACGGGCGCCAGGAGCGCCGGCACTTCGTCGGCGATCTCGGCGCGACGTTCGGCCGAATGGGCGGCCGGATGAGCGGTCACTCCAAGTGGAATCTCGAGGACTACGAGTCTGAGGGGTTCATCGAAAAAGTTGAGAATGGCGTGATGCACCTGGATTACGACGGCATCGACTCGCGCATGGACCGTGTCCCGGTCGAGCACGCGCGCTGGTTCGCCTCGCTTGTTTCACAACTCACGAACGATCAAGTCCGCCGGGCGTTCGAGGCCGCCGGAGCTTCGGCTGCGGAGGTCGACGGCTTCTCGAAGCGCTTCATGGAGAAGGTCCGCCAGCTAGAGGAGGCCGTTCGGTAAGGCGCGGGCGGGCGGTCGCGGCGGCCACTGGGAGTCAGCGCCCGCCGCGTTTGAAGGTCTATTGCGGGTCGGTGCGGAGATTCGGCAACGTGGCCAGCGCTTCGTCGCCGAAGCTTCGCGCCGCTTCAGGATCTGACCACCCGGATCACTTCTCGCGCAGCTTCGGCCAGTTCCCGTCCGCCTTGCGGATGTTCCCCGGCACGTCCTGCTGCCACGTCTTCTGCACGCTCTTGGAGTAGTTGAGAAACAGCCGGCCCTCCACAACCGACCAGGCCTCCGGATCGATATCAGCGGTCCTTCCCAGGCTGACCGCATACGCGCAGAAGCCGCCGTACTGCGGGATGTACGCAGAGGGGTTCTGCGCAAAACGATCCCTATTGGCGGCGCTGGCAAACAGGTACCGGGTGCCGTTCACCGTGTACTCGAATTCCGGCTGGCCCTGGACCGGCTTCGAGTCGACGAAATACGCGACGGGATCGTAGCCGTCTATGGCTATTCCCTTGCGGTCGCGGTTGACCCGCTCCTCCGCCCTCGCCTGCTGCGGGATAGACAGAAGGATAGATGCCAGCAGCAGGACAGTGAAAGCTCGAATAGAAACGATTCGCATGGTTGAGGTCTCCAGAATGGTCATCTGAAATCTGTGATGCCAGATCGTCCATGGGGTTACGCGGCAACCGACGGGAAACGGGACGCCCTTGGCCAGCATCCAAAGCGTGTGCACTCGCCCGCGCTCCTCGATCCGTGGTTCCTGGCAGTGTCGCTTGCCTTTGCGACCCTCCTCAGCGAAGACCTCGCTTGCGCAGCAGCCGGCGCGATAGTGGCAGAGGGACGGCTGGCCTTCGCGCCCGCCGTTCTGGGCTGCTTCGGTGGAATCGTCGTTGGAGACCTCCTGCTCTTTGCGGTAGGCCGCACCGCCGGCAGGCAGGTGCTGCAGTGGGCTGTGATCCAACGCCGGATGCCTGTCCGCGCGCTCGAGTCGTACTCGGAGTTGATCGATCAGCGTGGCGCGATTGTCGTGCTGTTGAGCCGGTTCGCTCCCGGGACCAGGCTGCCCACCTATCTCGTGGCTGGGGCGCTGCGAACAGACTCGACACGCTTCGTTATCTGGTTTCTTCTCGCCGCGGCGCTCTGGACGCCGCTGATAGTGGGAGCCTCCATCGCTGCGGGGA
>DASTBU010000033.1:0-24571 GCA_035711845.1 Vicinamibacterales bacterium
GGAGTGACTCGGCCAGCGGAACCGCCTTCTCCACCCCCTTGTAGACCATCAGAAGACGGTAGTACGAGCCGTTCTCGATGATCTCCATGTCCGTTGAGATCGGCTCGAGCGCCTGGCGCGCTTCACCCACCCGATCGAGCCGGCGCAGCGTCATGTAGAGCCAGTGCGTCGTCGCGACAAGCATGTCCGGGTTCTTCGAATACCGTTCGCATTCGCGCCAGGCCTTCAGAGACGGCTCGAACTCGCCCCGAAGATAGTGGGCGAGCGCGAGGTGGTAGTAGACATTCGAGTTGAGCGTGCTCGTCGGGATGTTGCGCGCGTTCGGCTGGCCGTCCGGCTCGACCTGGTCAGGCTTGCCCGCCACGAGCTCCGCGGCTGTCGACAGGTCGGCGGCCGCGTTTTCGAGCTCGCGGACGGTGATGTATCGATGGCCCCGGTGCCGGTACATCCGCGCGTCCCGAGGGTGCATCCGGACGCCTTCCGAAAACGTCGCAATTGCGTCCCGGTACCGCCCCAGGTACGCCAGGCGGCGGCCGAGCCAGATGATGGAGTCGGCATTGCCGGGGTCCTTCTCGTAATCGGCCCGCGCCGCCGCGAGGTGCTTCTCGAGCGTCGCGCGAGCTTCAGCGGACGGCGGTGTCGGAACCAGGGGCTTTCCCAGAAGCGACCTAGCTTCAGGTTTGCCCTGGCCGGCCGCAAACACTGATGACACCACTGCAAGGAAGGCGAATACGAGCAGACGAGGCATGGTCAATGGTCTCATGACGAAGCTGACAGCCATCAGCACTGAGCACTCAGCACTCATCACTCAGCACTCAGCACTCAAAACCCAGAACTTCCGGCTTCACCAGATCCAATGCGTGGATTCTCCTGTACCAGACCGAGAGCAATGCGACCCCGCAGATGATCAGTCCGCTCGAGAGCCCCCACCAGAGCCCGATCACGCCGTAGCCGAACGTGAAGCACAAGGTGTAGCCGAGCGGCAGGCCGATGAACCAGTGACCGGCCAGGTTCCACAGCATCGGCGTGCGCGTGTCGCCGAGCCCGCGGAGCACCCCGGTCGCCACCCCCTGCAGGCCATCGAACAACTGGAAGACGGCTGCGACCAGCAACAGTGACACGCCTACGCGCACGACCCCTTCGTCGCTGGTGAAGGCGCCAATCAGCATGCGAGGAACCACGACGAACGATGCGGCCGCGATGGACATGAATCCGACGCCGAAGAGCAGCGCGGTCCAGCCTGCCCTGGCGGCTCCGGGAACGTCGCGACGTCCGACCGCGTGGCCGACGCGAACGGCTCCTGCCGACGAAACGCCGAGCGGAACCATGAACGTGAAGGCCGCGATGTTGATCGCGATCTGATGCGCGGCCAGGGAAGCCGGCGCCAGGCGACCGGCGAGGGCCGTCGCGGCTGCGAAGACTCCCACTTCGAGCGTCAGCTGACCGGCCGCCGGCGCTCCCAGCGCGAGCAACCGCCGCATCCAGGCCCCGCTCGTCCGCATCGGCGTCTCGAAGAGCCCCGGACGCTCGTTCCACTCGCGATAGACGATCACGCCCAGCAGGAAGCCGGCCATCATCACGCGCGAGCCCACCGTCGCCCACGCTGCTCCCCGAACCCCGAGCGCCGGCGCGCCGAAATGCCCGAAGATGAATGTCCAGTTCAGCACAACGTTGGCGATGTTGGCCAGCAGGAGCGCTATCATCACGGGGCGCACGATCGCCATCCCCTGCAGATACCGGCGAAACGCGGCATAGAGCAGCAGCGGCAGAACGCTCCAGAGCACGACGCCCAGGTACGCACGGGTGGGCCCGAGCACGCGCGGATCGAGGCCCCAGCGATCCAGCGAGCCGGCGATCAGCCACAGCGCCAGCGTGAAGGGCACGGACGCGACGACGGCCAGAAACGTGCCGTGCACGAGCCAGCGGTGGCACTCCTCGATCCGTCCTGCCCCAAACGCGCGGGACACCAGGGTGTCGAGTCCCAGCAGCAGGCCCATGGCGAAGACCACGATTCCCATGAAGAGGGACGAGCCCACGCCGACCGCGCCGATGGCTTCCGGGCTGAGCCGTCCCACCATCAACGTATCGACCAGCCCCATCGTCATCCACCCGAGCTCCGCCAGCACGACAGGGAGCGCGAGCGTGAACATGGGTCGGAATTCCCGCTTGAGCGATCGGAAGCCGGGCAGCATGCGTTGTCAATTGTAGTGTCAGCTGGACGCTGCGAGCTCGAAGCGGACGCGCAATCCTGATCGGCGAAATCGCCGATCACGATCAGGATGCCGGGACGGATCTCGTCTTGCGGGGATACTTCGATGCCACGTAGCTGTCCACAAGATCGCGGAAGGCCGTGGCGAGCTCCTCGTACGTTCCGCGCATCGTCGTATGGTGCTGGCCGTCGATGTAAACAGGGCAGTTGGGCGCTTCGCCGGTGCCGGGCAGGCTTATCCCTATATTTGCTGCCTTGGACTCGCCCGGACCGTTCACGATACAGCCCATCACGGCGAGGGTCATCGTTTCGACCCCGTCGAACTGTGTCTTCCATTCGGGCATGCGTTCCCGGATGTAATCCTGCGTCCGCTCTGCGAGCTCCTGGAACGTGGAGCTGGTGGTCCGTCCGCAGCCGGGACAGGCGGTGACGCTCGGCGCGAACGCCCGCAGCCCCAACGCCTGCAGCAGCTCGCACGCCGCGTAGACTTCTTCGCGGCGATCGCCTCCGGGGCGCGGTGTCAGGGAGACGCGGATCGTGTCGCCGATGCCCTCGTTCAGCAGCACACCCATTGAGGAGGCCGACCAGACGAGCCCCTTCGCGCCCATGCCCGCCTCGGTCAGCCCGAGGTGCAGCGGCTGATCCGTCCTCCGCGCGAGAACCCGATACACGGCAATCAGGTCCCGGGGCCGCGACGTCTTGCACGAGATGATGATCTGGTCCTTGCGCAGCCCCGACTCGAGCGCCAGCTCCGTGGACTGAAGCGCCGAGAGGATCATGCACTCGTTGATGATCTCCTCGGAGGTGAGGCCAAGGTCGCGGTCGGTGTTCTCCTGCATCTTCGCGACCACGAGCTCCTGATTGAGCGAGCCGCCGTTGACGCCGATCCGGACCGGCTTCCCGTTGTCGCGCGCCACCATGCAGATGGTGGAGAACTGCTCGTCGCGCCGCCGTCCCGTGCCCACGTTGCCGGGGTTGATTCGGTACTTGTCGAGCGCGGCGGCGCAGTCGGGATAACGGGTCAACAGCAGATGGCCGTTGTAATGGAAATCGCCGATGAGCGGCGCGACGACGCCGGCATCGAGCATCCGCTGCTTGATTTCCGGCACCGCCTGCGCGGCTTCCGGCAGGTTGACGGTGATCCGCACCATCTCCGAACCGGCCTGCGCCAGCTCGATGCACTGCTGCGCGGTCGCCGCCGGATCGGCGGTGTCGGTCATGGTCATCGACTGGACGACAACCGGCGCGCCTCCGCCAACCTGGACGGGGCCGACGCGGACGCCGACTGTCTTGTGGAGCTTCACCACTGGCATGGGTTCTTTCGATTGTACACGCAGGTCCTTTTCCCCAGCTGCATGGGGCGGGAGGTGACTTTCGAATAGGGTCTGAGGTCAGAATAGAAAGGATCGGGCGAGCTCTGGCGATGGGACGGCTTTTGCATCAGCCAGCCCGGACCGGACAAACGCGGAAGGCGTGTGCCATCGAGAGCGAGGATTTCTGATGATTGGAAAGAAGTTGCTGAGTGCGCCCCTGGCCGTTGTGGCCCTGTTGCTGGCGATGCCGGCCTCGGGGCAGTCAACCGTGAGCACCAACGACATCCAGCGGCTGCAGGATCAGGTGTTTCAGGCAAGTACGGATATTTCACGGCTGAGGGACAGGGACGCCTCGCTGGCGGCGAGCCTCCAGGACGAGCTCGACGAGTTGCGCGACGAGGTGACGTACCTCAAGGTGAAGATTCGCAAGGAAGGCAATGTCGGCCGAAGCGAGTACACGGATCTCCGCGATCGGCTCCAGACCCTGAGGTCCCGTGCGCGTGGGGAATCCACGACGTACCGGGACGCGCCGACAGGCGCCGCGACGGATGCACCGTCCACCAGACGTGACGATCGCCGGGAGACCTCGGGACAGAGCGCGATTCCCGTCGGGACGGAGATCGATGTGCGGCTGCAGTCGCAGCTCAGCTCGGACACGGCCCAGGTCGAGGACCGCTTCGAGGCGACGACCGTCGTCGATCTCTTCGAGGGCGACCGGGTGCTCGTTCCCGCGGGATCTGTCATGCGGGGCATCGTCAGCGCAGTCGATCGGGCCTCGCGCACCGATCGGAAGGGGAGCCTGACCGTGTCCTTCGATCAGGTCACCATCAACGGGCGCACGTACCCGATGCGCGGCACGGTCACCGAGGCACTCGAGAGCGAAGGGATCCGAGGCGAGGTAGGCCGCATCGGCGCAGGATCTGCTGTCGGCGCGATCATCGGAGGCATCATCGGCGGCGTGAAGGGCGCGCTGCTCGGCGTCCTCATCGGGGGCGGCGGCACAATCGCGGCCACCGAGGGCAAGGACGTCACGCTCCCCGCCGGCACGATCCTGCGCGTCCGCATGGATACGCCGCCGGCGATTCGGTGACGACTGCGATCAGCCTTTCTTCAACGTTTCCTGCGCGGCCTTGATCGTCTTGTCGATGTCTCGCTCGGTGTGCGCGGCGGAGAGGAACCAGGCTTCGAACTGCGAGGGCGGGGGATACACGCTGCGCGCGAGCATGCCGCGAAAGAACCGGCCGTAGGCCTCGGTATCGGCGGTCAGCGCCGACTGGAAATCGCGCACCGGCTGGCTCGTGAAGAACGGGGTCAGCAGCGATCCGAACGCGTTGACCTGGAGAGGTACGCGGGCTTCCCGCGCCGCATCGGCCAGTCCGGCGGCGAGCCGGGATCCCAGCGAAGCGAGGTGCGTGTAAAGCCTAGGTGACAGCTCCGCGAGGCACCAGAGCCCGGCCGTCATGGCCAGCGGGTTGCCCGACAGCGTGCCCGCCTGGTACACGGGTCCTGCCGGCGCGACCAGTTCCATCACGTCGCGGCGGCCGCCATAGGCGCCGACCGGAAGGCCTCCGCCGATGATCTTGCCGAGGCACGTCAGATCCGGCCTGACCTTGAACACCTGTTGCGCGCCACCGGCCGCCGCCCTGAACCCGGAAATCACCTCGTCGAACACGAGCAGGGACCCTTCGCGATCGCAGAGCGCGCGAAGCCCCTCCAGAAAGCCCTCGCGCGGCGGCACGAGCCCCATGTTGCCGGCGATCGGCTCGACGAAGATGGCGGCGATCTCCCGGTCGTGCGCCTCGAACAGGCGCTCCACCGAGTCGAGGTCGTTGTAGCGCGCGAGAAGCGTGTCGCGGGCCGCACCGCTCGACACGCCGGGACTCGTGGGCACGCCGAGGGTCATCGCGCCCGAGCCGGCCTGGACGAGGAACGCATCGGCGTGGCCGTGGTAACAGCCCTCGAACTTGACGATCTTCTCGCGCTTCGTGGCCGCGCGCGCCACGCGGGCCGCGCTCATGGCGGCCTCGGTGCCCGAGCTGACGAACCGCAGCCGCTCCATCGATGGCATCAGCATCGCCACCCGCTGGGCGAGTCGCGTCTCGAGCTCGGTCGGCGCACCAAAGCTCGTGCCGTTCGCGGCCGCTGTCGACAACGCCTTCAGCAGCCCCTTTGGCGCATGCCCGTGGATCAGCGGTCCCCAGGACATCACGTAGTCGATGTAGGTGTGCCCATCAACGTCCTCCAGATACGCCCCCCGGCCGCGCTCGACGAATAGCGGAGTGGCGCCGACCGACTTGAACGCCCGGACCGGACTGTCCACGCCGCCCGGAAGTATGCGTGAGGCGGCCGCGAACATTTTTTCCGACCGTGGATAACGCGAGCGGCTGCGGCGCATGGTCTGACGATAGCATGTACCGTGATTCGTGGTTCGTGGTCCGTGACTTTCGGAGTACGGTCTACCGACCACCAACTACGGACCACGGACCACCGTCTGGAACCGCCTGACCGAATCGTGATAACAGATTGGTCCCATGCCGAAGCGTAGCGCCGTCGTCGTTGCTCTGTCTTTCGTTGTCGCACTGTCCATGTCCAGCGGTGGGCAGGCCGACCGCGTCCGGACCGAGGACCAGGGGCTCGGGGCTCGGGAGTCGGGGCTCGGGGCTCGGGAGTCGGGCCTCGGGACTCGAGACGCCGCATCGCAGACAGCGGCCTACGATCTTCTCGTCCGCAACGCCAGAGTGCTCGATGGGTCGGGCAATCCCTGGTTCATCGCTGACGTGGCGGTCAGGGACGGGCGGATTGCGGCGATCGGCGCGCTTGGCGATGCCGCCGCGGGGCGTACGATCGATGCGAGCGGGAAGTATCTCGTGCCCGGCTTCATCGACATCCATTCGCACAGCGACCGCGGGCTCGGCGACATGGACCTTCGCTACAACCTGAACATGGTCGCGCAGGGGATCACGCTGTCGGTCGTCAACCAGGACGGGCGATCCCCCTGGCCGATTCGCGATCAGAAGGCGCGGTACGAGACGCAGGGCGTCGGCACGAACGTGGCGCTGATGGTCGGGCACGGCGCGGTGCGCAATCGGGTGATGGGCCCGCGCGCCAACCAGGCAGCCACGGATCAGGACATCGCCGCGATGCAGGCGCTCGTGGAAGAGGGCATGAGGGATGGGGCCTACGGGCTCAGCACCGGCCTGGAGTACGTGCCCGGGCGCTTCAGCGAGCCCCGGGAAGTCGTGGAAGTCACCCGTCCCGTGAAGAAGTACGGCGGGTTCTATATCAGCCACGAGCGAAGCGAAGGCCGCGATCCCATGTGGCACGTGGCCTCGGACCCAACGCCGTACGTGGATCTGCTGGACTCGGTCAAGGAGACGATCGACATCGGGCGTGAAACCGGCGTTCCCGTCGTCTGCTCGCACCTCAAGGCGAAGGGCGCCGACTTCTGGGGCGCGAGCCATGCTGCCACGAGGCTCATCGGTGAGGCGCGCGAGCAGGGGGTCGAGGTGTATGCCGATCAGTATCCGTACGATACGTCGGGCAGTGACGGTTCGACGGTGCTGATCCCCCGCTGGGCGCTCTCTCCACCTGGGGCAATCGTTGGGGGCCAGCTGGGCGAGGGCGGCGACCGCAGCGCAGGCGGCAGCGTCAAGGCCAACCTCCAGGCGCGACTGCAGAATCCCGTCGAGGCCGTGAAGATCCGCGGCGACATAGCGCACGAGATCACGCGGCGGGGCGGTGCGTCGCGGGTGGTGGTCTATGACTTTCCCGACAGTACGTACGTGGAGAAGAGCCTCGAGTGGATCGCGAAAGACCGCCGCGTCTCGCCCGTCGACGCCGCGATCTGGATCCAGATGAACGGGACCGACCGCCCAGGTGGAGCCCGGATGCGCGGCTATTCGCTCTCGGAGATCGACATCGAACACATCATGCAGCAGGACTTCACGGCGACCTGCACGGACGGCGATACGGTCGAATTCGGCGACGGCGTACCGCACGCCCGGTTCTACGGCACCATGCCGCGGAAGATCCGGCGCTACGTCATGGATCGAGGGGTGATCACCCTGCCGTTTGCGATCCGGTCGATGACGTCACTGCCCGCGCAGATCATGCGGCTGCCGGACCGCGGCTGGATCCGCATCGGCTACTGGGCGGATCTGGTGCTCTTCGACGAGCGCATCGCCGACCGCGCCACGTTCACCGAGCCGCACCAGTACCCGGCCGGCATCCCCTTCGTGTTCGTGAACGGCGTGGCGGTGGTCGACGAGGGGAAGTTGACGAAGGCGCTGCCAGGGCGGGTGATATCGCCGACGGGGACATTGCCGATTCGTTGATTGCGGATTGCGGATTGATTTGGGGATTGGAGATTGGACACTGGAGATTTGATTCGGAGATTGTTGGGGCTCGGTTCACCGTCGGTACCAATCCCCGAATGAAATCCGCAATCGACAACCCCCAATCCCCAATCAACCTGCAATCTGCACTCAACGACTTTGCAATGCCCTGGCCACTTCCCGCGCGTAGTACGTGATGATGATGTCGGCGCCCGCGCGGCGGATCGACGTCAGCGTTTCCAGCATGGCGCGCGGCTCGTCGATCCAACCGTTGCGGGCGGCAGCCTTCAGCATCGCGTACTCGCCGCTCACGTGGTACGCGGCCGTGGGGAGCCCGAACTCCTGCTTCACGCGCCAGATAACGTCGAGATAGGTCAGCGCCGGCTTGACCATGACGATGTCGGCGCCCTCGTCCACGTCGAGCGCCACCTCGCGCAGCGCTTCATCGGCGTTGGCGGGATCCATCTGGTGCGATCGGCGGTCTCCGAAGGACGGGGCCGACTCGGCGGCCTCGCGGAACGGCCCGTAGAACGCGGAGCAGTACTTCGCCGCGTACGACATGATCGCGACGTGCGTGAACCCTCCCTCGTCCAGCGCGGCCCGGATCCGTCCCACGCGGCCGTCCATCATGTCGGAAGGCGCGACGATGTCCGCGCCTGCCGCCGCGTGCGACATCGCTGCACGCACGAGCTGTTCGACGGTCGGATCGTTCGTGATTTCGTCGTCGACCACGATGCCGCAGTGGCCGTGCGACGTGTACTCGCAGAGGCAGACATCGGTGACGACCAGCAGCCCCGGGACCTCGGCTTTGAGCGCGCGGATCGCGGACTGCACCGGCGCCTCGGGATCGTAGGCGCCCGATCCGATAGGGTCTTTCCGGTCGGGGAGCCCGAACAGCAGCACGCCGGGGATCCCTTCGCTCTTTGCGGCCGCGGCCTCGCGAACCAGCTCGTCGACCGACAGCTGGTACACGCCCGGCATCGAGGCAACCTCCCGGCGCGCTCCTTCGCCGCTGCACACGAACAACGGATACAGGAACATCTCGGGCGACAGCCTCGTCTCCCGGACGAGGGCGCGCAGCGCGGGCGATCGCCGGAGCCGCCGCAGACGGTGCGTGAGGGAGAGGTCGGTGCGCCTGGATGCGGCTGCCATCGGAGAAGCGGCAGTTTTCGTGGGCATGATCAGAAACCCCTGAGCGATCGTGTTTCCGGACTCAGCCGGACTTCGTTTCCTCGGAGGGAGCGGGCTCGCCGGTGCTGAAATGCTCGACGAGCGCATCCACCAGATCAGGAATAGTGTAGCGTTCCGGCATCACTGTCGTGGCAATCTCGAGCTGCTGCGCCGCCTCGGCCGTGACGGGCCCTATCGAGGCCACGACCGTCGTGCGCAGCAGGTCGGCAGCCTGTTCGGGCCCGATGATCCTGGCGAAATTCCTCACTGTGGACGCGCTCGTGAACGTGACCGCGTCGATCTCGCGGTCGAGCAGCATCCGATAGATGTCGGGCCCGCTGTCGCGCTCCGTGCCGGCGAGCACGGTCCGGTAGGCGACCACGTCGACGACCTCGGCGCCGGCGTCTCGCAGTTCTTCGACCAGCACATCGCGCGCGATGTCGGCGCGCGGGATCAGGAATCGCCGCCCGCGCACGTCGCCATCCCCTTTCAACGCCTCGACGAGCGCCTCCGCCCTGAACTCGGCTGGCGTCAGATCCACCCGCAGGCCGTAGCGCGACAGCCGGGATGCCGTGGACGCTCCGACGGTGCAGATCCGTACGCCCTTCAGCTCGCGGATGTCGGCCGCCGCCAGCAAGCGCTCCATGAACGAATCCACCGCGTTGGCGCTGGTGAACACAAGCCAGTCGAACGTGCCGGCGTCGGCACACGCCCGATCGACCGCCGCCATGTCCTCGGGCGGCATGATGCGGATCGTAGGGGCCAGGATCGCCTCGGCACCGCGTTCCTCGAGCATGTCGATCAGTTCTGCGGCTTGCTCCCGCGACCTGGTGACGACGATCTTCCTGCCGAAGAGCGGACGATCGTCGAACCAGCGCAGGTGCTCGCGGAGGCCCGCCACGGCTCCCACGATCAGGATCGCGGGGGTTCCTTCACGGGCGTGGCCGGCAATGTCGGCCAGGCGACCCTGCACGGTCCGCTGTGAGGGCAGCGTCCCGTCGTAGATCAGCGCGGCCGCTTCGTCAGCCGGACGGCCGTGCGCGAGGAGCGCCCGGGTGATGGCGGCGATCTGCTGCGAGCCTGCGTAACAGAGCAGGGTGGCGCCGAGGCCCGTCAGACGCTCCCAATCGACATTGGGCGGGGCATCGGTCTCCGCTTCGTGCCCGCGGATGAACGCCACCACGTCGCCGGCGTCGGGGTGCGTCACCGGGATGCCGGCGTACGCCGCTGCGCCGATGGCCACCGGGATCCCCGGCACGACCTCGAACGGGATCCCCTGCTCGTGCAGGAACAATGCTTCCTTGGCGCCGCTGTCGAACAGGAACGGATCGCCCCACTTCAGCCGCACGACAGTTCGCCCCTCACGCGCCTTTTCGGCGAGCAGGAAGGAGATGGCGTCCTGATCGGTCGGCTTGGGCGCAGCGGCGCCGACGTCGATCCGCTCGGCTCCCGGTTTTGCGAGCCGCAACAGCCGCGGAGGCACGCGGTGGTCGTACACCACCACGTCGGCGGCCTGAAGGTAGCGCCGGCCCTTCACGGTGAGCAGCGCCGAGTCCCCGGGACCGGCGCCGACGATCGAGACAAAAGGTGTATTCATGCGCCTATTGCGGATTCGTTGAGTGCAGAGTGCAGATTGATTGAGGATTTGCGGTTGGAGATTGGAGACTTGATTCGAAGATTGAGGATCTGGCTGCATGTGAGCGGCGGCAGGGAACCGCCCCTTTGCAATCCCGAATCGAATCACCAATCGTCAATCGTCAATCCCACATCGATTTGCATTCTCCAATCAACGAATCGACATTGCCGATCTCACGTAGAGCCCCTGACCGCATCGAGGATGTCCGTGGCGCCGTCCCGCGCCAGCTCTTCGGCGAGGCGCCGGCCGAGGGCGGCCGGATCGGACGCAGGCCCCTGGCCACGGCGCCTGAGCGCGCGGCGTCCGTCCGGAGTCGCCACGACCGCGTGCATATCGAGACCGCCGTTGACGTGAAGGGCCACGGCGCCAAGTGGCAGCTGGCACCCGCCGCCCAGCGCGGCGACCAGCGCGCGTTCGGCCGCGAGGCTCACGCCGGAGGTCGAATCGTGGATGGCCTGGAGCACCTGCCGCGTGGCCGAATCGTCAGCCCGGATCTCGATGGCCACGATTCCCTGACCGGGCGCCGGCACGCAATCCTCGACCGACAGCGCTGCCGTGATGCGGTTGCCGAAGCCGAGCCGCCGCAAACCGGCTGAGGCCAGCACGAGCGCATCATAGCCGCCGCCATCCAGTTTGCGAAGCCGGGTATCGACGTTGCCCCGGATTGGGATGAACGAGGCACCCGGAAACAGAAGGGCCAGCTGCGCCGCTCGTCTGACACTGCTCGTGGCGATCGCAGGCGCGTCGCCGAGGCGTGCGCGGAGCGATGGGAAGTCACCAGCCGGCACATCCGCTGCCATGACCAGCGCGTCGCGCGGATCTTCCCGCGGCAGCGTGGCCGCCACATCCAGGCCCTCCGGGAGCACCGCCGGCATGTCCTTGGCGCTGTGCACGGCAAGATCCACGTCGCCCTTGACGAGCGCGTCCTCGATCTCCTTGACGAACAGCCGCTTGCCGCCCGCTTCCGAGAGGGGCGCCCCCTGCAGGCGATCCCCGCTCGTCCTGATGATGACCAGCTCGGTCGTGACGCCGGTCGTCTCGAGCAATCCGGCAACAGTTCGCGCCTGCCACAGCGCCAGAGCGCTGCCGCGCGTGCCGATTCTCGAGCTTCGGCCCCTCACCGTGACGAGACCTTCCGCGGAGCCTGTGCTCCCGTGGGCGCCTTCTCGTCCGCCGCCAGGCTGAACAACCGGTTCAAGGCATCCGCATATGCCATGATCATGGTTTCATCGTTCACGGACTTGAGCTGTTCGGTCGGCGTGAGGAGCAGCTTCTCCACGATCAGATGCGTTATCTCGTCGAGCCGTGCCCTCGCTTCCGGAGGAAGGTTCGACAGCTTGTGCTCCTGGCGGCTGAGTTCCGCCAGCCGGATGGCCTCGAATCGCTGGCGCAGCGCCACGACGGTCGGGATGATCTCGCGAGACTGCATCCACGTCACGAACCGGCTGACCTCCTCGTCGATGATCGCGTCGGCGCGGGTCAGCTCTCCGCTGCGGCGGGCGAGGTTCTCCTTGACGATGGTTCGAAGGTCGTCGATGTTGTAGAGAAAGACCTGATCGAGGTCGCCGACGGCGGCCTCCACGTCGCGCGGCACGGCGATATCGATGACGAAGAGCGGCCGGTCTCGACGCGGCCGCATCACTTCCTCGACGTGGGCGCGCGTGAGCACCGGCTCGGTCGCGCCGGTGGCCGTGACGACGATGTCCGCGTCGCCGAGCGCCCGGTTGAGATCCGACCACGGCACGGCGCGGCCCTGGAGCTGACGGGCGAGCGTTTCTGCGGTCTGCAGTGTCCGGCTCGCGATCGTGATCTGACGCACTTTCTGCGCCTGCAGGTGGATGCCGGTCAGCTTCGCCATCTCGCCGGCGCCGAGAATCAGCACGCCGAGGCCCTGGAGGTCGCCGAAGATCTTTTTCGCGAGCGCGATCGCGGCGTAGCTCACCGACACCGCCCCCTCGCCCAGCCCCGTTTCCGTCCGCACGCGCTTGCCGACGGCAAAGGCCGAATGAAACAGCCGGTTGGTCAGCGCTCCCGTCGATTGCAGGTCCTGTGCGGCGGCATAAGCGGCCTTCACCTGTCCCAGGATCTGCGGCTCTCCAACGACGAGCGAGTCGAGTCCGGCCGAGACCCTGAACAGGTGACGCACCGCGTCGGCGCCCCGGTGCGCGTACAAATGGTCGGCCATGCGGCCGTGATCGATCCCGTGGTACTCGCTGAAGAAGCGGCCGATTGGCTCCGTGGCCGCATCGGAGTCGGCGACGGCATAGATTTCGGCGCGATTGCAGGTCGAGAGGACGACGGCCTCGGAGCCGAGGCGCCGCGCGACGATCGCGGCGAGCGCGGCCTCGATCCCGCCGCGCGAGAAGTCCACGCATTCACGCAACTCGACGGGCGCCGTGCGGTGGCTCAGGCCGATGGCGAGCAGACGCATGTCAGAAGTTGTGGCTCCTCGTGAGGAAGTAGCCGACCGGCACGAAGTTGAGCAGGATGATCACGAACGCGAACGCCGAGAGCCACGCCGCGCGCCGGCCACTCCATCCGATCGTCTTTCGCGCGAACAGCGCAAACGAGTACACCGCCCACGAGACCAGCGCCACCAGGATCTTGGGGTCGGCGATCGACATGGCCTGCGCACGCGGGTCGGGCGAGGTCTGGACCTGCGTGGCCCAGATCCCGCCGATGGCAATACCCACCGTCAGGAAGACCCACCCAATCGTCACCACGCGCCCGTTCATCTTGTCGAGCACCTGGAGCGACGGCAGGCGCACGTAGAAGAACCCCAGGTGCTTGGCTTTCATTTCGTTGAACAGGAGCACGTAGGTGACGCCCAGCACGCACGCCAGCGCGAAGTTCGCGTAGGCGAACAGCATCGACACGATGTGAATCGTGAACAATGGGCTCTGCAGCACCGGCGGCCGCGGGCTGACCGTCGGGTCCAGCGCGGGAATCGTATACAGCGCGACCACCAGGATCGTGACGAAGACGCCCATAGCGCGTTCGTCCGTGGTCAGCTCCACGTACAGGTAGGAAATACCCAGCAGCCAGACGAACGCGGACACGGCCGCCGTCGTCCCGACGAGCGGCGCATGCCCGACCTGCACGGTCTGCATGCCGATGAGGAAGGTGTGCGCGAGCACCGCGCCGGCGAGGAGCGCCGTCGCCAGCCGTCCCGTTCGCGGATCCCGCCACGCGAAGTGTGTGAGGTAACCGGCTGCCGCGGCCGCGTAAAGGACGAGCGGAACCAGATGCATCGTGGATTATTCCGCCGACGGGCCGTAATAGCCTCGGCGCGTTCGCGTCTGAAGCCCTGGCCGCGTCACGCGGACGACGAGACGACGCCAACTGCCGTTGCGGAGGGAGTTCTTCGAGGTGTAGCCGAGGCTGTACTGGCTGGCCAGCTCCTCGGAGATCTGCTGGTAGATGCCGGAGAGCTCGCCGACCGATGTTGGAAAGAAGGCGCGCCCCCCCGTTTCCGTCGAGAGCTGCTTCAGGACGAATTCCGCTTCCTTGAACTCCGACCGCCCGCTGTTCTGCTTGAGGCCGATCGCGTAAATCGCCGTCTCGGAGCGCTTGGCCAGATCCAGGACCTCCTCGTATTCGACCAGGCTCGACGTATCGTCGCCGTCGGAGAGCACCACGATCGCCTCCCGCCGGATCTCCTCCGCGGAGGGCGCCTTGATCTTCTTCAGCTCCTTGAGCGAGATGTAGATCGCGTTGTAGAGCGCCGTCGAGCCGTTGACGCTCGTGTGGCGGATGGCCTTTTCGAGCGTGGGGACGTCATTGGTGAACGTCTGCAGCACCCGCACCTGGCTGTCGAAATCGATCACCGTCATCACATCGTCGGTCCGCATGCGCCGGGCGAAGCCGATGGCCGCTTCTTGCGCGGTCTCGAGCCGATTCTCCATGCTCGCGCTCGTGTCGAGCAGCACCGCGAGCGCGATTGGCTGCTGCCCGTGCGAGAAGAAGTTGATCGTCTGCTTGACGCCGTCCTCGAAGACCTCGAATTCTTCCTTTTCCAGGTTGGTGACGTATCGGCCACTGTCGGTGACGGTCACGCTCAGCGAGACCAGATCGACGCCGGCGCGGAACCGATCCTGCGCGATGATCGTGCCGGCGCACAGCGCCGCCAGAAGGGCCAGGCTGAGCGCGCGGCGGGCACTGGTCGTGAGGAACATCGTCAGCGGCCCGGTGCTACTTTGGTGGCGCGCACGGTCACGTCCGGTCGGTTGACGCTCACTTCCACCTTTTCAGGAGGGATGAGCATTTCCGGCCGGCTGTAGGTGACGACGTACTGGTTCAGCAACTCGGCGGCAACCTGTGTCAGCTTCGTTGGAATGGCGCTGACCGCGAGGATTTGATCCCGCCGTCCGCCGGTGAGGCTCGTGCCTTCGGAGAGCACGATGTTGCGGTTGCGCATCTCGTCCGTGCGGGAATCGGACGGGTTGCCGATGGCGAGCGCGTGGAACGTGGCGCCGCTCTTGCGCAGTTCCTGAAGCACGGGCTGATAGTAGAGGTTGCTGAACTCGACACCCTCGACCGTGAGCGCGATGATCACCCGGCGCGTCGCGTCTTCCCGCCGCTGCAGGCCGCGGGAGACCTCGACGATCGCGTCCAGCAGATACGACCCCGCGGACTGCCGCGAGAAAATCTTGGTGATACCCCGCTTCAGCACCTCGGTGCTGGTCGTGTAGTCGACGATCGAGGTCGGGCGTTCGCCGAAGGTGGCAATGGCGATCTCCGCCTTTCCGTCGAGCAGTTCAACGAACTCGGTCAGCCCCCGTCGCAGCTCCTGGATGGCCGGTTCGGCCGCCTGGCTGTCGTCCACGAGCACGGAGATCGTGAGCAGCGCCGTGGCCGGGCCTGCCTTGAGCACTTCGCGTACGGTTCGGTCCTCACCCTCACGCACGGAGAAGTCGGCGGCCGAGAGGCCGGGCACGGGCGCCCCGCTGTCGTCCAGCACGCTGACATAGATCTCCTTCGTGCGGGGTCCGGCCTGCGTCGCCGATTCCTTCTGGGGTCCGATCGTGGAAGCGGTGGCGGCGAGCGAACCGAGCAGCGCAAGGGCGAACGTGTGCGTCATCGGGGAGCCTCTGACGGCAGTATAGGCTTTGCATGCGGAGAGCGTCAAGAAAGCCAACTGTCCGAAAACTGTTGGTAAATAGGGATTTGTGCGTTCCCAGGGCGCCGGAAATCCGGCGGCGGGCTTCCTTGACACCGCCCGGGAGACGCGTGCTATAAACAGCCGACTTCCGGAGCGGGCAGTCCACGACGTGCCACCGATGCTCGATGCCTATGTTCCCATCCTGCTGTTCGTGTTGATCGCGATCGGATTCGCGGTCTTCACCCTTCTTTTTTCCAGGCTCGTGCACGCGGAGAAAACGCACCCGGTCAAGCTCGAGCCGTACGAGTGCGGCATCGAACCCTTGACCGACGCGCGCGATCGCTACAGCATCCGCTACTACCTCATCGCGATGCTCTTCGTGATCTTCGAAGTGGAGACCGTCTTCCTGTTTCCCTGGGCGGTGGCCCTCGATCGGCTGGCCCTGTTCGGCTTGATCGAGATGCTGGTGTTCCTGGCGATTCTGGTCGTCGGCTACGCCTACGCCTGGAGGAAGGGCGCGCTCGAATGGCAGTGACGCCATCCGCCGCATCCGGTCCGCTTCATGGCTGAGCCCACGAAAACCATACCGCCCCCGGCCGGTCCGCCCGATCCGGCGCCGCCGCCGGAGGTCCCGGTCCCGGGATTCATTGGCGCGCTCGAGCGGTACATCCCCGGCGCCGTCGAGAAGATCTCGTTCTGGGTAGGCGATTGGACCGTGGTCGTGGGCCCGGCGCATCTCATCGAGGTGATGAGACATCTGCGGGACGCGCCCGATGCGCGGTTGAACTTCTGCTCGGACGTGACCGCCTCCGACTGGCCGGTGCGTGCGAAGCGGTTCGACGTGATCTATTGCCTGTATTCCATTCCGCTGCGCCACCGCCTGCGCCTCAAGGTCCAGGTAGGGGACGGAGAGAGTGTGCCGACGGTGACCGGTGTCTGGCCGGCCGCCAACTGGCTGGAGCGAGAAGTCTTCGATTTGTTCGGGATTCGCTTCGAGGGCCATCCCGATCTACGGCGGATTCTCATGCCGGAGGACTGGCAGGGGCACCCGCAGCGCAAGGACTATCCCCTCGAAGGCCCTGGCGAGCTGCTGCTCGAGCGCCCGATGGACTGGCTCAGGCTCCGGCAAGGAGAGATTGAGTGAAATGCTGAATGTGGAATGCTGAATGCTGAGTGAATTGAGCATTCAGCATTCAGCATTCAGCATTGCCTTATGTTTGACACCAACGAGCTCGTCATCAACATGGGGCCGCAGCACCCCAGCACGCACGGCGTGCTGCGGGTGGTGTTGCGGCTCGATGGCGAGCGCGTCGTCGATGCCGACGTGGTGATTGGTTATCTGCATCGCGGGATCGAGAAGCTGTGCGAGCACCGGGACTGGGCGCAGATCGTGCTCATCACCGATCGGATGGACTACGTCGCGGCGGCGAGCAACAACCTCGGGTACTGCGAGACGGTCGAGAAGTTGATGTCGGTCGAGGTTCCGGCGCGGGCGCGCTACATCAGGACCGTCCTGGCCGAGCTCCAGCGCATTGCGAGCCACTGCCTGTGGCTGGGGACGCATGCGATGGACATCGGGGCGATGACGGTGTTCCTGTACGCGTTTCGGGAGCGCGAGCTGATTCTGGACCTCTTCGAGGAATACTGCGGCGCCCGGCTGACCTACAACGCGATGCGGATCGGTGGCCTGCCGCTCGACATCCCGGCCGGCTGGGACGGCAAAGTGCGCGCCTTCTGCGACATCCTGGACGAGAAGGTGAGCGAGTACGAGGAGTTGCTGACGCACAACCGTATCTGGCTGGAGCGGACGCGGGGCGTCGGGGTGATCAGCGGAGACGAGGCCATCGCCATCGGCCTGAGCGGCCCGGCGCTCAGGGGTTCCGCCGTGGCGCGCGACGTGCGCAAGGACGAGCCGTACGCGGCGTATGCCGACTTCGACTTCGACGTGCCGATTGGCCTGGCCGGCGACACCTACGACCGCTACCTCGTGCGGATCGAGGAGTTCAGGCAGTCCACTCGAATCATCCGCCAGGCGCTCGACGGTCTGCCCGAAGGGCCGATCGTCGGCAAAGTACCGCGCCTCATCAAGCCGCCGGCTGGCGAAACCTATCACGCGATCGAGTCGCCGAAGGGGGAAATCGGGTACTTCATCGTGAGCGACGGCAAGTCGAACGTGCCGTACCGCTTCCGTGTCCGGCCGCCGTCGTTCTGCAATCTCCAGGCGCTGCCGCGGCTCATCAAGGGCCATCTCGTCGCGGACGTGGTCGCGCTCATCGGGTCGATCGATATCGTGCTGGGGGAGGTGGATCGGTGAGGGGGGCGCCTGCCACGTGCGACGTGCGAGGTGCGACGTGCGACGTGCTGCTTGTCACGTGCGAGGTGCGACGCGCGAGGTGCGGCGTGCGGATGGCGGATCTCGGATTTGGATGGCGGATGGCCGATGGCGGACGGCGGCGGGCGCCGTAATCAGCAATGGACCCCTACCTTCTGTCCGTCCTGAAGATTCTGGTACTGCTGAATGCGGTGCTGCTGGCGGTCACCTACATGGTGCTGCTCGAGCGGAAGGTCATCGCATGGGTCCAGGTGCGGCTCGGGCCGATGCGCGTCGGGCCGCACGGGGTGCTGCAGCCGATCGCGGATGCAATCAAGCTGTTGTTGAAAGAAGACATCACGCCGGCGCGGGTGGACCGCATGGTGTTCACGCTGGCCCCGATCGTGTCGATGGTGCCGGCCCTCATCGCCTTTGCCGTGATCCCGTTCGACACGGAGGTCACCCTCTTCGGCTACACGGTCTCCCTGTACGTGGCCGACGTGAACATCGGCCTGCTCTACATCGTCGCCACCACCTCCATCAGCGTCTACGGCATCATCCTCGCGGGCTACGCGTCGAACAGCAAGTTTCCGCTGCTCGCCGGGCTCCGCGCCTCGGCGCAGCTCATCAGCTACGAGGTGGCCGTCACCATGATGCTGGTGAGCATCGTGGCAACCGCTGGCACCCTGAGCATGGTCGGCATCGTCGAGGCGCAGCGGGAGGCGGGCGTTTGGTACGCCTTCCTCCAGCCCGTGGCGTTCGTGATCCTGTTCATCGGCGGGCTGGCCGAGACCAACCGCGCGCCCTTCGATCTGCCGGAGGCGGAGCAGGAGCTGACCGGCGGGTTCCACACCGAGTACAGCGGCATGCGCTTCGCCCTGTTCTTCCTGGCCGAATACGCGAACATGATTGTCGTGTCGGCGGTTGCCACCACGCTGTTTCTCGGTGGGTGGCTGCCGCCGTTTCCGAACGTCCCCCTGCTGTCGTTTCTCGATGTCGTCCCCGGCTGGATCTGGTTCCTGATCAAGACGTTCGTCTTTTTGTACGTGTTCATCTGGATCCGGGCGACACTGCCACGCTATCGCTACGATCAGCTGATGCGCCTGGGATGGAAAGTGCTGATTCCGCTCGCGATCGCCAACCTGATCGTGACCGGGATCGTGAAGGTGCTGGTGTAGGCGGCCATGCTCGAAGCCATCATCTTCTACTCGCTGGCGGCGTTCATCCTGGGATTCGGCGTGCTGGTGATTACCGCGCGCAACACCGTGCACAGCGTGCTGTTCCTCGTGGCCAACTTCCTGTGCGTCGCGTTCATCTACGTGCTGCTCGCGGCTGAGTTCCTGGCCGTCATCCAGGTGCTGGTCTACGCCGGCGGGATCGTTGTCTTGTACCTGTTCGTTGTGATGCTGGTGAGCCTCAGGGCCGTGCCGGAGGCGCGGATGGACCCGCGCCGACAGTCGCGTCTGGGCCTCGTGATCGCGACGGCCGTGCTGGCCGAAGTGATCGCGATCGTGGTGTACACGGCGAACCAGCCGTCGGGTGTGCCCTCACCCGCGGCCCCGGCGGCGCCGGTGCAAGGGAACACGCAGGTCGTCGGCTGGATGCTCTACACGGATTTCCTGGTCCCCTTCGAGGTGGCCTCGGTCCTGCTGCTCGTGGCCATGATTGGCGCCATCCTCCTCGCTCGCAAGGAAGCCTGAGATGTATCCGATCACCCCCTATCACTACCTCGCGCTCTCGGCGGCGCTCTTCACGATCGGCGTGTTGGGCGTGATGCTGCGGCGGAACATCATCATCATCTTCATGTCCATCGAGCTGATGCTGAACGCGGTCAACATCAACCTGGCCGCCTTTTCCGAGCAGTGGCAGAACACCGTCGGTCAGGTCTTCGCGATTTTCGTGATCACGGTGGCCGCCGCCGAAGCGGCAGTCGGGCTCGGGATTCTTTTATCGTTCTTCCGGAACAAGGAGACCTTGAACATCGACGAGATGAACGCGATGCGGGGGTGAGCGGAATGCTGAATTGTGAATGCTGAATGCTGAGTTCGTCCAATCCAATCAGCATTCAGCATCAGCATTCAAACTCAGCACTGCCGCCTCATTCAGCATTCAGCATTCAGCACTCAGCATTTCGATGGCTTTGTTCATCATCATCCTACTGCCCGCGGCTGGCGCTGCGATCAACGGCGTGCTCGGCGTCCGCCGATTCGGCCGGGCTGCGGCTGCGCTCGTGGCGTGCGCGGCGATGGCTGGCTCCTTCGCGCTCTCGCTCTTGTCGTTCGTGCGGCTGCTGGCGCTGCCGGCCGACGCCCGGGTCCAGGATTACGTGGTCGCGACGTGGATTCCGCCGATTTCGCTCTCCACCGCGCACGGCGTGAGTGCCTTCCGCGTCGATTGGGCGTTCAGGCTGGATCCGCTCTCCGCGGTCATGATCCTGGTCGTCACCGGCATCGGCCTGCTCATCCACATCTACTCGATCGCCTACATGCAGGAAGAGCCGCCGCCGGCCTACGCGCGATTCTTCTGCTATCTGAACCTGTTCTGCGCCTTCATGCTCACGCTCGTGCTCGGGGCGAACTTCCTCGTCATGTTCGTCGGGTGGGAAGGCGTGGGGCTCTGTTCCTACCTGCTGATCGGCTTCTGGTACGAGAAGAAGAGCGCATCCGACGCTGGCAGGAAGGCCTTCATCACGAACCGGATCGGCGATTGGGGTTTCCTGATCGGCATCTTCCTCGTCTTCTTGACGTTCGGATCCCTGGACTTCCGTGACGTGGCGAGCGGCGCGGCGGCGATGCCGGTCGAGACCGCGGCCACCGGGTTCGGCTCGCTGACGCTCATAGGCCTGCTGCTGTTCGTCGGTGCCACGGGCAAGAGCGCCCAAATCCCGCTCTTCGTCTGGCTTCCCGATGCGATGGAAGGGCCCACTCCGGTTTCGGCGTTGATCCATGCCGCCACCATGGTGACGGCCGGCGTCTACATGGTGGCGCGAAACGCCGTGCTCTTCTCCCATGCGCCTGTCGTCATGGAGGTCGTCGCCGTCATCGGGGTTTTGACCGCGCTCATGGCGGCGACGATTGCACTCGTCCAGACTGACATCAAGCGCGTGCTCGCGTATTCCACGGTCTCGCAGCTGGGCTACATGTTTCTGGCGACCGGCGTGGGCGCCTTCGCGGCAGCCATCTTCCACCTGATGACGCACGCCTTTTTCAAGGCGCTGCTGTTTCTCGGCAGCGGCTCGGTCATCCACGCCATGGCCGGCGAGCAGGACATGCAGCGGATGGGCGGGCTGCGGAAATACCAGCCGATCACGTTCGCGACGATGCTGGTCGGGATGATGGCAATCGCAGGGATCCCACCGCTGTCGGGGTTCTTCAGCAAGGACGAAATCCTGTATCGGACGTTCCTGGGCGGCCCACTCGGCCATGGCCTCGCGCTGACGTTGTGGCTGATGGCGGTGGCGACGGCGCTGCTGACCGCGTTCTACATGGCGCGCTTGATCGCCCTGACCTTTTTCGGCGAGTACCGCGGTCCCGCCTGGGCCGTCGTGGCTTCTCCGGCCGCCGCCGTCGAGGCGGCCCTGCACGGCGCGGACCACCCCGCCGACGCCCACGCGCACGGGCAGGCCCAGCGCCACGAGCACGATGTGTCCCATGGCGCTGCCGACGCCGTGGGGCATGCCCATTCGTGGCATGGACCGCACGAGTCTCCGCGCGCGATGACCTGGCCGCTGCTGGCGCTGGCCGCTGGCGCCATCGTCGCCGGGTTCACCGGCGTGCCGCAGGCGCTCGGCGGCAGCAACGCCATCGAGCACTTCCTCGCGCCCAGCCTCGAAGCGCCGCGCGCGCTGGACGCTGCGGGGCACGTTCCCGCCGGCATGGCGGCAGCGGAGCATGCTCCCGAGTCGGCGCATCTGTCGCAGACGGGGGAGCTGGGGCTGATGGCGCTCTCGATAGCGGTCGCCCTCGCTGGAATACTTGCTGGCCGGCACGTCTACGTCTCGCGGCCGGAGCTGGCGAGGCAGCTCGCGGCGCGATTCCCGCTGGCGCACCGGGTACTTCGGAACAAGTACTACGTCGACGAGTTGTACGGCGCGACGATCCTACGCGGAACCTGGGCGAGCGCGAGAGGGATGTGGACGTTCGACGCGCGCGTCGTGGACGGCGCGGTGAACGGATCGAGCTGGTTGACCCGCGTCGCTGCCTGGGTGTCGCACATGTTCGACAAGTACGTCGTGGACGGACTGGTGAACCTGATGGCGTGGATCGCAGGCGAGGGCAGCTACGCGCTGCGCAGGATCCAGACCGGGCTCGTCCAGAACTACGCCCTGATGATGATCGCGGGAGTTTTCGTGCTGCTCACCGTGTACTTGCTGGTGGGCTAAGTGCTACCGACACCATTGCAGATTCGTTGATTGACGATTGCAGATTGGCTGAGGATTGGCGATTGACAATTGTTGATGTGATTCGTCCATTGTGGATTGGCCCGGCTGCTTCTCATGCCTGGCCTGGCGGGCTGCAGGCTCGTCGCGGCGGCATGCCCAGACCAATCGCCAATCACCGAATAAAATCCCAAATCAACAATCGTCAATCGTCAATCAATCGTCAATCTGCAATCAACGAATCTGCAATGCACGCAACGTAAGCCACCATGTTCAAAGCGCACATCCTCTCGGTGATCCTGTTCACGCCTCTGGCCGGCGCGGCGCTGTTGCTGTTCGTCAAGCGCAACCAGGAGAACGCCATCCGATGGATCGGAAACGTGTCCGCGACGCTCGGCTTCGTGGTTGCCGTGCCGCTGTGGTTCTGGTACGAGCCGATGGCCGGAACGTGGCAGCTGGTCGAGCGCGCGCGCTGGATTCCGTCGATCGGGGCCGAGTATCACCTCGGCGTGGACGGGTTCAGCGTGCTGCTCATCCTGCTGACCACGCTCATGGGCGCCATCGCGGTGCTCTCGTCGTGGACGGCCATCACGGAGCGCGTGAAGGAGTACTACATCTTCATGCTGGTGCTGCAGACCGGCATGCTCGGCGCGCTGATGGCGCTCGATTTTCTGCTCTTCTTCCTGTTCTGGGAAGTCATGCTCGTGCCGATGTACTTCCTCATCGGCATCTGGGGCGGCGGGCGCCGCCTCTACTCCGCCATCAAGTTCTTCATCTACACCCTCGTCGGCAGCGTCGTGATGCTGCTCGGCATCCTGGCACTCTACTTCTTCAACTACGCGGCTACGGGCACCTACTCGTTCGACGTCACGCTGTACCACCAGATGACGGTGCCGTTCGACCTGCAGAAGGGGGTCTTCCTCGCGTTCTTCCTGGGCTTCGCGGTCAAGGTTCCCATGTTCCCGTTCCACACGTGGCTGCCCGACGCGCACACGGACGCGCCGACCGCGGGCTCGGTGATCCTGGCGGCCGTGCTCCTGAAGATGGGCACGTACGGCTTCATCCGGTTCAGCCTGCCCATCCTGCCAGACGCGTCGCGCTACTTCGTTCCGCTCATCATCGGCCTGTCGGTCATCGGCATCGTCTACGGCGCGCTCGTCGCGCTCGCGCAAACCGACTGGAAACGGCTCGTCGCCTACTCGAGCGTGAGCCACATGGCGATGGTGATGCTCGGCATGTTCGCGCTCAACCCGTTGGGCGTCACCGGCAGCATCATCCAGCAGGTCAACCACGGCATCTCCACCGGCGCGCTGTTTCTGATCGTCGGAATCGTCTACGAGCGGCGGCACACGCGGGACATCGCGGAGTACGGCGGGCTGTCGAAGGTGATGCCGGTGTTCGCGGCCGTCTTCATGATCATGACGATGTCGTCGATCGGGCTGCCGGCGCTCAACGGGTTCATCGGCGAGTTCACCATCCTGGTCGGCGCCTTCGCCCGCTCGTGGTGGTGGGCGGCGCTGGCGGTGATCGGCATCGTGCTGGGCGCCGCCTACATGCTGTGGATGTACCAGCGCGTGTTCTTCGGCCCGCTCGACAACCCGGAGAACGCCAAGCTCCAGGACCTCGACCGGCGCGCTCTTCCTCCTGGTCGGGATCATCTACGAGCGCCGCCACACGCGCATGATCGCGGAGTACGGCGGCATCTCGAAGCAGATGCCGGTGTTCGCCACCTACTTTCTGATCATCACCATGTCCTCGATCGGGCTGCCGGCGCTCAACGGCTTCGTCGGCGAGTTCACGATCCTGGTGGGCGCGTTCAACCGCGTGTGGTGGTGGGCGGTGTTCGCGGCGCTCGGCATCGTGCTCGGCGCCGCCTACATGCTGTGGATGTACCAGCGGGTCTTCTTCGGGCCGCTCGAGAACCCGGAGAACGCGAAGCTCCAGGACCTCGATCGCCGAGAGATCGGATACCTGCTGCCGATCGTCGTCCTCTGCTTCTGGATCGGCCTCTATCCGAAGCCGTTCTTCCGCGTGCTGGAGAAGTCGGTCGCGCACGTGATCGCCAAGGTCGATCCGAGCCTGGCGCAGGATCGCGTCGCGGGCCAGCCCGCTCCGGTTG
>DASTBU010000034.1:0-10154 GCA_035711845.1 Vicinamibacterales bacterium
GGTCCTGGTACGGAATGACAACCTTTCCGGCCTTGGGGCCCCAGCCGACGTTCGACACTTTCATGTCGAACGCCCAGCGGCCCGGACGCGAAGGCACATTCCTGTGCACGATTCCCGCCGAGATCGCGGGAGGCCAGACACCTTCCGGACACGGGAACTGGGTGCGAATCGGAACCAACAGCTACGCATTTACCGCGGTGCGCATCAGGATGAGCGGGTCGACCTTCGTCGGCCTGGCCAGGTTCTGGGGCACCATCACGGCCGTCTCCGACGACGAACGCAGTTCGACGGCGCGACCGTCAACCCCTACCCGAACCAGCTCAACATGTACCTAACCCTCGGCGTCGTGAACACAATCGAGGTATATGCCGCCGACGAGGCAGGAAACCGCTGTGCGCCCGCGATCTTGACGGTCGACCTGAGGCTCCTTGAGTGACTTGGGGTTACGTCAATGAGAGATGACGCATTTCTTGTTTCAACTCGATGTGTCTCGTACTGCTGAAGAAGCGATCGCTTGCCTGGCCAGGTGCGCGCGGGTGGCGTACCGGCTGGCTCGCCACGCGCACTTCCGCGCGGCCAGCTCCTGGTTGATTGCCGTGTAATAGACCGCAAGAATCCGGCAGCCCTCCGGCACCAGGCGCTCGTCGCGATCCATCGCCGCTTCGATGAGCGCAATGCCGGCGGCGTCCAGTCGATCGAGAAGCACACGGCCCGCGGCGAGATTCGCCGCGGCGTGGCCTTGTGCCGCGGCGGACTGATAGATCGGCAGCGCATGGTCCGAACCATGGAGCGTCTCGACGAGGTGGGCGCGCTCGAACAGTTCGTCGGGGGTGGGCATCTCGATTCCGGCCAGCCGATCGAGCGTGGTTGTTCGCTCGACGTGCTCCGCGCGATGCTGGAGCCAGGAGTCGCGGTGGCGCGCCATCCATCGTTCGTCGAGCCGGCGCGCCAGTCTTTCGAGCGCCGGGCCGAGCAGTTCGTGCCCTGCCGATTTCGCGATCGGTAAAGGCATGCGTGCCGTCTCGCCGAATCGCGTAAGACGCTCGCGAAGCGAAGGATGGGTGTCGTCGGACTCGGGATCAGCGGCAAGAAGCGACGCGAGCAGCTCTGTCGATGTCTGGCGCGCGTTCCACGTCAACATCTGTGAGTACGGACGGGGAGGCGCAGCGGCTGTCTCGTGGCTGATCTCAATCGCCGGCCAGTGCGTGTCATCCGCGAACCGCGCTCCGGACTCAAAGCCCACGAGCGCATCAGCTGCCGCGCGAGTCCCAGCCACCTTCGCGGCGACGCGATCGGCCACGAGTTCGTGACGGCGGGAAACCTCCGCCGAGGCCGCGTTCAGCCGCGGCTCGTACCAGCGCAAAAGCCAGTAGACGTAGACGGGAGTTGCCGACCTTCGGTCGAGCGCGGTCCGAAGCGCAAGCCAGCTCGCCCGTGTCCGGTAGACCCATGCCGCAAACGGGTCGTGGGCACTCGAAAAGTGCGCGAGCTCGTGTGCGATCACGGCACGCAATTCGGGCAGCGACAGCGTCGACAGCACGGGAAACCCGAGCACCAGCGTCCGGCGCCGGCGAAGCCACCACGACGGAGTGTCGATCGCGGCGCTGGCATCAAAACCGCCGCTCAGCGTTACGCCGTCGATTGGCGGCGCGTCGACAGCGCGCCCGATCTCCTCAACGAGGTCGTACAGCGCCGTGCCTTCGGATCGCTCGAGCGGCAGCCCCTCCGGCGCGGGGATCCTGATGAAGCAGGCGCGAATCGCACTTACGGTCGTCCGAATGAGTGGCAGGGTGACAAAGACGGCAAGGAGACCAACGATCGGCCTGCGGGACAAGAGTCCCCACAGCAGCAACGCGAGTTCGGCGACGAAGATCGCAATGATGCCGGCGAGGTAGAGCTGTCCCTCGATGATGACGAGCAGGAGTCTCATGAGTCGTCTTCATCCTCGGCGGGAATGCCGAGCTTCTCCAGCGCGTTGAGCACCTCCTCGGCGACTTCGTGACCGGGGTTCATCGCCAGTGCGCGTCGATAGCTGCGCGCGGCCATGACCGGGTCGCCCTTGCCGGCAAGCGCGTGGCCGAGATTGGCGTGCGCCATTGGCAGGCGCGGCTCGAGTGTCAGAGCGTGGGTGGCATCGGCAATGGCGAGATCGTGCTCGCCTTTCAGGTGGTGGGAGTAGGAGCGATTGGAGAAGGCGATGGGGTACCTGGGTCGCAGCCTGATGGCGCGGCTGTAACTCTCGATTGCGGCGTCGAGATCGCCGCTCTTCTGATAAGCGGTGCCGAGATTGCTGAATGCCGTCGCGTGCTTCGGGTTGACAGTCGTCGCGTGCGTCAACGCTTCGATCGCGCGATCGAAGTTCCCGCGTCTGATGAAATCGACACCGCGATTCATGTGCGCTTCCGCGGCGCGAGGCATGAGCTCGGTCACCTTCCGAAAGTCCGCGTCGGCAAGATCGCCATTGCCCGCCTTCGAGTGCGCGATACCGCGCAGATTGTAGAGATCGGCGGATCGGGGGGACAGGCCGATGGCCTCGTCAAGGTATTCGATCGCCTTCTCCGTGAAGTTCTCGTTGTGGAGATAGAGGGTTGCCATCTTCGCGAGGCCGTTCGATCGGGTCGAGATCATCGCCATCAGTATCGCGATCGGAACCATGAACACCGACGCCGCCATCGTACCGGTGAACGCCTCCGACCAGGGAGGGTTGCTGCTGGCGTCGAACGCCCGCTGAACGCCGCTCGCCGACCACGTGCTGATCGCGCCGAGCGGGAGTGCCGCCATCAACCACGCGTCCTTGTCGTGTGAGGCGAAAGCGGCCACGGGATTCACGGATCCATACATCAGTCCAATGAACAGACCGCTTCCAACGATCACCGTGTAGTAGAGCCACGTCGTGTCAATCCGGCTTCCCAGCACGACCACCATCGCGAGAAGAAACGACCAGAAGAAAGAAAAGAGGGCGTGCCACGCGACAGCCTGGCCGACCAGCCGCTTACTCAGGGGATTGAGCACCCGGAGCAACAGGCCGCCTCCAATCAGGTAGCCGATAAAGACCGCCCACGACGACCGGACCTCATCACTGAACGTGAACCCACCGAAGGCTCCCGCAACCATCGACACGAGGATGATCCAGACCGCGCCACCGAGGCGCGATCCGCCCTGAAGCAGGTTCGATTCAAGCGCCTTGGCTTCGGCAAGCAGTTCCTGATCATCGACGTGGACGTTGGGGTCGTTGAACCACTCGGCAGGATCTCGGGATTGCATGGGTGAGTGCCTAGAATTGTAAAATCCCTGTCAAGGCGCCTCGCCAATCGCGGCGCGATATCCGATTGTCTCCAGGCCACGCGCCGTCGCACTCATCACCATCGGGGAGCCGATTCGCGCGTTCGGGATGCCATAGCCGTCCAGATCTGTTCGGGCATCAATCGTCCTGCCGCGTCTCACGCGCTCGCGGCGAGGGGCACCGTGACGATTCTCCATCCGAGGGCGACTGAATCGGCGACGTCCGAGAAGTGGAAGCTCGCGCTCCGTTCGACTGTACTCACGACGTGCGCGTGCGTGCTCTCAGTAAGTCGTCCCGTCGCCCGAGCGGGGTGTGCCACTCGGCGGACCTTCCATCGTCGTGGACCCGAACGGCGAGCTGCTCGTGGAGACGCTGTACCCGATCGCGGTGGCGACGATCGATGAGGCCATCCTCGGGTCCGCGCGCAAGGGTGCTTGACTCTGCTCGCGGCCTGTGGCGGTTTTACCAACCGTGACGCCGCGTAATCGTGCCACGCACGCCAACACAGGAATGGAGCCGGCGCGGCGCAAATCGTGGAGCCGCGCGGCTCTTTCGCAGACGTGAGCCGCGCAAACAGAGCGCCCGGCTATTTCTACAATGTCCTAGTGAAGCGACGTGGTGACGACCGCGTCGCCGGCCACACCAGTTGGTGGACCCGCCGCTGGCGCCACCAATGGTGCCGAAGCACGCAGACAAACAGACGTTCCCTGCCCGGGAGCCGTGACAATTTCCAAATCCGCGCCCACGGCGTGCGCCCGCTCGGCCATGCTCACGAGCCCAAGACCACTGCCTCGCCGACGCACTTCCTCGAGATCGAATCCCCGTCCGTTATCGGCGCTGCGCAACTCGACGTGCCCGTCGAATCGGACGAGCGACACGGTAAATTGCGTGGCAGCGCCATGGACGAGCCCGTTTCGAAGCGACTCCTGAGCGACCCGGAAGAAGCAGATGGCCAGGTCGGGATCCATGTCTCTGAAATCGCCTTCGGTGTGAAACGCCACTTGAACCTGATGACGCTTCTCGATCTCGCGACAGTGCCTCTTCAGGGTTGCCGCGAGGCCGAGGAGTCTCAGGCTGGTGGGATGCAACTCGTGCGAGAGGCGCCGGATCCCGTCGAAGACACCCTGCGTTTCGAACTCGAGCTCATCGAACCCCTGCTGAATCCCGGCATCCTTGATGCCGCCCAGGGAGTCGCGCAAGCTGCTGACGGCCATCGATACATAGGCAAGCCGCTGGCAGATGTCGTCGTGCAGATCGCGCGCGATGTCGGCACGTGCGGTTTCCTGTTCGCCGATGATGCGTCCGGTCAGCTGCCTGATACGGTGGTAGCTGTCACGGAGCGTCGCCTCCCGTTCCCGGATCATCGTCTCCGCCTGCCGTCGTTTGGCGCGTTGCGCCAGAAGCGCCGCGATGAGCATTGTCTGGGCGGCAACGAGAATCGCGACCCCGACGATGTAGGGGCGATAGGTCTCCCACGGCGTCGGTGTCCTGAACAGAATCACCGCCTCCGGTGGCAGCCGCGAGGCATCGATGCCCCAGCGCTGGAGTTGACGCCAATCGAACGCCGGCGCCATCGGGGCATGTTCGAGCGGAATGTCCTGTGCGCGCGTCCCGTCCAGGATCTGACGGGCCATGCTCCCAAGCCGGTTCCCCGTCTGCCGTGTTCCGCGGACGACGCCGCCGACGATTCCCGTCCCGATATTCGCGTCGACCGTGCCGTAGACCGGCACCGGCGAGGCCGCCGCCACGAAGCGCGCGACGTCAATAGGCGACACCCCGTAGTCAGGCGCGACGTTACGATGCCAGATGTGAAGGACGAGGCTGTTCGGCGGAACAGATCGCACCGCGGCCAACATATCGCCGAGGGTCGGCTCGTCGATATACGTCAGTTTGACGCGCTTCGAAAAGCTGGCGAGCGACGACCGCACAGCCTCCACGTTCTGCGTGTTCGGCGTTTCGGCGACGACGAAGACCTGGCGTGTCGACGGGTGCAAGTCGAGGGCAAGTTTCAGCGTCTCGGTGTACGTTCGGCCGACGCGCACGGCCGCGATTCCGTGGCCGGCTTTGCGGGTCGCCTCATCGGGAACGGCGAGCCCGCCAAACACGATGGGTGCGTCAGGAAACAAATCGCCGTGCTTCTGCACCAGCTGCAGCGCCGAACTGGTGATCGCGATCACGACGTCGATGCGCCGGCCGCGATACTTGTCACGAATATAGGCGGCCAGCGCCTCCGGCGCGTGCTCCTCTCCAAATTGTTCGTTCTCCAGGTACTCTGCGAAATACATGATCGGCGCATCTGGAGTGGAGGACAGAGACTCACGGATCGCCGCATCGAGCACAGGGTTGGGGGGAAAGTCTTCGGCCCCCGTGTGGATGGTCAGCACGGTTCGGGCAGGGCGCGACTGCGCCCACGCCGACGCACCGATACACAGCGAAACGACGATCGCCGACAACGCGACGGGTGTGGTGCGCCCGCGGGGTAGTCGTGTCATCTCAGAACGACAGTCTGGCGACCAGCTGAATTTGCCGGGACGAGCCTGCCTCGCCGGTGGGGAGCCGCGTGCGCGAAATCTTTCCAAACGTCGCACTCCCGACGACATTGCCTGGCGGACCGAAGTTCGGGTGGTTGAACACGTCGAACACGTCCACGCGGAACTCCAGGCCCATTCGCCCAAGCCGATCGCGCCTGATCAGCGAGAGATCGGTGTTGTGGAACGCCGGGCCAATGACCACATTGCGGCCGAGGGTCCCAAAGCGATCGACCGCGACGAACCGCGAAGGATCGAACCACTGGTTCACCGACCCGACGATCTCGATTGGCCCTGTGGCGTCAGGGCGTACCGTGTTGGGCAAGCCGTTGAGCGAGCTGTTGCTCGTGACGATGTTGACCGGATTCCCGCTCTGCGACTGGACGATCGTCGCCACGTGCCAGCCTCGCGCCAACACGTGACCGGTGAACGGTAGCGCGTACATCGCCGTCAGCACGAATCGGTGGCGGGCATCGAAGTCCGACAACCCGTACTGGTTGGGAATGTCGTAGCTGTCCTGGACGGCGAAGCCGGATGAATTGAGCGAGTTCGTGTCGAGCGACTTCGACCACGTGTACGACGCATCGAACTGGAGCCCGCCCGAGAGCCGCTTCGTAATCGCCGCCCACGCCCCGTGATAGGTGGAAAACCCGCTGCTCTCCACCTGGGTGATGTTGCCGAGTGGCACGCCAGGCAGAATGGGGCTCGATGGCGATACCACAGGAAACGGACGGGCGCCGTCGATCGGCTGGTTGAGGTTGCGCGAGATCCTGAGATTCGACCCGCGTGAGCCCATATAGCCGACCGTTGCGGCCATGTCCCGGGCGAGTTGCCGCTGAACGTTCACGTCCCATGACTGCAGCGATGCATTCCGGAATTCCGGATCGGTGGTGGCAGGCGCCAGCCCCGCCGGTCTCGCCGTATCGATCGCACCATTGAACGGAATCGACCCGGAGGCGGTCAGCGGCACGCCGAAGGGTGGATTGCTGGCCGTATCCCTGACCGCCGTCGTGCCCGGCTGGTCCACGGCACGCGCATAGGCGGCGCGCACGACAGTACGGCCATCACCCGAAGCATCCCACGCCACGCCCACACGCGGTTCGACGTTGCGATTGTTCTGCCGATAGATGCGGTCGACGTCGACGCCGACGCGCAACAGCGATCCGGATGCGGCGTCGAACACGACGAACCGGTCCTCCCTCTCGGTGGGCGTGACGTGCCACTCGTAGCGCATCCCGAGCTCGAGCGTGAAGTCGTGGCGAACAGTGATGCGGTCCTGTGCGAACAACGCCATCGCCCGTTGGTCGATGACGCTGCGCCGCTCGCCCAGCGTGATGGTGAACGCATTCGCCCGCCCGGCCAGGAACGCGGCGACGTTCGGAAAGTTGAAGATCCCGGTGCCTTCGACGAAGTTGTCGTTGATGAAATGACGGTACTCGCCGCCGAGCTTCAACGAATGCCGGCCGCTGACGCGGGTGATCGTGTCCGCGAACACGTACGAGGTATCGAACCGGCCCTGAGGCAGCGTTCCAGGTCCGCCGAAGTTGAGGCCGCCCGCAACGATGATCTGGGGGAGCCCGATCGAATGCGTGACGCCGTCGACGATGCCGAAGTTCACCGGATTGAGCTGCGTGGCCGGATACGTCCCGCCCCTCAATCGGCTTCTGCCAAACCGGGCCTCGTTCAAGAGCGTCGATCCGAAGATGTGCGTTTCGGTGATCGTCAGCTGGCTCGTGAACGGCCGGGAGAGCTGTCCGAAGCCGGGGATGCTGTTGCCTTGCGAACCGGGCTCGAGCGATTCGGCCTGGGAACTGCCATAGAAGCCATGAAACCGGTCGTTCTTCCCGATTATGTGCTGGACGTCTGCCGTCCACCGGTCGCGATTGACGATCGCCGGGGCCGAACCGATGAACCGCGGCGTCCCGTCGGCATCGAAGAAGTTGGCGCGCGGGATCAACGGCATCAGTTTCTGTACGGCGGGATCCGTCGCCGACGCCCGCTGCTCGTCGCTGAGCACCAGGCTGTTCAGATCGACGCCTTGCTCCTGTCTGAAGCCTTCGTAGGACGCGTAGAAGAAGGTGCGTCCCCGCCAGATCGGCCCGCCGGCCGATCCTCCGAACTGGTTGCGCTCGAACGGGTTCGGATCCTCGGTGGTGAACTCGAAGAAGTTGCGCGCGTCGAGAGCGTCGTTGCGGAAGAATTCGAAGGCCTCGCCTCGGAACTGGTCCGTCCCCGACCGCGTCACGATGTTGACGATGGCGCCCGACACGTGGCCGTACTCCGGGGCAAACGTCGAGTTGTCGACCTTGAATTCGAGGATGCTCGCCAGCGGAGGCTCGAAAATCAGCGAGCCGAACGTGAGATTGTTGCTGGTCACGCCGTTGACCAGGAACCCGACGGCTTCTTCTCGATTCCCCGCGGTATTGATGGCGAGCGCGCCGATTCCACGGATCGGGCGGGACGAGAATCCGGTCTGCGAAGGCGCGACGGACCCAGCGACCAGCAACCCCAGGTCGGTGAAATGGCGGCCGTTGAGCGGAATCCCCTGGACGGCCTGTTCCGTCACGACATGCCCCACTGTGCTCGACGCTCGATCGACGAGCGGAACGTCCGCCCGTACGACGACCGTCTCGCTCGCATTGCCGAGGACCAGACGGAAGTCGCGCACCACGGTGCGACCGACCTCGAAGGTCAGCTGTTCGACGATTTCGGTGCGGAAGCCGGTCGCGCCAGCGATGACGTCGTAGGTTCCCGCCGGAATGGCCTCGACGTGGTAACGCCCCTGGCTATCGGTCGCGACCGCTCTGACGAAACCCGTGGATTGGTCTTGGACAGTGATGGTCGCGCCGGTAATGACGGCGCCGGACGCATCCAACGCCCGGCCCCGGAAGGCGGCCATGGTTTGCGCGCCTGCCGGCGTGCACACGAGTGCCAGGAGCACCACGACTTCCAGCGCTCGCCGTATCCGCTGACCCCCCGCCCGGTCCGACACCACTCCCGAAGGTCGTAGAAACACAGGGCCTACGGCCGGAGTATCCTACGGGGTGAGATCGTAGATCAACCGCAGGCCCGTTGCGTAGTGTTCGCCGGTTTTTACGCAATTCGTGCCGATTCTGCATAGCCCCTGGGATGCGGGTACACGTACTGTGGAGCTGCGAACCGCGCAGCTGCGCAGGACGTGGCATTCGTCGCATCCTGAGAGTGGGACAGGGGAAAGACGATGCCCGTGCCGCGCGTACTACTAGCAGACGACCACGCACTCCTTTTGGGCGCGTTCGAGAAGCTGCTGGCGGAGGATTGTGAAATCGTCGGTCAGGTATCGGACGGGCGAGCCCTTGTGGCCGCCGCTGAGAGCCTGAAACCCGACGTAGTCGTGTTGGACATCTCCATGCCGCTACTGAACGGCCTGGAAGCGGGACGTCAGATCAAACAGAAGCAACGAAACGTCAAGCTGGTGTTTGTGACGATGAACGAGGACACGGACCTGGCTGCCGAAGCGTTCAGAGCAGGCGCGTCGGCGTACGTGCTCAAGCGTTCCGCCGCTTCCGAGCTGACGGCGGCCATACGCGAAGTGATGCAGGGCCGCTCGTACATTACGCCCCTCATCACGGAGGGTCTGGTCGGATCGTTGATGCAGGTCGACGGGAAACCGGCAACCGAGTTGACGTCGCGACAGCGGGAGGTACTGCAATTGCTCGCGGAAGGGCGTTCGATGAAGGAGGTCGCCAGCGTGCTGAACCTCACGCCGCGGACGGTTGCCTTTCACAAATACCGGATGATGGAACAGCTCAAAGTCAAATCGACGGCGGAACTTGTGCAGTATGCCGTGAAACATCACATCGTGTGAGGCCACGGATTGAAAGTTGACGTGAGTCATGGCGAGAGAAAATGGAGCCTGGATCGAACGCTGAACCCGCGCGCGTCTTGCTCGTCGACGACAACGAAGGGATGCTGACCAGGGCGGCGGCACTATTGTCGTCTGCCTGCGAGGTGGTGGGGACGGTCAAAGACGGGCCCTCGGCCCTCATGGCCGCTGACGCGCTGCATCCGGACGTCATCGTTTTGGACATCTCGATGCCCGGGATGAGCGGTTTCGACGTCGCGCTCCGTTTGCGCGAAGCGCGCTCGACCGCTGCGGTGGTGTTTCTCACCGTGCACGACGATGAGGAGTTCGTGCTCAGGGCCCGCGCCGTTGGCGGAATCGGGTACGTGGTGAAGCCACGACTCGGCAGCGATCTGATCCGAGCCGTCCGGGATGCCCGCGCAGGCCAACCGTTCGTCTCGAAGATGCGTTGAGGCAGACCTGAGTTGACGCCGCCGCCGACCACCATGCCGAAGTCGGT
>DASTBU010000035.1:0-3471 GCA_035711845.1 Vicinamibacterales bacterium
TCGTCTACACGTGCCCTGCGTGCGGCTACGAGATGGCGATGCTCACCAACGCCTACGAAACGCAGGTCGTGCAGTCGCTCGGCGTGAAGATCGGCCCCGAGGCTTCGGGTGCAGCTTCACAGCTTGGCCGCGAGAGCGGCCTCGCCGAAGCGTCAGCGCAGGCGGGCAAGTGCCCGTTCCCTTCGATGATTCCCGCATCGGATCAACCCCGATCCGCCGATGCGAACCCGGTTCGATGGACCGCCGCTGCTGAGGCACGCCTTACCAACATCCCGGAGTTCGTCCGACCGATGGCGAAGACGGGCATTGAACGGTTCGCGCTGGAGCGGGGAGTCGTGGAAGTGGACGAGAAGATCCTCGACGCCGCGAAAGAATTCTTCGGCATGTGATGAGCGCCGCGCCATTCGACTTCGATCCGAACGGAGACTTCCGGCGGCCCTACGTCATTTCCTGGAATCTCACCTACCGCTGCAACCTTGCCTGCGAGCACTGTTATCTCGACGCCGGCGGCGCGCCCCAGGTGGGTACGGAGAACTTTGCGGACAGAAGCGAGCTCGGCACCGAGGAGTGCTTCCGCGTCATCGACGACATCGCCGCATTCGCCCCTGAATGCGTGACCATCCTGACCGGCGGCGAACCACTGCTGCGGCGCGACATCCTCGAGATCGTGCGGCGCGCGTCGGAGAAGGAGCTGTGGGTCGTCGTCGGCACCAATGGCGTGAAAATTACGGAGAACGTCGCCAATCGCCTCAGGGATGCCGGCGCACGGGGACTCTCGCTGTCGCTCGACGCTCTCGATCCCGATCGTCACGATCGCTTCCGCAGGGTGCGCGGCGCCTGGCAGAACACCGTGGAGGGCGCAGGGATCCTGAACCGGACCGGGCTCCCCTTCATCGTGCAGACAACCGCCGGCGCGCACAACCTCGGCGAGCTCGACGCCATCGCCGACTTTGCCCACGAACGTCTCACCGCGAAGGTGTGGAACCTGTATTTCCTGGTGCCGACCGGACGCGGCCAGTTCGTGTCGGATATGAGCCCGGCGCAATACGACGAAGTGCTCGCCGCGCTGTTCCGGATTCAGCAGAAGTACTCCGGTCGGATGCTCGTCAACGCGAAGTGCGCTCCGCACTACATCAAGACCGTCCTCGAGAACGGCGGCGCCCAGTTCAGGACCTACTCCGGCGGCGCCGGCGGGTGCCCGGCAGGCACGCACTACATGGGGATCCGACCGAACGGCGACGTCACGCCGTGCCCCTACCTACCGGTCTTCGCGGGGAGCCTGCGCAGCGCGAGCCTTGCGGACCTGTGGACGTCGTCGGAGCTGTTCACCGGCATTCGCCGCCGCACGTCGCTCGGGGGGCGCTGCGGCGCGTGCGAGATGAACGGCCACTGCGGCGGCTGCCGGGCCCGTGCTTACGGCGTGAGCGGCGATCTGATGGCCGAAGACCCGCTCTGTACCCACACTCCCGGGAAGTTCGTGGGGTCGCCGCTGCTGACATTGCGCGGCCCAGGGGCTGTCGGGCGAAGCGAGTACGGCGGCGAGTCGCCGAAGACCATCGGATGGGACGATGCGGCCGCCGAGCGGATGAAGAAGATCCCGGCGTTCGTACGCGGAATGGTGATCAAGGCGGTCGAGGACACGTGCCGCAAGAACGGCCTCGACCGGGTGACTGTGGAAGAGCTCGAGCGCATCCGCGCCCGGATGCCGACCCCGAAAATCTTTGGAACAGGAGTGCAGGAGAAACTAACAGGAGACTAAAGAGAAATATTCCTCCTGGTCTCCTTATGTCTTCCGGATCTGCTACAACACGACATCAGGAGAGGCGAGCCCGACTATCTCCGGGTCGCTGCAGACCGCTTAACAGCAAGGGCCCCTCTCCGATTGCGTCGTCGACGATCCCGAACAGTTGTGTGGGCCACCGAGCCCGAATGGTCATAAGGTCGGGACATGCGATGACGAACGGAGTCGTTATGGCAGACCCCATCTCGATCGGCATTGATATTAGCAAAGACGAACTGGCGATTGGGGTGCATCCGGAAGGGCGCACCTGGACGAGTGCCACCACGGCAGACGCGATCGAGCAACTCATCGAGCAGCTCAGTGCGTTGCAGCCACAGGTCATCGTCGTCGAGGCGACCGCCGGCTATGAATTGCCAGTCGTGAGTGCCTGCGCGAGCGCCGGCCTGCCGATCACGGTGGTCAATCCGCGCCAGGTGCGCGCGTTTGCGCAAGCGATCGGTCGCACCGCGAAAACGGACGCCATCGATGCCGCGCTGCTCGCACTGTTTGGGGCCCGGGTGCAACCCGAAGTGCGCGCGCTCCCCGATGCGGAGACGCGGGCACTGGCCGCCTTGATCGCGCGCCGGCGACAATTGCTCGAGATGCTCGGCGCTGAGCAACGGCGGCTGGCGCAAGCGGTGACGACCGCCGTGCGACGCGACCTCCGTACCCATATTCGATGGCTGGAACGCCGGCTCGACGATGTCGACGACGAGATCCGCGGCGCTGTCGAGCGCAGCCCCGTGTGGCGAGTCCAAGAGGACTTGCTCCGCAGTGTCCCGGGGATTGGCCCCATCGTGGCGCGCACACTCCTGGCCGAACTCCCCGAGCTCGGGCGATTGGATCGTCGAGCGATCGCCGCACTGGTCGGCGTCGCGCCGTTCAATCGCGACAGCGGTCAGTGGCGGGGGCGCCGCGTGATCTGGGGTGGGCGCCGCTCGATTCGTGCGGCGCTGTATATGGCGGCGCTCGTGGCATCGCGCCGCAATCGTCCACTCGCGCGCTTCTATCAGCGCCTGCGCAGCCACGGCAAACCGGCGAAGGTCGCCTTGGTCGCCGTCATGCGAAAGCTGCTGACCACCCTCAATGCCATGGTCAAACATCAGGCGAGGTGGAGCGACCCGACGGCCGCCCCACTCACTTAATCAAGACAGTTGCTGTTAGATTCTCTTTATCTCCCGTTTTCAGCGGAAGGGATCAGCGGCCGATGCCGCCTGCTCCGCCATGGTGTCGTCGAACCATTTCTGGAATTCCTCGGCGCCGAAGACGGTCACCATGCCGCGCATCCGGGCGTGGCCCAGGCCGCACAGCTGTGCGCAGGCGATCTCGTACTGGAATTCAGCGTTGCCAGTCCGTGTCTGCATCTCCGCAGTGGTCACGTTCGGGATGAACCAGATCGGGATGGTCAACCCGGGGACGGCGTCCTGCTTCACCCGGAACTCAGGCACGCCGAAGCTGTGGATGACGTCCTTGCTCCGGAGCCGCACGATGATCGGCCGGTTCACCGGCAGATAGAGCTGATTGACCGTCGTGACGTCGTCTTTCGCGGCCGGGTCTTCGCGATCGAGGCCCAGGGGGTTCGACTGGAGGTCGAGCAGCTTGACGTCGGTGCGGCCGAAAACGCCGTCGGGGCCGGGATAGTGCATGTTCCAGGCAAACTGCTCCCCGGTCACCTGGACCACCAGCGCTTC
>DASTBU010000036.1:0-25840 GCA_035711845.1 Vicinamibacterales bacterium
TGGCCGGACTGGCCCAATGCAGCACCGCATCCACCGGTCCGTCGACCGAGATGTAGTTGGTGACGTTGTGCTTGAGGAAGACGAAGTCGCGACCGGTCAGGTGCGCGATGTTCGCGACGTCGCCGGTCGACAGGTTGTCGATGCCGACGACCGAGTGACCGCGGGCGATGAGCTGATCGCTGAGATGGGATCCGATGAAGCCGGCGGCGCCGGTGATGACGACTCTCATGCGATGCGATGCAGTCCTTTCACGACCGTGAGCCACATGATCTTGAAATCGAGCGACAGCGACCAGTTCTCGATGTAGTAGAGGTCGAACTCGATGCGCTTCTCGAGCGAGGTGTTGCCGCGCCAGCCGTTGACCTGCGCCCACCCCGTGATGCCGGCCTTGACTTTGTGCCGCAGCATGTATTGGGGGATGCGATGCTTGAACTGCTCCACGAAGTACGGCCGCTCGGGCCGCGGGCCCACGATGGACATATCGCCCCGCAGCACGTTCCAGAACTGCGGCAGCTCGTCGAGATCGAAACGTCGTAGCCAGCGCCCGATGGGCGTGCAGCGGGGATCGTTCTCGCGTGCCCAGATCGGCCCTGTCTCGTCCTCGGCGCCCTCGTACATCGATCTGAACTTGTAGACGTGGAACGCTTTGCCGTCGAGGCCCATTCGCTCCTGCGTGTAGAACACCGGGCCTGGCGACGTCCGCTTGATGAGCGCCGTGATGATGAGAAACGGGATTGAGAGGAACGCGAGCGCCAGCCCCGAGATCGCGATGTCAGTCGTGCGCTTCAGCACGCTGTTGAAGCCGCGCAACGGGACATCGTTGAGGCTGATGATCGGCACGCCATCCAGGTTTTCGAGCCGCGCGCGCAGCGCGATGAACTGGAGCAGATCTGGAACCACATGGACGTCCACGCCCTCGCGGTTCGTGGCCTCGACCAGCCCCAGCATCTTGACGTGCTCCTCGAGCGGGAGCGTCACATACAGGTGATCGATCTTCTCCTGCCGGATGACTTCGTCGGCGTCGGCGAGCGTGCCGAGCAGCGGCAGGCCGCGGTACCCGATGTGATCGCCCGCGGCCTTGTCGTCAAGGAAGCCGATGACCTTGAAGCCCAGCTCCCTTTGTTCCAGGAGCTTGTCGGCGATGAGCCTGCCGAGATCCCCGGCGCCGGCAATCAGCACGCGCTTGAGGCCGATACCGGCTCGCCAGCGGCGCTCGAGCACTTCCCGGACGGCTTCGCGCGATGAGTAGGTGAGAACGATCGTGAGCACGAGGAAGATCAGCCAGACGAGCTGCGCGACCTCGTACACACCCTCCGCCTTGCGTTCGTCGGACAGGTAGTAAGTCCCGTAATACAGCGTTCCGATGATCCCCAGGACGACCGCCAGGATGCTGCCGACGAACACCGCGAAAAAATCGTCCACGCGGGAGCGCCCGCGGCGCAGGCGATACAACCCCTGGACGTGGAACGCCACCGGGACGAGCGCACCGACCCAGGGAAGCAGCGTGACGTACCACTCGAAGGGCGGGATGCCCTTCCAGACGGGGAGGATGGTGTGGAAACGAATTGCGTAAGCCAGCCCGAACGCGACCATCCCCAGGAGGGCGTCGGTGATGACGTAGAGCAGCACGAGCAGGCGGTTGTGCCGCCGCATCATGGACGGTACCCGTGGGCAACCGCTTCGTCCACGGCGGCCTTGAAGCCGGCCGTGAAACGGTCGCGGGAAAACCGAAGCGCCTGCTGGCGGATGCGGGTGGGATCGAGGTGCAGCCCTGCAACGCGCGCGAGGGCGTCGGCAAACCCCGCTGCCGAGGGCTCATCGACGAGCAAGCCGGTCTCGCCGTCCACCACGGTCTCGGTGGCGCCACCGGTGCCGGTTGCAATCACGGGGCACCCGCAGGCTTGCGCCTCCACTGGCACAATTCCGAAGTCCTCGATTCCGGGTAGCAACAGCGCGGACGCCTGCTGATAAAGGGTCTTGAGCTCCTCGTCCGACCGTCGGCCAAGGAACTCGACGTTCGAGCCAGCCAGCCGCCGCAGCCGGGGCGCCTCAGGGCCCTCGCCCACGATTTTCAGCGGCGCACCAACTCGCTGGCACGCGTCAATCGCCACATCCACCTTCTTGTAAGGTACGAGCGCGGACACCACGAGAAAGCCGGGGTCAACAGGGCGCTGGTTGTCGGCGGGGCGATAAAACGTTGTATCTACGGGCGGATACACAACTGTCGACCTGCGATTATAGTATCGGCGGATCCGGCCCGCAACATAGCGCGAGTTGGCGACGAAGGCGTCCACACGCCCCGCCGTTGCTGCATCCCAGCGGGCCATCCGGGCCATCACGGGCCTCAAGAGTGTGTGTCGCAGCCTGCCGACCTGCGCCGGATTGAAGTAGGCGCCGAACTGGTCCCACGCGTACCGCATTGGCGAATGGCAGTAGCACACGTGCACGGCCTGTCCCGCGGCGATGACCGACTTCGCCGCACAGTGGCTGCTGCTGATCACGAGGTCGAAGCCGTCGAGATCCAGCCATTCGACCAGAGCCGGAAAGAGGGGCAGATACTGGCGGTAGAGGCGGCGTGCGCCCGGCAGCCACTGTGCGGCGGAGGTCCGAATCGGATGAGCTTCGATTGCCTTCGACACCCGGCCGCGCACATGCACCAGGGTGAAGACCGTCGCAGCGGGATACAAGGCGCAGATCGACTCGAGGACTTTTTCGCCGCCGCGCATCCCGGTCAGCCAGTCGTGGACGATGGCGACCCTCGCGGGAGTACTGGCCGCGCCCGTGTGGGTCTCGCGCGTGTGGGCGGGCGCTGGTTCCGTCCAAGCGGCGCGCGCCATCAGCCTGCGAGCACCTCTTGGTAGATCTCCCGGACGCGGCCGATCGACCGTTCCCAGGAGAAGTGCCGCGCCCGAACGAGCCCACGCTCGCGCAAGTCGGCCCGGAGCACGGCGTCGCTCAGCACGCGATCCATGGCTTCCGCAATCGCTTCCGGGTCATAGGGATCGATGAGCAGCGCCGCGTCCCCGACGACTTCTGGCAGCGACGAGACCCTGGAGGTGATCACCGGCGTGCCGCTGGCCATGGCCTCGAGCGGTGGGAGGCCGAAGCCCTCGTACAGCGAGGGAAACACGAACACACGGGCCAGTCTGTACAGGATGGCGAGCGTCTTGTCCTGCACGAAGCCGAAGAAGCGGACGTGCTTGTGCAGCTTGTAGCGGTGCACCGCCCGTCTGAGCGTGGCGTACTTGCTGATCTCGTCGCCGATGATGAGGAGCTTGACCTCCTCGAACCCCCGCTTCTTCAAGAGATAGAAAGCTTCGATGAGCCGTTCGATGTTCTTGTGCGGCTTGATGTTGCCGGTATACAAGACGAAGGGCGCGTCCAGCTGGTACCGTTGGCGCACGCGCTCCACTTCGTCGTCGGCCGGGGGCGCCCAGAACCGCTCGTCGATGGCATTGGGGATGACGTCGATCTTCTTTTCATCGATGTGGAAGAAGCTGAGGATGTCCCGCTTCGACGCTTCCGAGACCGTCAGGATGCGGGCGGAGCGGTGGGCGGCCACCCACATCGAGCTCCGTGCATAGGCGTACGAAAAGCGATGGGGAAGATACTGGGGGAAGCGCAAGTGGATGCAGTCGTGGATGGTCACGACCGACGGGCACGGCGTCAGCGGGGGCAGCACGTAATGCGTCGCGTGAAAGAGCTCAGCGTGCGCGCGACGCAGGTCGGCAGGGATCGTCACCTGTTCCCGGACGGAGTAGCCGGGGGAGGAATCGAGCAGCGCGTGAAAGTTCGGCCCCAACTGGGACACGACCTCCTCATCCACGCGATGGCAGACGATCACATAGTCGGTGGTGCGGTCCAGGCGGGCCAGGTGCCGCAGCAGGTTCCGCACGTAGGTGCCGATTCCGTAGTCGCGCAGCTTGCGGGCATCAATGGCTATCCGCACGGTCGGACCGAGTGTATCAGGCCGGGGGAGGGGACAGGTGCCTTAAGGTGCCTGTCCCATTAGGGTGCCTGTCCCCTTAAAGTGCCAGTCCCCTTAGGGGGACTGTCCCCCTGGGTGCCCGCGCAGCCGTAGATAGATGCGCAGCAGAGGAGCCCAGCGGGGATGGTGCTTCTCGTAGAAGGCGAGCTGGCTCCGGCGATACGCGGCGTTCGTGACACCAGGGGCGGACGTGCGGGAGCGCCCGCGGAAATGCACGACCTCCGCGGCTGGTGTGAACAGCACGCGCCGTCCACGTTTTCGGATCGACGCGCAGAAATCCACATCCTCCGTGTAGAGAAAAAACCGTTCGTCGAGCAGCCCCACCGCCTCGGCATCCGCCCGGTACACCAGCAGGCAGGCGCCGCTGACCCAGTCCACATACCGCTCGGAGGCGGCCGCCCGCGTGACGGCGCGTTCGATCGGCCCGACGCGCCGTTCGTACAGGCGCCCGCGGAGCTTCTGTCTCAGTTCGGCGAACGGCGAGATCATCGCGCCGAAGGAGATCTCCAGCCGCCCCGTCCCGTCAACGAGACGCGGCCCCGCAACAGCGGCCTCGCGGCGGGCCGCCAGACGAGACACCAGGTGGTCGATTGCCCCCGGGGGCACACTCGTGTCGCTGTTGAGGAGCAGGATCAACTCGCCGGACGTTGCCCTGATCCCGACGTTGTTGCCGCCCGAAAAGCCGAGGTTCTTCACCAGCGTGATCACCTGGACCTCCGGCCAGCCCTCCCGCACGGCGTCGGCGCTGCCGTCGGACGAGGCATTGTCCACTACGGTGATGTCGTGCGGGATCGCGGGCGGGGCGGCGTTGAGCGAGCGCAGACAATTCGCCAGATCGTCGCGCGCGTTGTAGCTGACGATGATGATTGAGAGCCTCATGGGCGGGCGATGCGCTCGATCTCGGCGAGCGTGGCGTCGGCGGCGGCCTCCCACGAGTACAGGCGCAGCAGGTCGCGCCCACGCGCCACGACCGGCTCCCCCTGACGGGCATCGAGCAGCAGGCGTCGTATCGCGCTCGCCGCAGCGCGGACGTCACCGGCAGGCACATACAAGGCCGCGTCCCGGTACACCTCGCGGGCGACCGGCGTATCGAGCACGACTGGCGGCACTCCCGCCGCAAGCGCCTCGAGCGGTGTCAAACCGAAGCCCTCGTATTCCGACAGGAAGACGAATACCGATGCGCGCGCATACAGCCCGGCCAGCTCCTCATCCGGAACATACCTGAGAAACCGGGTTCGCGACGCGACCCCCCGCTGCTCGGCGACCGACGGCAGATCCTGACGGGGCCAGGTACGGTCGTCCCCGACAATCACCAGCCGGCTGTCCGGGAGATCCGGTGTTGCCCGGGCGAACGCGTCGATCAGATCCGGCAGCCCTCGCCGATTGAACAACGAGCCGACGAACAGGACCAGCGGCTCGCGTCCCGTGCCGGGAGCGACCCTCGGCAGCCGGGGCGTGACTCCAGGAGGAATCACGCGGATCCGGCCCGGATCGGCGCGCAGGTGCGCTTCAATCTCTCCGCGCGAGAACTGGGAATCGGTGAAGATCACCGACGCGGCCGCCGCCGCGCGCCGGGTGAGCCAGCGCCGGCGGAGCCCTTCGCCGGCGCGAAACCATTCGGGATGCGCCACGAAGGAAATGTCGTGGATCGTCACCGCCAAGGGCACCCCCGTGCCGAGCGGCGCGGTGTAGGCCGGGGCAAAGAATACGTTCAGCCGATCGTCTCTGACCGCGCGACGCAGATAGGTCTGCTCCCACCAGGTGCCGCGGCCGCGCCCAATAATTCGAAGGCCTGCCGTGCCGGGCTCGAGCTGCAGCGGAAGCGCTCCTGGCGCGTACAGCAGGAATTGCCGCCGGTGTCGATCCTCCCGCACCATCCATCGCCCCAGCAGCTCCGCCAGGTATCGCCCGACACCGGTCGCATCGCCGAGGAGTTCGCGAGCATCGAGCCCTATCCGACGCTGCGGCGTCATGAGCTGCGCGCCCTGCGGCGCTCGATCGCCTGACGGTATGCCTCGAGGAGCCGGTCGGCGCTTCCGCCCCAGTCGAACCGGAGCGATCGCGCGCGTCCCAGCTCCGCGCATCGATCCGCCAGCGTCCGATCGTCCAGCAACCGCTCCATCGCCTCGGCCAGTTCCTCGCTGTCCAGCGGTTCGAAGAGGACGCCTGCCTCGCCGACGACCTCGGGCAGGGCGCCCCGGTTGGAGGCAATCACAGGGACACCCACGGTCATCGCCTCGAGAGCCGTCATGCCGAAGCCTTCGTCAAGGGATGGCAGCACGAGCATGGACGCCGCGCGGTAGAGCCGTTGGCGCTCCGTATCGCGCACGTAACCCAGATGGCGGACGCTGCCAGCCAGCGCTGCCAGGCCGACTTCGGAGAGGGCAGCCGACGCGTTCTGCCCCGCACGGCCCGCCAGCAGGAGCTCGGGGGCGCCGGGCCGGCGGGCCACCAGCCTGCGGTACGCATCCAGCAGGGTCAATACGTTCTTTCTCGGTTCGATGGTCCCGACAAACAGGATCGGGCCTGGCGATCCTGGAGGCTCGCGCCGCGCCCAGTTCGGGGCGCCCGGATAGCAGACGGTAATCCGCCCTCGATCCACGCCCAGCCGCGAGACGACCTGCCCGGCCGTGTGCTCGGAATTGACGATGACCGCGTCGGCGCGGCGGGCGTGGGCGCCGGCGAGCCGCGGATAGTCCCGCCGTATCTCCGCGACCGTCTCCCCAGGAGCGTCCAGAAAATACAGGTCGTGGACGGTGACCACCTGCGCGGCGCGCCGCGAGGGCAGCAGCAGCGGGTGCATGGCGTGAACGACGTCGGCGCGCGCGCCCAGGAGCTCGATTGGCGGCCAACCAAGGCGGTGCCAGGCCAGGTTCAGCAGGCGCACCGGAATCCGCAGATCGACGGCCGAGGCGCCCTCGACAGGCGAGACCGGCAGCCTATCCTTCCAGGAACTCGAGAACAGCATCAGCTGGCCGTCTGGCGCCAGGCGAGGGACCAGTGCGACGGCCAGTTGGTGTGCGTACTCGCCGACGCCGGTTCGCTGGCGCAACGCCGGCCGATAGTCGATCAGCACGCGCACGCGCGCTCATGCTAGCACAGCCGCCGCGGACGGCAAATCCTTGTGAGTCAGTAGATTGACAGCGTTTTTGCGGCTGTGTTAGCGTTAGGGGTTTGTTTCCCGTGGGGGCCTCAAACGAATGAAGATCGCGGTCGTCGGAAGCGGGTATGTGGGGCTGGTGGCCGGCGCGTGCTTCGCCGAAAACGGCAATGAGGTCATCTGCGTCGATCGCGATCCCGCCAAAATCCGGCTCCTGCGGCGCGGCAAGATCCCCATCTACGAGCCGGGCCTCGAAGAAATGGTCCGCCGGAACCGGGCCGAGAAACGGCTCACGTTCACGACGGCGCTGCCCCTGGGCGTCCGGAAATCCCAAATCATCTTCGTGGCTGTCGGGACCCCCACGGGCGAAGACGGGTCGGCGGACCTCCAGCACGTCCTCGACGTCGCCAAGGACGTGGCCCGCGCGATGAACGGCTACAAGGTGATCGTCAACAAGAGCACCGTGCCGGTGGGAACCGCGTCGCGCGTCCGCGAAATCGTCCGCCGCGAAACGACGCACCCGTTCAGCGTCGTGAGCAACCCCGAGTTCCTCAAGCAGGGAGCGGCCATCGACGATTTCATGAAGCCTGACCGCGTGGTGATCGGGGCCGAGGACCCGCGGGCGGCCGGGCTGATGCGCGAGCTCTACGCCCCGTTCACGAGAACGGGCGCGCCCATCATGATGATGGACTGCGCCAGCGCCGAATTGTGCAAGTATGCGGCGAACGCGATGCTGGCGACGCGCATCTCCTTCATGAACGAGGTCGCGAACGTCTGTGAGGCCGTGGGGGCGAACGTGGATCAGGTCCGCCACGCGGTGGCCGCGGACCGCCGGATCGGCAGTTCGTTCCTCTTTCCAGGTGTGGGCTACGGCGGGAGCTGTTTTCCGAAGGATGTGAAGGCCATGCTGCGCTTTGCCGCGGACCGCGACTACGATTTCAAGATCCTGAAGTCGGTCGAAGCGGTCAACGAGCAGCAGAAACTGCGGCTGCTCGTGAAGATGCGAAAGCATTTCGGCGCGCTCAAGGGCAAGCGGATTGCCATCTGGGGGCTGGCGTTCAAGCCGAGGACCGACGACATGCGGGAAGCGCCCGCCGTCCCGCTGATCAACGGGCTCCTGCGAGAGGGCGCAATCGTCCAGGTCTACGATCCGGAAGCGATGAAAGTCGCCCGCGGGATCTTCGGCTCGAAGGTCACCTTTGCCGACGGCAGCTACGCGGCGCTCACCGGTGCCGACTGTCTGGTCATCGTGACCGAGTGGAACGAGTTCAGGGAGCCCGACTACGGACGCATGAAGAAGCTCATGCGGTCGCCGGTCATCTTCGACGGACGCAACGTCTACATCCCCGACACGATTCGCGCGCAGGGGTTCACGTACTTCTCGATGGGCCGTCCATGAGCGGGATCGTGCTCGTCACGGGCGGCGCCGGCTATATCGGCAGCCATGCCGTGAAAGCGCTGGCGGCGCGCGGCGAGCAGGTTGTCGTGTACGACAACTTTTCGGCGGGCCACCGCGCCGCGGTTTCCCAGGCGGCGGTCGTCGTGGATGGCGACATCCACGATACGCGGCGGCTCCGCGACGCTATCACCACGCACCGGGCGGATGCCGTGATGCACTTCGCGGCCTGGCTCTCGGTGGGCGACTCGGTCAGGGATCCTGCCGGGTACTACCGCAACAACGTCGCCGGCGCGCTGTCGGTCCTCGACGCCCTCGTGCAATGCGGTCTCCGCCATTTCGTCTTCTCTTCGACAGCCGCCGTCTTTGGCAATCCCCGGGAAACCCCGATCATCGAGACGCACCCGACCTCTCCGATCAATGCCTACGGCGAGACCAAGCTGGCCGTCGAACGCGCCCTTCCTCACTACGACCGCGCGTACGGACTCCGGTCCGTGGCCCTCAGATACTTCAACGCCGCAGGGGCGGACCCGGACGGGGAACTGGGCGAGGACCATGCGCCGGAGATTCATGTGGTCCCCCGCGCGATCGACGCGGCGCTCGGCCGCGACCCATTCGAGGTCTTTGGCACCGATTACGCAACCGACGACGGGACGTGCCTGCGCGATTACGTCCACGTAACCGACCTGGCGTCGGCCCATGTGCTGGCTCTCGATTCGTTGAGATCCGGCGCGCCGTCAACCGTGTATAACCTTGGGAACGGACGCCCGACGTCGGTCCTTGCCGTGCTGAAGGCCGTCGAGCGGGTGAGCGCACGCGCCGTGCCCCACAAGGTGGGTCCACGCCGCGCCGGGGATCCCGCCGTGCTGTTTGCCTCGAGCGATCGCATCAAGGCGGAGCTCGGCTGGCGGCCGCGGTTCGAAGAGATCGACGTGATTGTCGAAACGGCCTGGAGGTGGCGGGTCGCGCATCCCAACGGCTACGAGGAATCCACGGCCGCGTGATGTCGTGCCCGCGCTGAAACATCGGTTCAACGAGTGAGTCCATTCGCGCGTCTGCTCGAGTACGCGCGCCCGTACCGCGGGCGCTTCCTGGCGGCCATCGCCGCCATGCTCGTCTACGCGGCCGCCTCGGCGGGCATCGTCGTCCTCATCAAGCCGCTGATGGATCGGGTGCTGCCGCGGCAGATCGAAATCGGGCCGTGGGGTCTGCCAATCGACTTCCGCACGTGGGCACTGGCCGTGCTCACGGTCTATCTGTTCAAGGGTTTCGGCTCGTACTTCTCGACCTACCTGATGACCGACATCGGTCAACGCGTGGTGCGGGACGTACGGAACCACCTGTTCCGCCACATCCTGGCCCAATCTGCCGGCTTCTTCAGCCGGCGGACCAGCGGGCAGCTGATGTCGCGGCTCACCAACGACGTCAACCAGGTTCAGCAGGCCGTCTCCGAAACCGTCGGCGACCTGCTGCGGGAGGGTCTGACACTCGTCGGCCTCGCCGTCGTCGTGTTCTATATCGACTTCAAGCTGGCGCTGGTGGTCGTAACCGGCGCGCCGGTTGCGATTTATCCGCTCGTGCGCCTCGGACAACGGATCCGACGTACCACGCGGCGCAGCCAGGAGGAGCTCGAGCATCTGTCCCACGTCACGGCCGAAGCGTTTACGGGCCACCGGATCGTGAAAGCGTTCGGCGCCGAGGGGCACGAGGCCGCGCGTTTCAAGCGGGCGGCCCAACGGCTCTACCGGACGAACCTCAAGGTCATGAGCACCGTTTCGGTCCTGCCACCGCTGATGGAGTTCCTGGGCGGCCTCGGCCTCGTTGCGCTGATGTGGTACGGCAGCCGAGAGATCGCGATGCGACGGCTCACCGAGGGCGATTTCATGGTGTTCGTGGTGGCTGCCCTGCTGATGTACGGCCCGGTGAAGCGCCTCAGCCGGGTGAACACGAACCTGCAGCAGGCGATGGCCGCCTCGGAGCGGATCTTCGAGATTCTCGACACGCACTCGGAAGTGCAGGACCGCGACGGCGCGCTGCCCCTGGGGCGGCTGCGCGAGTCGATCGAGTTCGATCGTGTGAGCTTTGCCTACGAGGACGGTTCAGGCCGGCACGTGCTCCAGGACGTCTCGTTCCGCGTGTCGGCAGGGCAGGTCGTCGCGATCGTCGGCCTGAGCGGCGCCGGCAAGACGACGCTCGTGAACCTGATTCCGCGGTTCTATGACGTGACGTCGGGTGCGATTCGAATCGACAACACCGACGTGCGCGACGTCACCCTGAAGTCGCTGCGCGCGAACATCGGCATCGTGACCCAGGAGACCGTGCTCTTCGACGATACGATCGCCAGCAACATCGCCTACGGTTCGCCCCAGGCCGCGCGCGAAGAAATCGAGGAGGCGGCGCGCGCCGCGCACGCCCACGACTTCATCGCCGCGCTGCCCGCAGGATATCAGAGCACGATCGGCGAGCGCGGGCAACGGCTCTCGGGCGGACAGCGGCAGCGTCTGGCGATCGCGCGCGCGCTGCTGAAGAACTCCCCGATCCTGATTCTCGATGAAGCGACCTCGTCGCTCGACGCCGAATCGGAGCGCCTGGTCCAGGAGGCCCTGGCGAATCTCATGCGCAACCGCACCGCGTTCGTGATCGCTCATCGCCTGTCCACCGTGCGGCGCGCCGACAGGATCATCGCCCTCGAGAACGGTCGCGTCGCGGAGATCGGGCGCCACGACGAGCTCCTCGCGCGAGCCGACGGGGTTTATGCGAAGCTGTATGCGCTCCAGCTCTTCGAGAAGGAGGAGCCGAACGAGGTGACGGCGGAGCAATGATCAAGAGCATGACCGGATTCGCGTCGGTAACGCACGACGATGAGCTCGCGTCGATCAGCGTGACCGTCAAGTCCGTCAATCACCGGTTCCTCGATTTGCAGCTCCGAATGCCGGGGACGCTCGCCCCGCTCGAGCCGCGGATCCGCTCGCTCGTCCAGGGCCGCGTCGCCCGGGGACGCCTGGAGGTGGCGGTTGCCGTGCAGCAGCGCGGAGAAGCCACCATGGAGGTCGAGCTGAACGAAGCCTTCCTGGGCCCCCTCGCCGCCGCGGTGGACAGGGCGCGCGAGCTCGGCTTCGTCGAAGGGAGCTTGTCTGTCGGGGACCTGCTCAGATTTCCCCAGGCGCTCGCGATTCGCGAGAAGGCGCCAGACGCTTCCATCGAGGGCAGCCCGATCGCCGAGCGCCTCGAACGCGCGCTCGAAGGCGCCCTCGACGAGCTGGAGACGATGCGGCTGCGGGAGGGTGGCTACCTGCGCGCCGATCTCGACGCCAGGCGGACCCGGCTGGGCGATCTGTTCGAGCGTGTGGCCATGGCCGCGGAGGAGGGCATGGCCGCCCTCCAGGTCAGACTGGCCGAGCGCGTCCGCGAGCTGCGGGCCGACAGCCTCGCGGACGAATCGATCATCGCCCAGGAGATCGCCAGGTTCGTCGGACGCTCCGACATCACCGAGGAAGTCGTTCGGTTTCGCGGCCACCTCGAGCACTGGCGGGCGCTGACCGATTCGCAAGAGCCGTGCGGGCGCAAGCTCGACTTCCTCCTTCAGGAGATGAACCGCGAGGTCAACACCGCGGGCTCGAAGGCCGAAGGGCCCGTCGTATCCGAGTTGATCGTGGCGCTCAAGGCGGATCTCGAGAAGATGCGCGAGCAGGTGCAGAATGTCGAGTGAACCCGAACCGCCCCAGCCTCACCGCCGCGGCCTGCTGTTTGTGGTATCGGCGCCGTCGGGCACCGGGAAAACCACCGTGGTCGAGCGCCTGGTGGCCGTGGTGCCCGACCTTGCGCTGTCGAGATCGTACACCTCACGGAAGCTCCGAGGCGGCGAAACCGACGGAGTGGACTATAATTTCATCACACGCAGCCGTTTCGAGCAGATGGTCGCGGCCGAGGCCTTCCTCGAGTGGGCGGACGTGTTCGGCAACCTGTACGGGACGGGCGCCGAGGATAGCCGGCACGAGCTCGACACGGGGCGCGACCTCGTCCTGGTGATCGACGTGCAAGGCGCCCGGCAGGTCCGGATGCGCTGCCCCGACACCGTGGGCATCTTCGTGCTGCCGCCATCGTTCGGCGTCCTGGAGCGGAGGCTGCGAGGCCGGAGCAAGGACTCGGAAGAGGCGATGCAGCGTCGTCTCGCCACCGCCCGGGCGGAAGTCGCCGCGTTCGTCGAATACGACTACGTGGTCGTCAACGACGAGCTCGACACGTGCGTCGATCGCCTCCGGGCCATCGTCATAGCCGAACGCGCCCGGCTGCGCTCGGCGCGTCCCGTCGCCGAACGAATCGTGAAGACCTTCGAAAGGACTGATTGTGTCTGATAGATCGAGCACATCCAACAAGTTCGAATTCGTCGTCATTGCCGGCGCGCGCGCCAAGCAGCTGCTCAAAGGCTGCACTCCGCGCACGACCGGGCCCGACAAGGTCATCAAACTCGCGCTGAAGGAAGTCCGCGAGGGCAAGGTCGACAAAGTCAACGCTGAAGGCTGAAGTTGGAAGGCGGAAGGCTGAGGCTGGAAGTCGAGTCAGGCTCAATCCAGACCTGGTAGCTGGAAACTGGAAGCTGGAAACTGGAAGCTGGAAACTGATTATCCATGTCACTCGTCGCATTGGGCGTCACCGGCGGAATCGGCGCGTACAAGGCCGTGGAGGTTGCCCGCGAGCTGCAGAAGCGCGGGCACGACGTCGCGGCCGTCATGACGCGCTCGGCCCGGCGGTTCGTCGGGGAAGTGACGTTCGAAGCCATAACCCGCCGCCGGGTCATCAGCGATCAATTCGCGCGCGGCACGAATGCGGACATCGAGCACATCTCGCTCGCCTCCGACATCGCGCTGCTCCTCGTCGCTCCCGCAACTGCCAACATCATCGGGAAGTTCGCCAACGGCATCGCGGACGACTTCCTCACCTCCCTCTATCTCGCGACCCGCGCGCCGGTCCTGATGGCCCCGGCCATGAACACGAACATGTTCGAACACGAGGCAGTACGCCGGAACATGGCAGCGCTCCAGGTTCGCGGCGTGCGATTCGTGGATCCCGGAGAGGGGTATCTGGCCTGCGGGTGGATTGGGAAAGGCAGGCTGGCCGAGCCCGAAGCCGTCGCGGAAGCGGCCGACAGGATCATCCGCCCGTCGGGCTCCCTCCTGGGCCGGCTCGTCGTCGTCACGGCCGGCCCGACCTACGAGGATATCGATGCGGTTCGCTATGTCGGGAACCGCTCGAGCGGGCGCATGGGCTATGCCGTGGCCGCCGACGCGGCCCGCCGCGGCGCGCGCGTGCTGTTGATCGCCGGGCCGACCGCGCTTGAAGCGCCCGCGGGCGTCGAGGTGACGCGCGTGCGCAACGCAGCCGAGATGCACAGGGCGGTTCTGGACGCGTCGGGCGCCGCGGATATCGTGGTGATGGCGGCCGCGGTCGCGGACTACACCCCCGCCGAACAGGTTCAGGGCAAGATCGAGAAGAGCGACGGGCCGCTCGAGCTGACCCTCGTTCGCACGCGCGACATCCTGTCGGATCTGGGAAGCGCGCGGCGGGACGGCGCGCGGCCCGTGCTCGTCGGGTTCGCCGCCGAGAGCGGCGATCCTCTGAAGAAAGGCCGCGAGAAGCTGCGGCGCAAGTCGGCGGATCTGATCGTCGCCAACGACATTTCCAGGACCGATGCCGGCTTCGACTCGGAACTGAACGCCGCCACGATCATAGGCCGCGGTCACGAGGAACAGTTCCCGCTCGGTCCCAAGACCCTCCTGGCGGCCCGCATTCTCGACCGCGCCGAAAAACTGCTCGAAGCCAGGGTCGAGAAGTGAATCACGACGAGCTCGCCAGCCATCTGCGGTTCTTTCAGGAGCTGGGCGTTACGGGTGTGAGCCGAGATGGATGGTGGAGGGCGCGTGAGAACGTGTCAGGTGCTACGTCCGACCTGGCACGTGCAGAGCTGTCAAATCTGCCACCTGCGGTCCCCGACGGACTACGGGCCACGGACCACGGGCCACGGCTGCTCGACGTGATCCGCACGGAGATCGGCGATTGCACGCGCTGCAAGCTCCACGGGCTCGGGCGCCGTCAGGTGGTGTTCGGAGTCGGCAACCCGTCGGCCGACCTGATGTTCGTAGGAGAGGCGCCGGGTGCCGACGAGGACGTGCAGGGTATTCCGTTCGTCGGCCGCGCGGGTCAGCTGCTCACCAGGATCATCGAAGCGATCGCCTTGAAGCGCGATGATGTGTATATTGCGAACGTGATCAAGTGCCGGCCGCCCGACAACCGGAACCCGGACCCCGACGAGGTCGCGACGTGTCAGCCGTTCCTGTTTCAGCAGATCGACGCCGTCCGACCGCGCGTTATCGTGGCACTGGGAACGTTCGCGGCGAGGACGCTGCTGAAGACCCAGGACCCGATATCCCGGCTGCGCGGCCGGATCTACGAGTTCCGCGGCGCGAAACTGATCCCGACCTTCCATCCCGCGTTCCTGCTCCGGAGCCCCGACAGGAAGCGCGACGTCTGGGAGGACATGAAGAAGGTCCGGGCCCTGCTGCAGGAAACGGCTCCTGACGAGACCGCGCCAGATCAGCGCGCGTAGTCATGCGCCTCGTCCGCGTCGCAGTGCCTGTCCCCGCACTCGACGGTCTCACCTACGGCGTTCCCGATGGGTTCCCCATCCCAGTCGTCGGCGCCCGCGTCCTCGTCCCCCTCGGCGCTCGCGTCGTGACGGGGTGCGTGCTCGAGTCCCTGGTCCCTCATCCCTGGTCGTCGGTCCCTATGTCCCTCATCCCTGAGTCCTTGGTCCCTGAGTCCTTAGTCCCTGGGTCGTCGGTCCCTGGGTCGTCGGTCCCTGGGACGGAGAACCAAGGGACGGACGACCCAGAGACGGAGGACCCAAGGACGATGGACCAAGGGATCAAGGACCCAGGGACCGAGGCCCCAAGGACGGAGGACGCAGGGACCAAGGACCCAGGGACTAAGGACCGAGGGACCAAGGACCCAGGGACCAAGGACCCAGGGACCAAGGACCCAGGGATGAGGGACATAGGGACCGTCAGAGATTTAATCGACGTCCTCGACTCCGATCATTTCCTGCCGCCCGAGATCGTGCGGCTGGCGGCGTGGGTGGCCGAGTATTACGCCTGCGGCGTGGGCGACGCGATATCGGCGGCGATGCCGCCGCGCGCGTGGATCGAGTCCGAGCGTTACGCGCAGATCACCGAACTCGGTCATGCGCGCGCGCTGATCGAGCGCGGGACACGGCGCGAGCTTCTTCACCGGCTCGCCGCCGGCAAGCCGATGCGCGTGGAGGCCATCGCCGGTGACAAACGCGGGGCGCACGCCGCATTGCTGACGCTCGAGGGCGACGGCTTGATCGCGCTCACCAGGCCGCTCGGTGGGTCGGCGTCGGCATTCAGAACGGTGCGCGTGGCGTTCGTGACCGCCCAGGGCCTGGAGGTCGCGCAGCTCGAAGGTGATGCTGCCAACACAATTCGCCTCGGAGCCCGGCAGCGCGAGGCGCTGGCACGACTGAGCGGCGCCCCTGAGGGTCTGAGCACCGCGCAGCTCGCCGATAGCGGGATCGGTGCGTCCTCGATCTCGCGTCTCGCCGAACTGGGCCTCGTCACGATCGGCCGGCGGCGCGTCGAGCGGGATCCGTTCGCGCAATCGCCGGCAGCCGACCAGGAGGTGCGGGCGCCGCTCGTGCTCACCTCCGAGCAGGAGTCCGCACTCGCGCAACTGCTGTCGCTGCACGGCGCGCACGCGTTCAGGACGGCCCTGCTGCACGGCGTCACCGGGAGCGGCAAGACCGAAATCTATCTCCGGCTCGCGGCCGCCGCCCGACAGGCAGGGTCTGGTGTGCTGCTGCTCGTACCGGAGATCGCCCTTACCCCGGCCGTGGCCAGGATCTTCCGGGCGTACTTCGGCGACTCGGTGGCCATCCAGCACAGCGGGCTGTCCGACGGGGAGCGCTACGACCAGTGGCACCGAATCCGCCGAGGCGCTGTCGACGTCGTCGTGGGAACGCGCTCGGCTGTCTTCGCGCCGCTCGCCAGGCTCGGGCTCGTCATCGTGGACGAGGAGCACGACGGGTCGTACAAGCAGGAGGAAGCACCGCGTTACAACGGCCGCGACGTCGCGGTGATGCGGGCCCGGCAGGCCGGTGCGCTGGCCGTCCTCGGGTCGGCCACACCCTCCATGGAGAGCTATCAGAACGCGTTGAAGGACCGCTACACGCTCGTGACGCTGAAGAACCGCGTGCTCGATCGGCCGCTTGCGAGCGTGCAGATCGTCGACATGCGCGCCGAGTATGCCGCCGCGGGTCCCGACGTCATCCTCAGCCAGCCGCTGTGCGAGGCGCTCGACGCCAGGCTTGCTGAACGCGAGCAGGCGATCGTGCTGCTGAACCGTCGCGGGTTCGCGAGCACCGTCTTCTGCCGCCAGTGCGCGGCGACGCTCGAGTGCCCGAACTGCAGCGTGAGCCTGACCGTGCACAAGGCCGCGCACCGGGCACGATGCCACTATTGCAACTACTCGATGACGCTGCCCAGGGCCTGTCTCAATTGCGCCGGGCCCTACCTGGAACAGCTGGGCTTCGGGACCGAGCGCGTCGAAGCGGAGATCCAAGAGAAGTTCCCGCACGCGCGGGTCGCGCGTGTCGACCGCGACACGATCCGGAAGCGAGGCGCGATCGCCGCGCTCCTGTTACGCTTTGCCGATGGCGAGCTCGACGTGCTGGTGGGAACGCAGATGATCGCGAAGGGCCATGATTTTCCGCGCGTGACGCTGGTCGGCGTGATCTCGGCGGACGTCGGTCTCGGGCTGGCCGATTTCCGCGCCTCCGAACGCACGTTCCAGTTGCTGACCCAGGTGGCGGGACGCGCCGGACGCGGGGAGATCCGCGGGCAGGCCGTCGTGCAGACCCTCTATCCGGATCACTACAGCATCCGCCACGCGTGCCGTCAGGACTACGCCGGCTTCTTCGAGGAGGAAATCCGATTCAGGCGCGCGATGCGCTATCCACCGGCCGTCGCGCTCGTCAACGTGGTGATCAAGGGCCGCACGCTGGAGGCGGCCATGAAGGACGCCGGCGGCGTCGTGAGGGCGCTGCGGCGGGGCGGCGAACCGTATCGGGTGCTTGGCCCTGCGACCGCCCCGCTCAGCCGCCTGAAGGGCGAGCACCGGGCCCAGTTCTTCATGAAAGGCACGCATCGCGGAGCCATGAGGCAGGCGCTGATCACCGCGCTCGATGCGCGGCCGGACATCCGCCGCCGCGCGATCGTGGACGTCGACCCGATGAACGTGCTTTGACGGCTAGTCCCTGGGCTAGCGGGACACCGACTGGATCTGCGGCGTCGAGATCAACTCGTAGGGCTCGATCGGGGCGGGCGTGAAGCATAACACCAGCATCAGCAGCGCAACCGCCGCTACCGCGACACGCCCTCGACCGAGCGGCTCGTATTCGTAGACCACCCTCGGGTGCCTGGGGCCGAGAACCAGCAGCATCAGGACCATGAGGATCGTGAAGAACAGCCAGCTGGTGGACACGAACGTCATCGCGATGGCGCCGGCGACGGTCAGGAGGGAAATCGGTGTGGCCCACCGGCCAAGCGTGGCATACGTGATGTGCCCACCGTCGAGCTGCCCGAACGGCAGCAGGTTCAGCGCTGTCGCGAGCATCCCGAACCAGGAAGCGAACACCATCGGATGCATGTTGATAGTGTGGCCTTCGGGCAACCTGCCGAACACCAGCTGGGCGCCCCACTGGAACAGAAGGGGCTCCCCCAGTGAGAGCAGCGCGTCGCTCCCGGGAGGATCCAACGTCACCGTGGACAGGCTCAGGCCGACGAACAGCGCGGGGACGACCACCATGAAACCTGCAATCGGCCCGGCCACCCCGATGTCGAAGAGCACGGTCCGGGTCGGGAACGCTTCGCGTATGCGAATCACGGCCCCGAGGGTGCCGGTAAAAAACAGAAACGGAAGGAAGTAGGGGAGAGTAGCGTCGATGTTGTAGCGCCGGCAGTACGAGTAGTGACCCATCTCGTGCGCGCCGAGGATCAGCAGCAGCGTCCCGCTGTACCAGAAGCCGCGGATCAGCAGATCCAGAGCGCCCATCTCGATTGCTTGCCGGCCGAAGTCCGAGAGAAACGAGCGATAATGGCCGGCGCCAGCCACAGTTGTGGTTGCCAGTGTCAGCACGAACAGCAGGATATGTTTCCAGAGCTTGTGCTCGAACCGGCGCCGCGGCGCCGGAACGGCACGGGCCGGCACGGACATCTGCGACCCGATGCCGCCGGAGCGGTACGCAGAATTCTCGACGGGAACCGGGGCCTCGGCGGGTGATTCGTTGGACAAATGGCGACTTCGACGCGGAATCAGCCTCCGATGTTCTGGAGGTCCTTCCCTGGCTTGAAGCGGATCGTGCGGCCGGGCGGGATCCGAACCTCCTTACCGGTTCGTGGGTTGCGGCCGATCCCCCGCTTCCGGGGCTTCACCTGGAACACCCCGAAGCCGCGCAGCTCGATCCGCTCGCCGCGCTGCATCGAAAGCCGCATCGCATCGAACACGGCGTCCACCGCCACCTCGGCTTTCACCTTGGTGATGTCGGCAATCCTGGACACCTCGTTGACGATGTCAACTTTGATCATGCTTAGGCGCTCCCTGGTATTTGTAACTACTATAGAGACTTACACTTACGCTGTCAACTCTGGTGCTAACTAGACTTTCTGCATGGCTGTGAAACGCGGCGGGGACCCCATCGTCGTACTCGTCGGCCGGCCCAACGTCGGCAAATCGACGCTCTTCAATCGCGTGACCGGCTCCCGCCGGGCGATCGTCACGGATATCGCCGGTACGACCCGCGATGTCATCGCACAGGCCGCCGAATGGCAGGGGACGCCGTTCAAGCTGATCGACACGGGGGGAATGTTCGGCGCCAGCGAAGATCCCCTGCATGAGCTTGTCGTTCAGCACGGGAAGCCCGCCCTGGAATCGGCAGACCTGATCGTGTTCGTCGTGGACGGACGGGAAGGGCTGGTGCCCGCCGACGAAGAGATCGCCGCGGCGATCCGTTCGGCGGGCGTGCCGGTCCTCGTCGCCGTGAACAAAACGGATGACAAGCGTGCCCGCGGGCGATCCCTGGAGTTCTATCGGCTTGGACTCGAGCCCGTCGTGGAAATCGCCGCCGAGCACGGCCAAGGCGTCGGCGATTTGCTCGACGAGATCGTGCGCCGGCTTCCAGCCCGCAGGGATGGCGGCAAGCTCGCGGCGCCCTCCGGCACGGCCGTCGTAATCGTCGGCCGGCCGAATGTGGGCAAGTCGTCGCTCCTCAATCGTTTGCTGCGCGAGGAGCGCTCGATCGTCAGCGAAATGCCGGGAACCACGCGCGACACCGTCGACGGGCTCCTTACCTGGCACCGCCAGACGTTCCGGATCGTCGATACGGCAGGGATCCGGCGTCCAGGCCGCGTCGCGCGGTCGGGGCGGCTCGAGGCAGTCAGCGTGATCGCCGCACGCCGCGCGATCGAACACGCCGACGTGGCCGTCCTGGTGATCGATGCAACCGAGGGCGCCACCGATCAGGACGCCGCGATTGCGGGCGAGGCCGACAAGGCGGGGTGCGGCATCGTGATTGCCGTCAACAAGTGGGACCTGATGAAAGGGCGGGGCCCCGACTTCTCCAAGACCTTCGACGAGGAGCTCCGTCGTCAACTCAAGTTCCTGGATTATGCGCCCATCCTGCACATTTCGGCCGCCACCGGCGAACGCGCGGGCAAGGTGCTCGAGACGATCGACAAGATCGCCGAAGCCCGCCAGAAGCGGATTGCGACCGGAGAGCTGAACCGCTTCGTCCAGGCGATCACCGCCGTTCATCCCCCTGCCAGCCCGGGACGCCGCCACGTGCGCATCCTCTACGCCGCGCAAACCTCCGTCGCGCCGCCGACCTTCGTGTTCTTCACCAATGTCGCGACGGAGTTCCACTTCTCCTACGAGCGGTTCCTCACCAACCGTCTCCGGGAATCGTTCGGTCTGATCGGATCGCCGATCAGGGTGCAGGTGAGAAAACGGTAGGGATTGTCAATCACAGTGGATGGATTGTTGGGTAACGAAGAAAGTGACGTACAGCGCCAGCAGAACCGAACCGCCGACGATCAGGTCTCGTGCATACGCAACGAACGCACACCACCAACAGCAGGCAGGGAGGATTTGCTAGTGGGGCTCTGTGGAAGCAAATGTCTGTCGCATGTTTTCCCGGGCGCCATGGGCCGCGACGTAGCTGGCCAGGGCGCCGGCTCCTGCAATAACGGCGAGATACCAGAGGCCGATCGGGCCGCGCCAGCTCGTGAAATCGGTGGTGAGAGGTGCGCGGAGCAGCACGAAGTGGGTTGCGAGGGCGGCCACTGACGCAAGCAGCCCGTAACGAAGGATGACGGCAATCAGGATGGCGATGATACCTGCCCCGATCGCCAGGTCGAGCCGTGGCGTCCCCTCGGGGAACATTCCCGCGAGAACGACGGGCGTATAGAGCACCGTAGCAACGGCCCCCGCAAGCCACCGACGTTTCAACAGAATCAGCAGGGCGACGACACCCACTACCGCAAGCAACGCGTTCGAGATGGCGCTGACGACTCGCCCGACAATGCCGGCAAGCGCAAACCGGGAACCCATCATCACGAACAGCGCCCCGACGATGGGCATGGGCTCGGGCTGGCCGGCAAGCGGGGGTAGAAGATTGTGGGTGCCGTAGAGGAGCGTCATGCCCAGACCGGCGGAGATCCCGATGAGCATGTCTTTGCCCACTTGTGGATCGCGCCACTGGCCTCCGAGCAGCCGCGTCCAGCCGATCAGGCTGTCGGGCGAAAAGCGACGCACGTAGGGTTCGAGGCCAAGATAGGTCACCCACAGCAGGCCCCCGACGAAGAGCGCGCGACCGATGGCCGCGAAAAGCCCTGACAGGTCTGAGCCCAGCCCCGCGAGGCGCTCGACCCCGAGCAGCCAGCTGACGATCGTCAGCGTGAAGAGCGTCAGCGCGGCGCGTGTGGCGCCGCGCCGATCGCCTCGTCCCTTCTTGACGTTGCGCCGGGCGAGGACGAGCCCCGCGATCATCAGGGCGGGCATGACCATCATCTGCAGCACGGACATCGTCCTGGTGAACAAGGCCGCGCGAGTGGGCCCTGCACGCGACGAACGGCTCCAGGGGCCGGCCACGACGAAGTACACCGGCTTTCCCGAGTGCGCACCGGCTTCCACGCTGAAGGGATGGTCGGGTTGCTCCGGCAGCCGTCCTTCCCAGGCCTTGCGCTCGTCGGCAAACACAAGGGGCACTCGTCGAGGCGTCAGCTCCTTGAACACGCTCATGGGGAGCGCGGCCGCTTCGAAGAGCGGCTTCCAGTCGGTTGGACCGGCGGGACCCCCGGTCTCGACAGGCGGTGGCACGGCGTGGAACTCCGACAGGCGGCCCGATGCGTCGACGACGGTCAGGGTCATCCCGGCGACGAGGAGGGGAGGATTGAGGCCGGTGATGCGATTCTCGGCGCCGAGCGCAGCAAGCGGACTCGGGCTGGTCCGGTACCACGCGTAGAACGTTTCCGGCCGTCCTGCCCCGAGCCGCGCCCATCGATCCGGCGCATCCGACGTCGTCGAGATGTAGCGCGCGTAATCGAGCGAGAATCCAAGACCCCACGCCGAGTCGGCGGCCTCGCCGTAGCCGAGCCTGCCGAGCGCCTCCTGCGCCCGATCGAGCAGCGCTTCCGGAGACTTTGGTGTCGGAACGCGGTTGATCAGCATCACCCGCTGATACATGAAGAGCAGCGCAATCAGGCTCGCGCCGATCCAGATCGCGCCAAGGGCCGCCGTCCGCGTCGAGATGCCCTCGAGAATCCCCGCGGCCGCAACCATCTCCGGGGATGGCGTTTCGCCGGCTGCAAGTGCGGCCGCGAGCGGATCGCCGCCAGGGAGGGCGGCGGCGACAGCCAGTGCGGAGCCAGGCCGCGCCGCAGGATCGGACTTGAGGCAGCGCAGGATCGCGGTTTCGATCTCGCGATCGAGATCCTTGAGGATCGCCGACGGCGGAAGAATTCCGTCGTGCTCGCGCTTGTGAATCAGCTCGGCGAGGTTCTTTCCCTCGAGCGCCCGCTGGCCGGTGAAGATCTCGTAGAGGACCAGCCCGAGCGAGTAGATATCGCTGCGAGGCGTGACGTCGCCTCCCGCGAGCTGCTCGGGCGCCATGTAGGCCGGCGTGCCGGCGCGCAGGGCCTCCCCTGAGATGCCTGCGAGGCCGAAGTCCGTAATCCGCACTTTTCCGGCGCCGTCGAGCATCAGGTTTGCGGGCTTGAAATCGCGATGCACGATCCCGCGTTCGTGGGCGGCCGCGAGCCCGGCGCACACCTGACGTGCGATCTCAATCGCGCGATCCTGCGGGAACCGGCCGACACGGCGCAGCAGCGACGACACGTCCTCGCCGTCGATGTACTCCATCGAGAGAAACGTGTGGCCATCGACCTCGTCGATGTCGTAGACGCGACACACATTCGGATGCGACACCTGCCGGGCCATTCTGACCTCGGTGTGAAGCTGGGTCAGGCGGGCAGGATCGCCATCCACTTCGGGCGGAAGGAACTTCAGTGCGACCGGCTGGCCGAGCTTCAGATCGTCGGCGCGATAGACCTCGCCCATGCCGCCCCGGCCGAGGCGCCCCACGATCCTGTAGCGCCCCCCGAGGAGTGCCCCGGGCTGAAACCGGCCGTGATCGATCGCGCCCGAGCTCGACAGCCATCCTGTCGAGCTGGACGCACGCTGCGCACTCGACGCTGAAGATGAGGGCGAGGCCTTCGGCGGCGCAGGTGAACCGCCCGAGGCCGGCGGATCCACGAGCCGCGTTTCCGCATCGGTCTCCTCGAGCGGAGTCCGGCACTGCGGGCAGAAGCCTCCGCTCTCGATTGGCAGCACGATGGCCCCGCAGGTGGGGCAGGAGACGATGTTTTTCAAGACGGGAATTATGCTACGTGCGACGGGCGACGTGCCAGGTACGACGTGCTACTTGTCCCGTGCGACGTGCAGGTGCGACGTGCTGCTGTCACGTGCGACGTGCGGTTTGTCAGGTGCCACGTGCGATGTGCGGCTACGGACCACGGCCGCGTGCAAAGTGTTATCTCAGCGCGGGTTTGCGTCTGTTATACTGGCGCCAGCGCTTCATGTCCCAGGTGGAAATTCCGAACCGATCGCTGTTCCGGCAGCCAGAGGTCTGCGATATCGCCAGCATTCAGCCCTACATGCTGCGGTCGTGGGAGGCGGAGTTTCCCGACCTCGGGGTCGCCAAAACCCAGGGGGGGCCGCGGGTCTACCGTCGAGCCGATGTGGAGCGGGTGTTGCGGCTCAAGCATCTGCTGTTTGTCGAAGGGCTCACGCTCGCTGGCGCCCGGCGGCGGATGCTGGAAGAGCAGCCCGCGAAAACGGCGGACGAGCCCGACCTGAGCGATCTCGCGGAGCTCTTCGGCAGCGACGCCCGCGAGCGGATCCTTCAGGTGAAGCACGGCTTGAGGGCCCTCGCGGCGATGCTGGCACGCGCGCCTGGACAGACGGGCAACGGCGATCTCTTCGAGCTGGAGGCTGCCGCCTCGTCACGCCCACGGGCCAAGGCGCTGGCAAAGCCCGCTGCCGCCAGGCACGCTGCCGCTACCCACGCCGCCGCCAGACACGCCAAGCCGGGGGGCAAGAAGAAGAGGCGGTAAGCGGCCTCGTGTGGTGAAGCTCGATCGGGATGTCTTGCACATGGCTTACATCTCGAAAAGATACGCCTCCCCCAACGGACACCAGAACACGTCAATCACCGAAGCGCAACAGCAGGTGGGCTTCCGGTTCGATTTCTGACGCGGCCACATCAGGCTCCAGCAAGGAGAGACGCTCATGTTGAAACGGTCGGTACTGGGGATCGCACTCGCTATCGCTGCCGGGGCGTACCTGCAGGCGCAGCCACCGGCGCCCCAACCGGGGCCGCTGAAAACGGTAGCCGTCAGGGCCGGGAGGCTCGTCGACCCGGAGACCGGCACGGTGGCGACCAACCAGATCATCGTGATCGAGGGGGAACGCATCAGCGCGATCGGTCCCAACGTGGCGACTCCCCCCGGCGCCCAGGTCATCGACCTGTCGAAGCTGACCGTGTTACCCGGACTCGTGGATGCCCACACGCACCAGGCACTGACGTACAAGGAAGTGCCCGAGAGCAACATCTATTACTACACCTACGTCACCGACTCGACCGCTCTCCGTGCCATTCAGGCGGCGTCGAACGCAATGCAACTGCTGGCGTCTGGCTTCACGGTGATCCGGGACGTCGGCAACAACGCGATGTATGCGGACACGGCGCTGCGCGCGGCCATCGAACAGGGCTGGATGCCGGGGCCGACGATCATTCCGTCGGGCCTGATCATCTCCGGCACGGGCGGGCAGTTCCAGCCTACGCCGGAGATGCACAAGCTGCACAACATCGTGTATCCCGAGTACCTCGAGGCGAACACGACCGACGAGATCATCAAGGCCGTGCGCGAGAACCTGCTCTTCGGCGCCCGGACGATCAAGATCTGTGTGGACTGCAAGCCGTGGGGATACTCGGTCGAGGACATCAAGCTCTTCATCGCCGAAGCCGCCAAGGGTGGCGCAAAGGTGGATGGCCACGTCCAGACGACCGAGGGCGGCCAGCGTGCCATCGACGCCGGCATCTACGTCATTTCACACGGCCAGCGGCTCACGCCGGAGCAGCACGCGCAGATGGCGAAGAAGGGCATCTACCTGGCCAGCACCGACACACCGTTCACGCCGTACCGTGGATCCGCGGAAGGCCAGAAGCGTGCCGCCGCGCAACTCAAGAGCGCGTGGGAAAAGGGAGTTCCGATCACCTTCTCGACGGACATGGACTACTGGAACGACCGGATGAAGAAGTCCAACGGCGACTGGATGAGCCGCGGTGATCTGACAATCAATTTCCTGCTGACCTGGAAAACGGCGGGCATTCCCGCGAAGGACACGCTCAAGGCCATCACGATCAACGGCTTCAAGGCTGCCGACGTGTACAACGAGCGCGGTCCCATCAAAGTGGGCAACTACGCCGACCTGATTGCCGTGGCGGGCAATCCTCTCGAGGATATCGACGCGCTGCGCGACGTGCAGTTCGTGATGAAGAACGGCGCCGTGTTCAAGAAGGACGGCGTCATCACGATCGACGCGCAGCTGCGGCCTGGCCCCGTGAATGGCTGGAGACGCCGATGACGCTCGGGTCCGCCGGCGCGGCGCCGGCCGCTGCGGAGAACGCATTCGGGTTGCTCATCGGCGGTGAGTGGGTCCAACGCTC
>DASTBU010000037.1:0-14692 GCA_035711845.1 Vicinamibacterales bacterium
CGCCTTCATCGTCGCGTCGTAGTTGTGCAGCGGCTCGCCCATGCCCATCAGCACGATGTTGAACCGCTTGTCGAGCATGCCGAGCGCGCGTGCCAGCACACGAACCTGGCCGACGATCTCTCCGGCTGTCAGGTCCCGGACGATACCCATCCGGCCCGTCAGGCAGAAGGCGCACTGCATCGCACAGCCCACCTGTGTCGAGAGGCAGAACGTGTTCGACGCCGTATCCGGAATGTAGACGGATTCGATGAGCTTGCCGTCCGCGAGCTGGAGCAGGAATTTCGTCGTGCCATCGCTCGACTGCTCGCGCCGGACGATCTCGGGGGTCGACACGTGGAAATCGCGCTCGAGCTTCGCCCGCAACTCCAGGCCGAGGTCGGTCATCGCGGCGAAGCCGGTCACGCCGCGCCGGTGAATCCACTGGAAGATCTGCCGCGCGTGGAACCGGGGCTCACCCGCTGCGACGAGCGAATCCTCCAGTTCGAGGACGTCCGCTTCCGCGAGATCGAAACGGGTGTCGGTATGCATGGCGTTGGTCCGCGGGGAGATCTCCTATTGTAATACGCTCGAACCGCCGGCCATCCGGCATTTGCGGCTTGAACGCCGTGGTTGGCGCATGCTATCATTCGTCTTTCGGGTAGTTCTGTTAACTCCTTCACTTCAAAGCACTTGCTCGCGAGCGTGGCTGGCACGGTGCCGGCGTTCCCGCGAGTGGCGACGAACTCATTTCAAGCATGGTTGTTCGCGAGGTCCTGGACAACGGGCTCCGTCTCATCACCGAGCGGATGCCGCAGGTCCGGTCGGTCACGATCGGCGTGTGGCTGACGCACGGATCGCGCCACGAAACCGATGCGCTCAGCGGCATCGCCCATTTCCTTGAGCATATGCTCTTCAAGGGCACCGCATCGCGAAGCGCCGAGGACATCGCGCAGGCCATCGATTCGATCGGCGGGCAGCTCGACGCGTTCACGGCGAAGGAGTACGCGAGCTACTACATCAAGGTGCTCGACGAGCATCTGCCCCTTGCCGTCGATCTCCTGGCCGACATCGTGCTGCGGCCCGCGTTCGATGCCGACGAGGTCGAACGCGAGAAGAAGGTGGTCCTCGAAGAGATCAAGATGGTCGAGGACACGCCGGACGACCTCGTCCACGAGCTGTTCACGCAGCACTTCTGGGAAGGCCACCCGCTCGGCCGGCCGATCCTCGGCTCCAAGGAGACGGTCGAGTCGTTCACACCGGAGCTGCTTCGCGAGTACTTCCGCGCCGCGTATGTGGCGCCCAACATGATCGTGTCGGCGGCCGGGAATCTCGATCACGCGGAGCTGGGGGAGTTGATCGCGCGTGCCTTCGCCGACATCCGGAGCCAGGGGGAGCCTTTCGGCGAGGAGCCGCCGGCGGTCGTTCCCCAGGTGATCACCCGGACCAAGGAGCTGGAGCAGAGCCACGTGTGCCTCGGCACGAACAGCTATCCCCAGCGGCACGACGATCGTTACGTCAGCTACATCCTGAATACCGTGCTCGGCGGATCGATGAGCTCGCGGTTGTTCCAGAACGTGAGGGAAAAGCGGGGCCTCGCCTATTCCGTGTTCAGCGGGTTGAGCGCGTATCGCGATGCCGGCAACATCACCATCTATGCCGGCTGCGCGTCCGGTGCGGTCGACCAGGTCATCGACCTGTGCGTCGAGGAGCTTCGGACAATCAAGCGGGATTCGATCCCCGAGGCTGAGCTTCGGCGCGCGAAGGACCATCTCAAGGGCAGCCTGATGCTGAGCCTCGAGAACACCGCGAGCCGCATGTCGCATCTCGCGCGCCAGGAGATCTACTTCGATCGCCATTTCGGGCTCGACGAGACGCTGGCCGGCGTGCAGCGAGTCACCGCCGACGATGTGCAGCGAGTCGCGGCGGATCTGTTCTCGAACGGGTCGCTGGCGGCGACCGTGCTCGGCCCGTCGGTCCCGGAGATCTCACAGGACCGGCTGGATCTCGGATGACGGGGAGCCGCGCATTGCCGGGGAGGGCCGTGGGCCGCCCATCACGGGTCGCCATGTCTGCGGCTCTCCGACTCGGCCGGCAAATCGGTCGCGGAGCACATCGGTGATCAAGCGCTACACGAACCCGGAAATGGGCGCCATCTGGAGCGACCGGCGCCGCTACGAGACCTGGCTGGAGGTCGAGCTGGCGGCCGTGGACGCGATGGCAGAACGCGGGATCGTCCCGGTCGCGGCGGCACGCGATCTTCGGGCCCGTGCGGCCTTCGACATCGCCCGCATCGAGGAAATCGAACAGACGACGCAGCACGACGTGATTGCGTTCACGACGGCCGTGGCCGAACGTGTCGGTCCATCGGCGCGGTGGCTCCACTTCGGTCTGACCTCTTCGGACGTCATCGATACGGCGCAGGCGATCCAGATGCGCGAGTCGTGCGATCTGATCGTCAAGGGCGTCGCCAGCCTGCTGGAGGCGATCCGCGAGCGGGCGGCGGAGCATCGGCGCACGCCGATGATCGGGCGCACGCACGGCGTGCACGCCGAGCCGATGACCTTCGGCGTCAAGCTGGCCCTGTGGTATGCCGAGCTGCAGCGGGACCTCGATCGACTGCTGCGGGCCCGCGAGGTGGTTTCGGTTGGCAAAATCTCCGGCGCGGTGGGCATGTTTGCGCACCTCGATCCGCAGGTCGAGGCGCGCGTGTGCGAGACGCTCGGCCTGGAGCCGGCGCCCGTGTCCTCTCAGGTCATTCAACGCGACAGGCACGCCGACCTGATGGCGGCCCTCGCCATCACGGCTGCGTCGCTCGAAAAGTTCGCGCTCGAGATCCGCGGGCTGCAGAAAACGGAGATCGGCGAGGTCGAGGAGCCGTTCGGCAAAGGACAGAAGGGCTCGTCCGCGATGCCGCACAAGCGCAACCCGATCGGCTGCGAGCAGATCACGGGGCTGGCGCGTCTGGTGCGCGCCAACGCGATGGCCGCCTTCGAGAACATCGCCCTGTGGCACGAGCGGGACATCTCGCATTCTTCCGTCGAACGGGTGATCCTGCCCGACAGCTTCATCGCGCTCGACCACATGCTGCGGCGTTTCACGCGGATCGTCCGCGGCATGGTCGTCTACCCCGACCGGATGAAGGAGAACCTCGAACGGTCGCGCGGCGTGGTGTTCTCGGGCACGGTGCTGCTCGAGCTGGCCCGCCGCGGCGTGTCTCGCGAGCAGGCGTACGAATGGGTGCAGCGGAATGCGATGCGATCCTTCAACGAGCAGAAGCCGTTCAAGGCCCTGCTGCTCGCCGACCCGGACCTGCTCACGGTGCTGACGCCTGCGCAAATCGAGAAGGCGTTCGATCTCGAAGATCAGCTGCGCAATGTCGACGCGATCTTCGACCGGGTGTTCAAGCCCGTGCCGGTGGGAGTCTGAGCCGACGCCCGAGCCCGGACCATCGCCGCACGGCGAGGAAGGACAGCATGAAAGCGAGAGTGTTCGTCACGCTGAAGCCCTCGGTGTTCGATCCGCAGGGCCGGACCATCGCGGATGCCCTGCACTCGATGGGATACGCCGGCATCGGCGACGTCCGCCAGGGAAAGTACTTCGAGCTGGAGGTCGCGTCGAAGTCCGAAGATCAGGTGCGCGCCCTCGCATCGGAGGTCGCGGACAAGGTCCTGGCCAACCCGGTCATCGAAAGCTACAGGGTTGAAATCGATTGACGCCGAAGAACCGTCCGGGAAGCGGTAAGTCGTCTGTAATCAACGGCGCGAGCGTAGCGAGCGCTGGCAGGCGGTGGGGAGGGTCCCACCGCAAAGGAAAGAAATGACATTCGCCATCGTTGTCTTTCCCGGTTCGAACTGCGACCACGACGCGTACCACGCGGTACGGCATGTGCTCGGTGAGCCGGCCGAGTTCGTCTGGCACAAGGAAACGACGCTGAAAGGGGCCGACGTCGTGGTCCTGCCAGGCGGGTTCTCGCACGGCGACTATCTCCGCACCGGCGCCATCGCGCGCTTCTCGCCGGTGATGCGGGCCGTCTCCGATTTCGCGCGGGACGGAGGACCGGTTCTCGGCATCTGCAACGGCTTTCAGATCCTGCTCGAGACCGGGCTGCTGCCGGGCGCGATGCTCCGCAACCGCGACCTCAGATTCCACTGCGAGCATGTATGCATTCGCGTGGAGCAGACGGACACACCGTTCAGTCTCCGCGCCTCGCCGGGTCAGGTGCTGCGGATCCCGATCGCCCACGGCGAAGGCAACTATTTCGCCGAGCCGGACGTCCTGAACGCTCTCGAGCGCGATCGGCGCGTGATCTTCCGGTACTGCACGGCAGCCGGCGAGGTCACCGATGCGGCGAGCCCGAACGGGTCGGCGCACAACATTGCCGGCATCTGCAACGAGAGGCGGAACGTCGTTGGGCTGATGCCGCATCCGGAGCGGGCCTGCGAGGCCGCGCTCGGCAGCACCGATGGGCTCGTGCTCTTCGAATCGGTTGTGGCGTCGCTCCGGGAGCACGGCGCCTTGCGGACGGCCTGATTTGGCGGCAACCCGGCCCGCGCGTTTCATGGTGACGAGATCATGAGCTCTGTTGAACCCGCCGTCCTCGAGCGGCACGGCCTGAAGGCCGAGGAATACGATCACATCGTGCGCGCGCTCGGACGCGAGCCGACGGAAACCGAGCTCGGAATGTTTTCCGTCATGTGGTCCGAGCACTGCAGCTACAAGAGCTCCAGGATCCATCTTCGCAAGCTCCCCACGCGGGGGCCGCGCGTGCTCCAGGGCCCCGGCGAGAATGCCGGCGCCGTGGACATCGGCGACGGCCTGGCCGCCGTCTTCAAGATCGAGTCGCACAACCACCCGTCGTTCATCGAGCCCTACCAGGGCGCGGCAACGGGTGTGGGCGGGATCATTCGCGACATCTTCACGATGGGCGCCCGCCCGATCGCGCTCATGGACTCGCTCCGCTTCGGCCCGATGGAGGGGCCCGGCAGCGCGCGGACCGTCCGCATCGTCCAGGGCGTCGTTGCCGGGATTGCCGGCTACGGCAACAGCATCGGGATTCCAACCATCGGCGGGGAGGTCGCATTCGAGGAGTGTTACGCGGGCAATCCGCTCGTCAACGTGTTGTGCCTGGGCATCGCGCGCGCCGACGCGCTCGTCAAGGGACGCGCGGACGGTGTCGACAATCCCGTGTACTACGTCGGGGCGAAGACCGGCAGGGACGGGATCCATGGCGCGACGATGGCCTCCTCCGAGTTCGATGACAAATCTGCCGAGAAGCGGCCCGCCGTGCAGGTTGGCGATCCGTTCATGGAGAAGCTCCTCCTCGAGGCCTGCCTCGAGCTGATGAAAACCGACGCCCTGGTTGGCGTCCAGGACATGGGCGCCGCCGGCCTGACGTGCTCGACGAGCGAGATGGGTGCGCGCGGCGGCAGCGGCATCGAGATCGACGTTCAGCACGTCCCGCAACGCGAGTCCGGCATGACTCCGTACGAGATCATGCTTTCGGAGTCGCAGGAACGGATGCTGCTCGTCGTGAAGAAGGGCCGGGAGGCGGACGTCGAGGCCATCTTCGACAAATGGGACCTCCATGCGGCCCACATCGGCCACGTGACCGACGATGGGCTGTTGAGGGTGAAGGATCGGGGACGGATCGTCGCGGAAGTCCCGAATGCGGCGCTCGTGGACGAAGCGCCGATATACGACCGTCCGGTCGCCAGGCCGGCTTATCTCGATACGGTCACGACGATCGATCGGTCGGCGTTCGAGTACTCGCCCCCGGCCGCCGATGCGTTCATGACGCTGCTGGGCTCGCCGACCATCGCCAGCAAGCGGTGGCTCTATCGGCAGTACGATCACATGGTCCGCACCAACACGCTCGTGCTCGCCGGCATGGGCGCCGGAGTCGTGCGGGTGAAGGGCACGTCGCGTGCTCTGGCGCTCTCGACCGATGGCAACGGGCGATACAGCTACCTCAATCCCCGCAGAGGCGCGATGCTCGCGCTTGCCGAGGCCGCGCGCAATGTCGCGTGCGCGGGAGCCGTGCCGGTCGGAGCGACGAATTGCCTCAATTTCGGCAATCCCGAGCGGCACGAGATCATGTGGCAGTTCGTCGAGGCGGTCGAAGGCCTTGCCGAAGCGTGCCGTGCGCTCGAGATTCCGATTACGGGCGGCAATGTGAGCCTCTACAACGAGACCGATGGCCGCGCGATCTATCCGACCCCCGTCATCGGTGTTGTCGGGGTCATCGAGGATGCCGGGCACGTGCTGGCGCGGGCGTTCAAGAGGCCCGGGCACGACATCGTGCTCTTCGGCGAAGGATTCGGCGAGCTTGGTGGCAGCGAGTACCTCAAGGTCGTGTGGGGGAGGGTGGAGGGCGAGCCGCCGCAGCTCGACCTGGCACGGGAGCGGGCGCTCATCACGCTGCTCACGCGAGCGGCCGCCGCGGGTCTGCTCCAGTCGGCGCACGATTGTTCGGACGGCGGCATCGCCGTCACGCTGGCCGAGTGTTCGTTCGAGACGGGCATCGGACTCGAGGCCGACCTGCCGGCGGCGCCCGCGCCGGCCGGTGCGGGCGTGGCGGCCGCCACGCTCTTCGGTGAGTCTCCGTCCCGCGTCGTGGCGTCCGTGAAGCCGGAGGATCGCGCGGCGCTGATGCAGCTGGCGGCAGAGGCCGGCGTGCCGGCCCTCGCAATCGGCAGGACGGGCGGGTCCGGGATCAGCGTGGCGGTCGGAGGTGAGCCGGCCATCGCCTGCCGGCTCGCCGATGCGGAAGACGTGTGGTCGACCGCCATCGAGCGGAGGCTCGCGGGCCGCGCTCGCACGGACTAGGAACTGAAGGATTTCACGGTTCGCACCATGCTGGACAAGTTCAAAGACGAGTGCGGAGTGTTCGGGATTTTCGGACATCCCGAGGCGGCGAACCTCGCCTACCTCGGTCTGTTTGCACTCCAGCATCGAGGCCAGGAGAGCGCCGGCATCGCCGCGTCCGACGGCGAGAAGATGCGCGTCTCACGGGCGATGGGCGAGGTAGCGGAAGCCTTCGACGAAGCCACGCTCGCCAAGCTCCCTGGCCACCTCGCCATCGGCCACACACGATATTCCACAGCGGGCGAAAGCAAGCTCGAGAACGCACAGCCGTTTTTGATCGACTGCACGCACGGCCAGATTGCGGTGGCGCACAACGGCAATCTCGTCAACGCACGCGAGGTGCGGGACGATCTCGTGCGCAGCGGATCCATCTTCCAGACCGGCAGCGACACGGAAGTGCTGCTGCACCTGTATGCGCGCTCCCGGGCGCCGTCCGTGGAGGAGGCGCTCACCGATTCCATCGCACAGGTCCGCGGCGCCTACTCCCTCGTTCTGCTCACGAAGAACCGGCTCATCGCGGCGCGCGATCCCCACGGGTTCCGGCCGCTGGCGCTCGGCCGCCTCGGCGATGCCTGGATCGTCTGCTCCGAGACGTGCGCGATGGACCTCATCGGCGCCACCTACGTCCGCGACATCGCGCCCGGCGAGCTCCTCGTCATCAGCGACGGCGGCCTGCGATCGATCCATCCGTTTCCACCACAGCCGCTCTCGCAGTGTGTGTTCGAGCACGTGTACTTCGCTCGTCCGGACAGCTACGTGTTTGGCAGCAGCGTGAACGAAATCCGGACGGAGTTCGGCCGCATCCTTGCCCGCGAGGCCCCGGCTCCGGCCGATGTGGTCGTGCCGATCCCCGACTCCGGCGTGTGCGCGGCCATCGGCTACGCGGAAGGCGCCGATCTGCCCATGAAGATGGGCCTCATCCGGAACCACTACGTGGGCCGGACGTTCATCCAGCCGCAGCAGTCGATCAGGCACTTCAGCGTGAAGGTAAAGTTGAATCCCGTGCGCTCCATCCTCGAAGGCCAGCGCGTCGTCCTGATAGACGATTCGATCGTGCGCGGGACGACGAGCCGCAAAATCGTGAAGATGGTCAAGGCGGCTGGCGCGCGCGAAGTGCACCTCAGGATCAGCTGCCCGCCGACGATCTCTCCATGCTTCTATGGTGTGGACACGCCCAGCCGCGCCGAGCTGATTGGCGCGACGCACACGATCGAGGAAATCCGCAAGTACGTGGAAGCCGATACCCTCGCCTACCTGAGCCTCGACGGCCTTCGCCAGGCGGTCGGCGCAGAGCAAGGCTCCTACTGCACGTCGTGCTACACGGGTGTATACCCGGTGGCGTTCCCACGCGACGAGAAGGCGTACCTGCAGCTGGCGTTGAAGGTTGTTGACTAGACCGATGCCGCGGGCGGTGTGTGCTCTCCCGATCGTGCTCGCTGCGTGTGCGATCCTGTCCGCACAGCCGTCGTCTCCTGTGCCGGCGTCGCAGACCCCGGCGCCCGACGGCGCGGTCCCGGCCGGGCAGGTGAAGGCCGCCATCGATCAGCTCGGCACCCTCGAGTTCCCGGTTCGAAACAACGCGGCCCGCACCCTCCGGCGAGCGTCCGCGGCGGTTGCCGTCCCCGCCCTCATTCAGGCCGCCACCGGCCACAAGGACGGGTACGTACGGTTTCGTGCGCTCGTGCTGCTGTCGGGGTTCAACGATCCGCGCACGCGCGACGTCATGGCGCGCATGCTGAAGGATCCGAACGACCGACTCCGGACGGTCGGCTACAACTGGTTCGAACGGAATCCCGACCCGGCCATCGTCCCGCGTCTGATCGAAGCGCTCAACCGGGAGGAGTCCGAGTTCGTTCGTCCGGCGCTCACGCGCGCGCTGGCCGCGTACGGCGACGATCCTGCTGCGCGCCAGGCCATGATCGGCCTCGTGATGAAGGGCCAGGCGTTCTTCCGCAGCATCGTCATCGAGGCGATCGGCGATCACCGGGGCGTCTACGCGCTGAAGCCGATCACGGAGGTCGCGGGCATCGACGGTCCGCTGCAGGATGATGCGGCGCTGGCGCTGGGGAAGATCGGGAACAAGGCGTCGCTGCCGGTGCTGGCAAAGCTCCAGCAGTCGGCCCCGCGTGACGCGCAGCCCGCGATCGCCGCGAGCATCTGCCTTCTTGGCGTGAACTGCGCGTCGCACGAGCCCTACATCGTCAAGTCGCTCGGGTTCGCGATCGCCAACATCGGTTTCCAGGAGCTGCTCCGGGGATCGGCGAGCGCGCTCGCCGCGCTGGCGGCGTCAGGCCGTGAATCCGCACTCGTCGAGCTGATCGAGGCGGGTGGTCCCACGCGAGATCCCGCGCGCGCGGCCATCGCTCTTGCAGTCGGGACCGTCGCGCTTCGCAACGCTCCGGTGTTGTTGAAGGTGCTCGAGCGCCAGGATCTGCTGCAGCCGGCGACGGAGTTGCTGCGGGAGGCCTTCGACATGCTCGAGGAGGACTTCGAGGAGGAGCGGTTTTTCGCGACCGTCCGGCGCGCGTACTGGCAGGCGGACGCGAAAGCGCCGGGGCGAGCAGTCGCCGAGAGCCTGATCAAATCGCTCGAGTTCTGATCCGGATCCGATGGACTACAGACAGTCGGGTGTTGATATCGACGCTGGCAACGAGGTCGTGCGGCGAATTCGATCGCTCGCGCGGGGAACCTACAGGACCGGCGTGCTCTCGGAGATCGGGTCTTTTGGAGGCCTGTTCGAGCTCCGCTCGGCGGGGATCGACAACCCGGTGCTCGTGGCGAGCGCCGACGGCGTGGGCACCAAGCTCCGGGTCGCGTTCCTCACCGGCGTTCACACGTCGATCGGCCGCGATCTCGTGAATCACTGCGCCAACGACATCCTCGTGCAGGGGGCCGAGCCCCTCTTCTTTCTCGACTACCTCGCGACCGGGCGGCTCGACCCCGACGTGGCCGTTCAGATCGTCGAGGGGCTGGCGGCCTCGTGCCGCGAGAACGGGTGCGCGCTGCTCGGTGGAGAGACGGCCGAGATGCCGGGCTTCTACGCCGAAGGGGAGTACGACGTCGCCGGCTTCATCGTCGGCGCAGTCGCCCGCGATCGCCTGATCGACGGCAAACAGATCCGTCCGGGTGACGTGTTGATTGGACTGCCCTCCTCCGGATTGCACACCAACGGCTACTCGCTGGCGCGGCGAATCGTGTTCGAGATTGCTGGACTCGAAGTCAGCAGCGTCGTCGACGAGATAGGCGGCCCTATCGGGGACGCGTTGCTCGTTCCGCATCGATCCTACCTTCCGGTGATTCGGCCTTTGCTCGGTTCCAGGTTGATCAAGGGGATGGCGCACATCACTGGTGGAGGCATCACCGAGAATCTGCCGCGGATCCTTCCCTCCGGCATGCACGCGGAAGTCGATCCCTCCCGGTGGAGCACGCCCGCCATCTTCCGTTGGCTCCAGAGAACCGGCGCGGTTCCCGACTCAGCCATGTTGCGCACGTTCAATATGGGGGTGGGGCTGATCATCGCGTGCGCGCCGGAGAACGCCGACGTGCTGGTCGGTGCCCTGGCCGCCTCCGGCGAACCCGGAGCGGTGACGATTGGTGAGATCCGCGCCGGCGGCGAAGGCGTACGATATCGCTGAACACTATCAGCCATGAACAGCGGACGCGGCGTTGGCGTTCTCATCTCGGGTCGAGGCAGCAACCTTCAGGCATTGATCGATGCGGTTGTCGAAGGAAGTCTCGTTGCCCGCATCACCGTCGTGATCTCGAACCGGCCGGAGGCCCCGGGGCTCGATCGCGCGCGCGCGGCGGGGATCGAGGCTCTCGTCATCGATCACAGGAAGTTTCCCGTTCGCGAGGACTTCGATCGTGCCGTTGCGGAGGCCCTGCGCGGCCGCGGTGTGGACCTGGTCTGCCTCGCCGGGTTCATGCGCCTCGTCGGCGAGCCTGTCCTGAACGCGTTCCCTCAGGCGATCCTCAACGTCCACCCGTCCCTCCTTCCGGCATTTCCAGGCGTTGACGCTCAGCGCCAGGCGCTCGAGCACGGCGTGAAGATCTCCGGAGCGACCGTGCACCTGGTGACACGCGAGCTCGATGGCGGTCCGATCGTGGTGCAGGCGGCCGTGCCGGTGCGCGATGACGACACCGTCGATACCCTGTCGGCGCGCATCTTGATCGAAGAGCACCGGATCTACGTGCAGGCCGTGCGGATAATGCTCGACGGCGGATGGCGGGTGGAGGGACGACGCTTCGTCTCAGGAATCCCGCGGCCCTCCGCGGTCTGATCGTACCGCGACCTTATCCGAAATCGACCGGCTTCAGCGTCAGGATCGCGACTTCTGGCGGGCAGTTCAGCCGGACCGGCACGTACACGGTGCCGATCCCGCGGGTGACGAACGCGGCGGTATTCTTCCGGCGCCCGGCGCCCGCGATGATCGGATACTTTCGGGCCGCGATGGCGCCTATGCCGGGCAGCACGATCTGCCCTCCGTGGGTGTGGCCGCTCAGCACGAGCGGGACGCCGAGAGCCGAAGCCTCGACGAGACGCGCCGGCGTGTGCGCGAGCAGCATCAGGTTGGGGGTCGCGCCCCGGAGCACGTAGGCCAGGTCGTCGACCTGTCGCGTCCAGTACCGGATTCCCGCAATCTCCAGCTTCTCTCCACGGATGATTGCCTGGGTGCGTTGATCGCGCAGCACGGTGAACCCCCGGGCGGCCAATGCGGCGGGCATGTCGCGGTCGTCGTCGTGGTTGCCGAGCACCGCGAAGACCCCGTGAGGGGCCGTCAACGGCGCCAGGGCTTCCGCTGCGGGCTCTACGTACCGGCGGTCGCCCCAGGTCACGTAGTCGCCGCCAAGCACGATGAGGTCGGGCTGTTCGGCCAGCAGCATGCGAACCGCTCTGTCGATCAGCTCGTGAGCCACTGTCCGGCTCCGGTGCGTGTCGGAGAGAAACCCCAGCCTGAGCCCCGACAGCGATGGCGGCAACCCGGACACGGTCAGCGTCTCGCGCGTGATCTCGACGTCCTGGCGTCCGTAGAGGAATCCATGAGCGAACGCGCCCGTGGTCGTCCCGATGCCAATGGCCGCGAGACCTCTGATCGCGGACCGACGGTCGATGCCGGGCGCACGGTCTGCAGGGGTCATCTGCAACTATGGTAACCCTCTGCCGACGATGGACCGATGGCGGGATGTATAGTTACCGTTGCATGACAGTCGACGAGCAGCTGGCGTACCTGACGCGCGGGTGCGTGGACGTCGTCCGAGCCGGTGAGCTGCGCGCGAAACTCGAGCGCTTCGAGAAGACCGGACGTCCTCTCGTGGTGAAGGTGGGGTTCGATCCCACTGCTCCCGATCTGCATCTCGGCCACACCGTGCTCATCCGCAAGATGAAGCACTTCCAGGATCTTGGTCACACGGTGATCTACGTCGTGGGCGCGTTCACGGCGCTCATCGGTGATCCAACAGGCCGATCGAAAACGCGGCCGCCGCTCTCGCCGGAGGAGATCGAACGGAACGCCGAGACTTACAAGACGCAGATCTTCAAGATCCTCGACCCCCGGACGACCCAGGTGCGTTTCAACAGCGAATGGCTCGAGCCGCTCGGCAGCGTCGGCTGGATCAAGCTCGCCGCGACATACAACGTCGCGCAGATGCTGGAGCGGCGCGACTTCAAGAAGCGCTACGAAGCCGGGCAGCCGATCGCCATCCACGAGTTCCTGTACCCGCTCGCGCAGGCATACGACTCCGTCGTCCTCCAGGCGGACGTGGAGCTGGGAGGCACCGATCAGCTCTTCAACCTCAATGTCGGACGCGACATCATGCCGGCCTTCGATCTCGAACCGCAGATCGTCATGACGACGCCGCTGCTGGAGGGGCTCGACGGGGTCGAGAAGATGTCGAAGAGCATGGGGAACTACGTGGGCGTGACCGAGGCCCCGGCCGAGATGTTCGGCAAGCTCATGTCGATCTCCGACGACCTGATGTGGCGGTACTACGGCCTGCTGACGGAGCTTACCGCCGAGGAGGTGCTCGCGAGACGCCACGGCGTGGCGAGCGGCGCGCTGCACCCGAAACAGGCGAAGGTCGATCTCGCGAGGATGATCGTCGCCGATTTTCACGGGGCCGAGGCCGCCGAGGCCGCGCTGCACGAGTTCGACCGCAGGTTCTCGAAGCGGGAGCTCCCGCAGGATACGGTCGAGCGGCCCATGCTCGCGGGCACGCAGATCGAGCACTTGCTGCTGGAGACGGGCTTCGCGCAATCGGGGAGCGACGCGACGCGGAAGGTTCAGCAGGGTGCGGTGCGCATCGACGGACAGAAGTTCACGCAGCCACGCGCGCCTGTCGAGCGTCTCGAGCCCTTCATGCTCCAGGTGGGCCGGCGGGTCGCGCGCATCGTCGTCGTCGACCAGCGGGACCTGATCGTGAGCCCCATCCCTGGTTCCACGGGAGACGAGGCGTGGTTGATTCTGCAGAACAAGGGACAGGTGGACGTGCCGCACCCGACGCGCGAGAGCGCGATTGCGAGGGCGCGCGAGGGCGCGCAGGCGTCCCACGGGCGCGTGTTCATCTTCGAAGGTGAGCGGGTCATCGAGGATCAGCCATAGTTCCACGGATGATCGGGGGCTGGTGGGAACGCATGGGCTTGCTTTCACGGGGCGGGCGCATATAGTTGGACAAGGGTACGATCGGCGAGGTCGTGAGCGGTTCGCGATCGGGCGCCCGAGGGCGCTTTCGGATCGAGGCGGGTTGGTGGGCGCGGCTCAACCGCACGCGGAGCGAAGGGCGCGGCGGAAAAGGCGCTGCAGATCGCTTGACAGCGGGTCCAGCCGCGCGTATATTCAAAGGTCCGAGCGTGACCCGGCCAAGGCGGTCGGACGATTTGCTTCGGTTCCACCGCAGCAAATTTTTTTGTCGCCTCCCCCCTTTCGAGTTCGCACCCCTAATCGCAGGCGTGGCGCCCGTATTTGCCGCGGGGGGCGAGGGGTGAGGGAGGGCTGCCGAGGCTGGCGTCGAAAGGGTCGAAGGAGTTGACAGGGGATTAGCCCTCTAGTAATATTCGAAGGTTCCCCTGACGGAAATAAAGCTGACGGGGAGCGCGTCCGATAGAGGGCTTGGAGCCCGCTGTCGGGCCAGAGCCGGTCCGGTTCTTTGAAAACTAGATAGAACGTGCAAGCACTTGTTCGCCGAAGCCGAGCGTCATAGGGCGCGAGGCGGAGGCGGACAGCCCGTCGAGTATCAGCGGGTGGCGCAGAGTAATCCGGCGGTCGGAGGTGTAGTTCACCACCGGCTGGTCGGCTGTGAACCACCTACACTTGACGAACTGAACAACGTTAGAGAGCCGATCAACAGGCGATCAACGTTAAGGGCTTGTCTCGCCGGCGCCCGCCGTCGCATCTTCGATGCGTCGGCGCGGTTGCAGGCGAGGCGACCATTTTAACTTGAGAGTTTGATCCTGGCTCAGAATCAACGCTGGCGGCGTGCCTAACACATGCAAGTCGAACGCGAAAGGGGCTTCGGCCCTGAGTAGAGTGGCAAACGGGTGAGTAACACGTGGGTGACCTGCCTTCGAGTGGGGGATAACGTCCCGAAAGGGACGCTAATACCGCATGACATCCTGTCTTTGGAGAGGCGGAGATCAAAGCCGGGGATCGCAAGACCTGGCGCTTGAAGAGGGGCCCGCGCCTGATTAGCTAGTTGGTGGGGTAATGGCTCACCAAGGCGACGATCAGTATCCGGCCTGAGAGGGCGGACGGACACACTGGGACTGAGACACGGCCCAGACTCCTACGGGAGGCAGCAGTGGGGAATTGTTCGCAATGGGCGCAAGCCTGACGACGCAACGCCGCGTGGAGGA
>DASTBU010000038.1:0-4218 GCA_035711845.1 Vicinamibacterales bacterium
ACCGCCGGTGCCGCATACGCGCTTCAGCTCCTGCGCCAGCTCCCTGAGGAATGCCGTGTTGCGCGGAAGACCGTAGACGACCGTCACCGTCTTGCCGCCGCGGCCCTTTTTCTCCATGCGCAGCTTCGCCGTCACCCGCGCCGGCACCGGCTCGTCGCGCGCGAACGTGCTGCTGCACTTGCAATCCGCCACCGGCCAGCCGCATGTCGGGCACATCCGCCCGGCGCCGGTCGAGTAGACCGTCCGCGCGCTCCGATCGCTCATGGATTCAGCTTACTTCGACCTGCGTCGACGACTCCACGCGCGCCGTTGAGTCTTTCGTATTCGCTTCCCTGATCTCTCCGTGGGGCGAGCCTTTCAGGCTCGCCTCGCGAACCCGAAGGGTTCGCGCCACGATCGTCTAGTCAGTCTTCGGTCGGCTTCTCAATGCGATCGACGATGAGCACGCGCAAGGGCGCACGGTCCGGTTCCAGCTTGAGACCGAGCTGCTCCTGGAGGGCCGTGAACACGGACGGCCGGTCATCGTCAGTCGGCGGGGACCCTGGAGGGCGCGCGTCCCAGCGCAGGGTGAACTCGTAGTTGCCGGTCAGACCAGTCTTGTCCACGACCACACGACCGGCGGCACCCCTGATGTTTCCCATCAGGACCGCGAGCGACGTGCCGCCCGAGCGAACCACGCCGCCTCCTGCCGACATGCCGCACGGCGGCGCGCCGTTTGCCGGCGGCCGCACGTCCAGAGGTTGGCCGGCCCGCTGCGCGGAGTAGATCGCCTCGCAATCGAGCTCGCTCTTCCGCAACTGCGGACCGAACGAGCCGTCCGGCCTCGCGAGCCTGAGCGCATATACCGGACGTTCCTGCGTCTCGTAGTGCACGACAAGCTTCAGCCGGTTAGCCAGCAGGGTCCGCAGCATCTCGCGCAGTTCGTCGGTGGTGGCCTCGTGTCCAGCGAGCGCCGTCACATCGTAGCGATCCGTCTCGACCCATTCCGGTGCGCCAACCAGTTCATTGGTGTCGCTCGAATACGCCGAGCGGACAAGCGACGAGACGGGTCCATTGACCATCACAAAACGGTTCCCCGGGGGATACCCAACGGACATCGAGCCGCTGCCACTATTGTTTGGCTTGATGGACGCGACCTCGAACGCAGGAGCAACCGCAGCTGACGGCTGGGCCGGCTCCTGGGCCACAAGCGCGACCCCGTAAGCGAGGCTGATACACGGAATCCATAGACGGCGCATGACAGCCAGACGCCGTGGATTGTACGACCGTTTCCTACCAACGAACTACCAGCTACGAACGTCCAACTCCATGCGAACCTTTCATGGCGCTCGTGACTCTTGGCTTGAAACCTTCCGCTCAGACGAGGACGCATATGAATGCAATCAGAGTCGCGCTTGTTGTGTCGGCGCTCACCGGAATCGTGTATGGCCAGGCTTTCGAAGCTGCATCGATTCGTGAAAACCCGGAGGCTACTAAGGGAGGACTCCGAAGCATAATCGCACCCAATCCAGGCAGCGTGACCCTCCGGAACACGACGCTGAGGGAGGCGATCCGCTGGGCGTACGACGAACCGGGTGCCCGGATCGGGGTCTTGGGAGGTCCCGAGTGGGCCGATAGCGTTAAATACGACATCGTTGCCCGGCCGGCTGCGGCCTCACCCACCGATCAGTTGCGGCTCATGCTGCGAGTCCTGCTCGCGGATCGGTTCAAGCTGGTGGTCCGTGCGGACAAGAAAGAAAGCGCAGTTTACTTTCTCACCGTCGACTCGAAGGGACATAAGCTCCAGCCCTCGAAAACGAAGGATGCTCGCCGCGTGCAGCCCGATGCGGCAGGCATCGCTTTTCAAAACGTCACGATGAACGATCTGCAGCTTTACCTGTTAAATCTGCAGGGCATCGATCGACCGGTCGTGAACCGGACGGGCCTTGATGGCGCTTTTGACTTCAAGGTGGCCGTTCTGACTGGAACGGATTCGGACGAGGCGCGAAAGGCGGTCACAGGCGGCGGCAACTTTACGGTTTTTGCTGATGCCCTCAAGGCCCTCGGCTTGAGACTCGATCCGGGGACAGTGCCACTGGACGTGGTCACTATCGAGAAAGCTGAAAAGCCTTCCGAAAACTGATCCGCGAACCCGAAGGGTTCGCGCCACTATCATCGCGATGTCGGTCCGCCGGACGGGGCTGCGGGCAGGTGAAGTCTGGCCACGCCCTGGCGAATGGTCTGCCAATCGACGTCGTGCAGGTTCATCAGGAGAATGATCGTCAGGCGATCGTCCACGAAGCGGACAAACTCGGACCGGAACCCGATCACGCTCCCGCCATGACGGACGACGCGCCGGCCCAGCACCGGACCGTCGAGCTCCCATCCGAGGCCGTACGGATGCGTGGTGCCGTTATTAAGGGTCACCGACGTCCACATCTGACGCCGCGTCGTGTCTCTGAGGAAGGTAGCGTCGTCGAGCCACGCGTCCCATTTCGCCAGGTCCACGACGGTTGAGAGAAACCCGCCCGCCGGCACCAGTGCGCGTCGCTGATTGGCTTCTTTCAACGGAGTGTCATTGTCGGCGTAGCCACGCGCGCGCTTGGGCAGAGGCACGGTTGTATTCAGTGGGTACGTTGAGATCATCCCAGCTGGCCGGAAGATCTTGTCTGCCAGGTATTCCGTCCATGGGCGGCGGGCCACTTTCGTCATGATCATCGCCAGAGGCGAATACCCTGCGTTGCTGTACTCCCACTTCTCGCCCGGTGCGAACCGCAACGGCAACGAATAGGCAGTCCTGATCACCTCGGAATCATCACGGTCGCGATATTGGTCGTATCCAGGAGAATCGCGCACCACGCCAGACGTGTGGGTCAGAAGATGGCGGATGGTGATGCCGCTCCAGGCTCGCGGCAGGCCGTCCAGGTGCTTGGTGATCGCGTCATCGATGCTCAGCAGTCCGTCTTCGACGAGGAGCATGATGCCAGTTGCCACCAAGGGCTTACCGATGGACGCGATGTCGTAGACCGTCTCAGGCGTCGCGGGGACTTTGCCTTTGACATCCGCCAGCCCATAGCCCTGCATCTTGACGATCTTTCGGTCCTTGACGATCGCCAGCGAAAGGCCGGGAATGTTCTGGCTGCGCATCTGCGCTGTAATGAAATCGTCCGTCGGATCGGCCTGTGCGGTCGTCGTGGAGGCAAGCGCCAGCAGGCACAGCGCAATCCGCGGAATAGTCGCGGCGACGGTGACTTCGCGCATGCGCATTTCTAGCACAACCCGAGAGGAATAACAGGTCCTTAGTCCGTCCTTAGTCCCTGGGCCGTTTTTGGGGGCTTGGTCCTTGGTCGCGATCGGATGCGCGGCGCCTGTGTCTTGGACCCAGGACTAAGGACCTTGAACGGACCAAGAACCACGGACGCACCAAGACCTAGGTACCAAGGACAACACGCGGCGAAGTAGGCGCTAGATAACGCGTAGTGGAATGCCCTGCACGGGCGGACGCGTAATCACGAGGTCCGGCATCGGCCGGCCGGCAAACAGGCGGCGGCATGGCTTGGCCATCCACCGCGCCCAACGCGCCGATCGATTGACTCGCGCGCTATCCGTCGCGATGCCGGTGTTCGCGTACATCTGCCGGTAGATTTTCGAGATCAGGACGAACGCCAGCCGCCCCTTCAACGACTTCACCGCGGACGCGCGCCGCCAGATGCTGCTGAACGAATAGAAGCGATCCCACACTCCCTGCGTCCGCCAGCGGATCTCGTCGGCTGCCATCACGGGATGCTCCATGTACACCTTAGGACGGCGGTCCTGCGGAATCAGCCAGTGACGGCTGACGGGGATCCCGTCAACCTTCTGCGGATCGGGGCCAAGCGACTTCTCCCAGGCGGCGAAATCGAGCGTGCCGGGGAACGGCGTCAGCATGACGAACTGCGCGAACGTGAGGTCAGCCTGTTCGGCTACGGACAGACAGGCGTCAAACGTCGCCGGACGGTCGCTCGGCAGGCCAAAGATGAACGAGCCGAGCACGTGAATGCCGTGCGCCTTGAACTTGCGCAGCTTCGCAATCAGCGCATCGCCGCTGTCGTTGAAGTTCTTGTAGACGTCCTTGAGTCCTTCCGGCGTGACGGACTCGACGCCGACGAGTGCACCTTTGATGCGCGCGCGCCGCATGGCATCCAGGAACTCGGGATCCTCGGCCGCTTCCATCGTGATCTGCGTGAAGAACACGGTGTC
>DASTBU010000039.1:0-18218 GCA_035711845.1 Vicinamibacterales bacterium
CGGACGTTGAGGGTCGGAGGACGGATTACGTTCTGAAGTTCGAAGGCTGAAGTTCGAAGGCTGAAGTGACTTCAGCCTTCATCCTTCAGCCTTCAGCGTCTCTGCTCCGGTCGGCCCAGCGCACGTGTTGTAGAATCTCCCCCGTGCGTGGACAGTCACCTCCTGCGGGACGAGCCGAGACCCGCGAGATCGCCGAGCTCCGGCGGCTGAAACAAGAGCAACCCGACCTGGCCTCCGCCGCCGATCTTCAAGTTCAGCTGCTGCAGCTCCAGAAGCGCGTGCAGTCGCGGCTGGGGCTGCCCTCCATCCGGCTCGAGCCCGACTACCTCAATTCGCTGCTGGCCTCGGGCCCCATTCTGCAGTTCGAGCATCTGTCACTGGACTGGGGTGACCTTCGGTTCCTGCTGCGCGCCACGGCGTCGGCGATGCGCACGCACGACGCGATCGACGAGGAGGATTTCAGGCGGGCGGAAGCGCTCTCCCGGGACTCGTCGAGGCTTCCCGAGCTGGTACGCACCTGGTACGAATCGGTGCAGCCGGGTGCACCCGGCCTCGAGGCGGACGCCGGGCTCGCGACGGTGTTTCAGCAGGCCATGCGGCCTTTCCTGACCCGTGCGGCCGACGCCATCATGGCCCGCAGCGACTTTGCGGGGTGGTCCCGGGGGATCTGTCCCCTCTGCGGGGGCGAGCCGGACCTTGCGGTGATCACGCCGGCCGCCGACCGGCTGCTGATCTGCGGCCGCTGCTCGGCGCGATGGCCGTTCGAGCCGCTGACGTGTCCGTTCTGCCTGAACGCGGACCGCAGCCGGATCACGTCCTTTGCGAGCCGCGACGGCCGCTATCGGCTGTACGCATGCGACGTCTGCGAGCGCTATCTGAAGGCGTACGACGCACGCCAGGCATCACGCCCGGTCATGCCAGTCGTGGACACGGTCGCCACGCTACCGCTGGACGCCGCGGCCATTCAACGGGGATACAAATAGGTCCCTGAGTCCCTCGGTCCCTAGTCCTCAGGTCCCTGAGTCCCTCGGGTCCCTGGTCCTCGGTCCCTGGTCCTCAGGTCCCTGAGTCCTTGGTCCTCAGGTCCCTAGTCTCAGGTCGCTTGATCCGGGTCCATCGGTCCTCAGTCCGCGGTCCTGACCGTCGAAAACCGCGGCGCTCTCCTGGGGACTGACCGCAGCTGGGACGTAGTGGTTAGTGGCTGAGGACGCAGGGGCTGAGGATCGGGGGACGAAGACCAGGGACTGAGGACCAAGGGGACGGAGGACCAGGGACCGAGACCAGGGACCGAAGGACCAGGGACCCGAGGGACTAAGGGACCTGAGGACCAGGGACCCGAGGGACTCAGGGACCTACTGGTCTTTCGCGAAGAGGTCCGTGGCCTTCTGCGAGAGCCAGTTGAAGAGGTGCCGGGTCTCCCAGAAGCGCCCCTGGTTCGAGGTGGCGCCCAGCACCACGACGGCGACCTGTTGATTGCTCTGCGGCAGGCGCAACATCGTGGCGAGGCAGTAGCCGGCCTTCGAGATGAAGCCGGTCTTGCCGCCCATCACATCCACCTCGCCGCCCAGGAGCAGGCGATTGGTGTTGTGAATGGAGATGGTGCGGCGGCTCGTTGTGACCTTGTATTCGGCCGTCCGCATGATCGGCGCGATGCGGTCGTCAGCGGAGGCGAAGGAAATGAGCCGGGAGAGGTCGTAAGCCGACGAGATATTTGCGGGATTCAAGCCGGACGGGTCGGTGAAGCTGGTGCTTTCGAGCCCGAGCTCCAGGGCCTTTTCGTTCATCCGCTCGACGAAGGCGGCCGTGCCGCCGTGGGACACGCGCGCCAGGGCCCGGGCGGCGGCGTTGTCAGAGGCGATCAGCGCCAGATGCAGCAGATTCCCCAGCGTGATTCGCTCGTTCGCGCGCAGGTACGTGGTCGAGGCGGCGTAGACGTCGCCGCGCTGAATCGTGATTTCCTGGGACAAGTCGGGACTGTCCTCGAGGAACACGAGTGCCGTCATCACCTTGGTGATGCTGGCGATGGAGCGCTTGTCCTGGGCGTTTTCCTGCCAGAGGACCTCGCCGGTTTCCGGATTGAAGATGATGGCCGCCGCAGCCCGGACGTCGGGGACCGTCGCCCCGGTTTCGTCCGTCTTGAAGCGCGGCGTCATCGCCTCCTGAAGCGCACGGAGCTGTCTCAGGCGGGCCTGTTCCCGCCGGCGTACGGCCGCACGGGCGCGGGCGAGCCGGGCCTTGCGGGCAGCCGAGGAGCTGCGCGAATATGTCGGCTTCTTGGCGGTCGTCGTTTTCTTGGGGGTCGTCTTGGTCTGGGGCTCCGCGGCGACAAGGGGCGGGCCAAAGACACACGTGGCCAGCAAGAGCGCGCAGACGCGAGCCACGTACAGAGCGCGGATCAGACGCACAGGTCCTCCGTGACGACTCCGGCTGGCTGGGGACAACCTAGGTGGAGTGAGAAAACGACGCCGTTGATGATATCAGTAAAGTCCATCGCCTGCAACCACTTATGTAACTTGTCAGACGATTCTGCCGGCGACTCGGTCGGTCTGGTGGCCCTCCACGGGCTCCCGACCTCGGCCTTTCAAGAGAAGTACCAGCACAGGCGGTGCGGAATTCCCTGGCCCGATCGCGTGCGGGCAGATTACCGAATCGTGATAGTCCTCCGTTTCGTCGGCCTTTTGTCTGCCGCGGGCCAGCACCCGCGGGATTCCGGGACACCGTCCACGATATGAATTCCGACCTCCGTCAAATCGAGTATGCAGCCATCCGCGCGACGATTCGCGAACGCGGAACGGCCCGTCTGGTGCTCGCCCCCCTGATCTTCATCGCCTGGGGCGCCGGTGCGATCACCACCACCGCCGCGATCGGCATCGCGCTCGCCACGCTGGTGCCGCTGATGGTCCTGGCCGCCGGCTTCGAAGCCATCTTCGCGCTCCATACCAATGTCGAACGGATCGGCCGCTACCTGCAGGTCTATCACGAGGACGGTGAAGGCTGGGAGCACGTGGCGATGGACTTCGGCCGTCGGTTCCCGGGCGCCGGCCCGGATCCGCTCTACAGCCGGTTGTTCGTGATTGCGACGTCCATCAACTACCTGCCCGCCGCACTCGGCGGGACCCCTATCGAGGCGGGCATCCTCGCGGTGCTGCATTTCGGGCTCCTGCTGCGAATCCGGGTGGCCCGGCAGGCCGCCGCGGTCCAGCGCGCGGCGGATCTCGAGCGGTTCGCCAGCCTCAAGGCGAATCGGGGCTCGTAGGTCGGGGCTCGTTGCTCGGGGCTCGTTGCTCGGGGGCTCGGGGCTCGTTGCTCGGGGCTCGGGGCTCGGGGCTCGTAGCCCGCAGCGCCGGGGGCTAGCGGGCGAGCGCGAGGGCCAGGAGCAGGGCGCGCGCGGTCCCCTGCCACGAATCGGTCGTGTCGAACTGTTCGTCGAGCGAGTGCGACCCCTTCGAACTGCCGCCGCCATCGATGGTGACGGCCGGAATCCCCAGGCTGATCGGGATGTTCGAGTCAGTTGAGCCCTCGTCCAGACGCACCGGCAAGCCGAGCGCCCGCGTGACCGACACCGCCGCAGCCACGATCCCGTCGGTGGCGGGGACCTGCCCGCCCGGCCGGTCGCCCACGATCTGCTTCTCCACCCTGATTTCCTTCGGCCTTCCCCACCGCTCGTTTTCTTCAACCACCGCGAGATCCATCGCCTCGCGGACGGCGGCGTCGAGCGCGGTCAGGGCGGCCCGGTCCGCGGAGCGCAGATCGACCTCCATCCAGGCCTCGAACGGTATCGAATTCACCGAGGTGCCCCCGCCGATGCGGCCGACGTTGAACGTGGTGCGCGGCTGGCTTGGGACCTGAAGGTCGGAAATCTTCGCCGCCGCCCGGCCGAGCGCGTGGATGGGGTTCGCCAGGCCGAACGCACTGTAGCTGTGGCCCCCGGGCCCTTTGAACGTGAACCGGTAGCGCCGGCTGCCGACCGCCGTGTGCGTGATGCCCAGACCGGCGCCATCCACCGACACGAAGCGGTCCACCCTGCCCTTCAGTTCCTGAGTGAAGAGGTGCTTGACCCCGCGCAGATCGCCCAGCCCCTCCTCGCCAACCGTGCCTGCGAACGTGATCGTGCCGGGCGTCCGAGTCCCGGCTTCGTTCAGCGCCCGGATCACGCCAACGAGAACGGCCAGCCCGCGACAGTCGTCGGAAATGCCCGGTCCCTTGATGATCGGCCCCACTCGGGTCGTCTGGACCTTGGTGCCCTCAGGAAACACGGTATCGAGGTGGGCCGTGAAGAGCAGGTGCGGCTGCGGCGCGGCGCCCGCCCGTTCGCCCAGGACGTTCCCGACCGAATCCGTGCGGACGTTGGTGAGCCCGAGGCCTTCGAATACCGTCTTCAACGCGGCCGCGCGGCGCTCCTCTTTGAAGGGGGGCGCCTCTATCTCGCAGAGCCGCATCTGTTCCTCGATGATCGCCGGTTCGTTCCTGCGGACGGCCTCCAGCGCCCGCGTGACTCCGGCATCGGCGAGCAGCCGCTCGCCAATCGTTTCCGGATGCTCCTGCACGGACACCAGGCCACCCGAAGCCATGGCAACAGCCAGCACGAACCCGCAGCCAAGCCTCCTCGTCATCCCTGCTCCCTTCGCACATCGCCCTCAACTGATCAGAGAATCGTTTCCACTCCTAGTTTCCAGTTCCCAGTTCCCAGTTTCCAGTTTCCAGTTTCCAGCTTCAGATCCAAATCCTTGGTGCGAGAGATTCAAGCTCCATGCAGAACAATGATCCCTCCGGAGGCAGACATCGGCCGGCGACGTTTTTGTCGTGCCGCGCAACGCGACGGCTGCGCGTCGGAAACTCTCAACATTTACGGGCGTCTAATCACGATGAGAGGAAGAAACGTCCGCGCCTTTCAGAGATTCACCGTCGGTACAGGATTTGCTCCGCGTCGGAACAGGTAAGAACATGATGAGTCTCGTTCGTCTCCTCGGCTTCACGACGTTGTCGTGCGGGTGTGTGACCGGCCACTATCGCGAGGTCGCGACCAACCGCGAGATCACGTACGTCGAGGAGAAAGGCAGCTCCTGCGAGCATCACGGCCATCGCCGCAACCACACGCTGGTGCGGGCGCGGTTCGGGATGGCGGGAGTCACAGCCAGAGCATCGTAGCGGCGACGGCCGCACAGGTTCCCGCGACATGCGACGGGGGCCGGAGCGTTCTTCGCGCGAGCGAAGGACCTCCGGCCCTTTTTTGTTGTGGACACACCGGCATGGAGCTCGACGAACACTATCTGGATGTTGCGGTTGCCCGCACGAAGGCGCTCGTCGCACCTGCAGCCAAGAAAAAACCCGGCATCCGTTGACCAGACGCCGGGTTCCCGCAACGCTCAACTTCCAACTTTCACTCCCGAACCAATCCGTCGGGCGTCGGGAGCCTGGAAGTCGGGCGTTGTCCGTTTTCTCAGAAGCGGATGCGCCCGCCGAGCTGCATCTGCCAGCGGGACCGCAGATCGTCGCGAAGCATCAGCTCCTCCGCCGTTTGCAGCTGGCCATTGCGGAAGAGGCCGCTGAGATTGTAGATGGGCTGCCCGTTTGCCGCGAACGTCGGCCGGATCACCGTCAACTGATTGAAGTTCGCCCACTCGACCAGCCCATTGCCGCTCCCGAAGAGATTGATGACGTTCAACACGTCCCAGGTGATTTCCGCCTTGACGCGGTTGAAGGGCAGGCCGACGTTCACCCGGAAGTCGAACGTGTTCATCCACGGGCTGCGACAGGCATTTCGCTCGTGAATACGGCCCGTGAACTCCGACAGACAGTCCTCGCTCGCGATGAACTGCTGGAAATCCGCGAACGTGCCGTTGGTGAACTGCACCTCGTCGGCGCCGGCCGGGATGTAGACCAGGTCGTTGAACCCGCGCAGGTCGCCGTTGTAATCGAGGTTGTAGGACAGCGAATACGGGCGGCCGGACTGCCCGCTGTAGAAAGCCGAGGCCGTTGCCGAGAAGTTGCCGCCGAGCGGGATCTCGTATCCGCCGGAAAGGGTGATGCGGTGGCCGGGATCGAAGTTCGAGCGGGAGAGCGGCGGGTTGTTCGGATCGCCCGGGACGTACACGTTGCCCCAGTTCGACGCGGCCTGCGACGAGGTCCCGTCCATGATGGAGTTGGACCGCCCGTAGAGGTATGACGCGTTGGCGAAGAACCGGTCCCTCAGCGGTCGATCCACTTTGAAGACGATGCTCCAGGAGTCGCCCTCGTCGGTGTTGGTCAGGAAGATGACGTCGCTCAGCGTCGGGACCAGGTTTCGCTGGAAGATCGGACGCCCATCCGGCCTCGTCCCCGTCTGTCGCAGGTTCAGGTTCTGGTACTTGATGTCGTTGACGTTGTGCGAGTACAGGAACTCGACAGTGCCGGTGAGCCCGGCCATGCCGAGGTTCCGATCGTAGCCGAGGTTCGTCCGGATGAGCGACGGGTACTTGTAGTCGGGATCGATCAGGTCGATCTCGTTGGTCGCGGCGTTGCCGATGTTGGTCGGCTGCGCGTCGGGATCGGGCGAGAACAGAATGCGGTTGTTGGCGTTGAACCCCAGGCTGATCCGCCGGAACTCGATGCCCGTGTTGCCGAACTGGTTCGACAGCCACACGTAAGGCGTGCGGCCCGAAAAGAGGCCGAAGCCGCCGCGGATCTGCTCGTCGTTGCCCGAGCCAATCGCGTAGTTGAACCCGATTCGGGGCGACCACAGCACGCCGCTCGGCACTTCGTCGGTCCGATAGCCGAACGCCGCCTCGGAGGCCGGGTTCGCCGTCGGCTTGTCGGGGAACGTCGGAATATCGGCGCGGACACCGAACGTGAGCGTCAACGCCGAGACGGGCCGCCACTGATCGCCGGCGTAGAAGCCGTACTGCCGCACGCGGAATTCGGCCGGCTGTTTCGGGTTGCCGGTCAGCGAGAAGCTGTAATCGAACGACTGCGCGAGCCCCTGCTCGAACAAATCGAGGCTGTTGAACGTGTAGTTGCCGAAATTGTCCCTGATGAAGAGGTTGCGGAAGTCGAAGAACTCGTTGTGGGTGCCGATGGTCAGCGTGTGATTGCCGCGCAGCCACGTGAGGTCGTTGTTGATCTCGACGACGTCCTGATCGAGCTCGTTGGCCGTCGAGAAATTCTCGCGGCCCGCGCGGACGGAGCCGGAGCTGAGGTTGACCCGCACGAACGGGAACGGCCGCTCTTCGAACGGCTGCGCGCCGCGTCGATCCCGCACGCGCGTGTAAGTGAACCGGAACTCGTTCACCGCCGTCCCGAACGTGCTGTTCAGCTGCGTGACGAACGAGTTGGTCTTGTTGGCGATCCGGTAGAAGTTGTCCGGCATGAAGTAGGTCTGCAGATCCGGACGCCCGATGTCGTTGAGCGCGTCGAGGTAGTTGTGGCGCGCCGTCAGCCGATGCTGCACGGTCAGGTTGACATCCCCCCGCACGAAAATCTTGTCGCTGTCCACCGTCCGGATGAACTCCTCGGTGCCGCCGGGGTCGTAGCCGTACTGCGTACGGAGGATGTTCAGAAACCGGTCGATCTCGTCGGTCCGGCCGAACTGCTGGCCGCTGCCGCTCACGGACACGCCGGAGGGGTTGTCGCGCCGGCTCCAGTCCACGTTGCCGAAGAAGAACGCGCGGTCGCGCACGACGCGTCCGCCGAGGCTCGCACCGAACTGCTGGTCCTTGAACTGACCGACCTTCGTGCCGGTGGGGCTCTCGCCAACCCAGTCCTGGTTCCGTCCGAAGAAATAGCCGGTCCCATGGAGATCGTTGGTGCCGCTCTTCGTGATCGCGTTGATGCCGCCGCCGGAGAAGCCGCCCTGCCGGACGTCGTACGGCGAGACCAGCAGCTGCAGCTCCTGAATCGCGTCAAGACTGATCGGCTGCGTCTCGGTCTGGCCACCGGGGGTCCCCGACGCCGCGAGCCCGAACACGTCGTTGTAGACTGCTCCGTCGATCTGCACGTTGTTGTAGCGGTTGTTGCGGCCCGCCACCGAGACGGCGAGCGGCTCGTCGTTGAGGCCCGTGGGGTTGAAGTAAGGCGACGTTCGCGCGATGTCGAGGAGGTTGCGCGAAATGGTCGGCAGGTTTTCAACGGCGGCCTGCGAGACGTTGTCGGCCGTGCCCGCCCGCGAGCTGTCGATGATGGAGACGGCCGCCATGACGTCCACCGTCTCCGCGATGGTTTCGAGCGACATCCGGAAATCGACCGTGCGCTGCTCGCCCAGCGTGACCGGCACGTTCAGCCGCTCTTCCTTCCTGAAGCCGCTCATCGTGGCGCTGACCGTGTAGGGGCCAACCCGCAGGTTGAGGATGTTGTAGCGTCCATCTCCGCCGGTGACCGCTTCGTAGGTCGTGTTGGTCGGCGTGTGAACGGCGCTGATCGTGGCGCCGGGCAGCACGCCTCCCTGAGCATCCGTGACCACGCCCAGCAGGCTGCCGGTGGTCGCGGTTTGCGCGGACAGCGATGCGCCTCCCAGTAACAGGAGACACAAGAAGCCCGTCAGGCTCCCGAAAGCCTTGATGGATGATTTCATTACCTGTTACTCCCGTTCCTTTCGTTGACGGTCTGACGAAGAGCGTGGGGAATCGGCCGGCTGACAAGCGGCGCGAAGCGCTGCGACAGCCGCAAAGTATAGCAGCGAGTTCAGGAGGTGGGGACTACGCGAATGTAAAAAAACGGCGAGCTGGACAGGCGCGCAATCGACGAAATAGTGATGCGCGTCCTCCTGCCCCGGGTCTGCCTGAAAACGATTACTTGGGGGGGGTAATCGGCGGAGGCGGCGGCTTGAGCGAATACTCCGTCCGGTGACGCACTTCGACGTTGGGCCGTTGGACCTTCACCTCGATCGTCCGTCGCCGCTTCCGCGGATCCGGATTATTGGAGTAGTACCCGACCACATAGTAGTCGCTGGTTTCCGCGTCGATCCGCTTCAACCCTTTCACGAAGTCGTTCTGATTGACCACGGCAATGCCGCCGGTCAACTCCGCCAGCACGCGCAGGCTGTCCTGCGAGCCGCGAACGTAGTTCTGCCACTCGACCATGTCGATCTGTTCGTCGAGGTCGGGGCCGCCCACGAGGCCGCGGGGGTCGATTGTGTAGATCGTCGCATTTGCGCGGTTGGCGGCGCGGGTCAGCTCCGACAGCTCCATCGCCAAGTCGGCCTCGGCGAAAAGGTTTCCCTGCTTCATGAACGGGTTGTATTGGTAATCCGAGGACCCGCCATCACCGCTGTTGTCTCCCGGCCTGGCGTAGCGTTCCGATTCGAGCTTCTGCCGCGTCTGCTGGAACGGGTTGAAGTCGTAGCCGTTGCTGACGTAGATGAACGCCTTGCGGCGGTTGTGCACCTGCTCCAGCTTCTGCATGATGTCGTACGCCGTGGAGAACGCGACGTGCGCGCGGTAGCGGATCTCCGCGACACCCTGCGCGCCCTCTGGCTGATCGAGGATGTCCTTGGGAGCGAGGCCGGCGCCCGAGATCTTGTTGATGGCGATGTCCAGCCGCTTGCGATCGTAGGTCAGGTCGATCGCGAGCGACGAGGGCCCCGTCGAGACGATGCCGAACATGTCGCCTTCGTGGATCAGCTCCTTCGAGACCTTTTTGAACAGATCGCGAATCCTGCCCGTGTTGCGGAAATCGAGGTGGAGATCGTCCACGAAAATGATGAAGATGCGTCCCGCCGCGTCGCTCGTCGGGCGCGTCGGCGGCAGGATGATACCCTCCTGGATCGGGGGCGGCGGCGGAGCCGCGACGTTGAAGCTGCGTCCGCCGTGCGTCAGCGTGAAGGAGATCACCTGCTGCTTCACGCCATCCTCGTAGACCTCGAACTCGTCCTTCTTGAGATCTGCCACGAACTGCCCTGAGCTGTCGCGGACGATGACGTCGGTCGTGATCAGCTCGACGCCGGTGCGAATGACCTGGTCGGTGCGCGCGACTCCCTGCGTCGACGGGGGCGTCTGAGGCTGGGGCTTCTGTGCCGGCGCAGGCGGCTGCTGCGTCGGGGCCTTGGCCACCACGCCGTGGCCCGTTGCGGCGGCGAGAGCCAGGATGAACGTCGTGAGCAGAACTCGAGAGTGCGTCCCGTGCATGAGGAAATTATATCGAGGCTCAGGAATCTTCGGGATCCGGCTCTTCGTCCGGGCCTGGTGCTTCCTGCTGAGACGCCGTGTCCGCCGTGCTCGACTCCGGCGCAGTTCCCTGCCCTCCAGGCCCCTGCCCCTTCGTCCGCGCTCCCCGTCGTCGTCTTCGCTTTCTCCTGCCGACCACGGCGCGAAGAGATTCGAACACCCCTTCGTATTCCTCGAGTCCGGCCGCGACCTCGGCTTCGGTGACCCAGCTATCAGGGTTAAGACGCTCGGCCAGGCCCTTCAGCTCTTCGCGACGGGATTCGTCCATCACACGCTCGTTGATACGGGCCAGCACCTCGGCGTACCGGCCACGCAGCCGCGAGACTCCCTCGCTGCCGAGCTGGGCATGCGCCGCCGTCGGCGGGGCCACCTGCGGGACAGGCGGCTCGTCGCGTCCCTCCGGAACCTCCGATTCCCTGGCTGGAACCGAAGCTCGCCTGTCGCCCGGCTCGGGTTCCGCGTACGGCGAGACCGCGGTCGGCGCAGGGAGCTTCGCGGCCGGCTGGCTGGTTCGGCGCTCGTCCCTGCGCCGACTCTCCGGACGACGTGAACGGTCGGTCGATCGTCTGCCGAACGGCGCCGGCGGTCGTGACTCGTCAACAGGGGTTCCGCCCTTGAGGATGCGAGTCCAATCGAACTCCACTTCCGGGTTGAACTCCTCGAGAAGCCGGATAGCTTCTTCGTCGAGCGCCGCCCGCCCCACCTTCACGGCGGGAGGCGTGCGAAACCAGTACAGCAGCCGCGGCCGTTCTTTCCCGCGTCGGCGCTCGCCCTGGACGACGAACGTGTTTTCGTAACCGCGCTTGTCGCGGCTGAACCGCAGGTAAGGCAGGATCTACTTCCTCTTCTGATTCTGGTTGCGTGGAGCGCTCTTGCGGACGGCGCCACGCGGGCGAGGCGGCGCGCCCCTCCGAGCAGCGGGTGCGGTCCGCTTCTTGACTCCGGCAGCACTCTTTTTCGCCGCGGGCGAGGATGTCGAGGATTTCGCCGGTGTTGCCGCGGCGGGTCTGGCTTGCCGCGCGGGCCGGCGGGCCTCGCCGGGCGCCCGGTGGACCAGCGTGAACCGGGTCTGGTCCCCTATGGTGTGAAAGCTCCAGATTTCGCTGACGTTCACGCCGTTTTCGGCAGCGAGGCGGCGGGCGATGTCAACGGAGCCCGCGGGGACGTACAGGTGAAAGGGGGCGCGTGCACGACCGAGATGGGCCCACTGGGCGCGGGCTTCGAGGTGATTGACCGACTCGGAGGTCTCCACCTCGACCGTTCCAACCAGCTTGCGGCCCCTATCTCCTGAGGTGAGCACCAGATCGGGGAAGATTACCATCTGGCCGATCTTGACCGGGACGGATTGGTCCTCGCCGATGTTGGCAACGACCTCGACACGCCGCTTGAGCTTCACCTGGAGAATCCGAATGATACGGTCGTGCTCGAGCTGCTCGCGGACAGGCCGCACGAGTATTGGGCTCACCTAGACCTCCCGCAGGAGAGGGTACTCTGGAAGATGCCTGAGAATGACCGGGAATTATAGACCTGTTCGGCCACAATTGATAGCGGCTCGCCCGCACTCCTTGACCTTTATCTCTACGGCCCTCAGAATGATGCGGTGATTTCGTCGATCGACGGGCCAATTGGCGTCGCGGCCCTCCGGACGTGAACGATCGGTTCCTCCGCGCCTGCCGGCGCGAGCCGGTTGACGCGACGCCGGTCTGGTTCATGCGCCAGGCGGGGCGGTATATGCCCCAGTACCGCGCCCTGCGCGAGCGGCACTCGCTGCTCGAGCTCTGCGCCCGCCCTGAGCTGGCGGTCGAGGTTACACTGCAACCGCTCGCCGCCATCGAGGTGGACGCCGCCATTCTTTTTTCGGACCTGCTGTTGCCTTTCACGCCCATGGGTCTGCCCTTCGACTTTCTGAAGGGCGAAGGGCCTCATATCGAGAACCCCATCCGTTCAGCAGCCGATGTCGAACGCCTGCGGACGTTCGAGCCGCACGAAGCGCTCGGGCACGTGCTCGAAACCGTCCGTTTGTTGAGAATCGAGCTGGAGGGCCGGGTTCCGCTCATCGGCTTCGGCGGCGCACCCTTCACACTCGCGTCGTATGCCATCGAAGGCGGACCCTCGACTGCCTACGCGCGCACCAAGGCGTTCATGTACTCGGAGCCGGTCGCGTGGCACCGGCTCTGCGACCGTTTCGCGGAAATGATGGCGGCCTATCTGCGCGCGCAGGTCGAGGCCGGCGCCCAGGCGCTCCAGATCTTCGACTCGTGGGCGGGTGCCCTCGGGCGATCCGACTACCGGGAATTCGCGCTGCCGCATTCGAAGCGCATTTTCGAGTCGCTCGCGGACACCGGCGTGCCGCTCATCCACTTCGGTGTCGGCACGACCGCAATCCTGCGCGATCTCAAGGAGGCTGGCGGTGACGTGATCGGCCTCGACTGGCGCCAGCCCCTGGACGAGGGGTGGGCCACTGTCGGCTTCGATCGAGGGATCCAGGGCAACCTCGACCCCACCCTCCTTCTGGGGCCTCGAGATCGGCTCTTTGCCGCAGCGGACGACGTGCTCCGCCGAGCCGGCGGACGCCCCGGCCACATCTTCAATCTCGGTCACGGCGTGCTGCCCAACACTCCGCTCGAGAACGTCCAGGCACTCGCGGAGCATGTGCATCAAGATAAGTTGTCAGCTTCCAGTTTCCAGTTTCCAGAGAGAGAGTGATTGATGTGAGTCACGACTGGGCAGCCTTCGGCTCTGGAAGCTGACAACCGGGAACTGGCAACTGGAAGCTGGAAGCTGGCACCTGGAAGCTGGCAACTTGTTTCATGTCCGTGATCGTCATCGGCGGCGGCATCACCGGGCTCGCGGCGGCCTTCGAGCTCGCCACGCGCGAGGTTCCGTTCACGCTGCTCGAATCGTCGACCAGGGCAGGCGGGCTGATCCTGACCGAGCAGGTTGACGGCTTCACGATCGAGGGAGGGCCCGATTCGCTTCTCGCGCAGAAGCCCGCGGGCATCCAGTTGTGCCAGGAGGTCGGGCTCGGGCCTCGATTGATCTCGACGACGCCGCCGCGCGCGGCGTACGTCCTGCACGGCGGCCGGTTGCACAGGCTGCCCTCCCCTTCGATTCTCGGTATCCCCGCGACATGGTCGGGGATTGCCCGCTACGACCTGCTTTCCTGGCCCGCACGCGCCCGGCTTGCGCTGGAGCCGATGATCGGACGTGCCCCATCGCTGGGAGATGAATCGGTTGCCTCGTTCTTCCGCAGGCGGTTCGGAAACGCGACGGCGCCCCTCGTCGCGCAGCCGCTGCTCGGCGGAATTCATGCCGGCGACATCGAGAAGCTTTCCGTCGGGTCGCTGTTCCCTCGCCTCGTGGAGGCGGAGGCGCAGCACGGGAGCGTCATTCGGGCCTTTCGCCACACCCATCTGCAGCAAGGACGCGAAGGGCTCTTCAGATCGCTCTCGTCGGGGATGGGCGAGCTGGTCCGAGCGATCGAGCGGCACCTTCCCCAGGGGAGCGTGCGGTTCGGCGCGACGGTAACGGGGATCGGCCGACAGGCCGACGGTTGGAGTGTCGAGTGCGGATCCGAGAGGCTGCGCGCGCGCGCGATCGTGCTGGCCGTGCCAGCGCACGTTGCGGCACGGCTGCTCACGACCGTCGATAGCGAGGCGGCGGCGCTCTGCGGCGCCGTTCCGTACGTGTCCACGGCCAGTGTCTCGCTCGCCTGGCCTCGAGTGGACGTGCGTCACGATCTCGAAGGGAGTGGGTTCGTGGTGGCCCGAAGCGCCGGCGCTCCGAGGATCACGGCCTGCACATGGGTATCTTCGAAATGGCGCGGCCGCGCGCCGGCCGGGCAGACCCTCCTCAGAGCGTTTATCGGGGGCGCCCTCGATCCTGAGGCGGCGTCACTGCCCGACGACGAGCTGGTCGGGATTGCGGCGCGCGAGATCTCGCAGGTGCTCGGCGTCAGCGGCCGGCCGCTCCTGGCGCGCGTCCACCGCTGGCAGCACGCGGGCGCCCAGCACGAGGTCGGACACCTTGCGCGCATGGAGAAGCTCGACGAGCGGCTGTCTCTCGCCCCTGGCCTCTTTGTCGCGGGGAGCGGGTTTCGGGCGATTGGCATTCCGGATTGCGTTGCCCACGGCCGGGCGGCTGCGGCTGATGCGGCGAGACTGGTTCAGGAGCTTCCGGGTTGAGTGAGCGCCTCAGCTCTACGCCGCATGTGAGATACGATCACGACGATCACGACCGAGCCTCCTGAGGTGCGCATCTCATCTGCCGTGGCGATCGTCGTGGTCGTCGAGCCGCACGTGGAACGGGGCTCCCGAGCTCGCGCATCGAAAGACAAACCTGGGGAGTGCACAACAGTGGTGAAGTTGATGGGTCTGGCGGCCGTCGTGGCTGCCGTGTTCTTCGGCGGCTTTCTGAGGGCGGGTGCCTCAACGCAGGCGGCGGACGTGTCGCGGGTGCTGGCGGAGATCCGTGCCAGGGACAAGGGGCAGCTGGCGATCTCGGAGGAGGACGGCCGCTTCCTTCGGGTGCTGATCGGGTCGAGCCGCGCGAAACGCGCGCTCGAGATCGGCGGCGCGAGCGGCTACAGCGCGATCTGGATGGGCCTGGCGCTTCGCGAGACTGGCGGACGGCTCGTGACGATTGAGTACGACCCCGCACGTGCGCGTGAGCTGGCCGACAACGTCCGCCGCGTGGGGCTGGGTGATGTGGTGCAGGTTGTCGCCGGTGATGCCTTCACGGAGATCCCGAAGGTTCCGGGCACGTTCGACTTCGTCTTCCTGGATGCCTGGAAGAAGGACTACAAGAACTTCTTCGAACTCGTCTATCCGCGGCTCGACAAGGGCGGTCTCTTCGTCGCCCACAACGTGGTCAACAAACGCAACGAGATGGGCGATTTCCTGGACGTCGTCCACGAACACCCGTCCCTGTGGACGACAATTGTGTCTCCGTCTGGCGAGGGGATGTCGGTGTCGCTGAAGCGGTGAGAGCGAAACGGCCTTCAGCCTTCGACGCTCTACTTCAGCCTTCCACCTTCAGCCTTCCAACTTCTTGTTCATTCTTCCGGCGCGGCGACGGCTGCGGCCTTTTTCGGCGCCCGCTTCTTGCGCGGTTTCCCGGTGCGGAGCCCTGCAGGGACCGGCTCGTCGCTCGGTTCGAGCCGCGACATACTGGTGAGAAACTTCTTCACGCCATGCTCGTCGAACTGCACGCGGGTGTACGCGTCCTCCACCGCGACTACGGATCCCAGACCGTAGGTGGGCTCGACAACCCGGGCACCGACCTCGAACCGCTTCATTACGGGCTCCTCTGACGGCAAGCGGCACGGTTTGCCGCCGCAACCCTCAGAATATCTTGAATTTACCGCTGTCGTCAAGGTCGGGAGCGTGACGTATAGTACAGTTTTCGTGTGTGCGGCGTGCACACGGCCTCGAGCGCCCGTCAGCGGAGATGACCTCGCTTGCTTCCCATTCACATCATCGGCGTGTCACTCGATCTCGGTGGTAACCGGCGCGGCGTGGACATGGGGCCTTCCGCGTTCCGCATTGCGGGAATCGCCGAGCGGATCGCTGCGCTGGGGGCGACGGTCGTGGACCACGGCGATCTCGTCGCGCCTATTCCTGAGATCAAGTCGTTCGGGGATCCGCGGAAAAAGTACATCCGCGAGATCGCTCGTGTGTGCGAGAAGCTCTATCGGACATCCCTCGGCGCGCTCGAGAAAGGCGGACTGCCGCTCGTGCTCGGCGGCGACCACAGCCTTGCGGCCGGATCGGTGGCCGCGACGGCAGACTTCGCCAGGCGGGGGAACAAGCCGCTCGGGCTGATCTGGGTAGATGCGCACGGAGACATGAACACGCCGGCCAGCTCCGACAGCGGCAACGTTCACGGCATGCCGCTGGCGTCGCTGCTCGGCCCCGAGCCGGCGGAACTCTCGCGCATCGGGGGCTTCTCGCCAAAGGTCCTGCCCGCGCACACGGTGCTCATCGGCATCCGCAACCTCGACGAGCGGGAGAAGGAGATCGTCCGCGAGTCCAAGGTCCACGTCTTCACGATGAAGGACATCGATCGCGCGGGCATCGCCTCAATCGTCGAGCAGGCGCTCGCGATTGCCGGGGCCGGCACCGCCGGCGTTCATGTATCGTTCGACATGGACGTCTGCGATCCGACGATCGCGCCGGGCGTGGGGACGCCGGTCAAGGGCGGGCTCGACTATCGCGAAGCGCACATGGTGATGGAGATCATTGCCGATTCGGGCCTGCTCCGCGCGCTGGACCTCGTCGAGGTGAACCCGATCCTCGACGACAGGAACGCCACCGCGGTCCTTGGTGCTGAGCTTGCGTCCTCGGCGCTGGGGCAGAAAATCATCTAACAGGGTGTTCATCCCACCGTTCGCGGCGGCGCTTTGACGTCCGCGGGAATGCCGGCCGACGGCCGGGTGTTTGGATCCCTTGCCGGGCCAGGCCCGGTATTCTTCACTTTTCAGGAGGGGACATGCGACGACCAGCTCTCACCATCGCGGCTGCAACCCTGGCCGCTCTGTTCGGCACGACCGTGATCGCGCAGAAGACCACGGAGGTGCACCCCGGCCGGGGCGGCAGTCCACACGTGAAGTCGGAATGGACCGTCGACGGAGCGAACATCTCGATCGTGTACGGGCGGCCGTCGTTGAAGGGCCGTCCCGAGGCGGAGCTGATGCCAGCGGGCAAGCCGTGGCGCACCGGTGCCGACGAAGCCACGATCCTGACGACCGACAAAGCGTTGAAGTTCGGCTCGCTGAGCCTCGCGCCCGGGAGCTACACCATCAACACGCAGCCGGGGGCCGAGTGGCAGCTCATCGTTGGAAAGCTGGGCCCGAAGGGCAATGCACAGTGGGGTATTCCCTATCAGAAGGACCTAGAAACCGGCCGGGCCCCGATGAAGGTCGGAAAAACTGCATCCCCAGTCGAGCAACTGACGATTTCGATAGACGACTCGGCGGCGGGCGGCATCCTTCGCATCGAATGGGGCACGACCAGCGCCACGATCCCGTTCACCGTCGGCTAGCCTGGTTCCACGCACGGAGCGCCCCGCCGGGTGCGTGCCGCTCCGTGCGAGATTCTCGCCTTCCTGGCGCTACTTCTTCTTTTTCTCCTCGTACCAATCTTCGTGGCTGTTCCACGCGCCGCACTTGATGCACTGCGTGGCGCTCCAGCGCTTGCCGCAGGAGGGGCACTCCCCTCGCGTCTCGAACGTGTTCCACGCGTAGCCGCAGCCTGGATTGCACGCCCACTCGTCGGTGCGCGCCGGGCGCCACTTGCAGGACGGGCACCGGATCCCGGCGCCGTCGTCGTCGATGCGCTCGCCGAGATCGGGGGCGAGGTGGTCCTTGCCCTTCACGAGCAGCACGACGAACGGAAGTGAGGCGAGCAGTTCTGCGAGCATGGTGATCCTCCGACTAGGCGACTGATTCCTTTGTAACACGACGAGCCGTCCGGGTGCGAGGGTCTGAGGAGTCTGTTAGGATCGAAGTCTCCGATGGGGCCGCTAGCTCAGTGGTAGAGCACCTGACTTTTAATCAGGGTGTCCCGGGTTCGATCCCCGGGCGGCCCACCACCATCCCGAACAAATACGAGCAAAATAGGACGAGCCCGCCGGGGACGGGCTCGTTAGGTAACACATGGGTAACAACGTCGCGCCGCCTGTTACCCGCTCCAGTCGCCGACCACACGTCGCAGCCACGCGCGCCTCGACGGCTCGGGGTCAGATCTTGTTTCTTGCACGATTTTCCTCTTTTGGAACTGGCCCGCACGCGCAGCTCAAAGTGCCTGCTGTCACTCCAGAGGACAAACATGCAAGAAACAAGATCTGACCCGGGTCGCCACGGTCGGCGATGCACCGTACCAAGAAGCCAGGCGAGGAGAAAGAAATTCCGGCGTTCGGCCCCGACAGCATCGAGATGGCGATGCGGCGGCGCATCCGAGACACGATCGAAGAGCTGGTGCACCAGGAGCTCGCCGCCGCGCTGGGCTCCGTCAAATCGGCACGCGTCGGCGAGACACGCCAGGGCTATCGGCATGGGACGCGGGAGCGGACGCTCACGACGAG
>DASTBU010000040.1:0-35811 GCA_035711845.1 Vicinamibacterales bacterium
AGGCGATTGCAGCCCGCGTGGGAGCTGTCCTCGACCGTGAGCCAGGCGGAGAGCTCGACCTGATCGTCGCCAGACTCTTCGCCGTGACTGTGCTCTCGGATGTGTCCCCCGAGTGATGGGCACAGTTACGGAAGCCTGGAGACCTCTGACATGAATCGTTCGCGCATCACCATTGTGGCCGGCCCGTGCATTCCGCTGATGACAGCTTGTTCGGGTCAGCCAGCCGACGAGCCGGACGCCTCGATTTGCCTGCAGTCGCGCGAGAAGCAGTAAGATCCCGGTCCTTGATGCCGCGCCTGCTTCGTATGTCCGCTTCCCGCCTCATCTTCTCGGGGTTTGCCGTCTGGGCGCTTGCTTTCGGGTTCGTCTCGCGAGCGCAGCAGGGCGCACCCGCGGCGCAGCCGCCTGCCGAGGCCTTCGCTGCAGCATCCGCTCCGGCCAACACCGACTGCCTGATGTGCCACGAGGACGACTCGGCGGCGCGCGCCGATGGCAGGCCGGTCGTCGTCAAGCCGGCCGTCTTCGAAAAGTCCATACACGGTGGGATGTCCTGCGTGGACTGTCACGCTGATCTGGCAACCGCGACCGAATTTCCGCACGCTGAAAAACTCCGGCGTGTGGATTGCTCGACCTGCCACTCGGACACCGTCGAGCTGTATCAGAAGAGTGTTCACGCGACGGCCCAGGCCAGGGGCTCGCAGGAAGCGCCGGGCTGCGCGAGCTGCCACGGCGCGCACGACATCCTGCCGTCGAGCAATCCGGAATCCCGCACGTACCACCTGAACATCGCGGCGACCTGCGCGAAGTGTCATGGTGATCCCGCTCTCACGGCAAAGGCAGGGCTTCCCTCCGATATCGCGGCCGAGTACGCGGACAGCATTCACGGCCGGGCCGTGTCCCGCAGCGGCCTCACGGTTGCGCCGACCTGTTCCAACTGCCACGGTGCCCACGACATCGTCTCCCCATCGAATCCCGAGAGTCGCGTGGCCTCTGCCCACGTGCCGGAGACTTGCGGCAAATGCCACGAGGGCATCGCGCTCAAGTTCAACGCGGGCGTACACGGAACGGTGCTGGCGCGCGGGAATACCGGAGCGCCGGCCTGCCAGACGTGTCACACGGCCCACGCGATTCAGCAGAGCGCGTCCACGGCCTGGCAGCTCTCGGTCATCGGGCAGTGCGGCACTTGCCACGCCGACCGGATTGCGACGTTCAAGGACACGTTCCACGGCCAGGTCACGAGCCTCGGCTCACGCACCGTGGCCGGCTGTGCCGACTGTCACGGTGCGCACGAGATCCTGCCCGCGAGCGATCCCAGGTCGCCCATTGCGCCGGCCAACCTCGTCGAGACCTGCGGGAAGTGTCACGAGGGCGCCAACGCGAACTTCGTGCAATACGATCCCCACGCGAACAAGCACGACAGGCAGCGTAATCCTGCGTTGTTCTTCGTGTCGAAGTTCATGACGGTGCTCCTGGTTGGCGTCTTCAGCTTCTTCGGCATCCATACGGCGATGTGGTTTACGAGGGAACTGCGGGAGCGGAGGCGGGAGCCGGTAGGTCCGTCGAAGAGCGAGACGCGTGCGTCGCGCCAGGCGGCCGACGAGCGTAAGGAGCGAGGTGGCGATGGCCCGTCGGCTTGAGGCTGCACCGCCAGCGGTTCGGTACGTCCGGCGCTTCGGCCTGTTCGAACGGGTCCTGCACGGCTTCCTGATGTTCAGCTTTCTGGGCCTGGCAGCGACGGGCCTCCCGCTGTTCTTCAGCGAGGCGCCCTGGGCGGCACGTCAGGCACACGCGCTGGGCGGCTTCGAGGTCACGAGCGTGCTGCACCGGATCTTCGCGACGATCATGATCTCGGTGTTCCTCGTGCACCTCGCCAGCGTCCTCCGCACGCTCGTCGGGAAGAAGGACTACACCATTCTGTGGGGACCCTCGTCCATGGTTCCGCAGCCGAAGGACGTCGCCGACATGTTCCAGCACTTCCGCTGGTTCGTTGGCAAGGGGCCGCGGCCGTTGTTCGACCGGTACACCTACTGGGAGAAGTTCGACTACTGGGCGGTGTTCTGGGGCATGGCGATCATCGGTGGCTCGGGGCTTCTGTTGTGGTTTCCGGTATTCTTCTCGCGGGTGGTCCCCGGCTGGGTGTTCAACGTGGCGCTGCTGATCCACGGTGAGGAAGCGCTGCTGGCCGTCGGGTTCATCTTCACGATCCACTTCTTCAACGGCCACCTGCGGCCCGAGAAATTCCCGATGGACACGGTCATCTTCACGGGCCGCGTTCGGGAGAGCGAACTGCGGCACGAGCGTCCGGCAGAGTTCGATCGACTTGCCCGCACCGGGGAGCTCGAGCCGCTTCTCGAGCCGCCGCCCTCGAGCGGCGCGCGGACCGCCGGCCGGATCATCGGGACGACGGCGGTGGTGATCGGCCTCGTGCTCGTCGTGATGATTGCCTACGCCATGCTGGCGTGATGGTTATGCGCCGGGCGATCTGCGGAACGCCCGACCGTTTCGCAACGTTCCGGAGACGTTCCTATGACAGACGGTAAGATCGCCATGCCGGGCCTCGCGCGCAACCCTCTGTCGATCGTCGGCGGCTACGTGGTCACGGTGGCAGCCGGACTGTTCCTCGCCTTTTTCCTGGTGGACCTGTTCGGGCTGCACTCGAACCCCTACCTGGGCATCGTGTTCTTCCTCATCGTGCCCGCGATCTTCGTCTTCGGGCTCCTCCTCATCCCGATCGGGATGCTGCTCGAACGGCGGCGGCAGGCGAGAGGGCTCACGGCGCCGCGGGCATGGCCGAAGCTGGATCTCAACCTGCCCTCGCATCGCCGGATGGTCATGGCCATCGCTGCCCTCACCCTGGTCAACGTCGTGATCGTGTCGCTCGCGGCGTATCGGGGCGTCGAATACATGGACTCGCCGCAGTTCTGCGGTCAGGTCTGTCACGAGGTGATGGAACCCGAGTGGGCCGCCTACCAGGATGGCCCGCACTCGCGGGTGGCGTGCGTGCAATGCCACATCGGTCCGGGGGCGCCCTGGTTCGTGAGATCCAAGCTTTCCGGCACTCGTCAGGTATTTGCGGTCCTGCTGAACACGCATTCGCGGCCCATTGCCTCGCCCGTGCTGAACCTGCGGCCGGCGCGGGATACCTGCGAGCAGTGCCACTGGCCCGAAAAATTCCACGGCGACATCGTCAACGTGCGCCGGGAGTACGCCAATGACGAGGCCGTGACCGAAACCCCGACGACCATGCGGGTGCACGTCGGCGGCGCCAGCGCCACGACTGGCCTGGCGCAAGGCATCCACTGGCACACGAGTGCCGCCAACGTGATCGACTACATTGCGACCGACGATCGCCGCCAGGTCATCTCGTACGTGCGCCTCGAGACGGCTGACGGCCAGGTGCGCGAGTACTACGATCCCGGGGTGACGCCGGAGCAGCTCCAGAAGGGGGAGCGCCGCCGCATGGACTGCGTCGACTGCCACAACCGGCCCAGCCATCCGTTCTCGGCGTCGCCGGAGCGTGCCGTGGATGCGGCGATTGCCGTCGGCGAGATTCCCAGGACGCTGCCGTACATCAGGCGCGAGGCCGTCGAGGCGTTGAAGGTCGGTTATCCCTCCCGGCAAGTAGCGGAAGAGGAGATCGCGGCGAGGCTGAGCGGCTTCTACGCGAGCAACGGGAACGGCAATGCAGGCAAGGCCGACCTCGATCGCGCGATCGCGGCAACCCGGCGGCTCTACAGCCGCAACGTGTTCCCGAATATGAAGGTCACGTGGGCCACGCATCCGAACAATGCGGGGCACATGGATTCACCCGGCTGCTTCCGGTGTCACGACGACACGAAAAAGACCAGCGACGGCAGGACGATCTCGCAGGATTGCTCGCTCTGCCACGATATGGAGTAGAGGCGGAGCCTAGATTCGGATCGTGCCCTCGCCGACGATGACAGCCTGCCCCCCGACGCGGACCTGCGTGATCGCTCCGTCCTGGCTGTCGATGGCGATGTGGACCCGGCTGGGGCGGCGCATGGCAACGCCCTGGAGGCTGACCATGTGCTGCGCCTGCTCGGCGGCCACCACACGGTGATGCAGCAGGTACGAGCCGAGCGGCCCGCTGGCACCGCCGGTGGCGGGGTCTTCCGCGATGCCGAAGCCGGGCGCGAGCATGCGGCTGTAGACCGTTTCCTCGCCGGCTGTCTCGGGCGTGAAGAAAAACACCGCGAGCTCCGGCAAGCCGGCACGTTCTGAGCACCGCACGAACGCCTTCCGATCGATGGCCACCTCGTCGACCGCGCGGCGTGTGGCCAGCGGCACGAACAGAAACGGGACGCCGCAGGACACGACCTGGACCGGTAGATCTTGGATAAGATCGGAGGGGCCGGCCCCTACCGCCGCGGCGAGCGTGCTGCGATCCTCGATTACGGTGCCGAACGCGGGCAGCTTCTGCGTCATCCAGGCAAAGACGAGCTCGCGGCCCTCCCATTCGAGCGAGACAGGCGTCGGACCGACTCCCAGCTCGAAGACGAAGTGATCGCGCCCAGCCGCGATCACACCTTCCGCCGCAAGCGCGAAGGTGCTGCCGATCGTGGGATGGCCGGCCATCGGCAGCTCCTCGCCAGGCGTGAAAATGCGCATGCGCACCTCACCGTCCCCTTCGGCGGGCAGGATGAAGGTGGTTTCGGAGAACGCCATCTCCAGAGCAATCTGCTGCATCTGGCGCGCGTCGAGCCCCGTGGGCTCCGGAAAGACCGCGAGCTGGTTGCCCTCGAAACGGCGATCGGTGAAGACATCCAAATGGAGATAGCGCATATCAGTCGGCTCGCCGTCGCGCTGCCGCGGCGGTCGCTTCGGCGAGGCTGGCAGTTGCCAGTCGCCAGTCGCCGGAACGTCGGATGGCGGTATCGTCAGTTCCCTTCGCGCCACTATATCGGACGCACTTCAGCCTGTGGGGATCCAATCACACGAGGGCCCGGTTGCGGCGGCGATGATATCCTCAGGACACCCGGAGGGATCGTTTGGCGAAGAAAAAGAAAGCGGGCCGCTCGCTGTTCGATGATGCGGACGGCGGCGGGACGATCGTGGAGAGCGGGAGTCGGGGGGGCGGCGGAGAGCCCGAGGCCGTCGCGCTGCACGAGGCGGCCCAGGCCAGGTATCTCAACTACGCGCTGTCGGTTATCACGTCGCGCGCGCTGCCCGACGTGCGCGACGGGTTGAAACCGGTTCAGCGGCGCATCCTCTATACGATGTGGCAGCAGAACCTGACGGCCGACGCGAAGCATCGCAAGTGCGCCAAGGTCGTGGGTGACGTGATGGGGAACTACCATCCGCACGGCGACGCGGCGCTGTACGAAACGCTCGTGCGCATGGCGCAGGCGTTCTCGCTGCGCTATCCGCTCGTGGACGGGTCGGGCAACTTCGGCAGCCTCGACGGCGACAGCGCGGCCGCGATGCGCTACACGGAATGCCGGCTCGCGCGGCTCAGCGACGAGCTGTTGACCGAGATCGATCAGTCGACCGTTCCCTTCAGGCCGAACTACGACGGGACGCGCACCGAGCCGGTGGTGCTCCCCGCCCGCATCCCCAACCTCCTGGTCAACGGCGCCACCGGCATCGCTGTCGGCATGGCGACCAACATCCCGCCGCACAACCTCAACGAGGTCTGCACGGCGCTGTTGAAGCTGCTGGACAACCCGGATCTGAGCAGCGTGCAGCTGTGCCGCTACATCAAGGGCCCGGACTTTCCGACCGGCGGGCAGATGTTGAACTCGCAGGAGGAGCTGAAGGAGATCTACAAGACCGGTTCCGGTGCGATTCGGCTGCGCGCCACCTGGGAGGAAGGCCCTGTCACTCGCGGCGGCAAAACCATTTACATCACGAGCGTGCCGTACACGGTCAACAAGGCATCGCTCGTCGAGCGGATCGGCGACATCGCGCTGAGCCGCAAGCTTCCGCCGCTCGTCGACGTCAAGGATCTGTCCACCGAGGACGTGCGGATCTCGCTCGAGCTGAAGAAGGAAGCGGACGAGAAGATGGTGATGGCCTACCTCTACAAGCACACCCCGCTTCAGACCAGCTTCGTCGTCAACCTGACGTGCCTCGAACCGACCGAAGGCAACGTGGAGGTTGGCCGGCCCAAGCGCATGGATCTCCACGAAATGCTGTGGCACTTCCTCCACTTCAGGCTGGAGGTGGTGACTCGGCGACTCGAACACGAGCTGGCGGCGGTCAAGAAGCGCGTGCACATCCTCGAGGGCTTCGAAAAGGTCTTCGATGCGCTCGACGAGATCCTGAAGATCGTCCGCAAGTCGGAGGGCAAGGCGGACGCGGCGCAGCAGATCATGAAACGGTTCGATCTGGACGCCGAGCAGACCGACGCGATCCTCGAGCTGAAGATCTATCGCCTGGCGAGGCTCGAGATCCTCATCATCCGCAAGGAGCTCGAGGAGAAGCGCCGGCGGGCGCGGCAGATCAACGCGCTCCTGAAGGACCAGGAAGGGCGCTGGGGAATCGTCCAGTTCGAGATCGAGGACATCCAGAAGAAGTACGGCGACGCCCGGCGCACGTCGATCTCGAGCGACGCCGGCGAAGCCGAGTACACCGCCGAGGACTTCATCGTCGAAGAAGACAACGTTGTGATCGTCTCGCGCGACGGGTGGGTGAAGCGGCAGAAAGAAGTCAAGGACGTGTCCACGCAGCGCGTGCGCGAAGGCGATACGGTGCTCGCGCTGCTGCCCGGGAGCACGCGCGCGTCGGTCGTTTTCTTCAGCAACTTCGGCGTCGCCTATACATCGCGGATTGCCGATATCCCGGCCTCGACCGGCTACGGCGAGCCCATCCAGCGCTTCTTCAAGCTGAAGGATGGCGAGCGCATCCTCGCCGCGCTCAGCCTGGACCCTCGGGCGATCGGCAACATCGTGCCGCGGAAGGAAGGCGAGATCCCGCCCGTGCACGCGGTCGCCGCGATGAGCGACGGCTACAGCATGCGGTTCAGCCTCGAGCCCTTCGTCGAGCCGAGCACGCGGTCGGGCCGCCGGTTCGCGAGGGCCGCTGACGGAGTGGAGGTCGTGGGCGTCGATCGCGTGACGGGCGACGAAGTAATCATCGCCGCGACCCGCGACGCGCGGGCCGTCCTGTGCAAGGTGGACGAGGTGAACTTCCTTTCGGGTCCGGGCCGGGGTGTGATTCTCATCAAGCTCATCTCGAAAGCCGATCGCGTCCTGGGGGTCGTGGTCTCGTCGGGCGACCGCCAGCTCATGACCGTCGAGACGAGCCGGGGCGCTGAGCAGACGATCAGCACGGCGAAGTACGAGGTCACGGGCCGCGGAGGCAAGGGGCGCGAGCTGCTCCAGCGCGGTCAGTTCACGCGGGTGGTTCCTGGGCCGGTGGAGGCGCCGCCGCCGTTCGAGTAGACCGCTCAGGGCGAGGACGCGGGAACCGAAGGTCCCCACACGGCGTCCGCAAGATATTGATCCGGCAGACGCTGTTCCTCATCGCCACAGGCAGTGTGTTCGGAGTTGCCGGCGGCGCCGCGCTCGCCAGGGCCACCTCGTCCATCCTCTACGAGGTCTCGCCCTCCGATCCGACCACCTACATGGCGGTCGCCGGCGTGCTTTCAGCCGTGGCGGCGCTGTCCGGCCTCGTTCCCGTCCGCAGGGCGACGCGCATCGATCCCCTGTCGGCGTTGAGAGCAGAGTGATGGCTGGCCTCGAGTGACGCGTGCGCTACGGCCGCTGTCGTCGACGGGGCATCGACAACGTGCGCCACTCGGCCGACCGCAAATGCTTTGCGAGAAACACGATCTGGCCGACGTGGTACGCATGGTGCGTCATCTGCCTGTCCAGCGCCTGGATGACCGAATGGCGCTCCCCCCGGATGAACACCTCGCGCAGGAGATCGTTGTCCGACAGCGTATCGAGCGTCGCGAAGAGCACCTGCCAGCCGCTTTCCCAGTCCTTCATCACCTGCTCGCGCGTGGGCGATCCCTCGATTTCGAACTCTCCGTCGCGGTTGCGATCCGGCTTCTCCCCGTCGGTCGTCAGGAAGTCTCTGAACCGCGACCGCAGGTTGCCCGCCATATGGCGCGCGATGACGGCCAGGCTGTTCGACTCCGGGTCGAGCGTGGCCAGCAACTCGTCGTCGGTGACCTGTGCCAGCGCGCCCTCGGCGAGCTTCTTCATCTTTTCGAACTGAACGCGGACGTCGGTCAGGTATGCGGATGCTGGGGTCATGAGACAAGCAAAACACAACGACGGGCGGCTGGTAAAGCCTTCCGCCCACATCGGCTGTCAGCTTCCCCCAGGGCGCTGAAGAACCGCCTCGGCGCCTCGCCTGCCCCTCTTCCCTGGTCTGCTCGTTGAAGAACTGTAAACCTCTGAGCCGAAAGCTGAAAGCTGACTTCAGGGAGCTACCCAAATCCAGCTCTTTGGTAGGATAAGAGGATATGTCTGGGTGGCAGGAGTTCACCGGCCTCAACCGCGGGTACGTGCTGGAACTGTACGAGCGGTATCGACGCGATCCTTCCTCGGTCGATCCGGCCACACGGACGCTCTTCGACTCCTGGAGCCCGCCTGCCGACGAGGTGATGACGATCGGACAGGTCGAGTGCCCACTGCACAAGATCGTCGGCGCCGTCTACCTGGCGCATGCAATCCGCCGTTACGGTCACCTCGCGGCGCAACTGGATCCGCTCGGCACGCGCCCGGCCGGCGATCCGTCGCTCCTGCCGGAAACGCATGGCTTGACCGACGAAGATCTGCGGTCGATGCCGGCCACGCTCGTCGCCGAACCGGCTGTCGAGGGCGCCGCAACCGCGCTCGATGCAATCGACGCGCTGCGCCGCGTCTACTGCTCGACCACAGGCTACGATTTCGCGCACATCTTCGTCCCGGAGGAGCGGTCCTGGCTGAGGCAGGCGGTGGAATTCGGCCGCTTCCGCGCGCCCGCCGATCCGATCGATCCGGTCGCTCTCCTCGAGCGACTGACCCAGGTCGAGGCGTTCGAGCGCTTCCTGCACCGTACGTTTCCAGGGAAAACGCGCTTCTCGATCGAGGGGCTCGACATGCTCGTGCCTATCCTCGACGAAGCGATCGGTGAGGCGGCCGAATCGGGCATCCGCAACATGCTCATCGGCATGGCGCATCGCGGCCGCCTGAACGTCATGGCGCACGTGCTCTCGAAGCCCTACGCTCAGATCCTGGCGGAGTTCAAGGATCCCGTCTCCTCGAGGAGCTTCAACGAGGACATGGCCTGGACGGGAGACGTGAAGTATCACGCGGGCGCCCACCGGGCGATCAAGGGCGGCGCCCGGCTGGATCTCGTCGTGTCGATGCCCCCGAATCCGAGCCACCTCGAGGCGGTGGATCCGGTCGTCGAGGGCATGGCGCGTGCCGCGGGCACCAGGGTCGATCGCGGGGGCGCTCCGCATTTCGATCCCTCGCGCAGTCTGCCCATCCTGATTCACGGTGACGCCGCGTTTCCGGGTCAGGGGGTGGTTGCCGAGACCCTCAATCTCAGCCGGCTTCCGGGCTACAGCACCGGCGGGACCATCCACATCATCGTGAACAACCAGCTCGGGTTCACGACCGGGCCCGAGGATGTCTACAGCACGTCGTACGCGAGCGGTCTCGCGCGCGGTTTCAAGATCCCGATCGTCCACGTCAATGCCGACAATCCGGAGGCCTGCGTGGAAGTCGCGCGGCTGGCCTTCGCATACCGGGAGCGCTTCCAACGCGACTTCATCATCGATTTGATCGGCTACCGGCGTCACGGTCACAACGAAGGCGACGAGCCGGGATTCACGCAGCCGCTGATGTATCAGCAGATCGCTACGCATCCGACCGTACGGGAGATCTGGGCGCACACGCTCGTCGAGCGCGGGGTCATCGAGCCGGGGAAAGCGGACGCGCTGAACCGCCAGCGCATGGACGAGCTGCAGGCGGTGCTCGAGGGCCTCGAGCCGGAGCACGATTTGGTCGAGCCCGAGCCGGAGCCGCCCCCACCGGGGGCCGCAGCCCGCGCGACGACCGCCGTGCCGCTCGACACGCTTCGCGAGTTGAACCACGCACTGCTCGCGATCCCCCAGGGGTTCAATCTCAATCGGAAGCTCGAGCGAACTCGCGAACGGCGACTGAACGCGCTGCACGATCCTGCGGCGCGGGCGGTGGACTGGGCACTGGCCGAAGAGCTCGCGCTCGCATCGATCCTCGCCGACGGTGTCAGCGTTCGCTTGACGGGGGAAGACGTGGAGCGGGGAACGTTCAGCCACCGGCATGCCGTGTTTCACGACGTGGTATCGGGAACGGTGCACGTGCCCCTGCAGGTCCTCCCGCAGGCGAAGGCGGCCTTCGAGATTCACAACAGCCCGCTGACCGAGAATGCCGTCGTCGGCTTCGAATACGGGTACAACATCCAGGAGCCGTCGCGCCTCGTCATCTGGGAAGCGCAGTACGGCGACTTCATCAACGGCGCGCAGGTGATGATCGACGAGTTCATCGTGTCGGCCAGGGGTAAGTGGGGGCAGGAGCCCTCGCTCGTCCTGCTCCTGCCGCACGGCCACGAGGGGCAGGGGCCGGATCATGCCAGCGCCCGGCCGGAGCGGTTTCTCCAGCTTGCCGCGGACATCAACATCCGCGTCGCGAACTGCACGACGGCAGCGCAGTATTTCCACCTGCTGCGGCGTCAGGCCGCGCTCCTGCTGGTCGATCCGCTGCCGCTCATCGTGCTCACCCCGAAGAGCCTCCTGCGGCACCCGCTCGTCGCGTCCGCGGGCGCCGAACTGGCCGAAGGGCGCTTTCAGATGGTGCTGCAGGATGACGAAGCGGCCGGGCGTGCCGGGAATGTGCGCCGCGTGGTGGTGTGCAGCGGCAAGGTGTACGTGGATCTCGTTTCCGCCGGGCAGCGCGCACAGCGACCCGACGTCGCGTTCGTGCGCCTCGAGCAGCTGTACCCCGTCCCCATGCGTGATCTGCGCGCCGCAATCGAGACCTTTCCTCACGCCGAGGCGGTCGTGTGGGTGCAGGAGGAACCGGAGAACATGGGCGCGTGGGAGTTCATCCGGCCCCACCTCGTGGAAGTGTCCGGCGGCCGCACCGTCCGCCACGTGACGCGCCCGAGGAGCGCGAGCCCGGCAGAAGGATCTGCGGCCCGGCACGCGCTCACCCAGCAGGGGATCGTCAACGAGGCGTACGGCCGGGAGCCGGAGCCGCGCGCGGCTGCCGCCGTGGCGCGCAAGGCGCATCACGACAGCACGCTCACCAGCGTGAAGGACTAGAGTCAACGCATGCCAGCAAACATCGTCGTTCCCGAGGTGGGCGAGTCGATTGTCGATGCCCGCATTGCCAAGTGGTTGCGCAAGGAAGGTGACGCCGTCGCTGCCGGCGATCCGCTCGTCGAGCTCGAGACCGACAAGATCGACCTCGAGGTCAGCGCGCCACAGGCCGGCGTGCTCAGCCGTATCGATCGGCGTGACGGAGACGATGTGAAGGTGGGAGAAGTGCTGGGCGTGATCGAGGATGCGAAGTTGGCGGCCGGAGCGTCAGCGGCGGCTTCGCCCGCCCCGCCCGCGCCCGCTCCGCCGAGGCCCGATGCGGCGGTGGCCAGGCCCGCGCCGGCCGCGAAGACGACCAGGGCCACGCCGACCGCGCGCAAGGCGGCCGAGCAGTTCGACGTGGATCTCGCGCAAGTGCGCGGCAGCGGCGACGCGGGACGAGTCATGCGCCGCGACGTCGAACAGGCTGCGGCCGGGGCGCCGCCGGCACAGCCCGCGGAGGGGCCCGACGCTCGAAGGGCAAGACCTGCGCCCCCGGTGTCGGAAGCCCCCGGTCGCCCCGCCGGAGAGCGCACGGAAGAGCGCGTGCGGATGTCGAAGCGCCGCGCCACCATCGCGAAGCGCCTCGTCGAAGCGCAGAGCACCGCCGCGATGCTCACGACCTTCAACGAGGTCGACATGTCGGCGATCATGGCGCTCCGCGAGCGGCACAAGCAGGCGTTCAAGGAGCGCCACGGCGTCAGCCTCGGGATTGCGTCGTTCTTCGTCAGGGCATCGACAGGCGCCCTGCGCGAGTTTCCGCGGCTCAATGCGGAAATCCAGGGTGACGAGATGGTGTTGAAGCACTACTTCGACATCGGCGTTGCCGTTGGCGCCAGCGAAGGGCTCGTGGTGCCTGTGCTGCGCGATGCGGACCAGATGAGCTTCGCCCGGATCGAGCACCAGATCCGCGATTTCGCGCGGCGCGCGGAGGACGGCACCTTGTCGATCGCAGACCTGAAGGGCGGGACCTTCACCATTACCAATGGCGGCGTGTTCGGCTCGCTGCTCAGCACGCCGATCCTCAACCCGCCGCAGGTCGGGATCCTCGGACTGCACAAGATCCAGCAACGACCGGTGGGCGTCAACGGCCAGGTCGTGCTCCGGCCGATGATGTATTTGGCGCTCACCTACGATCACCGGATCGTGGACGGGGCGGAGGCCGTCAGATTCCTGGTGCGGGTGAAGGAACTGGTCGAGGATCCTGGAGCGCTGCTGCTCGAATAGCCGGAAGGCGACAGTTCGCGGCCAACGATTGCCTGGCCTACCTGGCGGTCGCGCGTTCGCTCGCCATTCGCGCTTTGTGCTCCAGGATGGGTGCCAGCGCAATCATGATCGCTCTCTCGAAGCGGGCGTGAGTGCCACGCAGGAACTCCACTTCCAACTCCGAGCTATGTGACAGATATCCCGGCATACCCCATGTGAATCGGCAGACGATCTCTTCGTTCACAATCGCCGCATAGGAGATCAGTCCCACGTCGCCCGTTACCTTCTCGAGACGTCCGATCGCATTGCCAAGGGGACCGATGATTTCCCAGTCCGGCCAGTTCGACACGAGCGTGCCCAGTGATGCGCCTGATGCGACGTCGCTCACGAGGTACGAGCGGGCGTTGAGAAGGCTCTGACGCTCGGCTTCGAGCGTCAGGAGGTCAGGACCGTTGGGCTCCCGGCGGATGATCCCGGTCTTCCATGAGAACGAGAACCGTGCGCGCGACATCGGTGGAATGGTCTGGATGTCATACTCGGGATACCACCGCAGAAACATCGATTGCAGGAACGTACGGCGCGGTTTGACGCAGTAGTTGGAATAGTCGAACGCACTCGACGCAGACGAAACCGGAACTGGCGGCGACAGAGGAACTACCGGCGCCGCGGTGAAAGGGGACGCGGAAGCGTCCGGTTCGGCGGCTGCACCGGCCTGTGTTTCCGGCCGTCGGGGCGCCAGCACCTCGCTGATCGCGACGGCGGCCAGGGAGCCGCCCAGGATCCATACGAGCCGCCAGCTCGCCGGGCCGGCGACCGCCTCGTGTGCCGCAAACCATTCTGTCGCCCGCGCGGACATCGCCGGATCGCGCGCGTCCGCGAAGAGCATCAGCAGCTGTGTCCCTGCCTGCCGGAACTCCCAGAGAAGCAGGTGCACGCCTGCGGCGAGTCCAGCCTGCATTGCCAGGCAGGACATCAGCACCTGAACCACGAGCTCCGCTCGCCCCATCGTTCCGAGCAGCGACGCGAGAGTGCACGTCACGAGCGCGGCGGTGGCAAGTGACGGCATCGAATACAGGAGCGCCGAAGGGATCATACGCAGTCCGAGCAGGTCCGGCCCGGTGCCCAACGCCTCGACCAGCAGCCGGTGGTCCTCCGTCCACCACGATCCCATGAGCAGCAGCTGCAGCACGGCGGCCGCGGCGAGCCCCACCAGCATCAGGGCCAGCAGTGCCGGGAGGGGCGCCTCCCCGCCCCGCCGGATTGGCCTCGACAGCTCCGGCGTCGGCATCAGGAGGATGGCGCCGATGGCAGAGGCCAGCAGCGTGAACGCGAATACGAGGCTGAATGCGAGCAGCGAGGCGATCCAGTCGTGGCGGGCGGTGTCGGCGACGGTCCACGTGACCACAACTGCCACGAGCGCCGCGAACCCCGCGGAGAGCATCGCGACCCGGATGGCGCCGAGGATCTTCAGCGATACGACGACGACCGCGTGTCGCGTGTGGGCGCCTCCTGAGAGGGTGCCCGAGGATTGTACCCTCGGATGAGGTAGCTCGATGCGGGATTCTGGATCCGGCCGCTCAGGACCGCGGCGTCTCGTGGTCGGTCAGGACGGGTAGATACTGGATCCACGGACCAACGTCGATTCGGTACTGCTTCGCCATCACGCGGACGACCTGTGCAATGTGCCCGAGATCGTGCACGACCCAGGCGGACAGCAGTTGACGGAGTGTCACCGGGCCGAGTGAAGGATGAGTTCCGGGCAGGTCCAGGTCCCCCTCGGTCAACCGCCACGAACGAAGGAGATCGAGGTTAGCGGTGCGCAGCTGCCCGAACTCCTCCAGCAGCGAGCCCAGCGTCCGGCTCACATTGCGCGTGCGATGCCGGAACCGATCGTAGGGCTCGAAGACAGGGTTGGGTCCGCGGGCCAGGATGATTCGCGCGCGCGACATCCAGTCCGTCTCCTCGCCATCGATCAGGTGCCCCACGACGTCGAAGGGGCTGAACGTATCGGGGCCTTCGACGCCACGAATCCATGGTTCAGCCAGACCCGCGAGCAGCGATTGCAGCGTTGCGGGTGTGCGGCCGAGCACGTCGATTGATTGATCGAGATCGAAGGTCATTTCTTCCTCGCTTGCACGGCCCTCAGGTGCCCATCCTCGAAACCACCAAGTGGACGCCGCGAACCTGGCGTGTCATCTCAGGGCGAGGGCCGAAGGTTCTCGCACCAGCCTGTGTCCCAGGTACACTGAGACGCCGATGAGTATCGGTGCGGTCAAGGCTCCTGGGAAGTACCCTCCACGAGTCACAGCAAGGGCCGTATGTCCCATGCCGTTGCCGAACTCCAGAATCACCCAGAACCAGGCGACAGCCGTCGCGGATGGACGTGAGGGCCGCACCCGCGCGACGTAGCACCAGATGCCGAACAGCACGATTCCGGCATTGGCCAGCGCGAAGCCGACCGACAGGTCGCTGCTGAACAGGCTACTCACGAGGCGGGCAGGGGCGAAGACGTCGTAGAGGCGGAAGACGTACTCTTCAGCAGAGTGTGCGGCCTGTGCCGCGATCAGCGCCGCGAATGCGGTTCGGCCTCGTGCATCCATGTGCCCCTCACAGGGTCACGGCCTTCTTCAGCAGCGCAATCTGTCCGGAGTGATAGACATCGTGCTGCACGATGCCGTGCAACAGGATGTAGTAGGAGACGCCGGTTCCGAGCGGCGGATTGCGGGGATCGTTCGTCGCTTCGTAGAGCCGGGGTTCGGGGACCTGCCGAACGGCGGCGAGGAGCGCCTCGTGAGCTTTCTGCAGACGCGCGCGCGCGTCGTCCCAGCGTTCCGCCGTTGGAGCGCCGACTGCCGGCCAGTCGCCCTCCTCGGGATCGCCCGCAGGCGCGCCCGACAACCGCCTTCGCACCTCACCCTTCCATCCGACGATGTGCAGGACCAGTTCCCAGATCGAATGTGCACCCGGCAGGGGTGTCGCCGCCGCCTGGTCAGCAGTTACGCCCTCGAGGATGCCGAGCAGCGGCGACCCATGCCACGGATCCCCTCCATGCTCGCGCTGCAGCTCGTCGATGATTCTGTCGATCTCGCTCATGATCTCTCAGCCCGCGCCGCACGTCGCACGTCGCACGTCGCATGTCGCATGTCGCACGTCGCACGTCGCACGAGCACGTCGCACGCAGCACGTGACAAGTAGCACGTCGCACACAGCACGTCGCACGTCGCACGTGACGCATGCCCCCTACACATCCAACTCCTCAGCATCCTCCGCCCGCTCCATGATGAAACGGAAGCGTGCCGACGGGTCCTTGCCCATGAGCTCGTTGATCACGCGGTCGGTCACGATCTGGTCCGAGATGTCCACGCGGAGCAGCCGCCGCGTCCGCGGGTTCAGCGTCGTCTCCCACAGCACCTTCGGCATCATCTCCCCGAGGCCCTTGAACCGCGTGATCTCGGGATGGCCGCGTCCGTTGCCATGCAGCTTCAGCAGCCGGTCCTTGTGCGCATCGTCCAGCGCCCAATACGTGTCCTTGCCGATGTCGATGCGGTAGAGCGGTGGCTGCGCGAGGAAGACCCGCCCTGACGTGATGAGCGCCGACATGTGGCGGTAGATGAACGTCAGCAGCAGCGTGGCGATGTGATTGCCGTCCGAGTCGGCGTCCGCGAGGATGACGATGCGCCCGTAGCGCAATCGCGAGATGTCGAAGTTCTTGCCGAGGCCGCAGCCGAGCGCGGTGACGAGATCGGAGAGCTCCTTGTTCTCCAGCACCTTCGCCAGCGATGCGCTTTCGGTGTTCAGCACCTTGCCTCGGAGCGGGAGCACGGCCTGACTGGACCGATCGCGGCCCTGTTTGGCCGATCCGCCGGCCGAATCGCCCTCGACGATGAAGATCTCGCTGTCGTCGCGGCCGGGAGAGGTACAGTCGCTGAGCTTTCCAGGGAGCGTCAGCCGGCTCGACGATGCGGACCGGCGCGCCACTTCCTGCTGCGCGGCACGGCTCGCTTCTCTGGCCCGCGCGGCAAGGATGATTCGCGCGACAATCGACTCGGCAATGCTGATGTTCGTGTTGAGCCAGTGCTCGAGGGCCGGCCGCACCTGCGAGTCGACCGCCGACAGGACTTCCGGGTTGTTCAGTCGATCCTTCGTCTGTCCCTGGAACTGCGGCTCGGCGACGAATATGCTGAGGACCGCGATTAGCCCTTCGCGGATGTCTTCCGCCGTCAGCGTGACGCCCTTGGGCGACAGGTTGTGCGTCTCGATGAAGTTCCTGACCGCCTTTCCGAGCCCCGCGCGGAACCCGCTTTCGTGCGTGCCGCCGGAGCCGGTTGGAATGCCGTTGACGTAGCTCCGAACGTGCTCGTCGGTGGACTGGGTCCATTGAAGCGCAAGGTCGAGGCGCAGGCCGTTCTCGTCGCTTTCCCTCGAGAGCGTGAACGGAGCCTCGTGGACGGCCGTCGCGGCTCGTTCGACCGCTATCTTCTTCAGATAGTCGACGAGGCCTTCGCTGTGCTGGAAGACGCGCTTGTCACCGGTCGTCTCGTCCTCGAAGACGAGCTTCACGCCTTTGTGCAGGTAGCTCGAGACCTCGAGCCTGTGCTTGATGATCTCGGCATCGAACTCCACCTTGGGGAAGACGGTCGAGTCGGGCCTGAAAAAGACTGTCGTCCCGGTGCCGCGCGCGGTCCCGAGCTTCTTCAGGCTGCCAACCATGTGGCCCTGCTTGAAGCGCATCTCCCACTGGGCGCCGTCGCGGCGGACGAGGGCGACGAGCTCTTTCGACAGCGCGTTGACGACGCTGGCGCCGACGCCGTGCAGGCCGCCCGCGGTCTTGTAGTTGCCCGCCTCGAACTTGCCGCCGGCGTGCAGTGTCGAGAAGATCACCTCGAGCGCGCTCTTCTTCGTCTTCGGGTGCCTGTCGATCGGGATTCCGCGCCCGTCGTCTGCGACCGTGATCGAGCTGCCGTCCTTGTGCAGCGTGACGACGATGTTGGAGGCGTAGCCGTTCATCGCCTCGTCCACCGAGTTGTCGAGGATCTCCCAGACCAGGTGGTGCAGGCCGGAGCTGCCGACACCGCCGATGTACATGCCGGGCCGCTTTCTGACCGGCTCGAGTCCCTCGAGAACAGTAATGTCTTTTGCCGTGTACGTGGGGGCCATCTGCCTCTGTGTTCGGGTGCGGAAGTTCATCGTAGCACGTGGAGGACGACGCTCGGCACGGGGACACGGAGCCCCGAGCCGCCGAGGCCCGGAGCCCCGAGCCCCGAGCCCCGAGCCCTGACCCGCAGGCGTAGAATAGGCCGATGTCTGCGACCTCGCGTGCGCGCCGTATCGCCGCAGCGCTGGTGCTGATCGTGATCTGCACGGCTGGGATTGCTGCCCAGTTCAGGCGAGGCAATCGTTTCGGGACCATTCGAACCCCCACCGCCGACACATTCGACGGCGCCTTCAACTTCTGCCGCATCATGTTCGAGAGCATGCGCGGAGGGTATGGCGGCAACTGGAGCGTCGACTACCCACGGGCGGACGTGAACCTGTCGATTCGGGCAGCCGAGCTGACCAAGCTGCGCATCAGCACACAACCCTCTGGTGAGCCCAATCACATCGTGATCTCGCTGACCGACGATGAGCTGTTTCAGTGCCCGTTCATCATGATGACGGAGGTTGGCTCGGCCTACCTCGGCCCGGAGGAGGCCACGAGGCTGCGTGAGTACCTCCAGAAGGGCGGGTTTCTCTGGGCGGACGACTTCTGGGGGAGCAACGCCTGGGAGCACTGGGCGGACGAGGTGAGCAAGGTGCTTCCGCGACACGAGTATCCGATCGTCGATCTCCCGCGCGACCACCCGCTGTTCCGTGCGCACTTCGTGATCGCCCGGGTACCGCAGATCCCCTCCATCAATTTCTGGATGGGCAGCGGCGGGGGGACGTCGGAGCGCTACGACGACAGCGCAGAGCCCCACGCCCGCGGCATCTCCGACGGCAACGGCCGGCTGCTGGTGCTGATGACGCACAACACCGACGTCGGCGACTCCTGGGAGCGCGAGGCCGACGACCCAGACTACTTCTACCGCTTTTCCGTGGACGGGTACGCCTTCGGCATCAACGTCCTCCTCTACGCCCTGACCCACTGACAGCGGCAATCACTCGGGGCTCGGGGCTCGCGCTCGGGGCTCGGGGCTCGGGGCTCGGGACTCGGGACTCGGGCTCGGGGCTCGGGGCTCGGGGCTCGGGACTCGGGGCTCGAGGCTCGGGGCTCGGGGCTCGGGCTCGGGCTCGGGCTCGGGCTCGGGGCTCGGGCTCGGGGCTCGGGACTCGGGCTCGCGGCTCGGGGCTCGGGCTCGGGGGTCGGGGCTCGGGGACCAGGGACCGAGGACTAGGACCAGGGACTCAGGACCGAGGGACCGAGGGACCAAGGGACTGCAAGATCTCTCCCCGGCTCCGTTCCAGGGGTAGACCACGTTTCACCCCGGAGGGGATGCCATGCGCACGCTCGCCGCCGCTCTAGCTGTCTGCCTCGTCGCTTCGTATGCCTATCAGAATCGGGTAGATACCCAGGCTCCTCCAACCGGACCGGGTGTCGTCGCCGGCCGCGTGAACGATCCCGGAGGCTCCGGGTTGTCACGTGTCCGCGTGGAGTTGTTCCGGGATGGCCGGGCCTGGTACTCGGCCATCACGGACTCGAACGGGGACTTCCGGATCGAGGGTGTCGCGGTCGGCACCTACGTGGTCCGGGCCGTGCTGGTAGGGTTCAACATCACCACCGTTCCGGCCGTTGAAGTCGGCGAACGCCCGGCGGCGCCGCTGGTGCTGATCATGCTCCCGTCCGGGATGGCCCGATCAGAAGAAGGCGACCGGGAAATGCTTTTAGCCCCGCGGGCGGTCAGGGAATCTGCGGCGATGCCCTCTAGAGTCGGCAGCGCTGGGCCCCCGGGAATCAGCTATCACCGGACCCCACCGACCAACACTGAAGCGTACGATCGCATCGAGGACAACAGGTTTCATCGGGTTGCCGCCGAACCGGTCTCCACTTTCTCGATCGACGTCGACACGGCCTCCTACAGCAACGTTCGGAGGTTCCTGTCCGAGGGCCGATTGCCGCCGGCCGACGCCGTTCGAACGGAGGAGCTGATCAACTACTTCCGGTTCGCGTACCGTGAGCCGGGCGGCGACGCGCCGTTCTCGGTGACCACCGAGCTCGCTGCATGCCCCTGGAGCCCGCGGAATCGTCTGGCGCTTATCGGGTTGAACGCCCAGCGCATCCGGAGCGAGCGCGTGCCCCCGCGCAACCTCGTCTTCCTGCTGGATGTGTCCGGCTCGATGATGCCGGCACGCAAGCTGCCGCTCGTGAAGACCGCGATGAAGATGCTCGCCGACACGTTGCGCAGCGAAGACCGCGTGGCCATCGTCGTCTACGCGGGCGCCAGCGGGATGGCGCTCGCTTCCACGCCGGGCCATCACAGGTCAGCGATCAAGCACGCGATCGAGGAGCTTCGCGCCGGCGGATCGACGAACGGCGCGGAAGGAATCCGCCTCGCGTACGAGACGGCCGCCGAGCACTTCATCAAGGGCGGAATCAATCGGGTGATCCTCGCGACCGACGGGGATTTCAACGTCGGCGTCACCAGCCAGGGAGAGCTGATCCGTCTGATCGAGAGAGAGCGCCAGCGCGGCGTGTTCCTCTCCGTCCTGGGGGTCGGCACGGGCAATGTCAAGGATTCCACGATGGAAAAGCTGGCCGACAAGGGGAACGGCAACTACGCGTATCTCGATTCGCTGCACGAGGCGCGGCGCGTGCTCGTCGCGGAAGCGGGTGCCACACTGGTGACCGTCGCGAAGGATGTGAAGATCCAGGTCGAATTCAACCCTGCGAAGGTTGGCGCATATCGGCTGATCGGATACGAGAACCGGCTGCTCGAGCGGGAAGACTTCAACGACGACACGAAGGATGCCGGGGAAATCGGCGCGGGACACACCGTGACGGCGTTGTACGAGCTCGTGCCGCCAGGTGAGCCGATCGACGGCCCTGACGTGGATCCGCTCAAGTATCAGGAAACGACGAGGTCCAGCGCCTCGAGCTCCAACGAGTTGATGACCGTCAAGCTGCGCTACAAGAGCCCGCAAGAGGAGCGCAGCAAGCTGATGACTGTTCCCCTTGCCGATCGATCGGGCGAGTTGTCCCCCAACATCGGGTTTGCGGCGTCGGTTGCCGAGTTCGGCATGTTGCTGCGGAAATCCGAGCACAAGGGACGCGCCACATGGTCGTCGGTATTGGACCTGGCGCGGCGTTTCCGCGGCGAGGATCTCGACGGATATCGTGCCGAGTTCATCAGGCTCGTGGAGCTGGCGTCTGCGCTCGACGTGCCTGTGGACAACGACGAGTTGCGGCGCTGAGGACACGGCCGCGAGAAAGTTCGGTGGAGCGACCCAAGGTCGGCGATACTGCCCCCTGAACCCGGGAGTTGCGCTAGCCGCGATACAGGCTTCGCCGGCGCGGGGCCACAGAATCCATGAACCATGATCCAGCGTTCCGGGCCGTACTGATCGTTGTGTTTCTCATCGTTCTTCCCATTGGCGTCTACCACCGGGTCGAGTCCCAATCGACGCGCGAGACACTTGATCGGCGGCAGGAGGGCCTGTTCATCCTGGCGACGTTACGCCCCGTCGGCGCTGCTTTCTGGTTGGGGGTGCTTGCGTGGATGGTCAATCCAGGCTGGATGACGTGGTCCTCGATGCCCGTTCCAGTCTGGCTGAGGTGGACGGGTGTCGCCGTGATGGCCGCCGGCTCCGGGCTGCTGGCGTGGACGTTTCGGTCTCTCGGCAGGAATTTGACCGATACGGTTGTCACACGCCAGGAACACACGCTGGTGGTAGATGGTCCCTATCGATGGGTCCGGCATCCGCTCTACGTTTCTGCCGCGTTGCTGACGGTTGCGATCTCCCTGGTGGCGGCGAACTGGTTCCTCCTTGTGACCGGTATTGTGGTGCTTTCTCTCCTCATCATGCGAACGCGGATCGAAGAGAGGAATCTGGCGGCACGCTTTGGGAACAGGTATCGAACGTACATGCGACGAACCGGCGCTTTTTTGCCGAGATTCGGAGCTGATCGGCGTCGCGACTGAATGGAGGATGGCAGCGCCAATCTGTTCAGCCTGAGCGCGTGGCGCTCCAGCCAGTCGCGCCTTGACGGTATGCCGCCCGACTGGCTCGCACCTGGCGTCGGCGCATCGGTTCACCGTTGGACAATCAGGCGCGGGTCGACCTTCCTCCCCTCGAGGCAGATGTCGAAGATGTAGGTGAGCTCCCGGTCCGGCAGGCCGCCGTCGCCGTTTCTCGGTTTCACGTTCAACTCGAGCTTCTTTTCTCCCGGCCTGGGATTGGTCGGCGGTCTGGCGGGAATCTCCACCTGTCGATCCGCCAGAGCATCCTGCCTGAACGGCGACGGAACATTTCCGAGGACGGGAGCGGCGCAGTCGTTCACGACCGAAACTTCGGTCGGGTCACGGAAGTTTCCGACCGCCAGGGTCTGGACCCGAGGACAGTGGTTCACCACTTTCCACGTGAGTTTCTTGTTCTTGCCGACGGTGATCTCGGTCTCCTTCCCCGTGATCACGCACGCCCCGTCCTGGCCCTCGGGTCTGAGCGTGATTGTCGAACTGGTGTTTCCCCAGAGGTCGAGGCCGAAACCGACCACCGCAACGAGCAGCGTCACTGCCGCCCCACCCAGGAGACCTCCGACGAGAAGCGCTTGCTCGCGTCGCGTTGCCATAGTTGCTCCTCAAACCCTCGTCCCTTACCCCCGGTTCTGCTCGCCGGGCTGCGAGGTGGGAGTATCTTAGTCCTGGGGCGCTCCGAAAGCTCGGGACGTATAATCGCGGCACATGCGGTTCGCTCCCGGCGAACGCCTCGGTCCCTATGAGATTCTCGCTTCGCTTGGTGCGGGAGGCATGGGGGAAGTGTATCGCGCTCGCGATCCACGGCTGGGACGCGATGTCGCGATAAAGATCCTGCCCGCGGCATTTGCCGACGATCCCGACCGCCTGCGGCGCTTCGAGCAGGAAGCCCGCGCGGCTGCAGGTCTCAACCATCCCAACATCCTCGCGGTGTTCGACGTCGGCCAGCATGGCGGCTCGCCGTTCATCGTTTCCGGGCTGCTCGAGGCGTCGCAGTGACGAGGGGACGAATCGCGCTGCTCCTGCTCTGCGCCGTCCTGGGCATCTGGTATCCGCTGAACTTCAGCGCGGAGCTCGCGAAGACCCTGCCGTCCCTCGAGATGCGCGGGCCGCTCGCCGCCTTCGAGCTTCTCGCCCATGCCATCGTCGCGGCGACCTGCACGGCCGCGGCGTGGGCGCTGTGGAATCGAACGTCCCATGGTCCGCGGCTCGCTCGCCTGGCGCTCGTCTCGGCCGCCGTCGTTGCCGTTCAATCCCTGTACTGGTCGGTGCTGCCGACCCAGACGATTCCCGGGGATGAGCTGCCGCTGGCGGCCTTCGCCGTCGCGCACTCCGGAGCGTGGCTCATCTACCTGAGTCGCTCCGCCAGTGTTCGATTGATGGAGGAGGCTGGCTGAGCCAGGGTTGGTCGGCGTCAGGACGTCCGATCGACCTCCAGTACGACCTTCCCGATGATTTCACCACTTTCGAGGAGCCGGTGCGCCTCGGATGCCCGTCGTAACGGCAGAATCCTGTCTATGACCGGGACGACCTGACGAGAAGCGAGCAGCGGCCACACACGCTCCTCCAACTCCCTCGCGATGGCGCCCTTTTCCTCGACAGTCCTCACGCGCAGCGTGGATCCGGTCAACGTGAGTCGCCGCTGCATGACCGGCGTGAGGTTGATCTGCGCGCGCGTTCCCCCGAGCAATCCAATCTGTATCAGCCGTCCATGCATCGCCAGACAATCAATGTTCCTCTGAAGATAGTCGCCGCCGACGATGTCGACGACGATGTCGACACCGCGCCCGGATGTCTCGGAGCGAACGACCTGGACGAAATCCTGCGTTCGATAGTTGATCGCGTGCGCGCCGAGGCGTACGCATGCGGCGCACTTGGCATCGGTGCCGGCCGTGGCGAACACCCTCGCGGCCCCGAACGCTCGTGCAAGCTGAATGGCGGTCGTGCCGATGCCGCTCGTCCCGCCGTGCACGAGGACGGTTTCCGCTTCGCGGAGCGCCGCGCGCTGGAAGAGGTTCGTCCAGACCGTGAAGAAGGTCTCGGGGATGGCGGCGGCTTCGGCGGACGACAAGCGATCCGGGATGGGAAGACACTGCGGCGCGGGAACAACGCAGAATTCGGCGTAGCCGCCGCCGGTCACCAGCCCACAGACGCGGTCGCCAACGCGCCATCGCTGCACGGCCGGATCGATCGCGGCGACAGTGCCGGCGATCTCGAGCCCGGGAAGATCGGATGCGCCCGGGGGAGGCGGGTACTTGCCCTGGCGTTGCAGGATGTCGGGTCTGTTGACACCGGCTGCCGCAACGCGCACGAGCACGTCTCCAACCCCTGGTGAGGGTACGGGCCGCTCGACGGCGCGGAGCATCTCCGGTCCACCGTGACCGGCAATCTCAATGGCCAGCATGCGCGTGGGTAAGCTCATGGTGCCATCGTATGCGTTCGCGGTCCGCCCAGAGAGGCCGCATGCCGTCATTCCGGTGCCTCCCTCAGCGATTGAGCCCCGATGGCGCCGCGGCGCGAAGCGCGGCGTCACCGGGCCGCGGATCCCCCGGCTACCCGCCGCGGTCCCCGTGCCCCCGTGTCCCTGTGCTGAAAATCAGCGCTTTCTCCGACCCTCCCTCGGGTGAATTCCTGCCACGTCCTCCGGTATCGGTCCCTCCAAAAGCAGCAATTCTTCCCCGAAAAAGCCGTTCCGCACCCGATTGTTGGAGCCTCCCCCCAAGCGTATCTTGAAGATACGAGATTACGGAGGTGGGTCATGACGAAGTATAGAAACGGCGAACAGGTGAAGGCAGGGTTCTACTGGAACACCAAAGAGTGGGAAGCCCACATCGTCAAGCCCGAGGGGGGCGCGCTGCCTGGCGGGCCGGAGGCAACATACGTCCGGCTGCCGCTGCTCGCGGTGCTGGTGTTCGCGCCCTTGATGGGTGCGGTGTATGCGTTCTTCCTCCCGTTCATCGGCTTCGCAATGGTGGCGGCGTACCTTGCTGGCCGTATCCGCAGGATGTTCACGACCACACCGCCCGCCGTCGAGCAGCGCGCCGGGATCGCGGGACTGACGCCTGAGGTCAGGGTCGAGGCGGCGGAGGAAGATCGGTTCAAGAAAGCCGCGTAGGCCTCAGGCCTCGGCACGGATGACGCCGTGCCGGAGTGCAAACCGGATCAGCTCGGTCCGGTTGTGCAGGTGCAGCTTGACCATGAGGTGCTCACGGTGCGACATCGCGGTCTTGACGCTGATGTTGAGCAGCTCGGCCACCTCCTTGTTGCTGCGGCCCTCGGCCACCAGCTTCAGGACCTGCTTCTCGCGGTCGGTGAGCGTCTCGTACTCGTCCGGTGCGTCGGCCGATGCCGGCGCACCGGTTTCCGTCAGGGCTTCACGGGCCACGGCCGGATCGAGGACGAGGCCTCCACGCAGCACGGCCCGAATCGCGGAGATCAGCTCGGCGCCGGCAGCCTTCTTCAATACGTAACCGGACACGCCGGCCTTCAAGAACCGGCGCACGTATTCGGGCTCGCCGTACTGGCTCAGCACGATGATTCGCGCGCGCGGCACGCGTTTACGGACTTCGAGGGTCGCCTCCAGCCCACCGAGGCCGGGCATCGCGATATCCATGAGGATCAGATCGGGTTCGAGCTTGACCGCGAGGTCGATCGCTTCCTGTCCTCCAGCGGCTTCGCCAACCACCTCGAGGTCGTCTGCCAGGGACAGCAGTGCTTTCACACCATCGCGCACGATCGCGTGATCGTCGGCTATCAGGATCCGGGTCTTCGTCATGGCAGGCTCACTCCGGCCGCCGCATCGCTCCCCAATCCTGTGGCGCGCGTCGTCCTGGCGGCAACAGGCACCGTGATGAGCAGCCGGGTCCCGTGGCCCGGCTCCGACTCGATGTGCAGCGATCCGCCGATGATCTGGATGCGCTCGCGCATGCCGAGCAGCCCGATTCCCCGCAGCGACGATGAATCGCCGGTGGCCCTGGCGAGATCGAATCCCTCGCCGTCGTCTTCGACTTCGAGCGTCAGCACCCCGCTGTCGACGCTGCCCTGAATCAGCACGCTATCGGCACAGGCGTGGCGCGAGATGTTCACGATGGCTTCCTGCACGGCCCGGAACACCGCGGTCTCGACTTCGGAGGGCAGCCGTGCTTCGAGCGCATCCAGGTCGTCGAGCTCGCACCGCACGGCCGTGGAGGTGCCGCCGAGCTGCCAATCTGCGACCCCGCGAATCGCCGCCGCGAGGCCGAGGTCGTCGAGGACCGAAGGCCTGAGATTCACAATCAGGCGATGAAGCTCCTGGTGCATACGATTGACGAGCTGCCTGAGATCGTGGAGGCGACGCTTCGTGTCCGACTCGGGGGAGGTCGCCAGCGCCGTATCCACGCCGATGCCAAGGGCTGCGAGCGTCTGGCTGGTCTCGTCGTGCAGCTCCCGGGCGATGCGCTTCCGTTCGTCTTCCTGTGCGGAGATGACCTTGCGCAAGAGCTCCTGACGGATGCGCTCGCGCTCGTGGAGCCTCGCGTTGAGCGCGTTCAGCTCGTGTGTGCGGTCTGCGACGCGCTGCTCCAGGTCCTGGTTCGCGCGCTCGATCTGATCGATGTCCTGCTTCAGTGACCGCCGCATCCGTTCGACAGCGGTCGCGAGGCGGGCGATCTCGTCACCACCGGCCGCCGAACCAGGAGCATCGATCGAATGCTCGAGATCCCCGCCGGCGATTCGCTCCGCCGATGCCGTGAGCCCCTTGAGCGGACGGCGCACGCTTCGTGCGATGCCCCAGGCGAGCAGTGTCGCCAGCGCGGCCAGCGAAGGAGCGAGCCATAGGGAACGACGCCGGAAGGTCGCGACCGGACCCAGCGGACCCGGACCCATATTCGACATCACCACGAACCACGGCGTACCTTCGACGGGCGTCGTGAAGGAGGGGCGAGCGGCGCCATCCGGGGGTGCTCCCGACGCCGTGAGCCGCGCTTCCTGCCCGTCGACGATCTCGAGCCGCACGCCGGGGTCGAGCGCTGCAGCCTGGAGCAGCGCCATCAGCCGCCGTGAAGGAAGTGTCATCACACCCGCGACCGCCCCGCCGGGCCGTCCTTCCGCAGGCCGGAACGGCACCGCCCCTGCCACCACGGGCGAGGCGCCTGGCGCTGCAATCACGTTGGTCACTACGGGACGCTGTTCTCGAATGGCATGCTGCGCCGCGCCTCTGAGCGCCTCCGACGAGAGCAGGGCTCGATTGTGCGCCGGCGCGGCAGCCACCGTCCGGCCCGATTCGTCGACGATGAAGAGGGACGACCAGAGACGGCCGTAAGGGATCGTGCCTTCGAGCAGGGTCTGCTCGGGAGCGTCGGATCGATCGCTCAGATCGATCTGCGACGCGGTTGCGACGGTCGCGAGCAGCCGCAGCTCGTCAGCGAGTGCCGCCGAGAGGCTGCCGGAGGCGAAGCGTGCGAAGCGCTCGTGCTCCAGTGAGATTTCACGCTCGAGGTCGAGCAGGCTGGACCGGCTGAGCAGCGACAACGCGCCGGCGGCGATGAAGACGCCGGCGCCGACGAGTGCCAGCAGGCGGCCCTGAATCGAGGTGGATCCGGTCACGCGACATTCTCGACCTTGCCCGGCGCCTTCTCGTTCTGAAGCATCTGTTCGTACTCGAGCGGGTGCTCGTGCCGCATGCGCTCGCGGCTGATCCGTCCGGTGAAGATCGTCGTATCGAACGGGAAGACGTCCGGATTCAGATGCGCGTTGTAGATGTGCCAGACAATCACGACGAGAAACGCCATGAGCCCTTCGTAGCTGTGTGCCACCTGCGCCGCTGGGATTACCTGTCCCGGAAGAAAGCGCGTGACGGCAGTCGGGTAGAGCAACACGAAGCCGGTCGCTCCGACCACGGCTGCCCCGAGAACCAGGCCCCAGTACTCGAACTTCTGGCGGTAGTCGAAGCGATCGAATCGCGCCTGCTGATCCGAGACGCCGAGGTAGTAGCGCAGCGTGATGATCGCGTCGCGAAAATCCTGCCGCGTCGGAACGAGGCTGAGCTTCGTCCGGCCGGTCACCACGAGGAAGATCATGCGCCCCAGGTGCACGGTCGTCACGAGGACGAACAGGATGCCCGCGGCCCGGTGCATCCATCGCGCCGGATCGATGCCGCCGAGCATGGAGGTCAGCGTCTGGGCCCAGCCCTGGTCGAAGTATTTCTGCGGCAGACCGGTGACCGCCAGGACGACGAACAACAGCATGATTGAGGCGTGCTCGGCCCGCTGGATGCCGGAGAAACGAACAACGGTTGACTTCATCGGTTCACCATCAGTCTCCAGAGGTGCAGCAGGATCTGGAGACCGAGCCCTCCGATCATGAACGGGATTACCAGCGCGTAGGTGAGCTTCACCGCGTAAACCAGTGGGGCCTTCTGCCAGCTCGGCTCGTAATGAGAGAGCCACGCGTCGGGGAAGTTCTCGTTCGACCCTTCATGACACTTACCGCAGGTCTGCGAGAGGTTCGCTTTCATCACCGGCGACCGGGGGCTATCGGCCTTCTCGATGTCGTGGACGCCGTGGCAATCGGTACACCGCGCCACGACCGGTCCCCTCGACGTCCGGTTCTGATGCTGCCGGAGCGACGCCGTCTTTCCATGAAAGTCGTTGAGGTAGGTCGTGAGCACCGCCGTCGAGAGCCCGTACTTCTGCATCAGATCCTTGTTGGCGTGGCAGTTTCCGCACATGTCCGGGGTGCGCAGCTCCCACTTCTCCTGATGAGGGCCCGCGATGTCGTGCGCGCGGTGGCAGTCCGTGCAGACCGGCACGTCCCCGGCGTTGTTCGTGGCGAGCCCCCGGCCGTGCACGCTCATGGCGTACGCCCTTGCCACGCCTTCGTGACAGCGCGAGCAGGTGTCCGAGATTCGCGTGCGGGGCTGCGCCGGCTTCTGAATGTCGTGCGAGCCGTGGCAATCGACGCAGACAGGCGACGTGCTGTCGCCTCGGGCGACGGCCGACTGGTGCACGCTGTCCAACGTCTTGGTGTAGTTGTCGAAATGACATTTGCGGCACTGTTCCGCATACGCGACGGAGAGTTCCCGCGCCGAGCGGAAGCCTCGCGCCTCGTGCGGCACTTCAGTCATCCCGACGTGGCAATCGACGCAGGAGAGCTTGGCGTGGACCGACTTGCTGAAAACGCCGCCGTCCACGTGCAGCTTCAGCGCCTGGCCGTCAGTTGTGGTCGTTGCGAGTTCGGGATCGCCGTGGCACGCGAGGCAGGTTTCGACATCGGGAGCCGGCCCCTGCGCCAGCATCACCGTCAGGAGTATTGCAAGCATGGTAAGGTCCAGGAAACTGTCGCAAAAGGAATAGCAACCGGACTGCCACCGGTGACGGTGCGCTATCCCTTTGAAACCGGCGGAGTTTCCGGCCGACCTGCCGGATTTCCGCCAGTTGGCCTCCTGGAGCCTGCCAGCATTCCGGCTGAGGCCGGGGATGCTGATCCCCGACCCGCCGTCCGCTCGTGCTCCTCAGATTCGGAACCGGAGAAGGGCAGCCACGCCGCCGTAGCGCGACAGGAGCGACGCGTCTTCGATGAACGTGATGACGGCGCCCGTCTGCGTGGCTTTCGTGATCAGCTCGTCGATCAGCCTGATGACCTGCGGATCGTTCTCGGCGGCCTCGCCCGCCGATGTGGTGTCCACTGCCGGCTCGGTGAGCAGGCCCGCATCGTTGGCGGCCGCAAGCACCCTGGAGGCCGACGAGCCGTGCATTCCGCGGACGTTCGCGGACACGAGCAGTTCGTCGACCTGGCCCTTGATCAGCGCGTCGAACGTACTCTCCGGGCCGACCACGCCGAGTCCGCCGGCGCGGAACGCGCCGACTGCCGTCTCGACTTTTTCCTTGTCCGTCCGTTCGTTCAGCCGCTTCATCGCGCCCAGCGTCGTCTTCAGGACATCGTCGAGCGGCGCGGAGGTGTCGAGACGAACGTGATCGACGATCTTTTCGGCGAGTTGCTTCGACATCTGCTCGCGGAGCAGCGGGATGATCACCTCGTCGCCCGCCAGGATGATCTGCTGGATGCCTTCACGCTGGACGATTTGTTCGAGCGCGTCGACGACTTCCTTGGCGTGCTGCAGGTGAAAGTTCTCGATGTGCCGCTGGAAGCGCGCCTGTGACCACCCGCCCTGGGAGTTGCGCTTGGTTTTGACCCCCTTGATCTCCTGCTCCGCCACCACCTCGCCGGTCGCGACCACGATGATGCGCGCGCTGTTGGTGTCGGCCACGACCGCGGCGTAGCGAGGATACTGGGACTCCAGGCGCGCGAGTGGATACAGGTGTGGCGCATCGCCGATGTAGAGCCAGTTGTGCTCGATCGGCGCGCCGAGCTGGACGCTTTCGAAGAGCTCACCGGCGGAACAGGCGAAGATCGCCACCCCGTTGGCAGACGGCTGCAGTTCCATGTCCAGATAGCGCGTGATGCGCTCGAGATCCCGATCGAGACTCTCACGGTCGGGAGAGGCGGAGGGATAGGTGCGGCTGCGCGCGGCGAATTCCTTTCGGATGAAGGTCTGATACTGGTCGCGTCCTGTGGGACCTGGCTGCGCATTGAGATACAGGCTGACGACCGGGTACGGAACGGGCCCGAAGGCCGCAAGTTTTTCGAGCTGGACGTTCAGCGTCATGAGGTTCCTCGGCGCTTCCGTTTCGAAGCTGATGCGTGGGTTGCTGGGTGCCTCTCGAACGATTCAACTCCCATGCCGTTGAGGTCAGCTCTGGATTCCTGGCACTCCGCAGAGAAACTCTCGAACGCGCCATGGCAATTCGAAAATTCGAGATCCGACCCTACGGGATAGAATAGGCGCGGCCGCTCGGCGGCCGCCCACATTCCATGAAATCAAGCATATTCCTGCTGACCACGATTGCGGCGATTGCCCTGGTCCCCGCCTCGCCCGGCGGCCAGACACCGGCGAGGGATCCCGGCAAGGTCTTCATTTCCGTCGACATGGAGGGCATCACGGGCGTGGTGCAGCCGTCCCAGCTCGGGCCTGCAGGGTTCGAATACACAAAGGCCCGCGAGTGGATGACCGCCGAGGCCCGCGCCGCGATCGAGGGCGCGAAGGCCGGCGGCGCGACCTCTTTCGTGATCGCAGATTCCCACGGCAACGCCCAGAACCTCCTGATCGACCAGCTCCCGGAGGACGTCCGGATTGTCAGGGGCTTTCCGCGCCCGATGAGCATGATGCAGGGGATCGACGAGACGTTTGCCGCCGCCGTCTTCATCGGCTACCACGCGAGCGAGATGACGGCGGAGGCCGTCCGCGGCCACACCTTCTCCAGCGCGAAGCTTCTCGGCGTCTCGTTGAACGGCATCGAGGTTTCGGAGGGAATCTTCAATGCGGCGATCGCCGCGCACTACAACGTCCCTGTGATCTTCGTGTCCGGCGATCGCAAGGCCGTCGCGCAGCTGGAAGGCGCCATCCCCGGGATCACCGGCGCGGTGGTGAAGGAACCACTCGGCTACCATTCGGCGCTGACGGTGACCCCCGCGCGCGGACAGTCGATGATTCGCGACGGCGTGCGCGCCGCCCTCTCCAAGCGCAGCGCGATTCCGCCGTACCGGCTGAAGACGCCCATCGAGCTCGAGGTCGGCTTCAAGCTGACCCTGGATGCGGAGCTCGCCTCGTACATCCCGGGACTGACACGGTCGGGCGCCCACACGGTCCGCGGAACGTTCCCCGACATCCTGCCGATCGTGCGGTTGATGCGCGTCCTGTCGGCGTTCGAGCCGCCCGCCTGATCACGCCTCGACAGCGATCACGATGATTCGCCATACGCCTTTCTGGCTCGACCGATATCCCAAATCGCGGCGGCCGTCGTACCCCCGGCATCGTGGACCCGCCGACGCCGGGCTCGTCATCGTCGGCGGAGGGCTGACCGGTGCCGCCTGTGCGTGGACGTTTGCCTCGGCGGGCGTGCAGACGGTGTTGCTCGAGGCCGACCGCATTGGTAGTGGCAGCACGGCGGCGGCGGCCGGTCTGGTTCGCGAGGATTTCGACGCGACTTTCCAGGAGACGGCCTCCGCGTATGGGCTCAGGGCAGCGCGGCTGCTCTGGCAGGGGATGCGTCGAGCATCGCTGGATTTTGCCGCGGCGCTCCGCCGCCTCGAGATTCGATGTGATCTCAGCCACCAGGATCTGCTGCTGGTCGCCCGGAGCCCCGAGGATGGGAAGAGGCTTCGGAAGGACTATCAGGCGCGGCGCGACGCCGGCCTGGGCCACAGCTGGCTCACACCGCGCGCGGTCGAGCGCGAAGCGGCGCTCAGCGCCGCCGGGGCCATCCGGACGCGCGGCGGCGCGCTCGATCCCTATCGCGCGTGCGTCGGCCTCATCGCTGGAGCAGCCGCACGCGGCGCGGCCGTGTTCGAGCGCTCGCCCGTCACCCGCATCCGCGTGCGCTCGAAGCATGTCGAGGTGACGACGAATGGAGGCGTCGTTCGAGCCGGCGCGGTTGTGATCGCCACGGCAGCGCCTCTTGCGGACCTGCGCTCGCTCCGTCGCCACTTCCGCAACGAACAGGGGTATGCCGTTGTGACCGAGCCGCTTCCGGCTGCCGTCAGGCGACAGCTCGGGCAGCGCGCCGCCGCCATTCGTGACACCGCGCCGACGCCGCATTTTCTGAGATGGCTCAAGGACGATCGCGTGCTGTTTGCCGGCGCCGATCAGGCGCCTGTCCCGGTGCGCGCACGAGAACGGACGATCGTGCAGCGCACCGGACAGTTGATGTACGAACTGTCGGTCCTCTATCCGGCGATTTCCGGCGCATTACCTGAGTGGAGCTGGGATTTTGGCCACCACAGCTCGGTCGATGGCCTCCCCTGCATCGGCGTCCACCGCAATTTCCCGCGCCACCTCTTCGCGCTCGGCCATGGCCGACATGGCGTCGGCACGGCCTGGCTCGCCGCTCGGCTCCTGCTGCGCCACTACCACGGAGAGCTCGAGAAAGGGGACGAGCTCTTCGGCTTCGTGCGGCTACTCGGCTAGTCCCCGAAGATTCCCCTGAAGGCCTGCTCGATCTCGGGGTAGCGGAAGTGGTAGCCGTGCTTCTGCGCGACGGTTGGCAGAACGCGCTGGCCGGTGAGGATCGACTGCGCCATCTCACCAAGAACGAGCTTCAGCGCAAATGAAGGCGCGGGGACGATGGCGGGACGGTGCATGGCGCGTCCGAGGGAGCGGGCAAAGTGGCGATTGGTGACCGGATGGGGCGCCGTGGCGTTGACGGGACCGGTGACCTCGGGTGTCTGTACGATCCACCGCACGATCTCGATCCAGTCGAGCCGGTGAATCCACGAGATGTACTGTCGGCCGCTTCCGAGCGGGCCGCCGACGAAGAATCGGAACGGGCGCATCATCTCGGTCAGAGCCCCACCCGAACCTTCGAGCACGATTCCGGTGCGCAGGAAAACGATGCGAACTCCGGCCCTGGAAGCCCGTCGTGCTTCCTGTTCCCACTCCTCGCAGATTCGTCCCAGGAGATCGTGGCCCGCGGGTGACTCCTCGGTCTTCGGCTCGTCGCCCGCCGGGCCGTAGTAGCCGACCGCGCTGCCGCTCACGAACACCGGGGGAGGCTGCGACGCCTTCTGCATCGCAACGGCCAGACTCCGGGTGGAAAGGATCCGGCTGTCGCGCAGCAGCGCCTTGCGCTGCGCAGACCAGCGCTTCCCTGCGATCGACTCTCCCGCGAGGTTGATCAGCGCATCGGCGCCTTCGAGCACCGACGCCCACGGCCCCGTTTTGCCATCGGCAGTCCATCCGCCCCGCGTGATCCCCGGCACCCCGGTGCCGGGATCGTGCCTCATCTCACCCGGAGGGAGTGAGCGGCTCAGTATCCGGACGTCGTGGCCCTCCTCGGCATACATCTCGGCGAGCGGGCTCCCCAGGAATCCAGTGCCGCCTGCGATGACGATCTTCATCGATTACTCCGATGCGCGGGTGAAGGCGAGGCGCGCCGTGTTGTTTGACGAGCGAGGCGCTGCCGAAGTTTGCACTATAATGGCCGTTCTTCCAGCGCTGCGAGCCGCAATCCCGATGCACCAGTCCCTCTACGCGGTCGTGTTCTCTCTGCTCGCCATCCCGGCGTTCGCTCAGGCAGTGCTTCCCGTCCCCGACAACGTCAGGGCCGAGGGAGTGCCCCCCATCCCGCTCGAGCTCGTGGACGTCGTCAGCCGCTACGGTGAGTTCAGGAGCGCAACGCTGCTCGACTGGCATCCGCGGGAGCGCCGCATGCTGATCTCCACGACGTTCGGCAATGTTCCGCAGATCCACGAGGTAAAAGGCCCGGGGTTCGCGCGGATCCAGCAGACCTTCTATCGTGACGGCGTCACGGGGGGCGCGTGGTTCGAGCCCGGGGGCCGGTATTTCGTGTTCCGCAAGGACACGGCGCGCGGCGGGGAAGCGATGCAGCTGTTCCGGTTCGAGATGGCGACTGGAACAGCGGTGCTGCTGACGGATGGCACATCGCGGAATGGCGATCCCGTCTGGGCGAACACCCGCGAGCTGATTGCATACGATTCGACACGGCGCGACGGCAAGAACCGCGACCTGTACGTCATGAACCCGTCGACGCCCGGATCGAATCGGATGCTCGCGAAGCTCGAAGGCAACTGGTGGCCGCTCGACTGGTCACCAGACGACAAACAGCTGCTCGTGCTCGAGTCCGTCTCCAGCTCCTCGGAGACATATCTGTGGAGCTTCGACGCCGAGACCGGGCAGGGCACGGCGCTCACCGACAGGGCCGGCGGGCACGTGTTCTGGAGTGAGGCCCGGTTCGGCGCCGACGGCCGTTCGGTGTATGCGCTGGGGGATCGGGGGGAGGAGATAGCGCGACTCTGGAAGCTGGATCTCGCGAGCCGCACGTGGACGGCGATCAGCGGCGAAGGCGACGCGATCGAAGCGTTCGCGGAAGCCCCCGACGGGCGACGCATCGCGCTGGTCGTCGATCGCGACGGGGCGAGCCATCTGGTCGTGCTCGATGCTCACACCCGCAAGCCGCAGCCCACGCCTTCGTTTCCGCCCGGCGTCATCTCCACGCTGGCCTGGCATCCGCGAACCGGCGAGCTGGCCGTCGTCTTCGCTGGCGCTCGCACCTTCAACGATGTGTACTCCTTGCGGCCCGGCGCGGACTCGGCCGAGCGATGGACCGTGAGCGAGGCGGGCGGCGCGAATCCTGACTCCCTGCCCGAGGCCGAGACCATCCGCTGGAAGAGCGCCGATGGCCTCATGATCCCCGGCGTGCTCTATCGCCCCCCGCCGCGCTTCGCCGGGCCGCGTCCGGTCATCATCAACATCCACGGCGGTCCGGAGCTGCGCGAGCGGCCCCGCGCGCTCGGGCGAAGCAACCACTTCCGGAACGATCTGGGCATCGCGCTGATCTATCCGAACGTGCGCGGCTCGATTGGCTTCGGACGAACGTTCGAGAGCCTGGACGATGGGCCGAAGCGGGCCGATGCGGTGAAGGACATCGGGGCGCTGTTGGACTGGATAGCGACGCAGCCCTATCTCGACAAGGATCGAGTGATGCTGACCGGCGCCAGCTACGGCGGATACCTCACGCTGATGGCCGCGGCGCAATACGGCGATCGCATCCGCTGTGCGTTCGAGGGCTTCGGCATGAGCGATCTGGTCTCGTTCCTCGAATCGACGGACGTGTCCCGCCGCGCGGATCGGAACGTGGAGTACGGCGATCCGTCGGATCCAGCGACGCGCGAGTACCTCACGAACCTGTCCCCCCTGACCCATGCGTCGAAGCTGAAGATCCCGCTCTTCATCGTGCAGGGCGCCCGCGACACGCGCGTGCCCCTGGCCCAGTCGGAAGCGATGGTCGCCGCCATCAGAGGCAACGGCTCGCCTCTCTGGTATGTCGTCTACACCGACGCCGGCCACATGCAGTTCACGACCGCCACGAACAACTTCAACACGTATGCGTGGGTGATGTTCGTTCGCCAGTTCTTGCTGAACTGACGTCGACCCGTCGGCGGTAGCCCAGGGGCTCGGGACTCGGGACTCGGGACTCGGCGCTCGGGGCTTGGGACTCGGGGCTCGCGGGTCGGGGCTCGGGACTCGAGGCTCGGGGGTCGGGACTCGGGGCTCGGGGCTCGGGGCTCGGGGCTCGGGGCTCGGGA
>DASTBU010000041.1:0-21459 GCA_035711845.1 Vicinamibacterales bacterium
GCCAGCGCATCGCACTATTCCCCAGATTCACTTGAGTTGAGATGACCGCGGGTCCTGACGCCCGGCAGCCCCACCCGTCCTCGGCGCCAAAAGCACTTGTCACGCGTGTGGCGCCTGCGCGGCGGGCGGGGCGCCCCGCCGGGCGCCACCCGCGTCGAATGCTCAACTCAAGTGAATCGCGGAGTAGAAGCCCTGACGATTACGCCGCGACCCTCGCTCTCGGCCGGTCACGATCCCGACCAGAACGTTACTCGATCCACGAGCGGGCGACCGGCGCGGGCCCCATCGTCCCCGCTGCTCGTCAGCATTGGCGTGCTGCTTGCCGGCAGCTTCGCTGCATGGCACTACGCCACCCTGGATCTGGCGCTCAGCCACTGGGATGCGCGGGCGCATCTCGTCGTGGCGCGCCGCATCTTCGACAGCCTGACACCCGGATGGCAGCAGATCGGCGCGGTCTGGCTGCCTCTGCCGCACCTGCTCAACATGATCCCCGTGCAGGTGGAGGCGTGGTATCGCACCGGCGCCTCCGGCACCGCCGTCTCCGTCCTCAGCATGGCGGTGGCCGCGTGGGCGCTGGCGACACTGCTGCAGCGAACGACGGGGTCCGGTCTCGCCGGGATCACCGGCGCTGTGCTGCTGATGGCCAACCCCAACGTGCTCTACCTGCAGAGCACCCCGATGACCGAAGCCGTGCTGTTCGGCGCGACGTTGCTCGCCGTGGCCCTCACGGCGCAATGGGTGGAGCAGGGTGCGGGGCGTGCACTCGTCCCCGGACTCGCCTGCGCAGCGGCGTGCATGACCCGCTACGAAGCGTGGCCCGTCACTGCAGCGCTGATCGTTCTCTCGTGGGCCGTGTTGTGGCGACAAGGCATGGACGCGCGGGCGGCGCTCTCGGCATCCATGAGGCTTGCCATGTATCCCGCGGTCGCGATCGCGTTGTTCGTGCTGAACAGCCGCTGGACGGTCGGTTCCTGGTTCGTCAGCGGCGGGTTTTTCGTAGCCGAGAACGACGCGCTCGGACAGATCTCACTCGCCTGGAAACAGGTGCGCGACGGCCTCCACCTGCTCTCGGGGCGGGCAACCGTGTGGCCGGCGTACGCGTCGGCCGCCCTGATTGTCCTCGCCTTCGCACAATCGCGCGCACGGGCCAGCCTCGTGCTCGCGCTGGCGCCCTTTGCCGCGGCGGCGCTTCCCCTCTACGCCTACGTGCAGGGCCATCCCTACCGGATCCGCTACAGCGTTCCGCTCGTCGTCGCATGCGCCGCTGCCGCGGCGACCGGGATCGCGCTGCTCCCCCGAAAGGCGCGAGGGCTCGCCGCTGTGGGGCTCGTGGCCGCCGTCCTTCTCCAGTCGCAGCCGTTCGACAGATCGACGCCGATCATCGCCGAATCGCAGCGCGATGCGCGCAACATGCAGGGCCGGGAAGCGGTCACGCGATTTCTCGAACGGCACTACGACGGCCGGCTCATCATGATGAGCATGGGCTCGCTCGCCCACTACATGCACGACCTGTCGAGGTCCGGCTTCGACCTGCGAGAGTTCCTCCACGAGGGGAACGGCGAACTGTGGATCTTCGCGGTGCTGCTCGGCCCGCGCGGGCACGTCGGGTGGGTCGCCATCGAAGAGCGCGCCGAGGGCGGCGACGTGCTGTTCCATCGCAGCCGCGAGAGAGCGACGTTCCTGGATGGGTTCGAACGAGTGGCCGAAGGCGGCGGCGTCGCGTTGTACCGGGCGGTGTCCGATCGAGTGACAAGTCCCGGCTCGCCGACGACAGAGACACGACAAATGCAAATTCACGGTTCAAGGTCCGCCGCCGCGGCGGGTGACCATGAACCGTGATCCAATGCGTGTGCCGATTCAGAACCTGAAGCCGAAGGTCACGCTCGACGTCCACCCGCCGAGATCGATCTTGTCGCCGAGGAAATCGTCCTCCTCGAGCAATCCGTCGTCGTCCGCCTTCTGCCAGCGGAAGTCGGCGCCTATGGACCATGCATCCCCGATCGGTGCCCGCAGCCCGAACAGAACCACGGGGCCGACGGCGGTGCCAGACTTGTCGAATGGATCCTGGACGTTGCTGAAGACGAACCCGTCCGCGTCGATGAATTCCCCGATCTCCGTGTAGCGCCAGTTGAAGATTCCGATGCCGACGCCAGCGTAGGGCTGGACTGCGGCGCCGCGGCCGAACGGGAGAAACCGAACGCTCGCCGTGATGGGAACGATTTTCAACTTCAAATCCTGCGCGATATCGCTCTGGTCTTCGTGGGTCTCCCGCGCATACGCGGTCTCCACGGTCTTCCGGTAGAATCCGACGCCCGCACCCACTTCGAGATAGTCGGTGATCCCGTAGGTCCATTCGCCCCCGAAACTCACGGTGTTGAAGTCGCCGATTTCGAGAGGCTCGAGGTCTTCCCGCTTCGCGAGATCGATGAGATTGGGAACGATCGCGTCGTCGTCGACGCGGGACTCGGCTCCAGTGAGTGCGAAGTAGCCCAGGTTGAAGGTCACTGTGTTCCGCGTGTCCGACGAGCCGACCCGCACTATCTGCGCATCTGCCGGCGCGACGGCCACGGCGCCGATCATCAGGCCCGCGGCGAGGATGACCCGCACACCAGATTGCCACTGACGTTTCGACATGATGACTCTCCGGTCAAGGCTGAGGGACGCACATGGTCCCCAGCTTCCAGTTGGACCCCCCGTCAGCACGATGCTTGCCAGTGCCCGGGGACGTGCGTGGCGCCTGGCCCGGAATCATCTGGCGCACGTAGCTTTATCTCCCTCTCGCGGCGCGGTCGGGATTCGACCCGGCCGTGGTGGTTCCCACGAGGGATGTCCCATCCGGATGTCAGTCCGTCCAGTTTCGTGAACGCGGCCGGCTCGATATCTCGCGTATCGTGTCGAGCATCTGTTGATGGATACGACCGTTGGTGGCGAGCACGCTTCCGCCCCGCGATCCGAAAGGCGCACCGTCGACCGAGGTGACGGTCCCACCCGCTTCCCGGACAATCAGCCCGCCGCCGGCTATGTCCCAGGGCTGCAGCTTCTTCTCCCAGAAGCCATCGAGACGCCCGCAGGCCACATAGCAGAGGTCCAGCGCGGCCGAGCCGAGACGGCGAACAGCGCGCGCCCGGCGGATGAACGCCTCGAACAGCCGCATCAACTCCTCGGGGTCCTTGTGCACGCCGTAGTGAAACCCTGTGACGAGAAGCGAATCGATGAGCGTTTCGGCGTGCGACACGCGCACGGGCGCCCCGTTCAGCCAGGCGCCTTCCCCGGCGGCCGCCGTGAACAGCTCACGCCGGGTCGGATCGTAGACGGCCGCAACGGCCGGCATTCCCCAGATTTCCAGCGCGAGCGAGGAACAGAAGATTGGGAGCCCGTGTGCGTAGTTGGTCGTCCCGTCCAGCGGATCGAAGACCCAGCAGAATTCTGGCTCGTCGTTGCGCTGCGCCGCGTCGGAAAACTCCTCGCCGAGCACGACGTGCTGGGGAAACCGCTCCGCGATCATCGCGCGGAAGCCCCGCTCGACGTCGAGATCGATCTGCGTGACCAGATCGATGGCACCTTTCTTCTCGATGTGAATATCGCGGCCGAAGTGCGCCATTTGCACCTCGCCGGCACGCATGACCGCCTCGATCGCGGTCGCAAGGAAGATTGGGGGAAGCGGGTCAGCCACCGGACGACAGCTTCTTGACCATGCGCACTTCCATCCCGCCTTCGGACGCCCGTCTCAGGCTGACGTCGTCCATGAAGCTGCGCATGAAGAAGATGCCCCGGCCGCTCGATTTCAGCAGGTTCTCCGGCGCGAGCGGATCGGCGATTTCCTCCGGTTCGAAGCCTTCTCCCTGATCGAGGACGCGGACCACGAGCTCGCCGGGGTCCGCGGGAGGCGAGAAGGAGAATTCGACGGTGACCAGTTTGTGGAAGTTCTCGCGGTTGCCGTGCTTGATGGCGTTGATGACCGATTCGCGCACCGCCACGCCGATCCAGTGGATCGTCTCCTCGTCCATCCCCGCCATCCGGCCCATGCGGTCGCTGACGACCTGGACGAAGTCCAGCATGTCGAAGTTGCTATGAATTTGGAGCTTGACCGTACCGCCGCGGGTCAACATGCGGGCAGGGCGCGGCCCGTGGCAGCGGGTCCGAACGTCAGATGGACGATGGGGTCAGCGGACTTACACGGCACGCAGTAACCTCCATTCTAATCCGGATACGCTCGAAAGTGCGAATCATCCCTGGGCCGCCTCGGACGAACCCCGACGCGCCAGAGGCCCAGTGCCGTCAGATACTGCAATGCGCCTGCTCTCCCCTCGGGCCCCTGTGCGAATGTTATAGTGCAAATCATGCCTGGCACGGCAGCCGACGCCGTGATCGTCCGTCCCGCAGCAGCCGCCACGGGCCGGATTGCCGTGCCCGGAGACAAGTCCATCTCGCACCGCTACGCACTGCTGGCGGCGGTGGCCCGTGGCACATCGGTCATCGAGGGGTACTCCCCCGGCGCCGACTGCGCTGCCACGCTGGCCTGCCTGCGCCGCCTCGGCGTTCGGATCGACGGGCGGCAATCCACAATCCAGGTCGAGGGGCGTGGATTCGAGGGCCTGATCGCGCCCGATTCGGTCCTCTACGCGGCGAACTCTGGCACGACGCTGCGTTTGCTGGCTGGAATCGTCGCGGGCCGTCCGTTCCGCAGCGTGCTCGACGGAGACGCCTCTCTGTCGAACCGGCCCATGCGCCGTGTGATGGAACCGCTGGTGCGCATGGGGGCCGCCATCACCGCCAGGGACGGACGGCCGCCGCTGACGATCCAGGGCGGCCCGCTGCGCGGCATTTCGCATCGGCCCGACGTGCCGAGCGCTCAGGTGAAAAGCGCGGTGCTGCTTGCGGGCCTCCAGGCCGCAGGGCGCACGAGCGTCACGGAGGTCGTGGCCACTCGCGATCACACCGAGCGTGCACTGGAGGCGTTCGGCGTCATCGTCGAGCGGGAAGGGAGCGCCGTTGCCATCGACGGCGGACAAGCGTTGCGGCCGTGCGGGCTGAGCGTGCCGGGCGACGTTTCGAGCGCTGCATTCTGGATCGCGCTGGCCGCCGCGACCCCCGGATCGGACATCCGCATCGAGAATGTGGGATTGAACCCGACTCGAACCGCGGTCATCGACGTCGTTCGGCGGGCGGGGGCGATCGTGGAGGTCGAGCTCGAGAGAGAACGTCACGGCGAGCCCGTTGGACGTCTCCGCGTGAAGGGCGGCGCGGCCCGAAGTTTCTCGATCGATCCGACTGAAGTGCCCGCGCTCATCGACGAGATCCCTGCGCTCGCCGCGCTCGGCGCGCTGCTGCCCGAAGGTGAACGGATGCAGGTGCAGGGCGCCGGTGAATTGCGCGTGAAGGAAAGCGACCGTATCGAGGGTCTGGCCGCTGGCTTTCGTGCCCTGGGTGCGAGCGTTGACGAGTATCCGGACGGCTTCCAACTGGTAGCGCGGCCGCTGACCGGCGCCACCGTGGATGCGCGCGGCGATCACCGGCTGGCGATGGCCTTCGCCGTTGCAGCCACGGGCGCGCGGACGCCTTCCGTCATTGCAGGCGCCTCCTCCATCGTGGTCTCCTATCCCGGGTTCTTTGATGAGCTGGCCCGGCTCGCGCCCGCCCGGTGAACCTCGATAAGATCTATCTGGTCGGGTTCATGGCGGCCGGCAAGACCACCGTCGCGCGGGCCCTCGCAAGGCGGCTCGGCTGGCACGCCGAGGACATCGACGAGTTGATCGAGGCCCGCGAGCGGCGCCCGGTTGCCGACATCTTCGCGCGAAGCGGCGAGGCATACTTCCGCACCGTCGAACGCGAGATCCTCCGGCTCCTGTTGCCGCTCCGACATGTCGTCGTGGCCACCGGCGGAGGCACGTTCGCGGATCCCGAGAACCGCGCCGCCATCATGCGCGACGGCCTGTCGATCTGGCTCGATGTGCCGTTCGAGGCGGTCCTGGCGCGGATGCCAGCCGATGGCCGGCGGCCGCTGGCCGCCGATCGGATCCAGATGGAACGGCTGTTCGTGGCCAGGCAGGCGGCCTATGCGCTGGCACACGTACGGATCGAAACGGGGTTGGCGCCGCCGGAAGAAATCGCCGAGCGGATCCTCGACGGCATCAACAATTGGACCTCTGAAACGCGGTAGCGATTGCGGTATCTGATCCTCTCTGACATTCACGCGAACATGGACGCGCTCGAGGCGGTCCTGTCCGCATTCCCGCCGGAGACATGGGACCGCCTGGTCGTGCTCGGCGATCTCGTCGGGTACGGCGCCTCCCCCAACGCGGTCATCGATCGCGTCCGGGCTCTGAACCCAGTCGCCATCATCCGCGGCAACCACGACAAGGCCTCCTGCGGCATCGACGACGCGAGCAACTTCAATCAGATCGCCCGGGTCGCGGCGCAGTGGACGTGCGGCACGCTGACGCCCGATAACCGGGAGTACCTGCGCAACCTGCCTGCGGGGCCGCTCGCAATCGACAGCCGCGTGGAAATCTGCCACGGCTCGCCATTCGACGAAGACCACTACATTTTCGATGCCGACGATGCGCAGCGTGCGCTGGATGCCGGGGACAAGCAACTCTGCCTCTTCGGGCATACGCATCTGCCGGTGATCTTCCGCAGGACCGGTTCCACCTACGACGGCTTCATCCCCGAGGGAGACGCGGAGGTCGACCTCTCGCTCGAAGAGGGTGTCCGTTATGTGGTGAATCCTGGGTCGGTTGGACAACCGCGAGACGGCGACCCGCGCGCGGCATTCGGCCTCTACGAATCCGATGGGCCAACGTTGACGCTCGTGCGTGTCCCCTACGCGGTGGACGCGGCGCAACGACGCATCATCGCGGCCGGACTGCCGACGACGCTCGCAAACCGCCTCGCGGTGGGAAGGTAGACGGAATGCTGAATGCTGAATGCTGAGTGCTGAATGCTGAATGCGGAAGGCGGAAGGTCTGAAGGTCGAATTTGTGGCTGTCGGTTTCGCATTCAGCATTCAGCATTCAGCATTCAGCACTTTACAGATTCTTCCTCCGCTCCTCTCGCCTCCGCAACTCGGCGGCGAAGGCGTCTTGCGCCGCGCGCGATCCCAGGACCCAGCCGATCACGATCCCGATCAACAGCGTCGCGGGGATGAAGATGAAGTGCGCGGCCGACATCTCGCCGATCATCGGCGGGCTCCAGCCTCGATTCTGCGGCTGACCGACGCGATTTCGCTCTCGACGCGCGACAAGCGCCGCCAGATCGACCACAGATACAGGAAAATCGCCACCCAGGCCACGGCATACGCGCCCATGACCAGCGGCGCCGCCGGCAGCTGCTCCTGCGACGGCAGATCCGTGACGGGCACGAACCCCTGTTCCGGTGCCGCGACCTGAGGCTGAGCCTGCTCCGCCGAAGCTCCCCCCGCACCGACAATGGCCGCTGCGCATATGACGAGCAGCACGAGCAAACCCAGGGTACCGGTGACGTTTTTCTTCATACGACTACCTGTTCCTGACAGTCCGACGGGAGCGATGGTGTGCACGAGGGCGCCTCCCTTCTACTCGTCCAGCGCGAGGTACAGTTCCTCGAGCTCGGTGCGCCGGCGTTCGAGCCTGGCCCGGGCCGCCAGCATCAGGACGTACAGGCCCAGGAAAGCGGTCACGCAGAACCAGAGCGGTTCCCGCATTCCCGGCTGCAGCGACGGGACGACGCTGGTCTTGGGATGCAGCGTGCGCCAGAACTCCACCGACCAGTAAACGAAGGGCACGTTTGCCATCCCGAAGAGCGCCACCGCGGCCGCCAGCCGATCCGATCCGGGGCCGCCGTACCGCCGGAGCAGCAGGTAGGCCTGAAAGATGAGCCACAGCACCAGCGTCGAGGTCAGCCGCGCGTCCCAATCCCACCAGACCCCCCAGGCCTTGCGGGCCCACAGCGGTCCGGAGATCAGGACGATGACTCCGAAGAGGGACGCGAGCTCGGCCGCGGCGAGAGCGACCCGGTCGGCCTGCGGTTGCCGTCGGAACAAATAGACCGCGCTCGCGACCCCGCAGACGAAGGCGGAGGCGAACATCGTCATCGCCGCTGGTACGTGGAAGTAGAAGATCTTCTGAACGAGCCCCATCGTGGACTCGTACGGCGCATTGGCGATCATGACGGGCGCGTACGCGAACATCCCGGCCACGATCACGGCGAGAACGGGAAAGAGCTTGTTCATGTTGCTCCAGACCCTCGCTGGCACACCCGAGCCCGACAGGACCAGAGTCCGGCTTACTCGGTCATGACGGCTTCAAACGTCCACAGTGCCAGCGTAATGAATACCACATCGAAGAAGATGAGCATGGAAAGCCAGGCCCGCGCCATGGGCACATCCGCCTCCACCTGCAGGAGGGCCGCCGTACCGCGCACGCCGGCGATGATGACGGGGATCGTGATGGGGTACAGCAGCACCGGCAGCAGGACGTCGCGGCTGCGGGCACGGACGAGCATCGCCGCAAACAGGGTTCCCACGGCCGCAAACCCGACCGTGCCCGAAACCAGGAGTCCGAGCATCAGAAAAGGGTGAGCAAACAGCTGGGCCTGAAACATCAGGGCAATGAGCGGTACGACGATCAGCTCAACCGCGCCGAGCAGCGCGAGCACGCCCAGCAGCTTGCCGACATACAACGCAGGTCGGTCCACCGGCGCCATCATGAGCGCGCGAAGCGTCTCGCTCTGACGCTCGCGCTCGAACGCACGGCCGAGCGCGAGCGTGCCGGAAAACGCGATCGCGATCCAGAGGATGCCCGCCGCCGCGTCCTCGACCGCGCGGCCCTCTCGAACGAAGCCGAAGGCGAAGACCAGCACGCACGAAATGGCGAAGAAGATAGTCGTATAGACGATCTCGCGGCTGCGGACCTCGATCAACAGGTCCTTTCGGGTGACGAGCCAGACAGTCTGGAGAAAGCGGGTCACTGTCACGCCCCGATCGCGCAGAGCCGTCGATAGCGATCGCGGAGCGACCCGGCGCCCGGCTCGATCGTCACGAGCCTTCCGTTCTGGAGCATCACCGCGCGGTCGATCACGCCCTCGATGGTCTCGAGATCGTGCGTCGTCACGAGGACGATCGCTCCTGAGTCCTTGAGCCCTTCCAGCCGGCGCCGCAATGCCGCCGTCGCCGCATCGTCGAGCCCGGTGAACGGTTCGTCGAGCAGCACGAGCCTCGGCTCGTGGAACAACGCGCGCTCGAGCGCGAGCCGCTGGCGCATCCCGCGTGAGAACCCCGAGACCGGGTCATCGCGCCGATGGGTCAGCTCCGCCCGCTCCAGCGCCGCATCGACGCGGCGGCCCACGTCCCGGATGCCGTAGATGCGGCCGAAGAACTGCAGGTTCTCGGCGGGGGATAGTTCGGCGTACACGTAAAGATCGTGGCCGAGCAGCCCTATGCGCCCGCGCAGTTCCGGTCCCGCGCTCCGAGCTGGACGCTCGCCGTAGAGGACCGTGCCGGACGTGGGCTCGAGCAGCGTCGCCGTGATGGAGAGCAACGTCGATTTGCCGGCGCCGTTGGGCCCGAGAAGCGCGACAATCTCCCCGGCACGACATTCGAACGACACGCGATTGAGCGCGCGGCGCCGGCCAAAGGTCCGTGTGACTTCGGAGAAGGTGAGGGACGTGAAATCCATGGGGGCGGCGCCGTCAGGCCGCCGCCTCCTCGTCGAGCTCGGCGTAGACCGCTTCCAGTGCGGTCACCAGCTCGCGACGCCGAGCGGCGTAGTGCTGCGCGTCCGCGGCGCCGGCCCGATGCTGTTCCTCGAGCGACGTCAGCTCCGCGAACAGCCGATCGCGACGGCCCTCGAGCTTCTTGCGCCGCTGCGCCGTTCCTGTCGAAATACGCACACCGCGCATGCCGCCCCAGGCGCCGGCCAGGAGGATCAGCGCTGCCGCGGCAAGCGCCACGTTGCGCGGCCAGGTCGTCGTGTGCGGCAGGCCAGTGAAGTCGAACCTGACGACGTCCCCCGCCGCGAGCGCCGGTCCCTGACCGACGATGTAGGTCTGCCCTTCGGAGGCCATTTCCCGATGCTCCGCCATCTGCGGCGAGGTGACGTGCGTCTCGCCGACCTTCTGCGCGAGCACGGTCAGCTGGGTCATCGCCACGGGCAATCGCTGCTCGACGGTCAGCGTGTCTCCCGAATAGCTCATCGAGTACGCGAACTGCACGAGCGTAGTCCCTGGCGCGAACGGGCCAATGACCGTCACCCGCTTCCCGGCGAGCGTCCCCTGCGGGGAGGATTCCTTGAGCATGGCGGCGCCTTCCGCGCCGTCCGGCAGATCGAAGACGAGCGGCTCGGCGGGCTGCACCGGCGTCGCGGACGAGTTCACGATCTGGATGATGTTGAACACGGAAAGCCCGTCGTCGTTGAACTCGAAGACGAACCGTGACTGTTCCCCGAGCACGACGGTGCCGGGCTGTGCGGGCGCCTGCCGCTGGGCCTCGGCCAGTTTGGCCGCTTCGGGATCCGTGGCGACGAGCATCAGACGAATGCCGCCGGCAGCTGGAATCTGGAACTCCTGCGACTCGAGCCGCTCACCTGCCACGACAGCCACGGCCTTGACGCGGGTCCCCGGCTGCAGGTTGGTGAACTCTGCCCGGCCCTGGTCGTTCGTGAGCGCCTTGACGGGCGACGGCCCCTGGAGCTCGACGGTCTGTCCGGCCAGCGGGTTGGAGAGCGATCCCTTGATCAACCTGACACTGACACTGCCGGGTGAGAGATCGGGAACGGGCAACGGCATACCCGACATCTGCCTTGCGTCCGGCATCTGGCGTGCACTGGACTGGGTGGCTGCCCCGACCAGGACGAAGGCGGACACCGCAACCGGAACAACGAGCCAGCGAATCGCTCTGCGGGTCATCGCACGCCGCTCGGGTTTCGGACGGCGGCCGCGCTGCCAGCAGCGGCATGATCCATGCGCGCGCCGCATCGCTTGCAGAACGCGGCGTCCGCGTCGTTGTCGGTGCTGCAGGCGGAACATCGAGTGACGCCGGCGACCGGCCGAGCGCCGCCGGCCCTCCGCGACAGCCGCGCATCGAGCTCGCGCTCGATCACCGCGCGGTAATCCGAACGGTCTTCGTCGAGTTCCGTCATCAGCGCGAGCGCGCGGGAGCGCAGGCGGCCGGCCATCTCCTCGAAGTCCTTCTCGGACACCTTGCCCATGGCGCGATCGAACTCCAGCTCCTTGATCGACCGCAGCGTCAATGTCTTCTCGCGCTCGAGTGTCGCGCGCTTCCGCTCGGTCAGCGGCTCGCTGAACACGAGGGGATCGTCGGTGGCCAGCGGCGCCAGCATCCTGTAGAACCCCGCCGCGGCGAGACCAGCTGCGCCAATCGTCAGGCTGATCAGAATGAGGTGCTCCGGCGTCGACTGGCGCGACATCACGACCGCAGCCGTGGCGGCCATGAGCGACGCCAGCACGAAGAAGTGCCAGTGGCGAAAGCCGGCATCAACAGCCGACCCGGGCCCGGCGGGGCCATCGGTGCGGACCGGCGCCTGACGCGGTGGCGATTCTCGCTTCACGCGCACTTTGCCCATGCTTCTAATCGAGGTCGCGGAGCTCATTGTCCAATCTCGCCTGCAACGTCGGATCGGTGGCGGTGGTGATCGACGGATTGCTGCTGGCCCCCTCGCGGTCTCGTCGCGACCACCGGAACGCGACGAGCCCGACCGCGGCGGCCCCGGTGGCGCCGAGCAGATACGGGAAGAACCAGGCGAGGCGGTTGAAGCCGGTGTCCATCGGGATCGCCAGCACCTGGCCTCCGTACTCCTTCACGAAGGCTGCCCGGACCCCATCGCGATCCATTCCGGCTGCGAGGAACTGGTCCAGCTTGGGACTCTGTTCCTGGAGGCCGTGACAGGACGGCCCCATGGGGCAATCGTTCATGGGAGCCCGGCAGCCGCACATGCAGATGATCTCGCCTTCGAGCTGCTTGCGAAGCTCGCTCTTCTCGACGACCGGCACCTGCGAGGAGACCTGCGGAACCTGTGACGACTCCTGGGCCCGCAGGGACCCCGGCAATAGCAGGATCATCAGGAGCAGCGAAGTGGTGGTGGCCGCGCCGGAAGGAATCCGCGAGACCGCAAACGCGAACGCACTTTCGGGCATCAGCGCCAGGATGCTGCCCACCGCCATGACCCCGAACCCGAACCAGATCCAGTTCACCAGCGGGTTCACCGTCACGGCGTAGGTGGCCGACTGCGACGAGACGTCATAGCCGGCAAGAACGATATACAGGTCCTCGGTGGGCGAACGCCGAATCGCGACCTCGGTCGTCGGCTCCTGTTCACGCTTGTTGAAGAACCACTTCGCCGGCGCCATCGTACCGATCGCGCTGCCGTCCTCGAACACGCTGACGTGCCCGGTCACCATCTGCTTCTGCGCGTCGGATGTCACGCGGAGCGCGTCGTGCCTGACGGTGAAATGCCCGACGGTTGCCTGCTGACCCGGCTTGAGCAGCGCCTGCTCTTCCCGCTTGAACCCCTCGCCGGCGAACCCGAGGAACATCAGCACGATGCCCACATGCACGATGTATCCGCCATAGCGGCGCTTGGAGCGGCCGACCAGGCCGATCATCGCGGTGATGACGTCGGTCCCCGTCGCGCTGCGGCGCACCTGCGCCCCACGGACGAATTCCTGCACGACCGTGACGAAGACGAAGGCGCACAGGGCGAAACAGATGCCCGAGCTCCACACTCGGACGCCGAGCGCGAAGAGGGCCACACCGGTGGCGACCGCGGCCAGCGTCGGCCAGAGAAACTGGTGAATCAGATTGGAAGCCGTGGATTTACGCCAGGCCAGCAGCGGCCCGATGCCCGTCAGCAGCAACAGCATCAAGCCGATGGGCAGCATCCACTTGTTGAAGAAGGGCGGTCCGACGGTGAGCCGCTCCCCCATCACGGCCTCGCTGAGCGTCGGGAACATCGTCGCAAACAGCACGAAGAAGGCCGAGAACAGCAGAATCCAGTTGTTCGCGAGGAATGCCGCCTCGCGTGACGCCCACGAATCCAGCTCGTGCCGCGACCGCAGCAACGGCAGGCGGTAGATGACCATGCCGAAGCTGAACGTGAGGATGAGGACCATGAAGATCGTGAACAGCGTGGCCAGCTCACGATCCTCGCCGAACGCATGCACCGACTGGACGACGCCCGATCGCGTCATGAACGTTCCGAAGATCGTCAGGAAGAACGTCGTGATCACCAGCGTGACGTTCCACACGCGAAGCATGCCCCGGCGCTCCTGCACCATGACCGAGTGCAGAAACGCGGTGGCGGTGAACCAGGGCAGCAGGCCCGCGTTCTCGACCGGATCCCATCCCCAGTAGCCACCCCATCCCAGCTCCTCGTACGCCCAGAGCATCCCGAGCGTCAGCCCGAAGGTCAGCGCCAGCCAGCCGATCATCGTCCAGCGTCGGACGGCTCGCAGCCACGAGTCGTCCAGGTGTCCCGTGATCAGCGCCGCGAGACCGAAGGCGTACGGGATGGTCATCGCCACGAACCCGATGTACAGCGACGGCGGGTGGATGGCCATGTAGAAATTCTGGAGGAGCGGGTTCAATCCCTGGCCTTCAGCGGGCGGCGGCGTCACGAACGTGGAGAACGGATTGTTGTGAACGATCATCAGGAAGATGAAGAACATCTCCGTGAACGCGATGGTCGCCACGACGTACGGGATCAGCTCGCGATTCCGCTCGCGGTTCATGTAGACCGCCAGTGTCCCGAAGATCCCGAGCAGGAACACCCAGAACATGATCGACCCGTCGAGGCCGCCCCAGTACGAGGCGATCTTGTAGGCCAGCGGCTGCGCCGAGTCCGAGTAGCGCTGAACGTACTTGATGGCGTAGTTGTCGGTGACGAAGGCGTGCACGATCACCGCGGAAGCGACAGTCATCAGCGCGGTGAGGAAGTAGAACGCGCCGATTCCGCTCTCGACCAGCCGGCGCGACCGCCGCCGGGCGCCAGCCACCGACGCCGCCACCGCGTAGGCGCTCACCACGAAGCTGACGAGAAGGATGAACGTTCCGAGTGTGGACATGACGTGTCTGGACCTTCCAATCCCATCGCGCGATCGCGCGATCGAGCGATCTCCATCACCCGATCACCCGATCGCGCGATCGCTCGATTCCCTATTGGCTCCCGGGCAGCCCTGCGGTTTTGCTCGGCTCGTATTTCGACGGGCACTTGGCCATGACGCCGTTGGGCGCGACGGCGAACCCGTCCGGACCGAGCTCTCCCTTCAGCACGACTTCCGAACCATCCTTGAATGTGTCAGGCACCACTCCGGTGTAGCGGACCGGAAGAACCTTGCCGTTGTTCTGGATCTGGAAGCGGTATTCGAGGGTGTCCGGCTTTCGCATAATCGACCGCTCGACGACGTAGCCGTGGAGCTGCAGTTTCTTGCCCTGCCAGGTCGCTTGATCGGCTATCACCTCGTCGACCATCTTGTAGTACTCGGTGCCCTCGCTGAGCGTCGTGTACATGAGGCCCGTGAGGGCGCCCACAATCACGAAGACGGTTGCGGCGATCTTGATAGATTTAGCTCTCATAAGAGTTTGCGGGAAAAGTCTGTTCTCAGGATATCGTCGCCGTCGGACCCGGTCAATCGCGATAGCCTACCTCTTTCAGGAGTCGGAACACGCTCGCGAGGGGCAGGCCAACGACATTCGACCACGAGCCTTCGATCCAGTCGATGAAGCGGGCCGCGCGACCCTGGATGGCGTATGCTCCAGCTTTCCCATCCGGCTCTCGCGTGCTGACGTACCAGCGAATCTCGTCCTCGGTCAGGGGCAAAAGGTGTACCCGCGTCGACACCACCTCCGAAATCAGGCGCGTCCCGGTTCGGAGGACGACGGCAGTCATGACGACGTGAACCGCGCCGGAGAGCTGTTCGAGCATCCAGATCGCCTCGGAATCGCTCGCCGGCTTGCCCAGGATGCGGTTTCCCGCCACGACGACCGTGTCCGCCCCCAGGACGACCGTGCCGGCTTGCCGGCGGTCCAGGGGAACCTGCCGGGCTTTCTCGGTGGCCACGCGCAGCGCGTAACCGCCCGGCTCCTCGCCCAGCAGTGGGGATTCGTCCACGTCCGCTGGGGAAATTTCGAAGGCGAAGCCCGCGCTGGCGAGCAGCTCAGCACGCCGCGGAGAGGCCGAGGCCAGGATGAGACGCATGCGGAGTGATAGTCTAAGGGATCGGTCCCTGGGTCCCTGAGTCCCTGGTCCTGAGTCCCTGGTCCTGAGTCCCTGGTCCTGTTCCCGGGTCCCGGGTCCCGGGTCCCGAGTCCCGAGTCCCGGGTCCCGGGTCCCGAGCCCCGAGTCCCGTGTCCCGAGCCCCGAGTCCCGGGTCCTGGGTCCCTGGTCCCGAGTCCCGGGTCCCGAGCCCCGAGCCCCGGGTCATTGGGCGGCACAAGCGAACCAAGGGCACCGTGAGATGTTGTCGATTCAGAGCTTTTCTACGGGCATTGTCGCGGAGATTTTGCGACGTCAGCCCCCGTCGGGGGCGCGGACGCGTTTTGCGTGGCAGTTGGCGGTTGGACCCGCGCTCGCGCGCGTCACGATGGTGGAGCTCGATCAGGGTGTCCTGACTGCCCGATGCGCGGACCCTCGCTGGGCGCCCGAACTCACCCGCGCTCGTGAGACGGTGCTGAAGCGCCTGCAGGAGCTGCTGGGTCCCGACGCCGTCGTTCGTCTGAAAGTTGTTGGACCAGAGTAAACAACCTCCATCCGTCCCTTTCACTACCCATGCGCGACTCGGTCATTGTCTCGGCAGTGCGAACGCCCACCGGCAAGTTCCTCGGGGGGCTCAAAGACTTCACGGCACCCCAGCTTGGCGCGATGGTCGTGCGCGAGGCAGTCGCGCGCGCCGCGATCGACCCGCAGCTCGTCGACGAGTGCATCATGGGCAACGTCATCCAGGCCGGAAACGGTCAGAACCCGGCGCGCCAGGCCGCGCTCAACGGGGGCCTGGACGACCGCGTTGCTGCGCTGACCATCAACAAAGTCTGTGGATCCGGTCTGAAGGCCGTCATGCTGGCGGCACAGGGCATCGCCACCGGCGACATCGAGATCGCCGTCGCCGGCGGAATGGAGTCCATGAGCAACGCTCCGTATCTCCTGCCCCGCGTGCGGGAAGGGCTCCGGATGGGCAACGGCGCGCTCATCGATTCGATGATCAACGATGGCCTCTGGTGCGCACTCGACAACTGCCACATGGGAATGTCGGGCGAGCTGGTGGCGGACACATACAGCGTCGGCCGATCCGAACAGGACCAGTATGCGGCGGAAAGCCATCGCAAGGCGGCCCACGCGACCCGCGAGGGATGGTTCGAGGACGAGATCCTTCCTGTCTCGATTCCGCAGAAAAGGGGCGCCGCCGTCGTGTTCGATCGCGATGAGCCGATTCGCGAGGACACGACCGCCGAGACGCTCGGCACGCTGAAGCCCGCATTCAAGAAGGACGGAACGGTGACAGCGGGCAACGCGCCAGGCGTCAACGATGGGGCTGCCGCTCTCGTCGTGATGGCCGCCGAGCGGGCGCGGGCCCTCGGCCTGCAACCGATGGCGCGCATCATCGGCCAGGCGACCAGCGGCCTCGCGCCGAAGCTCGTGATGATGACACCCGTCGAGGCGGTGCGAAAAGTGGCGGCGAAGATCGGCTGGGAGCTTGGCGACGTCGATCTCTTCGAGATCAATGAAGCATTCTCGGTGCAGCTGGTGGCGGTCATGCGGGAGCTCGGCATCGATCCGGCCCGCGTGAACGTCCACGGCGGCGCCGTGGCCCTCGGCCATCCTATCGGGGCGAGCGGGGCACGCGTGCTGACGACGCTGCTCTATGCGATGAGGCGCCGGAATGTCCGGCGAGGCATCGCCGCCCTTTGTCTCGGTGGAGGCAACGGCGTTGCGCTGGCGGTGGAACGCGGGTGAGCCCACCGCAGTGTCGTGACTGCCAGAGTTCCCAGAGTTGTTCGCCGTCCGGCATTCTCGTATGTTGACCATCAGACGTATCGGTGTCGTGGGCGCAGGCACCATGGGCAATGGGATCGCCCAGGTGTTCGCGCAGGCAGGGTTCGAAGTCCGGCTCGTGGACGCCGCCCCGGGTGCGCTCGATCGCGCGCGCGCGACGATCGAGAAAAGCCTCGCGAAGCTGGTCGAGAAGGGTCGATTGTCGGCGAGCGACCGCAACGCCAGCCTGGACCGGCTCTCCACCGGGATGAATCTCGATGCGCTCACCGACGTGGACTACGTTGTCGAAGCCATCTTCGAGATGGAGCAGGCGAAGCGGGAGCTGTTCGCCCGTCTCGATCAGCTGACCAGACCCGAGGTGATCCTCTCGTCGAATACATCGTCGATCTCGATCACGACGCTCGGGGCCGCCACGAACCGCGCCGACAAGGTGCTCGGCATGCACTTCATGAACCCGGTGCCCCTCATGTCGCTCGTCGAGCTGATTCGCGGACAGGCCACCTCGCCGCAGACCATGATGGCGGCGGCGGAGCTGTGCATCCGGTTGAACAAGACGGCCGTGGAAGCGGCCGACTATCCGGGGTTCATCGCCAACCGCGTGCTGATGCCGATGATCAACGAGGCCATCTACGCCGTGATGGAGGGTGTGGGCACGGCCGAGTCGATCGACACCGTGATGAAGCTCGGGATGAACCATCCCATGGGACCGCTGACGCTCGCCGATTTCATCGGGCTCGACGTCTGCCTCGCGATTATGCACGTGCTGCACGACGGTCTCGGAGATCCGAAGTACCGGCCCTGCCCGCTCCTGCGCCGGATGGTGGCCGCCGGACACCTCGGCCGGAAGTCGGGACAGGGGTTCTATAGGTACTGACGCGGGCAATGCTGAATGTTGAATGCTGAATGCTGAATGGGTCGTCGACGATCGTTTTAATTCAGCATTCAGCACTCGGCATTCAGCATTCAACAATCATTCAGCATTCAGCATTCAACAGTCATTCAGCATTCAGCATTCAGCATTCAGCATTCAGCATTCAACAATCATTCAGCATTCAGCACTCAGCATTCAGCAATGCTCGACCTCCTGCCCACCGATCCCAGGGCTCGCCCCATGGCGGTCATCGTCTGGGCGATCGGCGCGGTTGCCGGAACGATCGCGGTATGGTGGCTGTCTTCGTACCTGGACACGCTCACGGCGCTGGCCCGGACCGATCGAGAGGCATCGCTCCACCTGTTTCGCACCCGCGTCCTGCCCGCGCTCATCGCCGTGGTCCTGGTTGCCGTCGTGTCAGGAACGCTGCTCGTGCGACACGGCCTGCGCGTCATGCGTTCCGCCCGCGGCCTCGGAACGTTCTTCGCGTGTGCCGGGTTCGTCCTTGCGAGCGTGCCACTGCTCACGCTCGCGCTCGTTCTGTGGATATTGCGGGGAGCCTGAAGGCTGGATAGGCCGCCGTCGAACGAGCCCGACAGCCACGACGACAGGCACGAGGATGACGAGCTCGCGCGCGAGCGCCGCGAGGTTCTGCACCCAGAACAGCTCGGGCTGACGGAACCGGCGGGACACGGCCATGAAGACGTGGAGGCTGGACTCGTAATAGCCGCGCGTGAACGGCCAGAGCGCCATGATCCCGATCGGCGCCGAGCTGTCGGTGCCGAGCCAGTCGAGCAGCGTGTGCGAGGCGTAGGCGAGCGCGCAGGCAACCGCGAGACCGATGCGGCTTCCCTGCGACGCCCGCGCGATGCCTGGCAGCCATGCGGCTGCGGCAGCGAGCACGGCGACGCCGAGACCGTGCGTCGGGCCACTGTGGACGCCCGCCAGCAGATCCAGGTCCGGCGCTATCCCGAGCGCGGCAAACACCGCCGCCTCGCGCCAGCCGTATGGACCGGACCGCGAGGGCACGCTCGTGCCGCGCACGATCCAGCCCGCCGCGACAGCAGCCAGCGCGTGGCCTGCAGGTGATGGCATCCTGCATTGAGAGTAAACGATGGCTGCGCAGAATCCGTGACGCGTTCGCGCGTGAGGGGTTGCAGATCCTGCCACGTCCCCCACGCGAAGCGAAAGTGCTCGATCGCCGCAAGTTACTGACGCACCTTCAATTGATGGCCCAGGGTTTACAGATTTTCGCTTGACTTTCGCCCCGGCACGCTCCTAGAATGCACTCGCTCCATCACCACGGCGTATCGCTGTGACCTCCCCTGTCACCGGTCCGCTCGAAACTGAGGGAGACAGCCGCCGGCCACCAGAACCGAAGCGGAGCACATTCTCAAGGAGCCGTAATGCCGCCAGGAGTTGACGACCGCAACGACCGCCACGACCGCGAGCGCCTGAAAGCCATCGAGATGGCCGTCGGGCAAATCGAAAAGCAGTTCGGCAAAGGCTCGATCATGCGTCTGGGCCAGAAGGACGCCGTGACCGCCGTGCCAGCCATCTCGACCGGGGCGGTCAGCCTCGATTACGCGCTCGGCATCGGGGGCGTGCCCCGTGGCCGTGTGGTCGAGATTTTCGGCCCGGAGTCCTCGGGCAAGACGACGCTGGCGCTGCAGGTCATTGCCGAAGCGCAGAAGCTTGGAGGGATGGCAGCGTTCGTCGACGCGGAGCACGCGCTCGACGCGCAGTACGCGCAGAAGCTCGGCGTCGATCTGGAAAATCTCCTGGTCTCGCAGCCGGACAACGGCGAGCAGGCGCTCGAGATTGTCGAGGTGCTCGTTCGCTCGGGCGGCGTCGACGTGGTCGTGGTCGACTCGGTCGCGGCGCTGGTGCCCCGTGCCGAGATCGAGGGCGAGATGGGCGAAGCGCAGATGGGCCTGCAAGCCCGCTTGATGTCTCAGGCGCTCAGGAAGCTGACCGGCGTCGTGTCGAAGTCGAAGACGTGCCTCATCTTCATCAATCAGCTGCGCGAGAAAATCGGCGTCATGTTCGGCAATCCGGAAACCACGACGGGCGGCCGGGCGCTCAAGTTCTACGCCTCGGTGCGAATCGATATCCGGCGAATCGGCGCCATCAAGGACGGCGATGCCGTTGTCGGCGGCCGCACGCGCGTGAAGGTTGTCAAGAACAAGGTGGCGCCCCCCTTCCGCGAGGCCGAATTCGACGTGATGTACGGCGAGGGCATCTCGCGCGAGGGCGACCTGCTGGATCTGGCCGTGGATCGGAAGATCGTGGAGAAGAGCGGCACCTGGTTCTCCTTCGGCGGCGATCGCCTCGGTCAGGGCCGGGAAAACGTCAAGCAGTTCCTCAAGGACAATCCGGTCATCTTCAAGGCGATCGAGGAGCGTGTCCGGAAGGAGCTGGGGTTGGTTCGAGAGGTCGAAGCCGCAGCGGTCTAGCGGCGTGCGTCGCTAGCGCTGGGGCACGTCTTTCACGACGATCAGCACTTCGCCTTTGCGGATCAGGCCGAGCTCCTGGCGGGCCAGGTTCTCGATTGTGCGGGGATCGGTCAGCAACCTGTCGGCGTAGTCGGCAAGCCTGGCGTTTTCCCGCCGCAGCTCGGCCAGCCGCGCCGAAAATTGGCGGAGCTCTTTCCGAACCCGAATCGTTTCGGCCAATCCCCGCTCGCCTATCAGTGCGTTGAGCGTCAACGCGCACACAGCGAACAGCAGCCCGCGCCGGATCCACGGGCTCTGCCCGCGAGTCGGGGAGAGCCTCGGCAAATCCGACGTCGCCGCGGACGAGGGCTGGTGCGCCATGAGTCGAGAGAGACGGTAGCAGATACCGATCAAAAGTACAAGCGAAAAATCGGCTCATCTCGCGGAGAGTCCACCGCTCGCGGCGACAGGAGCAGGGGCAATGCTATGATGAGGGTTCTGCCAAGACGCTGAGTGGCGTGCCGAGGTAGCTCAGTTGGTAGAGCACGTGACTGAAAATCACGGTGTCGGCGGTTCAATTCCGTCCCTCGGCACCATCTAAAGCCATACCAGATACTTACAGGTCAAAGCGAGAGCTTAGCTACGAAATCAATAGTAGTTGGGGTCACACAGGGGTCACAGCGCAGCCATGGTTGCTTGGCGCGCTGTGCTTGCGTCGGGATGCCTCAGCGAGGCATTTGCTGCTCTCTGGCGGCACGATCGGAGCTCGACCCCGCCTCAAGCCGGCGCTGCGTAGCTCGAGGATCGGGAGCGCTCGATAGAAAACCTGCCGACGGCGCTCCGCCGTCTCGAGACGACCGGCCGCCAGCAGCGTGATTAACAGCAGGTTCACGCATCCCCCTTTTTCGCCGCGGCCTTGTTCCGCTCCGCTGCTCGCTTCCGCGCCTCGATCAGCCGCTTTTCGACCGTCGCGAGCTCCCCGGAGACTTCGACCCGATCGACGAGCAGGCCGAAATGTTTGTATTCCCGCTCGATCGCGGCGCCCTTGTCCCAGAAAATAACCTCGAGGTCGTGTCCACAATGCCATCAGCGCTCGTCAGGTTGTTGCGGACGACCTTCAGCGACTTCAGCGCGCACCGGACGTGCCGCGGCATTTTCGTGACGTGAAGGAGCC
>DASTBU010000042.1:0-12623 GCA_035711845.1 Vicinamibacterales bacterium
TCGGGCGACGAGTCGGGCGGGTGGACCATGACTTCACCTGCAAACGGGGGGCGGCCGTGTGAAGGAAGCGATGATACACCCGCGGTTCGACGGGTGACTCGACTTGCTAACCCTTTCACGAAGTTGATATTACGGCGTCGCATGCAGACCATCCACTCGTCATCGCCAGAGCATTGAGGTAGCCGGACGCTTACCCCACCGTGACGCCACCACGGAGGTGGCGTCATGGCGCGGTCGGCTCGTCGCGGCAGGTTGCTCCACTCCACGTGCCTGGGAGTCGGGCTGATGTTCGCGGCGCCCGCCGAGCCGATTTGGGCCGGTCGGCATGCCACGACACAGGCACTCGCACCGCCCCTCGTCGTCCCATTCCATACAACGCGCGGCAACCTCGTCACCGTACACGGCGCGATTGGCCACATCGATGACCTGCAGTTTCTGGTGGACACCGGCACCTCCCGGACGGTGATCGATGCTCGCCTCGCCCGGGAACTGCGCCTCCACGGAGAACCCGATTTCCTGTCGACGTTCGGGCAGACCCTTTCCGCCCAGCGCGTCGCCGTTCCCGAGATTCGGGTCGGACCTATCCGCGCGAGGCACCGTTCGGTGCTCGCCGCGGATCTCTCGGAGGCTGCCGGCCGGGTCGGGTTCCGGCTCGACGCGATCGTCGGCGTGGACGTGCTGACGGGCCACTGCATGGTCGTGGACTATCGAGCGCGACTGGTTGGTTTCAGCTGCGGGACCGAATGGCGCGCCACGGCACCCTGTAATCCGGACGCGCTCCTGCCGGTCGTGCTGGCAAGAATCGATGGCCGGACACATCGGCTGCTCGTCGACACGGGCGCCGAGGTGCTGGCGCTCTTCGAGCGCGCGGCTGCGCCTCACGCCGATCCGCAGCGGTCGGAGGAACTCGGCGCTGATAGCCTCGCGGGCAAATTGCGACTGCGGCGATTCCTCGCCGACGAGGTGCGGATTGGGCCGCGACGCCTGCGACGTCAGCACGTGTTCGTCCTGCCGGGCGGCGATGACGACCCCCGGTTCGATGGCATCCTCGCCGTCTCAGCCCTGGCGCCACGGGTCCAGATCGACTTGGACCGCATGGCGATCAGGTGGTGAAGCGGAGCGTCGGGGATCCGCGTTCGGCCTCACACCTGTCCCGCGACGTCAGCGGCCCTTCAGGGAGACGCAGTTGAACGCGAGGGACGTGAGAGCTGTAGTAGGCTGTGGGCGGTCTTCCTCGTCCTGACATCCATACAGCGTTCGAGTCGCCGTCCCGCGGCGCCGACGCGGAGGAAGCTCATGCGTGAAGGATTGGTGCCGCGCCGCAGATTTCTTCAACTGCTCGCCGCAGGCAGTGTCGTCGCGGCGCGATTCCCGTCAGCCGAAGCCCGTCAGGCCATCATCAAGCAGGCGCCACCAGAGCTGTTCGTGACGAGCGGCAGCAATCTGGAAATGCGGTGGGAAGCGCTGTACAACCGCGGCTACATCGTTCCCAACGAGGTGTTCTTCGTCCGCAACAACAGTCCTGTGGTTCCGCGGCTCGACCCGGCGACCTGGCGGCTTCAGCTCGGTGGCTCCGGGCTGTCGCGACCGCGGTCGTTCACCTACGACGAGATCCTCGGGATGCCCTCCGTTTCCGTCATCCGCGCCATCGAGTGCGCCGGCAACGGCCGGAGCTTTTTTCAGGCCACCCATGGCAAGAAGATTCCGGGTACCCCATGGAGGCTCGGCGGCATTGGTGTTGCGGAATGGACCGGCGTGCCGTTCCGGGAGGTGCTGGACCGCGCGGGTGTCACGCCCAGGGCCCGCGAGGTCATGCCCGAAGGCGCGGACACGCTCCACATCAAGCGCTCGATCCCGATCGAAAAAGCGATGGCTGACGACACGCTCCTCGTCTACGCCATGAACGGCCATCCGCTTCCGCCCGACCACGGCTTCCCGGTGCGCATGCTGGTCCCTGGGTGGGTCGGCGTTGCCCACGTGAAGTGGGTCAGCCGCTGCGAGGTGTCCGAGCAGCCGCTCTACTCCGACTACAACACGAAGCGCTACGTGCTGATCGGTCCGGATTACGAGGCCAGGCCCCCGGCGATGGGACCGGTGCTGACAACGCAGAAAGTGAAAAGCGCTTTCGAGTTGCCGTGGAATGGCGAGGTGCGATCCGGTCAACAGCTGCTGCGCGGACGTTCCTGGTCCGGCGAGGGAACAATCACGCGCGTCGACGTCAGCCTGGATGGCGGACAGGCCTGGCGGCAGGCCCGCCTTCGAGAACCGAACATCGAGCTGGCCTGGGCACGTTGGGATCTGGACTGGGACGCTCGTCCGGGAACCCACTCGTTGCAGGCCCGGGCCACGGACAGCAACGGCAATACGCAGCCGGATCGCGTTCCTCTGAATGAGGAAGGCTATTCCTACTGGGCCGTTGTCTCCCATCCTGTCACGGTCAAGTAGACGGGCGCGCTACCACCAGGTGCCCGACGAATGGCATCGCCTTGAGGCGCCCCACCGAGCGCGACGGGGCTCGCCTCATCGCACCTAACGCCGAGGAAGGGGGACGACGCGGCCACGGCCGGTCGACCTTCAGGGGACGACCGCCCGCTCCGCCGCCTGGCGCACGCGCCACGCCTGCCAGAGGTGACGCCGCTCGTGTGCCGCGATGACGTGCAGCCCGGTGGCCAGGCTGAATCGGACGCCGCGGATGAAGGGATTGGGAAAGCGGAGCCCGACGAGATCCACGTCAGCGTACTTCCGCAGGAACGCGCGCACTTCATCCTGCGAGGCCAGGAACTGGTCCGTTGCGTCGCCTAGCGCCGGCGACACGCGCGGCCGGATATTCCGAGGCGCCCTCATCCTCGAGGTGCGCTTCACAGGCGGCTCGAGCATGCGTACGAACAGCCCGCCGATGAGCCCCGGTTGTGCGGGCCGACGGGGTCGCCGCCCCTCTGCCAGCGCACGATCGCCGGAAGGCTGCATCGCGCGCAGGTACACGCGGTTCGCCGTGGCCAGGTGATCGAGGCACTCCGCGACGCTCCACGAGCCGGGTTCGGCGCGCCACGTCCCCTGTTGCTCGGTCAGGCCGCTGACGAGCGCGCGGGCATCGCGCTCAGCCGCGTCCAGGGCTTCTTCGAGCGCCGAAATCTCAGGAGCAACATCCGGATGCATGACACTCCATACCCTAAAGCACGGAAATGAGTTGTCAATACCCTGGAGTGTATGGAGACCATGACCTAGACCCATGACCGCTCCGGCTGTCGGGCTCGAGCTCTCGCGTCACGACCGTGGCGCGTGCTGGTGAGCAGGGCGCGTCGCTTCGGCGCAGGGAACCGCTCGATCGCATACCGGAGTGTCGTTCGCGGTACGGCGTCGCCTTCCGCGCGCAAGTACCGCTCGAGCCTGGCTGGGTCCTGCTTGCCTGCCTCGCGCAGCATCCAGCCGGACGCTTTCTGAATGAGGTCTCCCCTGTCCGGCTGAAGCGTCTGCGCGACGTCATAGGCGACATCGAGGGCGCGCCCCTGACGAATCGAGGGGATGAGCGACACCGCCGAGGCTCGGCGCACCCATGAGTTCCGGTGCGTCGCCCAGCGTGGCATGAGCGGAACCAGCTCCGGGTAATCCACGAGAAGCGGTCCGATCAGCGTGCCGCAGATCGCATCGGTCGTCGCCCAGTTCGCCGCGTGGTTGCCCGAGAGCCAGCGTTTCCACGCCGGGAGCAGTCGCGGCCTGAAGGCTTGCCGGTACCGCGCGACGACTTCGATGCCTATTGCCTTCGTCTCGAGATACGGATCGCGCACCAGCGCCTCCGCAAACCGCACCGCATCCTCCACCGTCCACCGCTCACGGTTCGAAACGTAGATGGCGCGCGCGAGCGCGCGCACGGCGTTCGTGCCCACGTTGTAGAACCGGAGCCCATGATCGCCGCGAAAGTACCGGGCGGCGTCGAACGCGCCGGACGGACGGGCCAGCCGACGGAGTTCTCCCGAGACGCTGGCGCGGGTGGGATTCCGCATGCTCAGGTCCGCGTCCGTTTCGTTCGCTGCGCGCGCCGGCGCCCGGCACTCGTGCCGGACTTCCGGGAGGCTCGGCCAGGAGCCTGCCGCGCCACGTCCTGCCAGGCCAGCGTGATGGCCCCGCGTACGGCGGCCCTGTCGGCACCGTCCAGCAGGATGCTGGTCCATCCCTGCCGCCCCCATGCCCCGCTCGCGGGGGTGAACGTCTTCGGATGGATCCGCAGAAGCTCCCGCTGTTCGTCGGGCGGCAGCTTCACGGTGCCGGACTTCTCCGTCGCGTGGAGTGACGCGAAGATCCTGCCGTTCGCCCGGAAGTCTGGATGTCCCATGTGCGCGCGTTCTGACGCGCCGTCCATGCTGAGTGCGATCTCGCGGAAATCGTCGGCAGTCATGTTCGGTCTCGGGTGTCCGGAAGCTCGAACCACTATTGCAGCCCGCGGAGCAGGACGACGTCGGCGTCGCCGAGACCGAGAGCGGCGAAGATCGACTTGCCGTCGGTGGACCAGGACACGCGGCGCGCGATGTAGCTCGGCCGCTGACCGAAGTCTGTGAGCTGCCGCAACGGCCCGCCCGTCGTCGGCAGCGCCCAGATGTTGGTAGAGAAACCGTCGGTCAGCGGGAGCGCCAGCCAGGTACCGTCCGGCGACACGACGGGATGCACGAGTTGCCACAGCGGAATGCGCTGGGCGGGAATCCGGGCGAGCACACGAGACGGAGCAGTTTCGGGGGATGCCGCGCGGATCTCGTAATCAGCGCCTCCGCTCACCGCCGGCCGCTCGATCACGTAGTAGAGAGTGGATCCGTCCGGCGAGAGCGCGGAGCGGTTGCCTTTGTCGTCCCGGACCATGACGGGATCGCCGCCCTCGGGTTGGATCTTCTTCAGCGCGCCAATCGCTGCCGTGCTCTGGACGTTTTCGTTGTAGTACAGCCAACGGCTGTCGGGCGACCACGCGGCCCATCCTCCGTTGGGTATCACCTGCCTCAGGTTGCCTCCGTCGGGGTTGACGAGCAGATTCCCGCCAATGCCGTCACGAGTCGAATAGAACGCGATGTACCGGCCATCCGGCGACCACACCGGAACACCCACGCCAATCGTCGGATCCTGCTCGAACGTGATCTGCCTGGTCGCTCCGCTCTCGGCATCGACGACCCATAGGTTCCCATGCCCGCCGCTGTCGGACAGGTAGACGATTTCACGATCGCTCGCGCCGACCGACGGTGTCTGCACCTGCCCGGTCTGGCGTGTGATCTGCACGCCGCGGCTGACGTTCTCGAGCGGGGTGCCGCCGACGGGGAACCTCCAGATGTTCAGCTCCCGCTGGATGCGGCTCGCGACGAGCGCGCCCCGTGCATCGAGGTCCGGTTCGACGTACGAGGCTTCGCCGAACGTGAGCTGTCGAAGGCCTGCACCGTCGAGTGTCGTGGACCAGAGATTGAACGTCGGCAGATACAGCACGGTGCTTCCGCGCGCCGAGCTGTAGACGATGCCAGCACCGTCGGCTCTCCACGCGAAGCCGGACAACAGGTTGGCCTCGCGCGTGATCTGGCGCATCTCTCCGCCGCCTGCCGGCACCGCAAAGATGTCGTGCGTGAAGACGTACCCGCGCTGAAACGCGACCAGCTTGTCGTCGGGCGACCAGCGCGGTGACAGGTAGTACTGGCCGAGCGGCAGGTTGGCGATCGCGCGCGCCTCCGAGCCGTCGCGCGCGGCGACCACCAGCTCGATCTGGTCCTGTGCGAACCTGAAGAAGGCCACCCGCGTCCCGTCGTGGCTGATGTCTCCGCCGCCGATGGCGCTCGCGATGCGCCGCGGGGAGCCGCCGAGCGACGGCACTTCCCAAAGCGTGCCCTGCGAGGCCGCCACGGGGGGCGAATAGTACAGGAGTGCGGCGCCGCCGGGCGCCCATCGTGGGGCTTCGTGATCGGCGTCGTCGCGCGTGAGTTGAAGCGCCGTGCCGCCCGCGACGAGCCTCACCCAGACCTGCCTCTTGTCGCCGACATAGGCCGTGAACGCGACAGACTTCCCGTCCGGCGAGATGGCGGGCGCCTGCTCGAGTCCGCTGAACTCCGTCAGGCGGTGGACGCTTACCGGCGAGACGGACGGCGGCGGCGTTCCGGTGCGTCCGAAGGTGTAGCCGGTGGCAAGTGCCACTAACGCGACGAGGAACGCCGGAATCCACTTGTGCCGCCGGGGTGAGACGGGCACCGCGGGACGCATCGGGCCTGAGCCGGCGTCCGAGAGGCTTTCGAGGTTGAAGGCGATATCGCGCGCGGACTGAAAACGTGCGGACGCGTCCTTCTCGAGGCAGTGGTTCAGGACGCGAGCGATGTTGGATGGAATCCGGACGCTCTGCAGCAAAAGGTCCTTCGGCTCCTCCTTCAGGATCGCGCTCATCGTCTCCACCGGGGACTCACCCTGGAACGCCCGTTCGCCCGTCAGCATCTCGTACAGGATGGCGCCGAAGGAGAAGATGTCCGACCGATGATCGATCGCCTGGCCGCGCACCTGTTCCGGGGACATGTAGCCGACGGTGCCGAGGATCGTCCCTGGTTCGGTGCCGACGGTTCGTGTTTCCGCCGGGTGCGGCTCCCCGTGCTCCGGCTGAATCAGCTTGGCCAGGCCGAAGTCGAGGATCTTCACGTGTCCGTCCCTGGTGACGAAGACGTTTTCCGGCTTGAGATCGCGGTGGACGATGTTCTTGTCGTGCGCCGCGGCCAGGCCGCGTGCCATCTGAATCGCGTAGTCGAGCGCCTTGCGCATCGGCAGAGCCGGACCCGCCAGGCGCTCGCGGAGTGTCTGCCCTTCGAGCAGTTCCGACACCACGTAGGGCGCGCCATCCTGCTGACCGACATCGTGGATGGTGAGGATTCCGGGGTGGTTGAGCGCGGACGCAGCCCGCGCTTCCTGCTCGAAGCGTCGAAGACGATCTGGATCGCGCGAGTACAAGGCGGGAAGAACCTTGATCGCGACCTCGCGACCGAGCCGCGGATCGCGCGCCTTGTGCACCTCCCCCATGCCGCCGGCGCCGAGAGCGGCGATGACTTCGTATGGCCCGATGCGACTGCCGGGAACGGGTGGCATGTAAGGGGTGTGGGCGCTGGTTCGTCCGATCGGTCCGGTGATTATACGCGGCCCGAATCGTGAGATCCTATTCATCATGACCCGCTGGCGGTCGCGAGCGCTCATCCTGATCCTCGCGATTCTGGCAATCGCAAGCGTGTCGATCCGGCTGGGTCGAACGTTTGTGATCCGCGACATGCGTGGCACACCCGTCCCGGGTGCGTACGTGGGGTACCACTACGAAGGCACCACGTACGCCCTCGTCGAAGCTCTCAGCTATGACGCCAGCCCGCTGAAACTGCTCCAGAGTGACGCAGCCGGCCGCGTGGTCGTGCCGGGGGCGTTGCACCTGCATTGGCCTGTGATTCAGAGCCACCCGGCGGTGATGATCAACCTCATCTACGCGCCGACGTTGCACAACGGGCTCGCGTCCGTGAGGCGCCAGGCCGTTTCACGTCCGTCGGAGTTCGAGGTCGCCAGTGACCGTGCCACGGTGCGTCTGGACGATGTTTCAAGCAATCCTTTTCTGTGGCAGGGCACGCTGTGGAATCTCAGTAGCCTCCTGAGCGATCTGACTTCGCATCCGTTTCCAGACGAACGCACGTCAACGCTGACCGGCCAGCTGGTCGAGCATTTCATTCGTGAGTACCGGGAGATTCTGGATCGCCACGGCCAGACCCTCCGCCCGCGGCCGACGATGCCGGCGTCCGTGCAGGCGGACTACGAGAGGCAGGCGTGGCGCGAGATGGTCGACAAGGACCTGACGGAACGGCCACGCTGGGGAGACGAGCTGAAGCGCAGGTTCGCTATCGAAATCGCGCGCTACGAGAAGAACGGAGCGCGGCGGCAGTGAGCCTGACAAGCCGCCATACGAGGCGAGTGTCAGGATCTCCTGGTTACTCCGCAGCGCGTCCAGCGGCTTCACATGCCGCCACCACGCCGGGATGACGCTACCGCCGCGCGTCTGTTCCTTCTTCCTTTTCCTTCTTCCCTGTCTGTGTCTCGGTCTCAGAACCCGACGCGTACGCCGAACCGCAGGATGCGCGGGCTGAGATTCTGCTGCAGGCTCTGGAACGCGTTCGATCCGCTGTTCCTGTTGCGCACCAGCTCGGTGTTCGAGTTGAACGCGTTGAACAGGTCGGCGATGATCTCGACGCTGCGCGCATCGAACCGGAACGTCTTGGAGGCGCGAAGATCCAGGTTCCAGAGGTTGTCGAGGCGGAACGTGTCGAGCTCGGGAGAGACGAGCACGCGCCGCGAGCCTTCGAACCCGAGTGCCGCATTGCGGTAGACCGGGAACGGGTAGCCCTGCCGGCCGAACAGGTTGGCCGCCACGTGCACGTCGTGCGGGAACACGTACAGCCCGTTCGCGTTCAGCTGCCACTTGGCGTGGACGAAGATGTCGCCGGCGCCGCTGCCGCCGCTGCGCACCGTGTAGGCGCCGCAGTCGAGGAGCGGCGTCGTGTCGGTCCGCGTCGGGTTGCCGAGCTCGTTTGCCGCGACCGTGTAGCACTCCTCGGCCGCATTGAACGCCGCGCCCACGCGCGCCATCCACCGGTCAGCGAGCCGCTTCGTGAGCGAGAACTCGACGCCGTTGTACTGGCTGTAGTAGCCGGGATGGTTCGTCAGCATCGTCCCGAAGCCATTGGCCTCGATGACCGCTTCGTCGCCGATGAAGGTCTGCACGTCGTACGGCTGGCCGTCGGGGAGCGTTCCCGTGAGCCGCGGGCCCGGCCGGTAGTCCGACGGGCTCACGCCGATCCACGGCGTGTAGTTGAACGTGAAGTTGCCGTTGGTGTCGGTGGTCCGCGTGTAGGTGTAGCTGGCCGAAATCGCCAGGTTCGGCATCAGCTCGCGGTCGATGCCTGCGACGAACGACGTCGTGTGCGGCGCCTTCAGGTCCGGATCGACGATGTCCACCGAGGCCACCGAGGTCGGATTCGCCGGGTCGAACCCGCCGCCGAACGTGATGAACGGCTCGTTGAGCTGGACTTCGTCCGGCTGCGCCAGATGGTCGGCGTTGAGATCGACCCAAGGGTAATCGATGAACCCGACGTTGGCGCTCAGGTTGGAGTAGCCGACGATCGAGGTCTCGAGCTGGCCGGCGTAGCGGGTGAAGCTCGCGCGGAGCAGCGTGCGGTTCGACTCGTCGAGCGCGAACGTCATGCCGACGCGCGGCGAGAAGTCGTTCCACGTGAACGGCGCATCGTATCCGGAGAATTCGATGCCCGGCATGATGGACGGGAACGCGGGGTTCGCGCTCGTGGAGCTCGGCAGGGCCTTGCCCCACTGCCGGTCGTACCGGACGCCGAGGTCGAGCGTCAGGCGGCCGTGAGTGATCGTGTCGCCGACGTAGACATTGAAGAACTCGGTCCGGTCGGTGCCGAGCCCTTCGCGATAGATCCTGGCGCGCTTGTCGTCGGCCGAGTTCTCGAACGCCCGAATCATGTCACCCGGCCACAGCGTCCCGCTCGTGGCATCGACGCGCCGGAAGCCCCCGCCGAACTTGAACTCGTGCGCGACGCCAAACCGGTTCGCGAAGTAGTTGCCGTCCATGCTGAACGTGTGCTGGGGCCGGATATTCAGGCTTTGCTGGTAGCTCCCGAACGACTGGCCGAGCACCTGGCTTTCGCCTGAGTTCAGATCCAGCCCGCCCTTGGGGACGAGACCGAACCCGGTGTTGTAGTACGCGTACCGGCCCGAGACGAACAGGCTCGAACTGAAGACGTGGTTGTCTTCGAACTTCAGCAGACCCTGCGGCCGCCCGTCCACGTAGGAACCGCCCTGGTCCCACGTGGAGGTCTCCACGTCGGCGATGCCCGAACGCCCCGGAGAGCGCCCGTACTTCTCCTTCGCGCCGAGGAACCACAGCACGCTGATCATGTCCTTCGACGTCGCCTGCCAGTTGCCCTTCGCGTTGAAGGTCTTCAGGACCGTGCGGTCCACGAGGTTGCCGGCCGAGCGGATCAGCCGGATGTCCTGATTCGCCCACGACCCGTAGAACCATGCCCGATCGCGGAAGATCGGCCCGCCGAAGTCCAGGGTGTAGTCGGAGATCTGATCGTTGTGGTCCGCGCTGTCCGACGTCACGCCCGCCGCGGCGAGCTCGTCAGGGACGTTCGATGCTTCGAGCCCGTCGTTTGTGAAGTATCCGCGCGCGTTGCCTCGAAACTGGTTCGTGCCGCGCCGCACGACGAGGTTCAGCCCCACTCCGCCGGTCGGCTGCTTGAGGTCCTGACCGGAGGTCGAGATCTGGATCTCATCGAAGTTGTCGTAGTTGAAATACGTCGGCGACGCGCCGACGGCCGCCATGTCCGTGATGACCACCCCGTCCATCGTCCAGACCGCATCCTGGGGACGGGTGCCCTTGGACTGGAAGTTCGACTGCTGGCCGGTCTCGTTGCCGGCGATGTTGACCCGGTCGACCAGCACGCCGGGAACGGTGCGCAGCAGCGCCCACGGATCGCGCGACGTGGGAATCGCTTCGAGCTCGGCCAGCGTGAAGTTGGTCGCCGTGCCCATCGCCTTGGCGTCCACGATCGGGCTCTCGCCGGTAACCGTCACTGTCTCCTGCACCGTCGCGACCTTCACCGTGATTGGCAGGTCGATGTTGGTCCCGATCGAGACGACCAGCCCTTCCCGCACGATCCTCGAGAAGCCGGCGAGGTCGACGGTGAGCTGATACGTGCCGGGCGGGAGGTTGAGGAACCGGAAGCGGCCGTCTGCCTCGGTCTTGAACGTCGCCGTGCGATCTGCGCTCGCGAGCGTGACGGTCACGCCCGGCAGGACGCCTCCCTGCTCGTCGTGGATGGTCCCTGCGATCGTTCCGCTCTGCACCTGAGCAAGAGCGGACGTCGCGAGGGCGATGCACAGCGCAAGCACCGTCATCACTTTCTTCATGGGGGCCTATCTCCTTTGATGGCATGCCGCGCTGGTGGGACCGGCTGCACGAATGCCGGTTCAGGCCTGCGCAGCACCTGCGCCGCCGAGTGTCAGCATCCAATGTGCCAATGGCACGCTGACGGTGGCTGAATGGCGGCCTGGAGTGACCGCGCGCACGCTCTCGAAGGGTTGAATCGGATGCGCCGCGATGGCCTCCGCTCGTCACGCCATGGACGTCCGCTCGTCACGCAGGGGTGCCGTCGGTCACAGCGTTCGACAGATGCGGAACGAACGGACAGCTCTTGAAGAGCGTCATCTCCGATGCTGACGCACGTCGATGGCGGCAGGTCCGGGACGAACCGGCGGGAAGATCTGTTGAGAGCTGCAGCGCGACCCGTCGGTCTTCAACGATGTGGATCGGCGATCGCGGGAAATCCAAACCGTCGTCCCGCCATTCATCACTCACGCCAGCGACTCGAGACCTTCAGATTGCGGAGGTCCGTCGCGCGGGGTGAGCGCCGGTCAGCAACCTGCCCTACCAGGGCGGCAGCGTCATGTAGAGGAACTCGCGCAGGTAGGTGTCCTGCGATGCCATCAGATCGGCCGCCGTCCCGCGAAAGTGGATCTGCCCCTCATAGAGGAGCATGAACTCCGCCGGGGCGATCCCCTTCTCGTCCGTATCGATGATCTCGATCCGGCCGTCCTTCCGGACCGCACGGTGCGTCCCGATGTAGAAGGCGTCGCGGATTTGCTGCGTCACGAAGACCGACGTGACGCGCTCGAGATCCCGAAGCTTCACGATCTCGTCGTCCACCGTCGACGCAATGATCGGATCCAGGCCGGTCGTCGGATCATCGAAGAGGATCAGGCTGGGCCGCGACGCCATCGCCCGGGCGATGGCCACGCGTCTGCGCTGGCCGCCGGAGAGTTCCGATGGCATCCGGTCGATGAACTCGCCCAGCCCGATGAAGCCCAGCACGTCTTCGACTCGGGCCTGGACCTCTTCCGCCGGCAGGCGCATCTCTTCGGAGAGGCGGTAGCCCACGTTCTCGGCAACGGTCAGGGAATCGAACAGCGCGAGTTCCTGGAACACCATCCCGATGTCGGCGCGGACCCGCATCAGCTCCTGCTCGCTCATGGTGTCGACCCGCTCGCCGTTCACGCGGATAGCGCCTCCGTCCGGGCGCAGAAGGCCGAGTATCAGCTTCAGTGCGATGGACTTTCCCACCCCGCTCTCGCCGAGGAGGATCGACATCGTGCCCTTCTGGACCGTGAAGCTGACGTCGCGCAGAATGACGTGATCGTCGAACGCGAAGGACACGCGATCGAACTCGACGGCTGGCGGCGGTGTCTTGTCGTCTGCTCTCACTCGCGTGCGCGCTCCGGCCACGGGGGCCTCTCGGGAGGTTCTGCCCCTTGCCTGAATTGCTGCGCGAGGGACGGACTGCGCCCGAGCGCCTTGACTTCCCCGAGCGCCTTGACTTCCAGCGCGCCCTCCGGGATGGCGCGCAGCAGATTGATCATGATGGCGTTGTTCCGATCCAGGAGTCCAGCCGAGCCTCGAGCAGGTGCGGGTCAGGTGCGTCCGGCATGCCCACCCCGTTTGTTGATGCGACTCCGTGCGGCCGGCTTTCTCGTCGCACTCACGTAACGGTGGGCGCCGACAACGAGGTCCCGAA
>DASTBU010000043.1:0-137739 GCA_035711845.1 Vicinamibacterales bacterium
GACAACCGCGATCAGTTCGGCATCCGAATGGACTATCAGCTCAGCGACAAGCACGCGGTGCTCGGACGGTACCTGCGCTCGAACACCGAAGCCATCACGCCGCCGACGACGAGGCCGATCGGCACCACGTCGAAAGCGACGCTCCAGCAGAATCAGTTCGGCGGCAGCCTCGGCGGTCCGGTCGTTCGCAACCGTTTGTTCGGGTTCGGGTTCTACGAGGGCTTCCGCAACACGAGCGGGATCACCCAGAACTTCGCGGTCCTGAGCGACGCCCAGCGGACCGGCAATTTCGGCAGTACGCCGATAAGGGATCCGGCCACTGGACTCCCCTTCGACAACAACACCATCCCGGAATCGATGATCGATCCGACAGCCCGCCAGCTCATCGATGAGTTCGTTCCCCGCGCCAACAGCGGCGTCAATCGCTATATCGCCTCGCCCGAGAACGAAGATAACCGCGACCAGTTCGGCATCCGGATGGATTACCAGCTGACCCAGGGCCACTCGCTCCTCGGACGATATCAACGCTCCGACACCGAAGCGATTTCGCCTCCGACGACACGGCCCATAGGAAACGTTGCGAAGGCCACGTTACAGGACGTGATGTTCTCGGACACGTACATTTTCAGCTCGAACGCCATCAACGTGGCCCGGTTCTCGTACAACCGCATCGGCGCGAACCCCCAGCTCACCAGCGGTCTACGTAACGCGGATTACGGCATCAACGTCCCGCACAACGTCGAAGGGGCAACAGGGCTGGCAAATATCGACATTACGGGATTCTTCAGCCTCGGCGACCAGCAGCAGCCCTTCGTCGATCGCCTGAACGAGTCCTTCCAGTTCACGAACGACTTCAGCTGGATCAAGGGCCGGCACTCGATGAAGTTCGGCTTGGACGTGCGGCGGGAACACATGGTGATCGCTTTTGTCAATCGGCCGAACGGCGACTTCACGTTCACCAACTTCTTCACAGGAAATGCACTGGCCGACTTCATGCTGGGTCTGCCCGCCCAGTTCCGCCGCACGACAGCGAACGCCATTCAGGATGGGAGCGGCTGGCTCTCGGCCGGATACGTACAGGACGAGTTTCGTCCACGGTCGAACGTGACGCTGAACCTCGGTCTGCGATACGAGTTACCCCAGCCGTTCGTGGACAAGAACGATGCGCTCAACGCGTTCCGGCCGGGCCAGCAGTCCCAGCGTTTCCCGAACGCTCCTCTCGGACTGGTCTATCCGGGAGATCCAGGCGTGCCGCGCGGCACGTACGAGACCGACAAGAACAATTTCGCGCCTCGCATCGCCGCCGTCTGGGACCCGACCGGAACGGGACGTTCGAGCCTGCGTGCGGCATGGGGCATCTTCTTCGACGCCATCTCGGGGCAGGGCGACTTCTTCCAGAACGGCGTTCTTGCGCCGCCGTTCACGCCCCTGCTCCAGGTCAATTCACCGCCGGTTCCTTTGACGCTGCGCGATCCAATGAGTGTCATCACCGGCGGCAGCACCGATTTCCCTCCCGGATTGATTTTCATCGGCTGGGGAGAAGACTTCACGACGCCGTACGCCCATCACTTCAACGTGACCTGGCAGCAGCAGATCGGCGAGTCCCTGGGCGCTGAAGTGGGTTACGTCGGCTCGCGCGGCCGGAACCTGCCGATTTTTATCGAAGTCAATCCCGGCGTCTACGCGCCGGGGCAGACGACACGCGGCGCGCGAGTCTTTCCGGCGTACAGCCTCGTTCGCCCGACGTTCTCGGAGGCGGAATCCTGGTACGATTCGCTACAGGCGAGCCTTCGGATGCGGCCGACGCACGGCATCAGCTTCCTCGCGTCCTACACGCTCGGCGACGCGCGCGACCACATCTCCGGCCTGAACATCGGGAACACGGAACAACGCCGGCCCGTGCTGGCGGCCACTATCGGGGACGACGCCTCCATCGAGAGAGCGCTCGACGCCGAGAAAGGACCGGCCCTCTTCGATGTCCGGCATCGCTTCGTGGTCAGCTTCACGGCCGAACTGCCCACGCCGCAGGGCAATGGCCCCGTGATGGAACACCTGCTTGGCGGCTGGCAGGTCAACGGCATCGTCCAGGCCCAGACCGGTTTTCCGTTCACGGTCTATGACCCGAACACCACGATTCGGTTCCTGCAGGAGCGAGGCAACCAGACGTGCGATCCGAACGACAACGCGCCTGAGACCGTGGAGCAGTGGTTCAACACCACCTGTTTCGAGCGCCGGCCGCTCGCGCAGACGGCAGAACCCGGCACGACGCCGCGCAACAGCGTCCGCGGACCAGGCTTCGCTCGCACCGATCTGTCGCTCTTCAAAAACGTCGTTCTGACCGGGACGCACCGTCTGCAGTTCCGGTTCGAGATGTTCAACCTCTTCAATCAGACCAGATTCGGCCAGCCAGGGTTTCTGCTCGGCTCCCAGGACTTCGGCCGGATTACCAGCTCGGACGACGGGCGTGTGATTCAGCTGGCGGTGAAGTACAACTTCTGAACAGTTGCCAGTTGCCAGTTGCCAGTCGCCAGTCGGCTCCGGGCGGTTTCTGAAGACGCTCTCACGGCTCGCACGATGAGACGATGACACGAAGCGCACGATGAATTAGTCTAGTTTTCATCGTGTTCTTCCTGTCATCGTGTTCATCGGGGAAGCCGTCGGATCGTTGCGACAAGCCGTCGGCTCGTGTCGACCTCTCAGAGAGCAAGCCATGAAGAACAAGGTCCTCCCCGTTGGCCTTGCCGCGGGGATGCTCGCGCTCGGGGCGCAGTACTCAATCGACGCGCAGTCGGCGGTGGCTCGCACCGACAAGGGCCTCACTGCCGTCGAGGGCCTGAAGGTCGGGCATCACACGCTCACCGAGCGGCCGACCGGCTGCACGGTGATCCTCGTCGAGGGTGACGGCGTGCCGGGTGGCGTGTCGCAGCGCGGGGGCGCGCCGGGCACGCGCGAGACCGACCTGCTCGATCCGCTCAACATGGTCGACAAGGTCAACGCGATCGTGTTGTCGGGCGGAAGTGCCTACGGCCTCGACGCGGCGCAGGGCGTGGTTCGCTATCTCGAAGAGCGGAACATCGGCTGGAAGGTTGGCCCCCTGGGTGTCGTGCCGATCGTTCCGTCCGCGATTCTCTTCGACCTCGGGTTCGGCGGCAATCCGAAGATCCGGCCGACCGCTGATTGCGGTTACAAAGCTGCCGAAACAGCGACCGATGCCGCGGTCCCCGAGGGCAACATCGGCGCCGGAGCGGGCGCGACGGTCGGCAAGATGGGGATGGGCAGATCGATGAAGGGCGGCATCGGATCGGCGTCGGTCACGCTCCCCAACGGCCTCGTGGTCGCCGCGATCGTGGCCATCAACGCCGTCGGCGACGTCATCGATCCACAAACAGGGCAAGTGGTCGCCGGCGTGCGCACGCAGGACGGCAAGGGACTCGCCGACGTGCGCAAGCTCCTGAAGTCCGGCGCCCTCATCCGCCCGACTCCACCCCGGGCCGGCGAGAGCACCACGATCGGCCTGGTCGCGACCAACGCAAGGCTCACGAAGACCGAAGTGAATCGCGTGGCGGTGATGGCCGACGATGGATTTGCGAGGGCGATCAACCCGTCGCACACGTCAGGAGATGGCGACACGATCTTCGCACTCGCAACAGGCCGCTGGAACGGCGAGGCCAACAGCTCGATGGTTGGCGCGCTCGCCGCCGAGGCCATGGCCGAGGCGATCGTCCGCGCGGTCGTGGCCGCCGAGAGCCTCGGCGGCGTGCCGTCGGCCCGCGAGCTTGGCACGGTTCCCGCGCGCTTCAAATGATTCGACGGCCGCGACGGATCGATCGCCGGACATTTCTGCGTCGATCGCTCGGTGCGGGAGCCGCCGCCGGCCTCTGCCAACCCCTGGTCCACGGTCTGGGTCCGGTCTCGCCGTTTGGAACACGGGCCACGGACCACGGACCACGTTTCGTTTCTGCGCCCGCCATCATTCAATCGCCGGCGTCCCGGCCGCAGCTCCAGCAGGGCGTAGCTGCGGGCGACGCCGGCGCCGGACGTGCCGTCATCTGGAGCCGCAGCGATCGTCCGTCCCGGATGTTCGTCGAGTACGCGACGACGGATCGCTTCACGAACGTCCGCCGGGTGCCCGGCCCGGCAGCGCTCGAAAGCTCCGACTATACCGCTCGGGTAGTTCTCACCGATCTGCCGGACGGGCAACGCATCTTCTATCGCGTACTCTTTCAGGACCTCTCGGATCTCCGCGCGTGGAGCGAGCCCGGCCCCGGCAGTTTCTCGACTGCCCCGGCCCCTGGCACGACTCGCGACGTCACGCTCGCGTGGTCGGCCGACACGGTCGGGCAGGGCTGGGGGATCAACCAGGAATGGGGCGGGCTGCGGCTGTACGAAACAATGCGCCGCGCCGAGCCCGACATCTTCGTCCACTGCGGCGACACGATCTACGCCGACCAGCATCTTCCGCCCGAGATCGCGCTCGACGACGGGAGCATCTGGCGCAACCTCGTGACCCCGGCGAAGTCGAAGGTTGCCGAGACGCTCGACGAGTTCCGGGGCAACTATCAGTACAACCTGATCGACGAGCACATGCGGAGCTTCAACGCGGCGGTCTCGCAAGTGGTCATCTGGGACGATCACGAGGTGCGCGACAACTGGTACCCCACGCGAAACCTCGAACAGGACAAGCGCTACACGGTCAAGAGCGCGGCCCTCCTGGCCGCGCGCGCGAGGCAGGCCTTCTTCGAATACGATCCGCTGCCTCTCATCGGCGACGATCCGGAGCGGATCTACAGGACCGTGCCGTACGGCGACGCGCTCGAGGTGTTCGCGCTCGATCTCCGAAGCTATCGCAGCGCCAACAGCGACAACCGTCAGCCGGTGCTCGTTGACGAGTCGCGGCTGCTCGGCGCGGGACAGCTCGCCTGGTTCAAGGCGCGGCTGGCCGCCAGCCGCGCGAGCTGGAAGGTGATCGCCTGCGACATGCCGATCGGGCTCATCGTACGCGACTTTCCGTCGCACTACGAAGCCTTTGCCAATGCCGACCATGGCGCGCCGCTCGGCCGCGAGCTGGAGCTGGCCGACCTGCTCCGTTTCATCCGCGACCGGAAGATCCGCAACGTCGTCTGGATCACCGGGGACGTCCACTACTGCGCCGCGCACCATTACGATCCATCCCGGGCGCAGTTCACCGAGTTCGATCCGTTCTGGGAATTCGTCGCGGGCCCATTGAACGCGGGGACGTTCGGCCCCAACGAGCTGGACCGTACGTTCGGCCCCGAGGTGAAGTTCAACGGGGTGCCGAAGGGGATGAAGGGCAATCGCCCGCCGAGCGACGGCCTGCAGTTCTTCGGCACGCTGCGCATCGACGCGCGGACACGTGCCCTGACGGCGCGTCTGCACGACCTGTCGGGGAAGATTCTGGTCAGCGTGGAGCTGCCAGCGGCGGAAGCGTGAGCAGCGACCGCGACGTGTCCTTCAACGCGGAGCGATGATCCGGCAGCGAAGGCAGTGTGACAGCCAATGTCCTGGATACGCGACTGATACAACGATTTCCCGTTTCAGCCGTCAAACCACTCCATGGAAGCATTCCTGAAGGATCTCAGGCAGTCGCTGCGGATGTTCGCCGCGAGCCCGGCGTTCACGCTGGCAGCGGTCGCCGCGCTGACGCTCGGCATCGGCGCCAATACTGCGATCTTCTCGGTCGTGAACGCGGTGCTGCTGAGGCCGCTGGCCGTTCCCGACCCCGACCGGGTCGTCGTGTTCATGAACGTCACGCCGCGGGGCAGCGGCGCCGCCGCGTCGCCGGCCAAGTTCACCCACTACCGAGCCCAGGACGAGGTCGTCGAGGCGGTGTCGGCCATCACCTTCGGCGTCGTGAACCTCACAGGAACGGGCTTCCCCGAGCAGCTCCAGTCTGGCCGGATCTCGGCCGATTTCTTCAGGCTGACCGCGGCGCCGTTCGTGCTCGGTCGGCCGTTCCTGCCCGAGGAGGACGTGCCGAACGGCCCGCTCGTCACCGTGATCTCCAGGCGCCTGTGGGAGACTCGATTCAACAGCGACGACAGCGTCGTGGGCATGAGTATTTCGCTCGGAGGCCAGCCGCACACGATCGTCGGAGTGCTCGGCGACTTCGACTCCCGCGAGTTCGGCGCGACGCCGCAGGTGTGGCTCCTCTTTCAATTCCCCAATCCGACCGATCAGGGTCACTATTTCCGCACAGTCGGCCGTCTGAGGGCGGGTGTCACGCTCCAACAGGCCGATGAGCGGCTCCGCGCGTCGGCCGCGGACTTCCGTCGGCAATATCCCGACGCGCTCGGTCCGCAGGGGAGCTTCGGCGTGCGCCCGATCCGCGACGTGATCGTCGGCCCGCAGACGCGGCAGTCGCTCCTCGTCTACGTGGGGGCCGTGAGCTTCGTGCTGCTCATCGCCTGCGCGAACGTCGCGAACCTGCTGCTCGTCCGCGCGAGCGCGCGGCGGCGCGAGATCGCCATCCGTGCCGCGATCGGCGGCTCGCGCAGCCGCATCATCCGGCAGTTGCTGACCGAGAGCGTCGCGCTGTCCCTGACGGGCGGCCTGCTCGGCCTGTTCGTAGGATGGGCTGGAATCCGTGCGCTGCTGTCGATCAACACGGCGGGACTGCCGCGGGTGGGTGAGGACGGTTCGCTCGTGGGCCTCGACTGGCGCGTGGTGGCCTTTACGATGGCTGTGTCGCTTGTGACCGGGATGATCTTCGGCCTCATTCCTGCGCTCCACAGCTCCAGGACCGACTTGACGACGACTTTGAAAGAGAGCGCCGGACGATCGGGTACCGGGCTCCGCCAGAACAAGGTCCGCTCGGTCCTCGTCGTCGCCGAGCTCGCGCTCGCGCTGGTTCTGCTGATCGGGGCCGCGCTGTTGATTCGAACGGCGATGGCGCTCGCCAGGGTCGACCCCGGCTTCGATACGAAGAACGTGCTCACGCTGAAGATGTCGCTCAAGGGCGCGGAGTACGAGAAAGCGGAAGCCGTCGAGACCGTCGTCCGCAACGGCGCCGAACGGGTGCGTGCGATACCGGGTGTTGAACTGGCGAGCGCAACCTGCTGCGTGCCGCTCGAAGGGGGCTACGGGTTGGGGTTCCGGATCGTCGGACGCCCGCTCGCGGCCGACAGCCAGGGGCCGTTCCATGGGGGCGCCGGCTGGATGACGGTGTCGCCCGGCTACTTCGAGGTGTTCAAGATCCCGGTGAGGCGCGGACGGACGTTCACCGAGCGCGACACGAGCGCATCTACGCCGGTCGCGATCGTCAACGAGGCGATGGCACGGCAGTTCTGGCAGGACAGCGATCCGCTCAACGACCGCATCGTCATCGGCAAGGGCGCGATGCGCGAGTTCGAGGCCGAGGGAGAACGCCAGATCGTCGGCGTCGTAGCCGACATCCGGAGCAATGGCCTGGACGTGGAGCCGCAGCCGCAGATGTGGATCCCACAAGCGCAGGTGCCCGACGCGGCCAACGCGCTGAACATCGGCCTCTCCCCGATCTCGTGGATCGTGCGGACGACGGTGCCACCGCAGTCCTTGAGCAGCCTGATCCAGGAGACGCTGCAGCAGTCGACCGGGTTGCCGGTCACCGATATCCGCCCGATGGACGAGATTGCCGCACGCTCGGTGTCGCGCCAGAGGTTCAACATGTGGGTGATGACGGTGTTCGGCGCCTGCGCGCTGCTCCTGGCTGCCATCGGCATCTATGGACTGATGGCGTACTCGGTCGAACAGCGGACGCAGGAGATCGGAATCCGCCTGGCGCTCGGCGCGCAGGCGTCTCAGGTCAGAAGGATGGTGGTCGTGCAGGGGATGACGCTGGCCCTCGTCGGCCTGGCGATCGGGCTCGGCGCGGCTTTCGGGATCGCGCGGCTGATCACCACCTTGCTGTTCGGAGTCAGCGCGCGCGATCCGCTCGTATTCACCGCCGTCCCCGCGCTGCTGGCGGCTGTGGCACTACTGGCCGTGTGGCTGCCCGCGCGGCGCGCGAGCAGCGTCGATCCGCTCATCGCCTTGAGGTATGAATAAACACAATAAACTCCCAAGTTCCAACTCCCAACCGCCAACTTAGGTTGGGAGCTGGCCGAGGACTCCGGATAGCTCGGCGTCAGTACCGATAGTGCTCGGGCTTGTAGGGCCCTTCCACCGGCACCCCGATGTAGTCGGCTTGCTCCTTCGTGAGCTTCGTCAGCTTCACACCCAGGTGGTCGAGGTGCAGCCGGGCCACCTCCTCGTCGAGGTGCTTCGGCAGCACGTACACCTTCTTCTCGTACTTCTCGTTGTGCTGGTGCAGCTCGAGCTGGGCGATCACCTGGTTCGTGAACGACGATGACATGACGAAGCTCGGGTGGCCGGTCGCGCAGCCCAGGTTCAGCAGGCGCCCTTCGGCGAGCACCATCACGCTGTGGCCGTCGGGGAACCGGTACTCGTCGTACTGCGGCTTGATGTTGATCCGCTGGATCCCCGTGATCTTCTTCAACCCGGCCATGTCGATCTCGTTGTCGAAGTGGCCGATGTTGCCGACAATCGCCTTGTCCTTCATCCGCGCCATGTGCTCGGCGGTGATGATGTTGAAGTTGCCGGTCGCCGTGATGAAGATGTCCGCGCGATCGAGCACGTTCTCGAGCGTGTTGACCTCGTAGCCCTCCATCGCCGCCTGCAGCGCACAGATCGGATCGATCTCGGCGACGATCACGCGGCAGCCCTGCCCGCGCAGCGCCTGCGCGCAGCCCTTGCCGACCTCACCGAACCCGAAGACGACCGCCATCTTCCCGCCGAGCATGACGTCGGTCGCGCGATTCAGCCCGTCGACGAGCGAGTGCCGGCAGCCGTAGATGTTGTCGAACTTGCTCTTGGTGACCGAGTCGTTGACGTTGATCGCAGGAAACAGCAGCGTCCCCGCCTTCATCATCTCGTAGAGACGATGCACGCCGGTGGTCGTCTCCTCGCTGACGCCGCGCATGCCCGCCGCGACTGTCGTCCAGCGGGTCGGGTTCTCCCTCAGCTCGCCGCCTAGCAGCTCGAGAATCACACCCCACTCCTCGGGGTCCGTGTCCGGGTTGAACGCGGGCACCTTGCCCGCCTTCTCGAACTCGACGCCCTTGTGCACCAGCAGCGTCGCGTCCCCCCCGTCGTCCACGAGCAGCGTCGGTCCAGAGCCGTCAGGCCACATCAACGCCTCGCTCGTGCACCACCAGTACTCCTCGAGCGTCTCCCCTTTCCACGCGAAGACGGGCGTGCCCTTCGGCTTCCCGGCCGTTCCCCCCGTCTCGGGACGGCCCACGACCACCGCCGCGGCCGCGTGATCCTGAGTCGAGAAGATGTTGCAGGAGACCCAGCGGACGTCGGCGCCAAGCTCGGTGAGCGTCTCGATCAGCACCGCCGTCTGAATCGTCATGTGGAGGCTGCCCATGATCTTCGCGCCCGCCAGCGGGCTCTTGCCCTTGTAACGCGCGCGGAGCGCCATCAGTCCCGGCATCTCCTGCTCGGCCAGACGGATTTCTTTCCGCCCGAACTCGGCGAGGGAGAGGTCCTTGACCTTATACGGTTCGCGGCCCGCTGTCGCCGCCGCGTCGAACGCATGCAATTCACGAACTACTACACTCATCACGTTTCCTTTCTGGTCTCTTGGTCCCTGGCCCCTGAGTCCCTTGTCATTGGTCCCTCTGTCCGGGTCCCTTTGTCCTTGGTCCCTCTGTCCTTGGTCCCTCTGTCCAGTCCCGAGTCCCCGAGTCCCGAGTCCCCGAGCCCCGAGTCCCTCAGTCCCGAGCCCCGAGTCCCTTGTCGGTCCCTGGTCCCTCAAGATCAGGGACTCAGGGGACCGAGGACTCAGGGACCCGGACCCAGGGACCCAGGACTCAGGGACCCGGACCAGGGACCCAGGACTCAAGGACCAGGGACCGAGGGACTGGAAGCTGTGCAGACGAACAGCGCCGGTCCCTTCGCGTCGGGATCGGCGGGCATCGGGACGAACCGCGTCTGATGGAGTCCGGCGGCGGTCAGCAGGCGCCGGAGTTGTTCCTCTCCCAGCCCGAGCCACACGTGGCCCATCTGGTGGCGATACTCCTCGCGGTCGTGCGGCAGCATGTCGACGATCACGAGCCGCCCGCCCGTCTTGAGCGCTCGCGCCGCCTCGGCGAGTGCGGCCGTGGGGTCGGGCACGTGGTGCAGGACGAGCATGAGCGTCGCTGCATCGAGCTCGTTGTCGGCAATCGGCAGCGCTTCGAGCTCGCCGCGACGCACGTCCACATTCGGATGCTCGCGCAGACGGCGCCGCGCGGCCTGGAGCATGTCCGTCGATCGATCCACGGCGATCACGCGCGCAACGAACGGCGCCAGGGTCGCCGTCAGCTCGCCCGTTCCGCAACCGAGGTCTCCGATCACCCACCGTTCGTCCAACAGCGCGGGCAGCGCCAGCAGGTGCGATGCGTGGCCGAAGAGCTCCTGTCGCAGGCGGCCCCACTGGTTCGCCGCTGACTCGAAGAACTCCTGCGACTTCGCCTGCCGGCGTCCGACGACGCCTTTCAGCCGGCGCGCGTCCTGGTCGGCTGCCGGTGTGCCGGCGACCTGCTCGCGCAACAGGGCCCAGAGGCTCTGCGCCGCGGGCGCCCGCTCGTCCAGCGCGAGGGAATAGAACCGGCTCGTACCTTCGCGACGGGAAGCGACCCAGCCGGCATCTGACAGGGTTTTCAAATGGCGGCTGACCGTGGACTGCGGCAGCTGGAGAACCGCGCAGAGCTCCGAGACCGTCAGCTCGTTCCTCTCCAGGACGAGGAGCATGCGGCTGCGAGTCGCGTCGGCGAGCGTGGTGAGATCGTCGAAGATTGCGGCTTCCATCCGTCTATCCGGATGGAGTGTTACATATTGGCAGGACGGTGTCAACCCATCACGCGATCGAGCGACCGAGCCAGGGGCGACCGAAGCGACCGAGCCAGAGGCGACTGGCGGTCGAGCGATGGATCCTTCGATCACGGTTTGACAGGATCGCCGGCCACCGCTCGATCACCCGATCGCGCGATCGCGCGATGTATGTCTCTCGACAGGATCTTGCCCGGCAACGCCGTCCCGAACTTCCCGTCCGCGACGACCGGGACCCCGTTGACGAGGACCCACGACATCCCCTCCGCGAGCTGGTGGGGGTCGGTGTAGGTGGCGCGGTCGCGGACCCGCGCAGGATCGAAGATCGCCAGGTCGGCGAAGGCGCCCTCTCGAATCACCCCACGATCCTTCAGCCCGAATACAGTGGCCGGCAGCGTGGTCATGGAGCGGATCGCGAACTCCAGTGACATGACCTCCCGCTCCCTGACGTAGGTGGAGAGCCGCCGCGCGAACGCGCCGTAATTTCGCGGATGGGGCTGCCCGGCTCCCATCGGCACCAGACCGCCGTCGCTCGACGCCATCGTGTAGGGACGCGTCATGATCTGACGGATGTCGTCCTCCGACATGTTGAACGACACGATGGACGCGTCGCCGGCAACCATCAGCTGGATGGCCGCGACCTCCGGCGCGAGACCCCGCGCTCTTGAAATCCCATCCAGGTTCTGCCCCTGCAACGCCCGATCGGCGCTGTAGGATGCAATCTGGATCGACGCGGGTCCGCCTCGCCGCCTGATGTTCTCGCGCACTGTCGCCTCGAGCTTTTCTCGGGCCTGTCGCTCCGCGGACGTCAACTCGTCCTTCGACACGCTGACCCGATCCGGCTTCGGAAGCTCCGCCCCACCCGGCAGCAGCGCCGCCCTCAGGCTCGTGGACGATGCCTCGTAGGGATACTGATCGGCAAACACCTGGACTCCGCGGGCCCGCGCCTGATCGATCCGCATGGTCAGCGCCATCGACAGTCCCCAGTTGTCGGGACCAAGCGCCTTCATGTGACTCACGATGCCGATCGTCCTGGCTTCGTCAGCAATCCGAATCACCTCCTGCACCGACGCCAGGACTCCCTCGCCGTAGTTCGCTTCGTCGCGGATGTGGCTCGTATAGAGGCCGCCGTACTCGGCGGCGACCCGCGTCAGGGCGATCACTTCCTCGGTAGTGGCGTAACTGCCCGGAACGTAGAACAGTCCGCTGGACAGCCCGAAGGCGCCCTGCTGCATCGCGCGACGCACGAGCGCCCGCATCCGATCGAGCTCGTCCGGGGTCGGCCTGCGATTGTCGCTGCCCATCACCGCTCGCCGGACGCTGCCGTGGCCGATCAGGAGCGCCACGTTCGGTCCGACACCTCCCGTTTCCAGCGCGAGTCGCTGGGCCGCCAGGTCGGTCGGACCCCCGCCGTCAGGGTTGATGACGACGGTGGTCACCCCTTGTGCGAGAATCGGCTGAGCTTGCCGCAGCTCGGGTCGCGACAGGCCTTCCCCCGCGTGCGAATGAACGTCGATGAAGCCTGGTGTCACGAGGCGGTCGGCGGCGTCGATGATCGTGGTGGCCCGCGCGTCAGGCAAACGTCCGACGGCCGCGATACGATCACCTCGAATACCCACGTCCGTCCGCAGCCAGGGATTCCCTGACCCATCCATGACCCGACCGTTCCTGATCAGCACATCGAAGGTCAACGGTTGAGCCTGGCGAAAAGCGACAGCCGGCAGCAGACATGCGGCGAGGATCGACCCGAACAGGAGTTTTTGCATTGGGCGCCCATTCTAGTGGACTGTCTACTCGATTTCTAAAGCGGGCCGCTCCGTCGTCGCGGCCCGGAAACCGCCGCTGAATTCCAGGGGTGGCACTCCACTTTCCGCTGATACGGTCCACTAGGGCGCGCCACGGGCGCGCCACGCCGGCCGCCTTCGCGCCGCAGGCGCTTCGGCGAGCCTCGCCGAAGCTTTAGCGGAGGCGGGCGGGGCGAAGCCCCCCGGTCTAGGTAGACATGTGGCGTCCTCTGCCGACACTCGTCCAGGCGGGGCGTCCGAGGAACGCCCGGCATCAGCCCGAGGAACGCCGGGCATCAGCCGTGGGTGCCAGGCAGATGCCCCTTCACCAGTCGGCGCTTCCCTCCTGACACGGTCGTTGCCGTGGCACGAGCGTGCCGCAGCCACGGTGCAAGAACGGCTTCGAGATCCCGGCCGATCCAGTCGGCTGCCTTTCCTTCACGATACGTCGCCCAGGACATCAACGATCCGCCGATGATGACCTCCACGATCCGCCCAAGCGAGCGCACGTCGACGTCGCGCCGCAACTCTCCGGCTGCGGCGGCCGCCGCCAGCAGCGCCTCGATCTCGTGGCGCACCGCACGTGCGTTCTCGACGAGGTGCCCGCGCAGGACTTCGTCGGTGAGGTCCAGCTGCAGGTAGGCCAGGTTTCGCAGGAGGGCTTCCGGCGTCGAGGCCAGATCTGCCATGCAGGCCGCATACGCCCGCAGCGTCGCGAGCGGGCCGCGGTGGGCGGCCCGCAATCCCGCGAAGATCGGGCCGGCACTCCCGGCGAAGCGTGCGGAGAGCGCCTCGAGCAGGCCGCGCTTGCTGCCGAAGCGCTGCACCAGCCGGCCGGCCGTGACACCGGCCTCGTCGGCGATGGCGGCGAGCGTAAGCTCCTGCGGCCCGAGCCGGCTCATGGCGCGGTGGGCGGCTGCGAACACCTCGTTGTCGGTGACCTTCTGGCGTCGTCCGGGCATGAGGGGATGTTTGACAATTGCTAAACGAGAGTTTAGCCTACTGACTAAACGACAGTTTAGCCGAGAGAGGCGCGATGCGAAAAGTGGTTTACGGCGGCGCGATGAGCCTCGACGGCTTCATCGCCGGGCCGAACGGCGAGCACGACTGGATCGTCAGGGACCCGGACATCGACTTCGCGGCGCTGATGGCCCGGTTCGACACGTTCCTCGTCGGGCGTAAGACGTTCGAGGTCATGCGGCGGATGGCGGACAGTGCGCCGCCTACGCCGGGGATCACGCAGATCGTATTCTCGCGGACCCTCCGACCGGACGACTGTCCTGGGGCGATCCTCAGCGATGATGCGGAGCGCGTCGTGACCGAGCTCCGGACCAAACCCGGGAAGGACATCGCGCTGTTTGGCGGCGGAGAGCTTTTCCGAAGCCTGCTGGCCGCGGGGGTGGTCGACGAAGTGAGCGTCAATGTGATTCCGGTTCTGCTCGGCGGGGGGATTCCGCTCCTGCCCCCGCCGGCCGATCGCGCGAGGCTCAAGCTGAAGAAATACCGGGTCTACGAGAAAACCGGCACGGTCGGGCTCGAGTACGACATCGTCCCGCAGTGATAGCCCGGTGACCCGCAGCTGCAGGAAGCCTATCGGGCGGCTGTAACCGGACGGCACGCGCGGTCGGAGGAGTGACCCGACCGCGTTCCAAGCGGCTCGGCCTGCCAGAGCGCTTCAGCCTGACGCGACCGCTACTCGTAGTGCAACGCCTGCACAGGATCGAGATTCGCGGCGCGGATGGCGGGGTAGAGGCCGAAGACGAGCCCGATCCCGACCGAGACGAAGAACGCCAGCACGATCGACGTCGTCGTGACGATCGTGGACCAGCCGGCGAAGTAGCCGATCAGCTCCGACAAACCGACGCCGATCAGCACGCCGAGGATGCCGCCGGCGAGCGAGATGATCGTGGTTTCGATCAGGAACTGCCGGATGACGTCGCGCTTCTTCGCGCCGATCGCACGGCGGACGCCGATCTCGCGCGTGCGCTCCATGACGCTCGCCAGCATGATGTTCATGATCCCGATGCCGCCCACCAGCAGCGAAATCGAGGCGATCGCGACCATGACCATCTCGAAGATGCGCTGGGTGCGGCGTTGCTGGGCCAGCAGTTCGGCCGGTGACACCACGCTGAAGTCGCCCGCGCCGCGATGCGCGACGTTGAGAAGTCCTCGGATCAGCGACGCGGCGGCCGGCACATCGGCGCCTGACTGCAGCTGAACGTAGATCCCGTCGATCTCGTCGCGGTACCGGCTCGTCGCGTCCTCGAGCCGGAAGATGGCCGCGTAGAGCGGCACGTAGATCAGGTTGTTGCGGTCCTGCGCTGGAAGGCCCGCCACATCTGCCTGCACGGTCAGCTGCGGGCCGGCGACGCCCACCACCTGAAACCACTGATCGTTGACTTTCACGAACCGGCCAATCGGATCCTCTGCCCCGAAGAGCGACGCCGTGGCGCCTTCGCCGAGCACGGCCACCGGAGCGGCCGCCGCCCTCTCCCGCTCGTCGAAGAAGCGGCCGCTCACAACCTGCAGGTTGGCGATCTGCGTGTACGACGGGTCCACGCCGTAGACGGTCGGCGGATCGCCCTGCGGGCGTGGAAGCAGCTTCGATGGCACGAACCGCTTCCGCGCCGTTGATGCCGTGATGCCGTCGAGGTTCGCCCCGATGACCCGGTAGTCCTTGAAGCTCAGACCGGCCGACAGCTGCCTGACCTTCTGCACGGTCTGGTAGTCGATCGATTCGCGTGCTTCCACGATCAGATTGTTCACACCCAGCTGCGCGATGAACGACATCACTTCCTGCTGCGCGCCTGCGCCGATCGACAGCATGGCGACGACGGCCGCCACGCCGAAGATCATGCCGAGCATGGTGAGCAGCGATCGGAGCTTGTGGGCCCGGAGGTTCTCCAGGCCCATCCGCAGGTCGGGAAGGAAGTCGGCGCCCGTGGCCGCGCCGGCCGCCTCGGCAGTGACGTTCATCCCCGTCCTCCGGCCGGTATCGGGGAGGCCGCAGGGGCCTGTGTCGGCGAGGCGGCCGTCGGATCCACGAGAGCGACCTCTGTCCCTTCGGCCAGCCCGCTTATCACGGCGCGGCTCTCCGTCACGTGCTCGACCTTGACCTCGCGCTGCTCGAAGCGGTCCCCGGTCTTGGCGAAGACGTGCGTCTTGCCGTTCTTCTCGAACACGGCCTGTCGCGGAATGTTGAGCGCGTCGGGAATTTCACGGCCCTCGACAACGACACGGGCGGACGCGCCTGCCTTCAGGCGGGGGTCCGGCTTCTCGATCTGAAACGTGACGTCGAAGAGCCGCGTCACGCTTGCGCTCTCGAAGTACGAGGCGCGCCTGGCGCTGCCGGAAAGCGCGCCGACGCGGACCGGGAAGACCTCCCCGGGAATCGTGTCCACGTGGAGGCTCGCCGCCTGGCCGGCGATGAGGTTCGATCGCTCGCTCTCCTCCACTTTCGCGCGCACGTCCATCTGCCCCGACTCGATGATGTCGACGACAGGACGCCCGGAACCCACCGAATCGCCTTCCCGATACTCCGGGATCACCATGCCGGGGCCGAACATCATCAGCCCCTCGCGATTCTCCTTCGAGGACACCGCGCCGTCGATCGGGGCCTTCAACACGAGGCTGTCGATCACCTGCTGCGCGCGCTGCACGGCGAGAAAGGCCTTGTTGCGCTTCTCCAGCACGACGGCGAGAGACGCCTGGCTCGTCTTCGCCCTCGACTTCACATCCTCTTCGAGCTGCGCGAGACGCCGCTTCGCTTCCTCGAGCGTGAGGAGGTTCTTCTGCGCTTCCACCTCGGCGATGAACTCGTTGCCGGTGGCATCCAGCTCGGCGCGGCGGACGTCGAACCTGGCGGTCAAGAGCGCCACGTCGTCCTGTGCCTTCTGCACCTCGGCATCCGCCTTCATCTTGACGATTTCCTGATCTGCCTCTGCCACCTCGGACTGCGCCTGCTCCAGGGCGTACTCGTGGTCGGCAGCATCGAACTCCACGACCACCTCACCGGCCTTCACGAGCGTGCCTGTCGGATACATCCGCACGATGCGCAGCGTTCCGCCCACCGGTGGGCTCACCAGGGTCACGGTCCGTCCCGCGCGCAATTCCCCGGTCGCGTGCACGGTGACCTGCACGGGCGCTCGGACCACGCGAGCGGTGGGAACGCCAGCTTCCCGCTCGGGCAGGTTCGGGACCGCTACGACCATCGCTGCGCCGGCGGCGACGACGGCGAGGAGAATCGCCACGACGACGAGACGACGCCTCATTGCGCCCTCCTGATCATCTCGGGCGTGGGACGTCTGGTGGCAATCTGATCGCCCGGAGCGATTCCCGATGCCACGATCGCCTGTTCGCGTCCGCGCCTCGCGACCTCGACCCGGCGCTCCTCGAACGCGACCCCGTCCAGCTTGTAGACGACCGGCGAACCGTCACGTTGGAAGATGGTCTCCGCCGGAACCAGCACCACGTCAGGCACGCGTTCCGTCGCGATCCGCGCGACGGCGGTCATCCCCGGACGAATGGCCGGATCGACCTCGAGCAGGAGCAGATCGAGATCGAAGTTGCGCGGCGGTGGCCAGGTGCCCCGGTAGTCCAGACGGGCGAGCAGCGAGATGCCGGCGATTCGCGCCTTGAACTCGCGACCGGGGAGGGCCTCGATCCGGACGGTCGCCTCCTGGCCGGTCTGCAGCCGGCTGCGATCGGCTTCGTCGAGACGCGCCTGGAGATGCACCGAAGACAGGTCGGGCAACTCGACGATCGCCGCGCCCGGCCACGCGCGATCGCCCTGGCGGAATTCGGGCGAGGCGCCCATCATGCTGCCGGCCCGGTAATTCGACAACACGCTGACGATCCCGTCCGTCGGCGCCTGGAGCTTGAGCTTCCGCAGCCCATCATCGGCGTGCTTCAGATCGAACAGCGCCTTCTCGCGCTTGCGCAGCTTGCTCGACAGGTCGGCCTCGGCACTCGTGCGGTCCGAGCGAATCTTCTCCTCGAGCTCGCTGAGCCTCTGCTGCGCATCCGACAGGGACAGCTTGGCATTCTCGTTATCGATGCGCGAGACGGTGTCGCCCCTGTTGATGTCGAGCTTCGCCCGCTCGATGTCGTACTTCGTCTTCATGAGCGCGGTGGCGTTCTGCTCGTCGGTGATCCGCGCCTGGGCCTTTGCCTGCTCGATCTCGGCATCGGCCTGCTTCAGTTCCGACTGCTTCTCCTGGATCGTTCTCTTGAGCGTCGTGCCGTCGAACTCGACGAGAACATCGCCGGCCTTCACAGCTGCGCCGTTGTTCGCCAGCTTGATGATCTGCAGCTCGCCGGACTGCATGGGCGAGCTGAGCACGACGGATCGTGCAGGCTGGATCTCGCCCCTGAGCTCGAGCGTGTCGACGAACTCTCCGCGTGCCACGAGTGCGGTCGGGAGATCCGGTGCGGATCCGCGTCCCACGACGACGAAGCCGCCGGCGATGGTGATGGCGATCACGGCGAGCGTGATGAGGCCGCCGCGGCTGCGAAGGCGTGCGCGGAGGCGTGGAGTCATCGCAGGCTCCGGGCCGCGACGTGACGAGCGATGACGGCGCCTTCGGCCAACCCACTGGCGATCACCGCCTCGGTGGTGCTCACCGGGCCGAGAGTCACGTCCTGGTCCCGGAAGGACGAACCCCGCTGCACGAGGACGAAGACGCGTTCCGCGTCGTAGCCAAGCGCGTCGCGGGGCACGACGATCGCACCCGGCGCGCGCGCGAGCTCCACGTCGAGCGAGGCGGTCAGGTCCGGCATGAGATTCGGGTGCGCGCCGCCGATGTCGATGAGCACCACATACACACGAACTTTTGGAGAAAGCGTCGAACCCATGGCAATGGGAGAGACCTGCGCGACGCGACCATCGAACGTCAGGTCGGGATAGGCGTCGAGGCCGACCCGCACTTTCTGATCCACGCGCAGATCGTTGATGTCGGCCTGGTTGACGCGCGCGCGCACCCGCATCTTCGAGGGGTTCACGATGTCGAGGACCGGCACCCCCGCCCGAACTTCCTCGCCTTCCTGGATCTCGGTCATCGTCTCCGTTTTCCACGTGGTCCTGATGACGGCCATGCCGTCGATCGGCGCGGTGACGGCCATCCGCTCGGCGTTGGTCTCGGCCTGCCGCATCGCGTTCTCCGCCCGGTCGCGGCGGATCAGCAGGATCCGGAGATCGGCGTCGGCCGCCTTGCGCTTGAGATCGAAGGTGGCCCTCAGCTGCTTCAGCGTCGCTTCCGCCTGCTCGAGCGCCTGCTGGTTCTTCTCGGCCTGGATCTTCGGAATCATCTCGTTCTTCAGTATCTCGAGCTTGGCCCGCGACAAGGCGGACTCGGCCAGGAGGATCTCGCCTTCGTCTTTTGCGCGCGCCGCTCGCTCGGCCGCTTCCCGCTTCCTGATCTGCTGTTCGAGATCCCCGAGCTCGGCCCGGCGATCGAGCGCCGCCGCCAGCTGCGTCTGGCGATCGAACTCGACGATCAGATCGCCCTTGCGAACCGCCACGCCGGCGCGGACCAGCCTGGTGATGACGAGCGAGTTGGTGTTGGGACCTCTCAGGCGCGGCGCCGGGATGGTGGTGGAGTCGACGGCTTCGACCGTGCCGGAGAGCCTGATCGACCGAACGAAGTCGCGCCTTTCTACGGTCGAGGTGGCCGGCCGTCGGCGGGACTGCCCGGATCCGGGAGAGGACGGGTCGCGGGCGGACAGCATGGCTGCGCCCATCGCGGCGAGAACCAGAACGACCGCGATAGGGATCCAGAGGCGAAAACGGCGTCTGGGAGGCATGGCCACGCTCCGGTTATCAGACGGCCTGCTGCCGGGATCGGTTGGCGCTGGGCTGGGACGGGAGCAAGTCGAGCGCCGGATCTCTCAGCCCGAGACACACGCGTTCGAGACGTCTTTCGCGCTGTGGAGATTAGACACCAGATGGAACTCCTCGGCCAAGGCTTCCGGCAGGGAACCGTTAGCACTTCAGCGAGTATTCCGCGGGATCGTAGGAGAGGACCGATCCGAGCCAGCGCTCGATCTCCTCGAGCGATACTCCCTTTCGTTTGGCGTAGGACTCCGCCTGATCGCGGCCGATCCGGCCGACGTTGAAGTACTTGGCCCGGGGATGCGAGAAATAGAGCCCGCTGACGCTGGCCGCCGGGCTCATGGCCCCGTGCTCGGTGAGGACGATTCCCTGACGCGAGGCATCCAGGATCTCGAAGAGCTTGAACTTCTCGCTGTGGTCCGGACATGCCGGGTAGCCGAACGCCGGCCGGATCCCGCGGAACTTCTCGGCGATCAGGTCATCGATCGACAGCGTCTCGCGCTCGCCGTAGCCCCAGTCGCGCCGCGCCTGCGCGTGCAGCCATTCCGCGAACGCCTCCGCCAGCCGATCGGCCAGCGCCTTGACCATGATCGCGTTGTAGTCGTCGTGATCCAGCTCGAAGTGCCGGACGAGCTGATCCGTGCCAATGCCTGCCGTTACCGCGAACATCCCCAGATAATCCGGCACGCCGCTGTCGATCGGCGCGATGAAGTCGGCGAGGGAGAGATTCGGCCGTCCGTCCGCCGCCACGTCCTGCTGGCGGAGCATCGGGAAGCGCGCCAGCATCTCGCGCCGTGAATCATCCTTGAACACGACGATGTCGTCGCCGTCGGCGTTGGCGGGCCAGAAGCCGTAGACGCCGCGCGCGGTCAACAGCTTCTCGTCGATGATTCGCTTCAGAAGCCCCTTCGCATGTTCGTACAGCTCGCGAGCAGCCTTCCCGTACTGAGGATGGTCGAGGATGCCAGGAAAACGTCCCTTCAGCTCCCAGGCCGAGAAGAAGAACGTCCAGTCGATGTAGTTCGCAACGTCGGCCAACGGCGCATCGTCTATATATCGCCGCCCCACGAACCACGGCGACGCGATCTCGTGCGCGTCCCAGTCGGTCCGCTGGCGGTTCGCCCGTGCCTCGCTGTAGGTGCGGAGCGGACGGTCTCGCCTGGCCGCGTAGGAGTCCCGGATCGCCGCCTGCGCCGCGCGATTGGCGCGATCGAACTCGTCGCTCGCCGCGCCGAGCAGGCTGGAGACGGTGTCCACCGCCCGCGAGGCATCGAGCACGTGCACGACCGGCTTGGCGAACTCGGGCGCGATCTTCACGGCCGTGTGCTGGCGGCTCGTCGTGGCGCCGCCGATGAGCAGCGGCAGCGTGAACCCGCGCCGCTCCATCTCGCGCGCGACGAACACCATCTCGTCGAGCGAGGGCGTGATGAGACCGCTCAGGCCGATGATGTCCGCCTTCTGCTCGATGGCCGCGTCCAGGATCTTCGCCGCCGGAACCATCACGCCGAGATCGATGACCTCGTAGTTGTTGCACCCGAGCACGACGCCGACGATGTTCTTGCCGATATCGTGGACGTCTCCCTTGACCGTCGCCATCAGCACCTTGCCCTGCGAGGAATGCGCCGCGCCGGTCAGGCGCTTTTCCTCCTCCATGTAAGGAAGGAGGTACGCGACCGCCTTTTTCATCGCGCGCGCGCTCTTGACGACCTGCGGCAGGAACATCTTGCCGGCGCCGAACAGGTCGCCAACGATCTTCATCCCATCCATCAGCGGACCCTCGATGATCTCGAGCGGCCGGCTGTACTTCTGGCGCGCTTCCTCGACGTCCTGTTCGATGAAGTCGACCGTCCCGTGCACGAGTGCGTGGGAGAGGCGCTCCTCCAGGGTGCCCTGCCGCCACGCGACATCCATCTCCCTCTTCGTTCCGGTGCCCTTCACGCTCTCGGCAAACTGCACCATCCGCTCGGTCGCGTCCGGACGGCGATTGAAGATCACGTCCTCGACGCGTTCGAGCAGATCCTTCGGAATGTCCTCGTAGACGACGAGCTGGCCGGCGTTGACGATGCCCATGTCCATGCCGGCTTTGATGGCGTGATAGAGGAACGCGGAATGGAAGGCCTCGCGCACGGTGTCGTTGCCGCGGAAGGAGAACGACAGGTTGCTGACGCCGCCGCTGATCTTCACGCCGGGGCAGGTTTCCTTGATGACGCGCGTCGCCTCGATGTAGTTGACCGCGTAGTCGTTGTGCTCCTCGAGGCCGGTGGCGATTGCGAGGATGTTCGGATCGAAGATGATGTCGAGCGGGTCGAAGCCGGCCTGCTCCGTGAGCAGGCGGTACGCGCGCTGGCAGATTTCGACCTTGCGCTGGACCGTATCGGCCTGGCCCGTCTCGTCGAACGCCATGACGACCACGCCGGCGCCGTACCGCCGGATCAGCCTCGCCTTCGCGAGGAAGTCGTCCTCGCCTTCCTTCAGACTGATCGAGTTGACGACCGCCTTCCCCTGCACGCACTTGAGCCCCGCCTCGAGGACCGACCACTTCGAGCTGTCGATCATCACGGGCACGCGTGCGATCTCGGGCTCCGTTCCGATGTAGTTGAGAAACGTGGTCATGGCCTGCTCGGAATCGAGCATGCCCTCGTCCATGTTGACGTCGATCATGTTCGCGCCGTTGCGGACCTGCTCAGCGGCAACGTTGACGGCTTCCGAGTAGTTCCCGGACTTGATGAGCCGTGCAAAGCGCGCCGAGCCCGTGACGTTCGTGCGCTCGCCGATCATCTGAAAGTTGCTGTCGGGACGGATGGTCAGCACTTCCAAGCCGGCGAATTGGGTGAAGCGGTCGGGGCTCGCGGCTCGGGGCTCGGGGCTCGGGACTCGGGGCGTCATCCCTTGAACGGCGCGGGCCACCGCGCGGATATGGTCCGGCGTGGTGCCGCAGCAGCCGCCGACGATGTTGGCGAAGCCATTGGCGACGAAGTCGCGCAGCAGCGTGCCGGTCTCGTCGGCCTGTTGATCGTATTCGCCGAACGCGTTGGGCAGACCGGCGTTGGGATAGGCAATCAGGTATGGTTCGGCGAGCCGCGCGAGCTCCTCGATGTGCGGGAACATCTCGGTCGCACCGAGTGCGCAGTTCATGCCGACCGCAAACGGGCGCGCATGGCGGATGGAGACGTAGAAGGCATCGACCGTCTGGCCCGACAGCGTGCGGCCGCTGCGGTCGGTGATCGTCACCGAGATTACCAGCGGCAGCCGCACGCTCCTCTCCTCGAACACGTTCTCGATCGCGAAGATGGCTGCCTTCGCGTTGAGCGTGTCGAAGATCGTCTCGAGCAGCAGCAGATCCGCGCCGCCGTCGATCAGGCCGCGCACCTGGTCCTCGTATGCCGCCTGGGTCTGGTCGAAGGTCATGCTCCGCAAGGCGGGGTTGTTGACGTCCGGAGAGATCGAGAGGGTGCGGTTCATCGGGCCGATGGAGCCGCCGACGAACCGCGGCTTGTCGGGTGTCCTGGCCGTCCATTCGTCGACCGCCTCGCGCGCGATCCTGGCGCCGGCGACGTTCAGCTCGTAGGCGAGCGACTCCAGGCCGTAGTCGGCTTGTGCGATCGCGGTGCTGGTGAACGTGTCGGTCTCGATGATGTCAGCGCCCGCCTCGAGGTACTGTCGGTGAATCGCACCAATCACGTCCGGCCGTGTGAGGACCAGGATGTCGCTGTTGCCCTTCAGATCGCGGCCGTGATCCTTGAAGCGGTCGCCGCGGAAGTCCGCCTCCGTCAGCTTGTGCCGCTGGATCATGGTGCCCATCGCGCCATCGAGCACCAGGACGCGCCGCTGCAACAGCGTGTCAAGCGCCTCGAACGCGGGCGAATTGCGAACGGTGTGTGTGTTCGACATCAGTGGTGGTCCCTGGTGCGCCGCCCGCGCGCCTGCGTCGTGGCCGTCGCCCCTGCGGCGGACGGTCTCGTGCCGCTCGCGACGAGCACGGTGAACGGGTCGCCGGTTCGCCTGGCGCCGACAGTCACGCGCACGCTCGCGAGCCCGGCTCCCTCGAGCAGCTTCCGAAGCTCGTCGTCGGCAAAGCCGGTCCATCGGTCGCCGAGCCGGTCGCGTACCCAGCCTTCCTCGTGTGCGCGGAGATCGAGCACCAGCACACGGCCGCCTGGCACGACGATTCGTGCTGCTTCGGCGAGGGCGCGCGCCGGGTCCTTCGCATGATGCAGCGCCTGCGACAGGAGCGCGACGTCAACGGTTGCGTCGCGAACCGGCACCCGTTCCAGCTCGCCGCGTTTCCAGATCACGTTGCGGACGCGCCGCCGGGTCGCCAGCGCGCGCGCGCGCTTCAGCACGGCGTCGGAGCGATCCACGGCGATCACGCGCGAGGCCCAGCGGCTCGTTTCGATCGTCAGGTAACCTTCGCCACAGCCGAGGTCGGCGACGGTCAACGGTGGCAGCAGGTGGCCCAGTGCCCGTGCCCACGCCGCCCAGCTCTTGCCCGGCACGAGCTGCCGCTCGTTCGTGTCGGGTCCCGCATGCGCGTCGAAGTTCTCCCGGCGCAGGCGTCGCACCTCGGCGAGCCGCGCCTCGTCCGCCTTCCCGGTTGGCGTGCGAGCCGCCGCGTCGAACTCCGCGCGAAGGAGCGCCGCCAGCGGGGGGCCATTGGAGATATCGCCGTTGAGGTCAGCGAGGCGGAAGTAGGTATAGCCCGCCTCGCGCCGCTCCTCGACCAGGCCGGCCTCCTTGAGGAGGCCCAGGTGGCGGGACACGCCGGACTGCGCGATGCCCAGGATACCCGTGAGCTCGCTGACGTTGAGGCGTTCGACGCTCAGCAGCCGGAGCAGCCGGAGCCGTGCCTCGTCGCCCAGGAGCCGGAACAGGCCGGCGGCGGTGGCCATTGCATCTATAAATCTACATCTATAGATGCCTTGCTGGCAAACTATGGCATGGAAGAGGGGACTTGTCACGTACGACGTGCTGTGTGCGACGTGCGGCGTGTCACGTGCGACGTGCTACGTGCGGCGTGTCACGTGCGACGTGCGACGCGACGTGCTGCGTGCGACGTGCGGTGGGTCGGGGCGAGGCCCGCCTCGCCGGAGCGCGCCCGAGGTGGCGCGTAGGCGGGGGGTCACGGGCCACGATAAGTGCAATAATCGGCGCGTGGTCGAACCGGTGGCAGTCACACGCTATTCCTGCGCGAGGCCGACTGCTGCGTTCGTGCTCGCGCACGGGGCAGGGGCCGGGCAGTCCAGCCCGTTCATCACCAGGTTCGCGCGCGGCATGGTCGAGCGGGGCATCTCGGTCGCCACGTTCGATTTCCCCTATATCACGGCGCGGCGCAAGGCACCGGACAAGGCAGACGTGCTCGAAGCGTGCTGGCGGAGCGCGATCGAGGTGGCACGCACTGAGTTGCCTGGCGTGCCGCTCTTCATCGGCGGGAAGTCCATGGGCGGCCGGATCGCGTCTCAGGTCGCGGCGCAGGATCATCCCCCGATCGCGGGACTCGTCTATCTCGGCTATCCGCTGCACCCGCCCGGCAAGCCACAGCAGCGGCGGGACGCGCACCTGCCGGCCATGCCCGAGCCGATGCTGTTCGTTCAAGGCTCGCGCGATGCGTTCGGTACGGCGGAGGAGATCGAAGCGCTGTTGCCGCGGCTGTCCAGGGCATACCTGTTCGAGGTGGCGGGCGGCGATCACTCGTTCAAGGTCACAGGCAGGCCGGGCGTCAAGCAGGACGACGTGATGGTCGAGATCATGGATGCCGTTGCGCGGTTCATGGGGACGAGCGGCGGTCGGGCCGAACCGCGAGAAAGCGCGCCACGGCCGTAGGGTCATGCGGTTCGAGGTTTATGAACGCAGCCGCGAGCAACGATTGAACGCTGAACCTTGAACCCCTTGAACCCCGGAACCCTGAACCCATGAACCCCATGAACCTCCTGAACCCGATCTATAGTTGATCCATGTTCTTCGATCCTTCAGACGTGGCCACCCCCGAGCCGCCTACCACGCGCAGCCGCCGGCGAGAGGAGATCGCCGAACGCTTCAAATGGAACCTGCACGACATCTTCCCCAATTGGGAGGAGTGGGATGCCGCCTACAAGCAGCTCGAGGCGGGGATCGACAAATACGCGGCACTGAAGGGGACACTCGCCTCCGGACCCGCCAAGCTGCTCGAGGCCTTCAGGCTCTCCGAGGAGCTCGGCCAACTCGCCTATCGGGTCTGGTACTTTCCGTCCCTTCGCTACGACGAAGACCAGCGCGACAACGCGGTGAACGCGAAGCGGCAGCAGGTGCAGATCCTCTTCGCGCGCTGGAAACAGGCCGAGTCCTGGTTCAACCCCGAACTGCTGCTGATTCCGCTCGCAACGGTTCGTGAGTGGATGGACAAGTCCGAGCCGCTGAATCTCTATCGCTTCGCGATCGAAGATCTCTACCGGCAACAGGAGCACGTGCTCGATGAAAAAGGCGAGCGGCTCATGTCGCTCGCCAGCCGGCTCGCCTCCTCGCCCAACGAATCGTATTGGGCCCTTTCCACGGCGGACGCCAAGTTCCCGAAGATCACGCTGTCCACCGGCGAAGAGATCACGGTCTCGTACGGCCAGTATCGCGCCATCCTCGCCACTCGTCGGGCACAGGCCGATCGCGAGAAGGCGTTCCTCGCGCTGCACGACACCTATCAAGCCACGCTGAACACCTACGCCACACTCTACAATGGCGTCTGCCAGCGCGACTGGTTCCAGGCCCGCGCGCGTGGCTACACGAGCACGCTCGAAGGCGCTCTGCACGGCGACAACATCCCCCCCTCCGTCGTCGAGAACCTGATTGAAACGACGCGCGCGGGCGTCGAGCCGCTTCGTCGATACCACCGCCTGCGGCGGCGGGCGCTCGGCGTGCCCTCCTATCACGTTTTCGACTTCTCGATTCCGCTCGTCTCGTTCGACAAGAAGTACGAGTACGAACAGGTGCTGGACTGGATCGTGGACGCCGTGGCGCCCCTCGGCGCCGAGTACCAGGCGCGCATGCGCCAGGGCTTCGGCGGCGGCTGGATCGACGTCTACGAGAACGACGGCAAGCGCTCAGGCGCCTATTCCGCCCCTGTGTACGGCACCCACCCGTACATGCTGCTCAACTACACCGACACGCTGGACGATGTGTTCACGCTGGCGCACGAGATGGGGCATTCGATGCACACCATCCTGTCGCACGAGACGCAGCCGTTCGTCTATTCGAGCTACACGATCTTCGTGGCTGAAGTACCGTCAACGCTGAGCGAGGCGCTCCTGCTCGACTACATGCTCGAGCGCTCTACCGATCCCATCGAGCGCATCGTCCTGCTGCAGCACGCGATCGACAACATCACGAGCACGTTCTACACGCAAGTGCTCTTCGCGGATTACGAGCTGCGCGCGCACAGGCTCGCCGAACAGGATAAGCCCATCACGGCAGAGATACTGACTGACATGTATCGGGGCCTGCTGACCGACTACTACGGCGACGCGCTGGATCTCAATCCGCAGACCGGGATCACCTGGGCGAGAATCCCGCACTTCTTCAACTCGCCCTACTACGTGTATCAGTACGCGACCTGCTTCGCATCGGCCGCGAGGATCGCCGAGCAGATCATGCGCGGCGAGGAGCCGAACCGCCTCGCGGCGCGCGAGCGCTTCCTGACGCTGCTGCGTTCGGGCGGGAGCGACTACCCCATGGAGCAGCTTCGCCGCGCCGGGATCGACCTGAGCCAGCCGGATACGGTCCGCGCGATCGTCAACCAGCTGGACGACCTCGTCACGAGGCTGGAAGGCGAGCTCCGAGCGACGGGCGCTCTGCGCTGACCCCTGCACGCCGCGCCGAGCCGGGTCCCTGCTCACTCCTCGCGTTCGTCCGCCGGAAGGGGGACGATCGGCCCTCGCGCAGGAGGGCGGTAGCGCAGCGCGAACGCCGCCGCGCCGACGAGCAGCGCCGCCGCCGATCCAAACGACTTGCCTTCCCCGAACGCCTGCAGCGCGCCGTTCCCCCATACAGGCCCGATCGTGCGGCCGAGACTCTCCAGCGCGCCGGCCGCTCCCTGCACTCGCCCCTGCTCGTGCGGTCCCGCGGCGGTGCTGATGAGCGTGCTGAGCGTCGCGTTGCAGAATCCGATACCGAGCGCGCCCGGAACGAGCAGCGCGACGAACACCGGCACCGAATGGGTCATCGCGCTCCCGCCCCACCCGATCGCCGCAAACAGCAATCCGGCAAACAGCGTCCGCGTCGGCCCGAATGCCGCCACGACGGGACCAACCAGCATTCCCTGCACGAACACGCCGAGGAAGCCGAACGCGCTCAGGAGATATCCCGTCTCGGCCACGTCGAAGCCGAACCGGTTCGCGCCGAACAGCGCAAACGCGGTCTGATACACGGCAAAAGCCATCCAGTAGACGAAATCGATCCCGAGCAGCAGTCGAAGGTGCGGACGACCGCTGATTTCGCGCACGGCCTTCCAGGGTGCGCCGCCGCCGGCCTGGGCGCGGTGAAACGTTTCGGGCAGCCAGAGCCAGGCCAGCGCGGTCGCGATGACCGTGATGGCTGCGGCCGCCCAGATGGGCGCCGTGTAACTGATGTGCGAGAACGCGGCGCCGAGCGCGGGGCCGACGATGAAGCCGAGGCCGAACGCCGCGCCCAGGATTCCGAACGCGCGCGCCCGGTCCTCCTCGGCGGTCACATCGGCGATATAGGCCCGTGCCGTGGTGATGTTGCCGCCCGACAAGCCATCCACCACGCGGGCCGCGAACAGCATCACGAGGCTCTGCGCCACGGCCAGCATCACGAAGCTCAGCACCGTGCCGATCAGGCTGAAGATCAACACGGGCCGCCGACCGTAGCGATCCGACAGCTCACCCAGCACCGGCGAGGCGACGAGCTGGCTGATAGAGAAGGACGCGAACAGGAGTCCGACGACGAATGGGGACGCGCCAAACGTCTCGGCATAGAAGGGCAGCAGCGGGATGATGATCCCGAAGCCGACCAGGTTGACGAAGATCGTCAGGAAGATGACGAGGAGAGGGCGCGTCAAAGGCCGGATTTTACCGCCACACCCGTGATGATCACCGGCGTGACGGGAACGGTGTCGAATTCACCCGCTTCAGCGACCTCCACACCGGCAATGCGATCGACAACGTCCATCCCCGACAGGACGCGCCCGAACACGGCGTACCCGAACTCCGGCGGGGTGAACCCGCGATGATCCAGCACGGCGTTGTTGGCCACGTTGATATAGAACTGCGAGGTGGCGCTTCGCAGCTCCCGCTTGCGAGCCATCGCGAGCGTGCCCCGCGTGTTGCGCAGGCCGTTGGTCGCTTCGTTCTGAATCGGGGGGCGCGTCGCCTTCTCGACCAGCGCTTCGGTGTAGCCGCCGCCCTGAATCACGAAACCCCGCTCGACGCGATGAAAGATCGTGCCGGGATAGAAACCGTCCTGCACGTATTGAAGGAAGTTCGCGACCGAAACCGGAGCCTGGTCCTTGAACAATTCGACGGTGATGTCTCCCATCGACGTCGAAATCACAGCGACCGGGTTCCCGGGCGCGGGCCCGAGCGCCGCCGGCGCCTGCTTCGTCGCCGGGGCGGCCTGGAGAACGGCGAGCAGAAGAAGCAACGGAAACGGCATCGGCCAATTGTAAGCCGCGAGCGGCTGCGCCTTCAGCCTTCAGTCTTCAGCCCTGTTTTCGCCTCCGCGCTTCGCCTTTCGCCCGCCGCCGCTCGACCCCTCGGAAGCCGGGGGGCGTCCTCGCCTTTCCCCCCTCCGGGCCGCCCTGGGGAGGCGGCCGCCTGTCCTGACGATCCATGGAGACCGTGGCGAAAATTCAATTCTGTGGATCCGCGCACCGCCCTGCCGGGCCGATTCAGAAGGTTGTCTGCGATACAATAGGCCTCGACGGCCGCATCCACCCGCAGAGGTACGGCCACCGATTTGCTGCGAGGTCGGCGAACCACGGTCGCGCAACGCGCGAGGAGATTCGCGATGGCGACAGGTCTCGAGAGCGAACAGAAAGAGCTGGCGGACTTCATCCGCGCCGGTTCGACACGCGGACCGCAGTGTTTCGGGAGTTACTTCGACGAAAAGGGCGGGTCGTGCGCGCTCGGCGCGGTATACGAAGGCGTGTACCACCTGCCGCGCAATCACGGCAAGCTCATTCCCGATCACCTCGAGCGGTTGTTCCGATGCCTGGACGAGGTGACGAAAAAGTGCCCACAGGGCTGCGGCAAGCGACTGCCGCTGGCATCCATGATCGTCCATCTGAACGACGACCATCGGCTGACCCGCGAACAGATCGCCGAATGGCTCACTCAGGAATCTAACGGTTAACCGAATCGGCCGACCGCCCGCGGTCAGACCCGACGCTGCCGACCCGTTGCGGATGCATCTGCATCGGCTTCCAGCGGCATCGGAGTCCGATTTCGCGTTCCGATCGTCTGATTGAAGCAAGGCTCCCCGATGTCTTTCCTCGATCGTCTCCGCCACCAACCAAAGTGGAAGCACGCGGACCCGTTGATCCGGGCGTCAGCTGTCGCCGATCTGCCGGACGATCCCGAACACCAGCAGATTATCGCGGAGCTCGCGGGCTCGGATCCCGACAGCCGCGTCCGGAAGGCGGCCGTTGCCCGGGTATCCAGCGTGGCCGAGCTCGTGGCGCTCGCGTCGCAGGAAACCGACGACGAGATCAAGGGCGAGCTGAGCGAGCGGCTGGTCGCGATCGCCTGCTCGCAGGCGGATGAAGACGGGGACGCCGCTCTGGCACTCGACGGTGTCAGCGATCAGAAACAGCTCGCCACGATTGCGAAATCGTCGCCGCACGAGACCGTCCGGACGGCAGCCCTCGGCCGCATCCACGATCAGAAAGTGCTCAGCAACGTCGCCCGTCAGGCATCCGATGCCCAGGCCGCCCTCGAGGCCGCCACTCGGGTCGTCGACATCGCGGAGCTGACGACGATTGCCATCAAGGCCGAGCACAAGGAGGCGGGCATATCGGCCCTCGAGCGGGCGGCTGACGCCGCCTCCGCCGAGGGGAACAGCCGCGACCTCCTCGAGAACGTCGCGTCCAGAGCGAAGAGCAAGAGCGTAGCGAAGCGAGCACGAGCGATGATCCAGGAAATCGAAGATGCAGAGGCCGCACGTCGTACGGCACTCGAAGCGTGGCAGCAACGAGTGAGCACCGTCATGGCACGTCTCGAGGGGCTTGCGGCAAGGCCCGGAACGTCCGCCGCAACCGCACGTGTGGACGAAGCCGAAGCCGAATGGCGCGAGCTCGTCGCCGTTGGCTTCGAACTGAATCAGGACGCGGCTGGACGATTCGCGGCGTTGATCGCGGACGCCCGAGGCGCGATCGTGGCCTGGGAGCGCGAGCAGGCGGAGCTGCGGGCCGAGGCCGAACGCCAGACGGCGATTCGCATCGTCCGAACCTCGCTGTGCGAGCGTGTCGAGGCGCTGCGGTCGGACGACATCGCGGACGAGCTCGCACAGGCGCGGGCCGAATGGGAAGGGCTGCCGGGGCCGGGTGAGCAGGAACAAGACGACGCGGAATTGCGTGAGCGGTTCGAAGAGGCGTGCCGGCGTGCGGAGGCGTGGTACGAGAACAGGCTGGAGCTGGAGAAGGTTCATGCGCGCCTCGGGGAGCTCGCATCCGACGCCGAGCGGCTTGCAGCGGAAGCCGAGCTGCCGGAGCACAGCTGGCAGGCGGTGGTCTCGGAGTGGCGGACGCTGCATGTCCGGGTCGATGGCATCGACAACGCAATCGAAGAGCGCTTCAGAACCGCGGAGGCGTCGGTCCACGCGCGCGAGGAAGAGCGACGGGCGGCGGCCGAACGGACACTCCGGCAGCAGGTGCAGCGAATCGACCAGCTCATCGAGCGGGTGCAGAAGCGCGCACCCGCCGAGGACCTGACGCTGCGCGAGGCGGATCGTGCCGCGCGCGAGCTGCGCGCGGCAGTGGACGCGCCGCCGCAACTGGAGGAACGGGAGCAGCAGGCGCTGATGGACCGGCTGCGTGCGGCGCTCGGCGTGCTCTCGCCGCGTCTCCACGAGCTGCGCGAGATGGACGAGTGGAAGCGATTCGCGAACGCCGCCGTGCAGGAAGAGCTGATCGCGAAGGCGGAAGCGCTCCGTCCGAAGTACGGCTTCGACGCGGAAGGGGGGCCGACGCCCGAGAACGTCGAGAAAGCGGCGCGCGAGCTCCACGAAGTCCAGGAGCGCTGGAAGCAGGTGGCCGAGGCGCCGAGAGCCCAGGCGCAGGCGCTGTGGCACCGCTATCGCCAGGCGGCCGATCCAATCCAGGCGAAGGCGCGCGAGTTCTTCGCCCAGCGTGCCGAGGAGCGGAACGAAAACCTGGAGAAGAAGCTCGCGTTGATCGAACGAGCCGAGGCGCTTGCCGATTCGACCGACTGGATCAGGACATCGGAGGAGCTGAAGAAGCTCCAGGCCGAATGGCAGCAGATTGGGGCGGTCCCCCGGCAGGAGACCAAAGTCACGTGGAAGCGGTTCCGGGATGCCTGCGATAGGTTCTTCACGCGGCGAAACGCGGATCTCGCCGAGCGCAAGGAGGTCTGGGCCACCAACCTGGCGCGCAAGGAGGCGTTGTGCGCCCGCGCCGAGGAGCTGGCCAACTCGCGCGAGTGGGAGCGCGCGGCCGCCGAGATCCGTCGCCTGCAGGCCGAATGGAAGGCGATTGGACCCGTACGCCGCAACAAGTCGGACGCCATCTGGGCAAGATTCCGTGCGGCCTGTGATGCGTTCTTCGAGCGATACAAGCGGCGCGACGAGATCGAGCTCGAAGCGAAGCATGCGGACCGCGAGGCGTTGGCCGTGGAGCTCGAAAGCCTGCTCCCGCAGACCCCAGCGTCCGAAGAGGGCACACCGGTCGAGCCCGCCGCCTCGCCGGCCGATCTGCTCGAGCGCGTGCGATCGCTGCGCTCGCGCTGGAACCAGACCACGCCCGTCGTGCGGCAGGGCGCGGATCCGCTCAGCGGACGGTTCGTCGGCGCGCTTGAACGCCTGCTCACGGTGTGCCCCGACGCGTTCCGCGGCACAGAGCTCGACGTGGACGCGAGCCGGCAGAAGATGGAAAAGCTCTGCGCACGGGTGGAGAGCTTCGTCTCGGAGGCCTCGGCCACGCCGGCAAGCTCTTCAAAAGCCCTTGCGGAGATGCTGCGGGAAGCGCTCGCCGCGAACACCATCGGTGGCCGGGCTGGCGAAGAGTCGAAGTGGCGGTCGATGGCAGACGAGGTGCGGCAGGCGCAATCCGCGTGGAGCCGGCTCGTCCCCGTGCCAGGCGAAACCGGCCGCGAGATGAGCGAACGCTTCCACAAGGCGTGCAACCGGTTCTTCGACCAGTACCGGCGCAAGGTCCCCCCGCAGCAGCAGCAGCGCGGACGGCCGGTGGGAGCCAGGTAGCAGCAATGCTGAGTGCTGAATGCTGAATGCTCAAAGCTGAATGCTCAAGGCTGAATGGCGTCCGCTATTCAGCACTCAGCACTCAGCACTCAGCACTCAGCATTCAGCATTCAGTATTACTTCTCGTACCGAACCCGTCCCCCAACGATCGTATACATCACCTCTGCTGTCGGAATCTGATCCTCCGGCACGGTCATGATGTCCTTCGAGAGGATGACCATGTCGGCGTATTTGCCCGGCTTCAGCGAGCCGCGGGAACCTTCCTCGAACGCGGCATAGGCGCCGTTGATGGTGTACGACTTCAACGCTTCCATGCGCGACATCCGCTGGTCGGGATAGAACACCTTGCCGTCTTTCGTGCGCCGGCTGACGGTCGAGTAGAAGCTGGCGACCGGATCCACGTCCTCTACGGGCGCATCGGTGCCGTTGGTGACCACGGCTTTCGTTTTCATCAGCTTCTGCCAGACATAGGCGCCCTCTTCAGCGCGCCGGGCGCCGAGCCGGGCGGTCACGTACGGAGCGTCGGACGTGCAGTGGACGCCCTGCATCGACGCAATCACGCCGAGCGCGCCGAAGCGCGTAATGTCGGCGGGATGCAGGTGCTGGGCGTGCTCGATACGCCAGCGTAGATCCTTGCCAGGGTTCGCCTTGTAGACCTCCTCGAAGATGTTCAAGGTCTCACGGTTCGCGCGATCCCCAATTGCGTGCACGCACATCTGATATCCATGCGCGACCGCGAGCTTCGCGGCCTCGCGGATCTCGTCGATTGGCGTCGTGTTACGGCCGGTGTCGCCGGGCTTGTCCGAGTACGGCTCGAGCAACCAGGCGCCGCGAGAACCCAGCGCGCCGTCGATGGATTTCTTGATCCCGCGCACCGTCAGGAAGCCGTTGCCGTAATCGACCGTCCTGTAGGTGGCCAGGCTCGACGCGAGCGCCTGGTTGTTCATGCGCAGCATGATCCACAGCCGCACGTTGATCTTGCCCTCGTCGATCATCTGCTTCATCAGATCGACGTCGGCGGTTGACGAGCCCGCGTCCTGGAAGGACGTCACGCCCTTGGAGAGCACCTCCTGCGAGGCGAGCTCCAGAATCCGCCGTGCTCGCGCGGTCCGCTCGGCTGGCGTCAGCGGCGGCTCGCCGGCGCCGGATCGGATCAGTCTGGACGCGGTTTCGCGGAAGAGACCGGTCGGATTCCCCTCCGAGTCCTTCAGGAAGTCGCCGCCAGAAGGGTTCTGTGTCTGGCCGGTCACGCCTGAGAGCTCCAGGGCCTTCGCGTTGGCAAACGTGGCATGGCCGCTCGCGTGGGTGAGCAACACCGGGTTGTTCGGAGACACGTTGCTCAGCGCGTGATGCGTCGGGAAACCCTCCACGTTCGGCTCCGGCGTTCGCGACCACTTCTCCTGATGCCAGCCGCGTCCGTAGATCCATTGCCCTGGTTTCGCGGTTTTCGCCGCGTCGGCCACCATCGCGACGATCTCATCCCAGGAGCTCGTGTTCATGAGGTTGAGATTCAGCTGCGCCTGGCCGACCCCGGTGAAGTGCCCGTGCCCCTCGATGAATCCCGGGATCACCAGCTGCCCCTTCAGGTCGATCACGTGGGTTTTTGGACCGACATGGCGTTTGATGTCGGGCGTGGAACCGAGATCGGCGATCCGATCGCCGACGATTGCCACGGCTTCGGCTTCGGCCGGACTGTCCTCGACCGTCACCACCTTGCCGTTGATCAGCACGAGATCGGCGGGCGGGCGGGCGGGCTGCTGCCGCACGGCGCGCGCGGGTACGACCGCGAGCATGGCAACGACGGCAGCAAAGGGAAAGGCACTCAGCAAGGAACGCTTTGACATGATGTGTGTCTCAGATGCGGATGATATCGCATCCAGCCACGCCGGGAACCAGTGAAGACGCGGATACTATCGAGTCAGACATTCGGTGGCGCCGTCGGCTGGGCGTTGGCCCAGGTTCGACGGCACGCCAGGGTGCGACGTGCTCATAGGCCTCATCTCCGACACGCACGGCCTGATACGCCAGGAAGCGCTCGATGCGTTGCGCGGGGCGGAGATCATCCTCCATGCGGGCGACGTCGGCGGAGGTCGTGTACTGCGGGAGCTCCGGGCGCTTGCGCCGGTGCGGGCCGTGTTCGGGAATGTGGACGACCCGCAGGATCCGGACCTCGAGAAGTCGATCGATCTCGAGGTCGATGGCGTTCGGGTGCACGTGAGCCACGGGCACGAGCTCGGACGTCCCACCCCGGAGAAGCTGTTGTCAGCTCACGCCGCTCACGTCATCGTGTACGGCCACACCCACGAGGCGCTGGTCCACCACGCGGGCACGCGGATCGTAATCAACCCGGGAGCGGCCGGGCCGCGGCGGTTCAAGCTGAAGCCAGGTGTGGCGCTGCTGAGGATCGAACACTCCAGGGCGGCCGTGCAACTCGTGACGCTCTGATTCACTCGCTCCCTGCCGCCTCGACATCGGCGCTCGCTTCGGTTTCTGCAACACCGACGTTGCCGAAAGTGCACGGGGGACAGGTGCCTTAAGGTGCCTGTCCCCCTAAGGTGCCTGTCCCCCTAAGGTGCCTGTCCCCTTAAGGTGCCTGTCCCCCTCTCGTCGATCATCCTCTCCACGCCGAGAAAATACGGCAGGGCGAGCGCGGACAGCGCCGCGGCTATTCCGAACGCGCTGGCGTAGCCGAATCGCTGAATCAGCCAGCCGATCGTGGTGGATCCGGTGCCGATTCCAGTGTCGAACGCGGCCAGAATCGCGCCAAACGCCGCGCCGCGCCTCTCCGCGGCAACGTTCTGCATCACGTATCCGACATAGACCGGATAAGCCGTGCCGAACCCGGTGCCGAACAGCACCGCTGACGCGATCATCCAGGACCGGCTGCCGCCGACGGCCAGACAGGCCATGCCCATGGTGATCAGAACCAGACACGGAATGAAGACGCGCCTGTAGCCGTACTGATCCCCCAGCCGCCCCGCCATCGGGCGCGTGAGGAGGATCACGATTGCAAGCGTGGTCAGGTACAGGCTCTTCGGCGTAACGCCGTTCGCGTCCGCATACATCGCTGTGAAGCTGGTGATTCCGCCGTAGCCGAAGGAATACAAGAACAGGCAGCCCGAGATGATGAGAACCCGCCATTCGAGCAACCTGCCGGCGCGGCGCGACGCGGGAACCCGCACGGGCCGATCGCGCCGCAGGTTGAACGCAATCACCGCCATGATCACGTTGAGCGCTGCGCCAAGCACGCAGAGCCAGAACCAGCCGCGGCGGTAGATCCAGAACCCGACCGTCGGCGCCACGGCAATCGCGGCCACCGACGACAAGCCCCAGTACCCGATACCTTCCGCCCGTCTCTGCTCCGGCAGCAGGTTCGTCATGTACGCCGCGGAGGCCGACAGGAGCCCAGACCAGAAGATGCCGTGCACGATCGCCAGCGCGAGCATCAGTTTGTAACCGGTCAGCACCGCATACCCCATCGAGAACAATGCGAGCGCCAGGCTCGTGACGATGAGGATCCGACGCTGACCGAATCGATCGGCGAATGCACCGGTCACCGGCGCCGAAAATGCCGAGGCGTACGTCAGAAAGCCGAGAAACAGGCCGGACGCAAAGGTCGACCCGCCCAGGTCGATGATATGAAACGGCGCGGTCGGGAGGAGCTGGAACGCGGAGAGGAAAACTGTGAAGGTGAACCCGCACATCACGAAGAAGTGCGAGGTGAACAGACGATCGGTCGACGAGGACATCGAACCGACGAGTCTACCAGCCTTTCGTGCCCGCCGGCACTACTCGTTCTTGAGCGCGATGACCGGATCGACGCGCGTCGCCCGCCACGCAGGCACCAGGCTGGCCAGCGCAGCCACGATCGAGAGCGTCGCACCGACGACGACGAAAGTCAGCGGATCGCCCGTGCGCACCTCGTACAACAATCCCTGCATCAGACCGGACGCCGATGCCGCCAGCCCCATTCCCAGAACGATCCCGCTCAGCGCCAGGAGCAGGCCGCTCCTCAGGATCATTCGGAGGACATCAGCTCGCTCGGCCCCGATCGCCACGCGGATGCCGATCTCCCGCGTGCGGCGGCTCACGAGGTACGACAGGACGCCGTAGATGCCGATGGCCGACAAGAGAAGCGCCAGGGCGGCGAACGTACCCAGAAGGATGCCGGTGAACCTCGGCGTCGACAAGGTCGCACCGACGACGCTCGTCATGGTCCGGACGTCCGCCACGGGCAGGTTCTGATCGAGCGCACGCACCACCTCCCGAACCGGTCCGGCAACCGATGCGGGATCGCTGGCCGTTTTCACGATCAGCGTCATCCCGCGAATCGGATTGCCGACCGACCGGTGCCACTGCGTGTGCGGCACGTAGAATTTCTCCTTGACCGCGCCGGTGATCCCGTTGTGTCGAACGTCAGCAACGATCCCGACGACCGTGACCCAGGGGCGGGTCGCACTCCCGCTGCCGATTTTGAAGCGTCCGCCAATCGGATCCCCGTCGGGCCAGTAACGTCTGGCCATCTCCTCGTTGATCAGCCCCACAAGCATGCTGTCGGTCTGGTCGGCCGAGGTGAAACCACGGCCTCGCACCAGACGTTCTCCCATGGCCTCGAGATACCCGTCAGTCACTATCTGCCAGTCGCCCTTGGCGTTGGTACCCGGCGGTGGCTGATACCCTTCGACCCGCAGGCCGAAATCGCCGATCGTAGACCCCAGCGGCAGCGACCGCGCGGCGCCCGCCGCGCGCACGCCTGGCAGCTGTCGCACGCGATCCACGAGCTGCTCGTAAAAGCCCACCACCCGTTCCGGCTCCCCGTAACTCGCCGCCGGCAGGGCCAGCCTCATCGTCAGAACGCCTGATGGGTCGAAACCGAGCGGCACTCGCTGCAGCGCCCAGAGGCTTCGAAGTGTCAGCCCGGCGCCCACCAGAAGCACGACCGCGAGGGCCATCTCCACGACGACGAGGCCGTTGCGGAACCGCTGCCGGGCGCTCCCGGCGGAGGCATTCTGACCGCCGTCTTTCAACGAGTCCGTGAGATCGGTTCGGAGTGTGCGCAGGGCCGGAACCAGGCTGAAGAGCACGCTGGTGAGAAGCGCGGCCACTGCCGTGAAGATCAGCACACGACCGTCGAGCGACACGCCGGAAACCCGGGGAATGCTGGCGGGGTTCCACCAGGCGAGAAATCTGATCCCGGCGAAGGCAAGCGCGAGGCCGGACAAGCCGCTGACCGCCGAGAGGACGAGGCTTTCGGTCAACAGCTGTCGGACCACGCGTGCGCTGCCGGCGCCGAGCGCAGATCGGACCGCAATCTCGCGCTGTCGGCCCTCCGCCCGGGCGAGCAGCAGGTTCGCCACGTTTGCGCACGCGATGAGCAGCAGGAACCCCACGGCCCCGAAGAGCAGCCACACCGCACGGCGGACGGAACCCACGACCTCGTCCGTCAGCGACACGACGACGGTGTCGAACTGCATCTGTTCGGGATAGAGCCCCTCGGCGGTCATGGCGCGGGCGATCCCGTGCAACTCTTCGGCGGCCTGCCGCACCGTCGCGCCCGGCACGAGACGGCCTGCCGCATAAAGCCCGTGGCTGCCGTGGTCCATACTCGCGGGATCGAGCCGCAGCGGAACCCACAGCTGTGTCGGCTCGGGGTTCCTGAAATCGGTCGGCAACACGAAATCCGGCGGCATGACGCCGAGGACCTGGCTGGGCTGCCCGTCTATGAGGATGCTGCGCCCAATCAGCGACGGGTCCGCGGCGTACCGCCGGTTCCAGAGACCGAATCCAAGCACCACGACGCTCGGCCCGTTGGGCACGTCCTCCGCGGCCGTGAACGTGCGGCCCAGAAGGGGTTGCACGCCCAGCGTCGAGAACAGATTCGACGTGACGCTCGCCGCGGCAACGCGCTCGGGGTCTCCGTCCCCGGTCAGATTGACCTGGCCTTCGCCCCAGGCCGCGACCTCGGCGAGGGTCCGGCTCCGCTTGCGATAATCCACCACCTCGCCTTCAGCCACCCACGTCTTGTCGAACGACACCCAGCGGCTCCAGATCATCACCGCGCTGTCAGGGTCGCTCCACGGCAGCGGCCGGAGCAGCACGGCATTGACGACGCTGAAGATGGCGGCGTTGGCGCCGATCCCAAGGGCGAGCGTGATCACCGCGACGGCCGCAAATGCCGGGTTCCGCCTGAGCCCACGGGCGCCAAAACGTAGATCCTGCCAGAATGTCTCGAAGAATCTCATATGCCACCTGATTGTCGGTTAGACGACGCGATGTCCCGATTCGTTTGGACCTACGTTAAGATTTCGTCATGATCCAGGACTACAACGAGTTTCGTCCCTCGAAGCTGTGGAAGCGCCTGTCCGCCGACCGCCGGCTCGAAGCGGCAGAGCTCTTCTGGATGGATGAACAGTCAGCCGATCAGCATATCGAGGCGGTGGCGTCGATCGCGACGCACATGAAGTTCCGCACCAAGAGCGTGCTCGGCCTTCCCGTGCAGAAGCGATCGCGATACCTCGCCACCCTGCCGACGATCTCGGATTCGATCGCCGCGCGCGCGCTCGTGAACTATCACCTCGCGGTACAGAGGCCGATGATGTCGGCATTTCTCGACAGCCTGGAGATCGCACACGACGACGGCTTGATCACCGAGGAAACCGTCGCCAAGCCCGATTCGGATCGGTTGCGGGCGGCCGCCACCGGGCTCGTCTCGAAGTTTCCCCCCCAGGACGTCTCGCTGTACCTCGCGACCCTTATATCGCAGGATCCGGACACCTGGAGCGGCCTCGCCGACGTGCCGGAGATCCGCGCGACGTCCTCAGCGTCGTGATTCCCGCACGAGAGCCCTGACCTCCGCCGTCGTGCGTCGCACGTGGCACGTGACAAGCCGCACGTCGCACCCTGCACGGGCACGTGGCACGTCGCACGTGACAAGTAGCACGTCGCACCTTGCACGTCGCACGTCGTACGTGAACTAGAATCTCCCCATGCCCCTCCTGATCAGCAGTCTTCTCGTCGCGATTCTGCAGCATGCGCCAGCCGCCTCATCCGGACTGGAGCAGGCCCTGCGTGCGGCAATCTCTGCAAGCGGCGCCGAAGTAGCCGTCGCCTACCGCACGCTCGATGGCCGCGACGAGATCCTGATCGAACCTGACAAGCGCTTCCACGCGGCCAGCACGATGAAGGTGCCCGTGATGATCGAGCTGTTTCGACAGGCATCCGAGGGCCGTTTTCGGCTCGACGGGGCGGTTCCGATCAGGAACGAGTTCAAGAGCATCGTGGATGGCAGCCCCTACACGCTCAGCGAAGGAGACGACTCCGACAAGGAGCTATACGCCGCGGTGGGAAAGAGCCTGACCTACCGGCAGCTGTGCGAAGCGATGATCACGGTGAGCAGCAACTTCGCGGCCAACCTGCTGATCGAGAAGCTCGGCGCCGGGAACGTTCAGAAGACCGTTGACCGGCTGGGCGCCGCCGGTATGCAGGTGCTTCGCGGCGTGGAGGATCAGAAAGCGTTCGAGAAGGGCTTGAACAATACGACGACGGCGCGGGCGCTGCTGGTTCTGCTCGAAAGGATCGCTCGCCACGAGGCGGTCGACCCACAGTCCGACCGCGAGATGATCGAGGTCCTGAAGCGCCAGAGGTTCAACGAGTCGATTCCTGCGGGGCTGCCGCAAGGCGTCGCGGTTGCACACAAGACCGGCAGCCTTACGTTGATCAATCACGACGCGGGGGTCGTCTACGCGGAGCGGCCGTACACGCTCGTGCTGCTCGTGCGTGGCATCGAGGATCAGAAACAGAGCGCCGAACTGATGGCAAGGCTGTCCAGGCTGGTGTACGAGGCGTCGCAGTCCAAGGGAACGCCAGGCTCAGCGGGCGCGCTCGGCGAGCCGGCTCAGCACGCTCCCGAAGACCACGCTGTCGCGCAGCGGCGACAGCAGCGGCTCGATTGGAATCGTCCAGCCGGTAAACGGCAGGTCGGCGCGATCCAATAGCCCATTCAGACACTCGAACGCGTCGTCCTGCCGACCGCGAACGGTATGGTGCAGGGCGGCTGCGAGGATGGCTTCGCTGGTGCGGCCCCCGCGGCGCAGCGCCTCCACGGCTGTGTCGGCCCTGTCGAACGCGGCCGCGGCGGCCTCCGGGTCGCCCGCCGCCTCCAGCGCTTTGCCCAGGCCGACGAGCGACCGGGCGTGCTCGGGGAAGAGGTCGAGGGCGCGTCGAAACTGCACGCCGGCCGGCTCCGGATCGCCGGCCTGCAAGTACGCGAACCCCAGGCCGTCGTGCGCGTTCATCGCGAACTCGGCAGCATAGAGTTGCGACGGCCCTGAGGCGATCTCGCACTCGAACTCACGGATGCTTTCGGACGCATCTCCCCGGGCGAGCCTCACGAGGCCGAGCAACCAGTGCAGGCCCTTCGCAGGGTACCGCTGCTTCATATCCGCCTGGCGATCCTGAACGATGGTCCCTTCGCGCAGCACTGACTCGGCCCGTTCCAGGTTGCCCCGGGCGATGTGGACCATCGCGGCCTCGAAGTGGATGAACGGGAACTCGGGATAGAGGTCCACGGCACGTGCGAGGGCATGGAGCCGTTCCTCACCCCAAGCCGCGTGCGCGAGCCTGAACTGGTTCCCCCAGTAGGCCGGCTCGAGCGCGACTGCGCGCCTCGCTTCCGTCAGCGCCTCGGTCGACCGGCCGGCGCTCATCAGGAGAAACGACAGCGTTGCGTGAGCTTCCGCCAGGTCGCGCTCGAGATCGATCGCGCGACGAACGTGATCGATGGCGCGCGCGAGCAGTACCGAGTCCGGCTGGTTATGGGCGCGGGACATCTCGTACTGCCAGAAGCGCGCGTTGGCCAGCCCGACGTGCGCCATGGCGTAGCGAGGATCCACCTCGATGGCACGCTCGAAACCGGCGATCGCGGCGGGAACGAGCGCGGCGTCGAGCGCTTCGAGCCTCACCCTGCCTTCCGTGAAAGCTTCGTACGACTCCAGGCTGCTCGTATCGCCGATAGATCGTCTCGCGCCGCCGGCGCCATGGCGCGCGATGCCCAGCGAGTCGGCGAACTGTCCGACGAGCTTGTCCTGCAAATCGAACACCTGCGCGAGCAGGCCGTCCGCCTTGGCCTCGGCAACGGCCTCTCCCGTCGTGGCATCGACGACGCGCGCCGTGATGCGCAGGCGATCGCCGGCGCGCTGGAAGCTGCCCACCACGGCGCGGTCCAGATGCAGCTCCGCGCGGAGGCCCGACAGGTCCGGGCCGCCCCGCTTGACGGCCTCGACGACGCGCACGCGATCGATGACCCGGAGAGATGACGTCGCGCGCAAGTCGTTGGTCACCGTCTCGGCGATCCCCGACGACAGCCATGCGAACTCGCGATCCCCGCTGACGTTGGCGAAATCCAGAACCGCAATCGTCGGCTGTGGATCGACCGCAGCGATCGCTCCTGCCTCCGATTGGGGAACGGTGGGCGCCGGTTGCGTGCCGGTGTGCACCGGGGCGATGAAGCGGTAGCCGCGGCGCGCGACCGTCTGGATGTAGGCCGGCTCGGAGGGGTCGTCGCCGAGCGCCTGACGCAGCTCCGAGACCGCCTGTGTCAGCGCGTTGTCGGTCACGGCGACGTCCGGCCAGAGCGCCTTGAAGAGGTCGTCTTTCGAGACCAGCACCGACGGCCGCGCGACCAGGTACAAGAGGAGGTCGATGATCTTCGGCGAGAGCGGGATGATGTCGCCATCCTGCTGAAGGCGGTAGGCGGCCGGATCGAGGGTGAAAGGTCCGAATCGGTATGTCACGTGCGCACCAACGCCGAGCGCCGCGAAACAATCACCGGCGGCAGTTCAACGCGCCGCCTTCGAAGGACCTCACTTCCAGTACGGGCAGCAATTGCTGTTCGTTGGGCATCAACGCCCGATCAGGCGTGGCGGACTGCACGCCGACGACGATCCGGGTCTTGCCTATCGTCCGGCCGCGAGTGGCGCCGGTTTCGATGTTCGACTTCAGGACGCCAGTGATCTCGACCAGTTGTCCGTCGTGCTTTGCGATGAGGTCCTTGAGGATCTCCTTCTTGCCCTTGAGCTGAAACGTCAACCCCGTGGGTAGGAGCGAGTCGCCATCGACCGGCCCGGCGTCAGCGGCCTCGAGCGTCGGTCCGCGCAAGCAACCCTCCGCAATGATCGTGTCGCCGTTCTTCAAGGGCGGGTGCTTGCCGTCCTGGCGGGCGTCGAGGCCGGCGGGGTAGACCAACGCGACAAGAGCGACGAACAGCAGCGCGCTTCGCATGGAACCTCTCATGGTTCAGGACCTACATGAGCATAGCACCGGCCACGGGGTCATGTCCGCCGGCCTGGCGCGTCTGCGAACGCGATCCGGCGTCTCGGTCGATTGTTCGAACGGACAATCAGCGCATGCATCGCCGGAGATTTCTTGCATCCACTACCGCCGCGGCCGCCGGAGCGCTGGCAGCGACCCGCCTGTCGCCTGGCGCTGCCCAGAAGCGGCCGGTCGTGAGACCCAGGCGGTTCGAGCCGGGAAGCCAGGTGGCGCTCGTGGCTCCCGCCAGCGCCACCTTCAAGACGATGGACCTCGAAATCGCCAGGGAGTCGCTGGAGGCGCTCGGGCTCCGGGTCCGTGTAGCCGGACACCTGCTGGATCGTCACGGCTACCTTGCGGGGCAGGATCGCGACCGCGCCGCGGACATCAACCGCGCGTTTGGCGATTCCTCGGTCAGCGGCGTCCTGCCGATTCGCGGCGGGTGGGGCAGCAGCCGCCTGCTGCCCTATCTCGACTTCGAGGTGATCCGCCGCAATCCGAAGATCGTGCTCGGCTTCAGCGACATCACCGCGCTCCTGCTCTCGATCCACGCCAGGACGGGCCTCGTCACGTTCCATGGTCCCAACGGGATGGGCCGGTGGGACGAGTTCTCGGTGGGCTGGGTCCGGCGCGTGTTGTTCGATGCAGACGCCGTAACGATGGAAAACCCGCGCGAGCCGGGCGAGTTCATCGTTCAAACCGAAAACCGGATACAGACGATCACGCCAGGCGTCGCGCGCGGCCGGATGCTGGGCGGCAACCTCTCGGTGCTGGCGGCCATCGCCGGCTCACCGTACCTCCCCGACTGGGACGGGGCCATTCTGTTCCTCGAGGACGTCAGTGAGGATCTCTACCGGGTCGATCGCATGATGACGACGCTCGCGCTGGCGGGCATACTGGATAGAATCCGGGGCTTCGTGTTCGGGACGTGCAGCGAATGCGAGCCCGGCGAAGGGTATGCCTCGCTCACGCTGGAAGAGATCCTGAACGACCACATCAAGCCGCTGAAAGTGCCGGCGTGGCACGGCGCGATGATCGGTCATCGCATGCCGCAGTTCACGATGGCCGAAGGAATCCAGGTCGAGATCGACGCGACCGCGGGCCGGATCCGCATGCTCGAGCCGGCGTCGCCTGACCCTCAGGCGCTGAACAGCTTCCACTCGCCGATGTCGGGGATGCGGTGCATTCCCCGGTCCTCGAACGGCAGACCGGCATCGCCGACGATGTCGCGGACCGTGCGGGAGACGAGGACCTCGCCGGGAGGCGCGCAGCCTGCGATGCGCGAGGCGAACAGGACCGGCGCCCCCGTCGGAACCCCGTGCTCCACCGAGCACTCGCCTGTGTGCAGGCCGGCGCGAATTACGACGCGGAAGCGCCCGGCGGCGCCGGAGAGGGCGGTTGCGCAGCGGATTGCACGCGCCGGACCGTCGAAGGCCGCGACGAAGTGCGTCCGGTCCGACTCGATCGTGCGGCCGCGAAACCACTCGCACTCGCGTCCGGCGTGTTCCAGGAAGGCGGCAACGCCCTCGGCGCCTTCGATGTTGACGTGCAGGATCGTGGCGAGAACCTTGTCGAACGGCGTCAGCATCGGCGCCTCGATGATGAACCGCTCGATCTCGCCCATCATCGTTTCCTGCTCGCCGACAAACGGGAGGTGATCCTCGCCCGGAAGCTCGACGAAGCGCGCCCGCGGGATCCGGCTGGCAACGTATCGGCCTTCCTCGACCTTGAGGCACCGATCGTTGCGCCGGTGGAGGACCAGCGTCGGGACGCGGATGGAAGGGAGGATGCCGCGGATGTCGATCTCGGCGTTCATTCTCGTGAGCGCGAGCGCTGCGCCGGGGCTCGCACCCATCCTGAGATAGCTGCTCCACCACGTGCGGAACGCCGGATCCGCGGCAACGCTCGGCGCCCGCTCCTCGAGGCCGATCGGACCGCCCCAGCCCTCGCGGATCTGCTGATAGAACGCCTCCCGCTCTTCGCGCGTGGGGGCCCAGGGATAGTCGGGCTCCCAGATGCGTTTCGCGTAGGTGCCGATCATGACGAGCGCCCGGACCTTCTCGGGATAGGTCGCGGCGAAGAGCGCGCACATCGGTCCGCCTTCCGACACGCCCACCAGCGCCGCCTGCGAGGAGCCGACTTCTTCCATCACCGCCCGCAGATCGTCCATGCGCTGCTCGAGCGTGGGGAGCTCGGTCACGCGGTCGGACAAGCCGGTGCCCCGCTTGTCGATCAGGATCAGCCGCGAGAACGCGGCGAGGCGGTTCAGGAACCGCGCAAACGACGGCTCGGCCCAGAAGTACTCCAGATGGGAGACCCAACCCATCACGAACACGAGGTCGATCGGTCCGCCGCCCACCACCTGAAACGCGATGTTGACGTCGCCGCTGCGTGCGTAGTGCGTTTCGGGAACGTCGATGACGGTTGTCGCGCCCGGCAGCACGGCGACGCGAGGAACTGGCGCCGGCATGGTGTCGAGCGACACGTGTGCGATGAAGCGGTAGCCGCGCCGGTGCGCGGTCTCGATGAATGACGGGGTACGCGAATCGTCGGCGAGCGCCCGGCGTATCTCGCGAATGCAGACCTTCAGCGCGCCGTCGCCGACGTGCACGTCCGCCCAAGCAAGCTCCAGCAGCTCGTCCTTCGTGACGAGCAGCCCAGAGCGACGAACGAGATGCTCCAGGACCGCAAAGGCCTTGGGCGCCAGCGGAACGACCTCGCCACCACGGCGAAGCAGACCCGCCGCGGCGTCGAGCGAGAACGGCCCGAACGCGTATGCCGTCATGATCGGTGAACCGTCACGGCTGCTTCAGACGGTCGGTGCGGCCACCTACGCTCCGCGACAGCCAGAACTCGACGAACGTCAGCAACTCCTGTACGGTCGTGAAGTGAGCGGCGTCGCCGGATCGCAGATGCTCGATACGTCCGCGACAGACGCCCTGTGCCAGATCGGCATCCGCGCCGAACTGCACGCGGAAGGCGCGACCGGTGAATGCAAATGCGCCCGAGTCCGTCTGGCGACTCATGATCGGCCCACTACAGCGCCTTTGGCGATGGAGTAGTCGTCGATCGGGTGGTGCGGCAGCGTCTCGACGACCACGCTGTCCAAGCCCGCCGCGCCGAGCATCTCGGGCGCCTGCTCGCGTCCCCACAGTGCGCCCGGCCCCTGGCCGCCGCCGGCAAGGGAGACCGACATGCCGTGCAGACAAGAGACAGTGTACAGGAATGGGCCGAGGGGATGCGCACGATTGTCGGCGAGCCGCGCGTCCCCGGCAATATCCTGCGTGAGCCACGTGCCGCCCGTCCTGAGGGACTCGTGTATCCGCCTGAGGACCCGGGCCGGCCGCGGCTGGTCGTGAACCTCGTCGAACGCCGTGATGAGGTCGAAGGTCCCGAGCCGGTGCAGCTCAGCCACATCGCCCTGGACGAACCGCACGGCCGGGAGTCGCTGGAGGGACGCCAGTGATGTCGAAGACGCCACGGCTTCGGCCGAGACGTCTATTCCCGTGAAGCGGCTCGCGGGGACCGCGTGCGCGAACGCGATCACCGCGCGGCCGCTCCCGCAGGCCTTATCGAGGCCGTCGGCAAGCCGCGCCTCGATTCCAGGCACGAGCGGGAGGATGCGCTCGAAGAGCGCCGCGACTGACATGGGATCTCCTTGGCTACCAGCTACCAGCTGCCAGCTGTGCCTGTCTCGATAGTAACTAGCAGGAGATTATGCTGTCGGGTGCTTCAGCCGCATGAGGAATGCCTGACGAACTGGTTAGGGTTTGGTAAGTCTTAGCGGGGAGGTGGGCACTCGAGCGCGCCGCGGGGTCCGATCGATACGCGCTGCATGCGGTCGCCCTCCTGGATTGCGTCCACGACCGCCAGGTCGCCAGGACAGACGTATGCGAAGACGGTGTAATCGTGATCGAGCCGGGAGTTGTCCACGAGATTGACGAATATCTGAGCATCCCCGGTATCACGGCCCCTCGTGGACACGCCGACGGTGCCCCGCAGGTTCATCGTGAGCCCCACTTCGTCGCGCATGAACGAGCAGTCGCCGCAGTACTCGTTCGCGTTGGGACTACCGCCCTGAATGACAAAGTTCGGAACCACACGATGGAACCTCAGGCCGTCGTAGTACCGGTCTCGAACGAGCCTGATGAATCGCCACCTGGCGAGCGGAGCCTGCTCCGAATAGAAGGCCATGCGAAACAGCCCGCGGCCGGCCATCTGTACGGTCACGATCGGGTCGTCGAGCCGCACGTCGAGGGGCGGCAGGTCGGGCCGGCGCTGCTCGGGCGAAACCTCCGGCCGACGGCCTGTCCAGGTCCCGATCGCAGAGGCCGCCGCGTCGGCGACCTGTGGATCGATATCCCTCGAGAGGGGCGCGAGCACGGACTCCTGCGCGCGCGATCCCAGTTCCGCGATCCGGGCGATGAGCGCCAGGCGAGCGTCGCGTGACGTGTCGCAGCGCTCTTGGGACGCCCGGTGCAGCGCACCCGTCAATGCCGCGAGCAACGCTGGAGTACTCTCGGCGCCTTCGAGGGCAATCGCCGCGGCGCGAAATACCTGATAGGGTCGCGCGGGCGTTGCTCGCCCTGCCGTCCGCGTGCGCCGGTTCAGCGCGGCAATGAAGAGTGGGTCGCTCCTGGCGCCCAGCCCCTTCCGCAGCGGAGGTAGTGCCTCTTCCACCACGGTGTCATCCGGATCGGTTGCGAGACGCCGCAGCGTCTCCACATCGTTCATGGCCCGAGCGGCACGGGCTGCATACAGGCGCACCTGCCAGTCGTCGTGAGCGGCGAAGGCCGGCATCAGGGCTGCCGCCTGCGCCGGCGACCGCTTCGCCATCGCCACGAGCGCGTGGGCCTGACGCTGCCAGAGGTCCGCATTGACCGGCGTTCGAATCGCCTTCGCCAGCAGGCTAGTCACCTGCTCGTCCTCCTTGCAGTGATCGCCGAGCGCATCGAACGCCGCGAGCGCGACGTGGGGGGCCGGGTCCCGAATCGCGTCGACGAGCGCGGAGCAGCCCTGATCTGCGGCCCGCCGCGCCCAGGAGCGCACGGCCTCGAGGCGGACCTGCGGAGAGCGGTCGCCCAATGCCGTGCGGAGGAACTGCACGCGTTGCTCGGCCGTCAACGCGGATCCGGCGCCGGCCGCTGCACTCGCCGCAAGCCGGCGCACCTCGAACTCTTCGTCTGTCAGCGCGGCCTCGACCGTCCTGGCATCCGCGCCCTGGGCGGCCACGAGCGCGAGCATCGCACTGCGCCGCACATGAGCCGGCTGTGCCTCTTTCTCTCTGGCGCCGACAATCCAGCGGAGACGTTCGACCGTCGCTCCCTCGAGCGACCCGAGCTCCCGGTGCAGACGAGCCAGTGATTCCAGGCCGCGCACAGCGGAGGCGGGTGGCTGCGCCAGGTCCAGCGCCGCGCGTAGGAATCCCTCGGCAGTGCGGAGCTGCTCGAGCGTTTCGTAGGGAAGCCGGCCGATGGCGCGGTACAGGCCATCCGCTGGAGGCGCGGCGACGAGCGCCGTCAGCACGCCTTCAAGGCGCTGCACGGAAGGTGCATCGGCGAGAGGCCGTCCACGAAACGCCTGTGCGACCGCGTTGGCGGCCTCGCTTCGCACGTCAGCATCCTTCACCGAGAGCAGTGGCAGCAGAAGCGGCACGACGTCGCGCCGCTCGAGGCGTCCGAGCGCGCGGGCCGCGGCGGCCTGTACCGGCGGCGACTCCGCGCGGGTCGCGTCGGCCAGGTCGCGCATCTGCTCCGCGGTCGCCGCACGACTTTCCTCTGCGGCGAGCACTGCGACGAGGCGAGCGTCGATCTCGTCCGAGCGCTGCTGGCCGGGCGTCGCCTCGAGCGGGCGCCCGATAGTTCCGAGAAGCGCCATCATCAGGACAGCGAACCAGGACACGGCCATGCGCTATCGCCTCCGGCCCGAGTACTCCAGCATCTGGCACGTGAGGTCCAGCGGATACGAGATCTTCACGTCGGCAATCCGCCCGTCCTCCGCCCGCACGGCCTCGAGCTTCGGCTGGACGAATCCGGTATAGGAAGGCATGTTCAATCGATCCACGCGTGCAACGACCTCGTCGCGAAGCCGCGGATCGAAATGCACGCCGTAGGTCTCGAACAGCGTGCGGGCCGCCTCGTAGTCCCCTTCGGCCTTGATTCGCTGCACCTCGGCGAGCAGCCGACCCACGCCTTCCCGGAACTCCGTCGCGTCCACCATGACGAAGTAGCTCTTGCCCTCGCGCGTGCGCACCTCGATGGCCTTGGAATTGGCCATCAGCCACGCGACCACCATCTGGCGGTTGCGCATGTGGTCTTCTTCGATCTGCGTGCCTTCGCGGACCCGCCGCAACTGTGCCAGCGCGTTTCGGGTATAGCCCTCGTACTCCGCCATGACGATCTCGTCCTGCGCGTCCGCGCTCACGAGACCCAGCTCGACGAGCTTGGGATCGGGCAGGAAGTAGAGTGCCACCAGATCGGCCCGCGATTCCTCCAGCGCAGAGTATTGCTCTTTCAGCGCGCTCTGCGGGCTGCCCTGCAGGCGCTCCGAGATGCGGCCCGATCCATGGCCGATCACCTCGTGCATGTTCGTGGTCAGCTCGCCCGCGAACGCGCTCCATTTTTCGGCGCGCGCCGCTTCGTTGGGCGTCCACGCGAACTCGCGCCGGAACTCCGCCGGCGTCGAGCGGTCGTATGCTTCGGTCACATTCGACAGCGATACCGACTTGCTGCCGTGGATCTCGCGAATCGACTGGTCGTTCGGCAGGTTGATGCCGACCGGCGTGATCGGACCCGATTCGCCTGTCTCGATCACCACGTCGATCGCGTTGGCGGTCACGCCCTGGACCCCCTGCTTCCGGTACTGCGGCGCCCAGGGCATCCGGTCCTCGAACCACTGCGCTGCCGCGGCGAGCCGGCGGATGCCGGCCGTCTTGTCGCGGTTCACGTAGTACACCAGGGCTTCCCACGCACCCTTGTGCCCGCGCGCGTCCATGTAGACTTCGACGAATCCGTTGATCGTATCCACGGGAGAATCGCGGTCCTGGACCCAGGCGATGTCGTACGCCACGCGGTCTTCGACCCTGCCGCTCTGATAGAACGCAATCAGTGATCGCAGCGCCGCCGCCATCTTGTCGGTCGCGTACGGGATGGCGTCCTTGAGGTACTGCACGACCGCGCGGATCTCGCGATCGTACTTGCCGCCCGCCTTGTAGACTTCCTCAACCAGCCGACCGTCGCGCTTGACGAGCCGCGAGTTGAGCGGATACTTCTCCTCGAAGCCCTCGACGTCGGCCATCGTCACGCCGTCGTAGAGATTGTTGGCGCTCGCTGCGAGAATGTCCCTGCCGTTGCCGGGTGTCTTGTTCGTGACGATCGGGTCGAAGGCGGGATCGAAGAAGAGCGGCTGCATCCGCTTCAGCATGTCGCCGAGCGATTCACCGGAGCGGCGTGGCAATCTGGCCCCGTTGCGCTCCGCGGCTGCCACGGCCGTGGCAAACTCGTCCGGCGTGCACTTCAGGACGAACTTGCGCGCGGTCAGGTTGTTGTACGGTCCCGTGTTGAGCCAGAACAGTTTCGTGTAGCGGAGAATCTCGGCGAGCGTATCGGCGGCAATACCGTCCGCGTGGGTGATGACCTCCTCCACGAGGTCGCGCATCTCGAGATTGTGCGCGTAACGCTGGTCGTAGAAGATGTCCCTTCCCGCCAGAGCAGCCTGATACAAGTGCCAGATCAGGAGCTTTTCCTCATACGGCAGCTGATCGAAGCCGTCAGCGTACAACTGCACCACCGCGGCGTCGTCCACCTGCTCGAGCAGATACTTGCGATCGGCAGGCGGTTCCGGCCTGGCCTGAGCAGCTGCCGCGGCAGGCGCGGGCACCGTTCCGCTCGCCGGAGGGACGTTGCGTTCGTCTCCCAGTGACATTGTTTCGCTCATGCAATCGTACCGCCCGATCAGGACAAATCCACGGTCTCGCCGTGTTCTGGCATCTTCACGGCCCAGCCGAGCGTCGCCGCGACCGAAGCTGAGAGAGCTTCCATCGCGGCTGGCTCGCCGTGCACCACAAAGGTAGTCGTCGGAGAGCGCTCGAAGCCGCGAAGCCATCGAAGGATCTCGGTGGAGTCGGCGTGCGCCGACATCGATTGGACAATCTCGACCCTGGCGTGGACCGGGACCATCTCGCCGTGAATCTTCACGGCCGCCTCTCCGTCGATCAGCCGCCTGCCGCGAGTCCCCTCGGCCTGGTAGCCGACAAACAGCACCGTGTTGCGGGAATCGGGCAGCGCAGCCTTCAGGTGGTGGAGCACGCGGCCGCCGGTCGCCATGCCGCTCGCCGAAATGACGATCGCGGGGATCTTCGAACGCGTCAGTTCCTTCGACTCCTCCACCGATTTGATTGTACGAAATCGATCGGTGCAGAACGCGCAGAGCTGACGCTCCAACCTGACGTGCGCGCGCCGGCGTTCCGCTGGTTCCCCGTGATTGGCCGCGCCGAGCGGCGCCTTGTCATCGGTCACCTCCGGCTGAAGATCGGCGTCGAGCTCGTGCAGCCGTTCCGTGTAGCGGCTCAGCGCCTCGAGGGCCATCGGGCTGTCGAGGAACACGGGCAGGATTGGAATGCGCGCCTCGTCCTCGAGGCGCTTGATCCAGTAGATCACTTCCTCCACACGGCCGACTGCAAAAGACGGAATGATGATCCGGCCGCCGCGCTCGGCGGTGGTCTTGATGACCGACGCGATCTTCTCCCCGTCGTCGCCGTTGTCGTGGACCCGGTTGCCGTAGGTGGACTCGACGAGCAGGTAGTCCGCCTCGGCAATCATTGTCGGATCCGGAAGGATCGGGCGATCGAAGCGTCCCAGGTCACCGCCAAAGAGCACGGTCTTGCCGGCAACGCGGACGCGGGCATATGCCGATCCCAGGAGGTGGCCGGCGTTGACGAAGTCCACTTCAATGCCGTCGGCGACGGGCATGGGACGGTCGTAACCGACCGGCTGGAGCTGGGAAATCGCGCGAAAGGCGTCGGCCTCCGTATACAACGGAAGCGCCGGCGTGTGTCTCGAGTAGCGACCGCGATTTGCGTTCTCCGCGTCTTCCTCCTGGATACGAGCGGAGTCGGGCAGGACGATGCGGCAGAGGTCCTGGGTGCCGGCCGTGCAGAAGATGCGGCCCCTGAAGCCCTGCGCGACGAGATGAGGCAGATAGCCGCAATGATCCAGATGCGCGTGCGTGAGCACGACCGCATCGATTTCGTCCGCCCTGATGGGAAACGGATGCCAATTGCGCTCGCGCAGCTTCTTGAGTCCCTGGAAGAGGCCGGCATCGACGAGGAGGGTGGCCTTGCCGGTTTTCAGCACGTACTTCGAACCCGTCACAGTCCGTGCGGCCCCCAGAAACGTCAGTGTCAGATCCGCCATCTACTCTCCATGGTTCCGTACGAAGCCCTGATGTTCCATGCCCAGCCGCTGGCCACGACGCGCAGACGCGCTCAGGCGAAGAGCGCCACCTGCCCCCCGGTATGCCAGAACAGCGCCGTCGTGTCGTGGTCGAACGTGCCGCGGCGGACATGGGCCATCAGACCGGCCATGGCTTTGGCCGTGTATGTCGGGTCGAGGAAGAGCGCCTCGGTCCGGGCGCAGAGATCGATCGCCGCGCGGGATTCCACGGTGGAGATGCCGTAGCCTTCGCCAACGAAGGCGTCGTCAATCTCGACCGGAACCCCATCGAACCGGCGCGAATCGAAGCCCAGCAGCGGTCCGAGGCCGGAGAGTATGTCCCGAATCGACCGTTCGAGATCGGCTGCGTTTTCGTCGGCGCTGATGCCGAGCACCCGGGTCCTGGCGCCTGCCAGGGTGCAGCCGGCAATCAATCCCGCCTGCGTGCCGCCCGACGAAGTGGAGTGCACGATGACGTCGGGCGGTTCGATCTGCTCCAGCAGCTCGGTGACCGCGTGGACGAACGCGGCGGCGCCAAGCGGGGTCGAGGCGCCGATCGGGATCACGTAAGGCCGGCGGCCGACCCGGCGGAGCGCTGCGGCAGCGGCATCCATGGCCGGCGCGCGATCCTCGCGCGCGAGAACGTGGCGCATCTCGGCGCCGAGCAGCCGATCGAGAAGCGCATTCGCCGTGGGGCGATCCGGCGGAGCGCCGTTGACAACGAGGATGCAGTGCAGGCCGAGCTTGGCGGCCGCCGCGGCCGTGACGCGGGCGTGATTGGACTGCACGCCGCCGCTGGTAATCAGTGTATCGGCGCCCTGCGCGAGCGCGTCGGCCGCAACGAAACGAATCTTCCGGACCTTGTTCCCCCCGAACCCGAAACCAATCGCATCGTCGCGCTTGACGAGCAATCGTGGCCCGCCGCCGAGGGCGGCCCGCAGCCGTGTGAGCTCTTCGACAGGTGTGGGCGCGGACGCGAACGGGACAAATGGCAGCGAGGCGAGGGAGCCGAGCATGAATGCTTCAGTATACTTGCGGGATGCCCTCACAGCGGTCTCCAGGACTGCTCGCGTCGCTTTCATCGGACCTGCCGGTCATCGCAGCCGAACTCCGTCCGCCGCGCGCCGAGCTCGAAACCGCGGCCAGCATGGATGCGTGGATCGACACCTACCACGCCGTCCGAAGCCTCACGCGCGAAGGCACGTTCGTCTTCCTGACCGACAGTGCGGTGGGTCTCAAGGAGGAAGACAATCTGCGGCATCTCGTGATCAACCTCGGGGCAGACGTCCCGCGGTCTTCCGTCATCCCGTTTCTGACCTGCAAGCATCCGCTCGACTACTGTCTCGCATACGCCGATCGGGCATACCAGCACGGCTTCGAGTCGCTGGTGGTCCTCGGAGGGGACACGAGCGTCGGCCCGCCACGCTGCGTCGATCATGCGTGGCAGCTCAGGGAGCAGATCAGACGCCACCGCACAGGCCTGACGCTGGGCGGATGGGCCAATCCCCACTCGGAGGCTGCCGCGCAGGTGGGCCATCTGCTCGACGGTCACATGCACGCCGAGTTCTATCTGACACAGATCGTTTCGCATCACAGCCGGAAGGCGGTCGAAGGGTTCCTCGTGGAGAGCCAACGCCGCGGCCTGAAGATGCCAGGGTTGTTCGGCGTGTTCTACTACCGATCGGCCAATCCCGGGACGCTGTCGGCCCTCAGCAAGTTCCTGCCGGTGCCGGTCGATGAGCTGACGAAGGAGTTCGCAGGCGGCGCAACGGCCGAAGACATCTGCGCGCGATCCATCCGCGAGCTGTCAGAATCGGGTGTCCGGCACTTCTACATCAGCAATCTCCCGCTCGGTCGAGCGGCTCCGACGCTGCGGAAGATCGTGGCCCTCGCAAGTGGGGTGGCCCTTCCATGAGCGTGAATCGCCAGTTCGAGGCAGCGGCAACCCGCTACTCGCCGGCGCCCCTGAACTGATCCTCGTCGTCTGCGAACAGCACGTTGAAGCTCGTGAGCGTTCCGTAACAGCCGCTGATGTAGCTCTGAAGCTTCAGCTTCACGTCCTCCGGCAGCTCCGTGCCGTTCACCTGCTGCTCGAGAGTACGCAGACGGTTCCGAATCATCACGATCTTGTGAAAGAACGTCTCGATCGGCCAGGATTTCTCCTGTGACGCATTGGCCGGGCGGAGCACCAGCGATCCGCCGCGCCATTTCTCGGCGGGGGCCACGGGCGTGATGCCGGCTTCCTCGCGGATGACGCGTCGAAGCAGCATCTCGATGTCCACATCCTGACTGTTCATCGGGGGTCGCATCCTTTCACGCTCGCTCACAATCGGGAACGCCTCCCGGCCGACCCGAGGCGCACGTGGAGGTAACGCCCCTCCTGCCGCTCGAGGGGAGCTGTCGCTATCCACCCGTGGACCTCCGCGGTAGTTGTGCTCGCTCCGGCAGTATCCGCAGACCACGCGCAACGGCGCCCCGGACTGATCGGAGGCAATCACGGTGTGCATGCGGTCGGTCTTGCAGGCGCGACAGTAGTCTTCGAGTGAATCGCCCGCCCGGTAGATTCTGGTCACACGCGTTATTTCATCACAATCGCGAACCGGGCCGCCGTCCGGCGTCCGCCGCCTGCGGAGTGAGATAACATCTCCAGTGTTATGGGCAAGTACCTGGACGCTGTCCCCTTTTCCGGCATCATCCGCATCCGGGACATGATGTATGGCGTCAAGAATCCTTTTCGTCTCGATCAAGGGGACGTGAGCTTCGACGCCCCCGACACGGTCAAGCGGGCGATGCACCGGGCGATCGACGACAATCACAGCCACTACCTTCAGACCACCGGGTTGCCGCGGCTGCTCGAGCTGCTTGCCGACAAGCTGCGCACCAGGAATCAGACGCCGATCGGGTCCCCGGACGAGATCATGGTGACGGCCGGAGGCATCCACGCGCTCTACATCGCGTGTCAGGCGCTGCTCGAGCCCGGCGACGAAGTGATCATCCCGGACCCCGAGTGGCCTCCGTGCGTCGGCAACATCGCATCCGCGCAGGCGATTCCGGTGCCCTGCCCGCTGCACGAGCGGCTCGGCTGGCGCTACGACCTCGACGAGCTCGAGTCGAAAATCACTTCGAGAACCAAAGCCGTCTACATCAACTCGCCGCACAACCCGACAGGCGGGATGCTGACGCGTGCCGATGTCGAACGGATCGCGGCGCTCGTCAAAGACCGGGGGCTCTGGCTGATCTCGGATGAGGCGTACGAGGACGTCGTGTTCGAAGGGGGGCAGCACGTCAGCCCGGCGTCGCTGCCGGACATGTACGAGCGCACGATTCCGATCTACACCTTCAGCAAGTCGTACGCGATGACGGGCCTGCGCCTCGGATACCTGGCGGCGCGGGACGCCGGGCTCCGAGAGCGGATGAAGAAGGTTTTGTTCTACACGGCCAGCAACATTGCATCCGTCGTGCAATATGGAGGGATTGGCGCCCTCGAGGGCTCGCAGGAATGCATCGCCGCGTTTCGCACGGAGCTGCAGGGCCGTCGCGACCTGTTCTACGCCGGAATTCGCGAGCACGCCGCGGATGTCCTGAGCGGCGAGCCGCCGCACGGCGCGTTCTACGCGTTCCTCCGGATCGATCCGGGGTGGCGCCCTCACGACGCACCCGTGGCGTCCATCTCCTGGGCCATGGCGGAGTACCTCATTTCGAAAGGCAGGATTGGCTGTGTGCCCGGGGTCGATTTCGGCAGGACGGGCGAAGGTTACGTGCGGTTCTGCTTCGCTCGCGATCGCCGGGAGCTCACCGGCGCGCTCGGGTCGCTCCACAACCTGCTGAGCGGCTCCAAAGTCCGGACCTCATAGTGCCGGAGGAGCTCCGCGTGCCGTTCGGTCTGAGCAACAAGGCTGCCGTGATAACCGGCGGCAAGCGCATCGGCGCCGCAATTGCCATCGAGCTGGCGAGAAACGGCGTCGACGTCGGTCTCTCCTACAATCGCTCCCGCGGCGAGGCGGAACAGACGGCGGAAATCGTCCGCGCCCTTGGCCGCACGTGCGAGCTGGTGCAGGTCGACCTGACCGACGCCGTGGCCTGCGCGCGGCTCGTCGACACCGTCGCCACGTCGCTGGGGCGCCTCGACATCCTGATCAACATGGCATCGGTCTACTCCGTCGTCCCCTTCGACCAGACCGATGACCGCCGATGGGACTCGGTCCTCGACGTGGATCTCAAGGCCGCGTTTCTGTGCGCCCGCGCGGCGGTTCCGCATATGCGCTCGTCGGGCGGCGGCAGGATCGTCAACTTCAGCGACTGGATCGCTGCCAGCGGACGGCCGCGGTACGCGGGATACCTCCCGTACTACGTGGCCAAGCGCGCGGTGATCGGATTGACCGAAGCCCTTGCGCTCGAACTGGCAGGCGATCAGATTCTCGTGAACGCCGTGGCTCCTGGCCCCATCGTGGCGCCCGAGGGCACGAGCGACGAGGAGTTTGCCGCGGTCGAAAAAGCCACGCCGGTTGGCCGATGGGGCGGCGAAGAAGAGATCGTGTCCGCGGTGATGTTTCTTCTCCGGTCAGGGTTCGTCACGGGCGAAACGATCCGGGTCGATGGCGGACGCCACGTGCGCTGAGCGAGTCAGAGTTCCGCCCTGAATCAAGCGCTCACGCGTCGATCCTGCCAATGAGCACGAGGCCGAAGCGGAGAGTGCCTGACGGTTTGCCCTCCTGTGTCACCGCCACTTCCATGATGATCGCGTCGTGCCCGAGTTCCGTCTGGTGAGCCTGCAATGCTGGCTGTGTCGCGACAGGCGGATCCAGACTCCACACAGCCGGATGCGATCCGCCAACCGACAGCTTCGAGATGTCGATGGTCCCGTCGTGCCCGCGCGCCGCTGCATCGGTGTCGGCCGAGGCGGGGCTCAGGAGCAGGAAATCGCGGTAGGGCGACACGCCAAGGTGATCGCCGTTGGCGGGCTGGAGCCCATAGCGCAGCGTATAGACGCCCGGCTTGATCACCCGGCCTCGAATGTCCCTGAAATCGGAGGGAATGCTGACCGCTCCCACCAGCGTTCCTTCCTCGATGCCCGACCAGGAAGGTGCAGCGGCGCCGGCCTTGAGCGGCAACGCTGCAACCCACCAGAAGTCCAGGGCCGTGGAGGCTGTCCCCACCAGAACACGCACCCCTTGTCGCGCCAGCGTCTGGGCGATGGGCTTTGCCAGCGACGCTGGCGGAGGAGATTCGCGGCTCGAAGCTGTCAGGGCCGCCGAATCCTGAGCGGCCGGAAACGGGAGCGCGAGCACGAAAGAGAGCGCGAGCGCGCAGACGAGGCTGGTCATGGTTGAAAAGAAAGGAGGCGCCGTCGATCCGGCGCCTCCAGGCTCGACGTGCGGCGCGCGAGCGGCCGCGGTGCTAGCGGCGAATCGTGAAGGAGCCCACGAAAGAGGACCGGCGATCGATCTGCTTCCAGTGTGATCCTAGACCTGGTCCCGACCACTCGAATCTCCGCGTCAGGCCCACCTCGGCGTCGTCCACGCTGGCCAGCGGATCGAACCACTTGAGAGCGCCGCAGGCCGGCGAGTGCTCGACGTTGGTGGCAACGTCGAGACTTGCCTTGCCGGCTGCGACATGCACGCCGGTGGCTCGCGTGTCGAAGGCGATGGGGGTGGCCGTCGTGGAAATGACGTTGCGAAGGTGGTCAGGAGCGAGCGTGCGGGCGAGCTGAGCGAGTGCCTGCTGCTGCTTCGCCGTCGCCTTCGCATCCACCATCAGCACTGTATTGATCGTGGTGGGCGACGGTCCTCCGACTTCATGAATTCCAAGGTTGACGTCGGCGGCGACGAGCGCCACCACGGAGAGGCCGTCCAGGGCCACGCCATCGAGGCTACCCCGCCGCACGCGCCAGGCCATCAGCGCTTCGCGTCCGGACACCTCCCCTTCACTGCCCATGATGCAGCCACCCGTGAACACTTCAGCGGTCCGGGCCTCTACGTAATCGCCGGTCAGAACAGGATCGCTGGCGCTCAACCCGGCGCCGGTCGCCATCGCGAATGCTGCTACAAGCGCGTATTTCATGGTCATAAACCTCTGCCTTGATTATACATACGGGAGGGGACAGGCTCCTTAAGGTGCCTGTCCCCTTAGGGTGCCTGTCCCCTTAAAGTGCCAGTCCCCCTAAGGGGACTGTCCCCCTCACTCGCAGCACCCCCGCCCGGCGACACAGTCCCGGGCATTGACCGGCTCACCGTCGGGACCGAAGGCCTTCTGGGTGCAGACACACCAGTACGAGGAGGCGCCGGTCTGATCGCTGTAATCCTGCTCTACCGTGGCGTCGGGGAGGACGTACATGCCTTTGTGGCGCAGGTTCCCGCAATGCGTCGAGCCAAGGTGCCGCGACGAGAGTGGAGGATGATCCATGGTGACCTCAATAGAATGCTGAATTTTGAATGCTGAATGCTGAATGGGGTATGGGGAATGCTGAAGGGTGAAGGAGCCCTGGGCGTGGCTCGATAAGAGGTTCGAACCCCTCTTCATTCAGCATGCACCTGAGCGTTCAGCATTCTTCATTCAGCATTCAGCATTCCAAATTCAGCATTCAAACGACCGTTGCGCCGGCCGCCCTCAGAATCGCCCGCTTGACGGCCGTGCGGGCGATCTGGACCTTGTAGCCATTCTGGGTCATGGGCCGGGCGCCGGTGACGGCGGCCTCGGCCGCCGCGCTCGCGGTCTGCTCCGAGACGACCTTCCCGGCGAGCGACGTCTCGGCGGCTTCCGAGCGCCAGGGAACCGGAGCGACAGAACCCAGCACGATCCGGGCCCCGGCGACGGTCTGCCCCTTCATCGCCAGCGCCACCGAAGCCATGGCCAACGGCCAGTCGTGCGACTGCTTGAATCGGACCTCGTAGGTGGCGCTTCGCGCGGCACCCGGCGGCGGCAGCATCACGTGCGTCAGGAGCTCGTTGGGCGCGAGCACGGTTTCACCGTACAGATTCCGATCGGGCAACTGGAAGTAGTCCGCAGCCGGCACATCGCGCTCGCCGGCGGGCCCCGACACTTTGAAGGTGGCGTTCAGCGCGATCGCCGGCACCGCGAGGCTCGACGGGTGCACGATGTGGCACGGACCGCCGCCGAAGATCGCGTGATACTGGTTCTCGCCCTCGACCGCAAAGCAGCGCGCGCCGCCCTTCTTCAGGCAGTGGAACTCCTCGTTGCGGAAATACCAGCACCGCGGGCGCTGATTGAGGTTGCCTCCCACGGTGCCCGCGTTGCGGATCTGCGGCGTGCCCACCTCGGCGGCCGCCTGCACGAGCGCCGGATACCGTGTCGCGGCGTCGGCATGCGAGGCGAGCTCGGCCAGCGTGACCGCGGCGCCGATCATCAGCCCGCCGTCAGGTGTCTTTCGAATCGTTCGGTCGAGCCCCTTCACGTTGACCACACGCTCGGGCTCGACAATGTGGTCCTTCATCAAGGCGATCAGGTCCATTCCGCCTGCGAGCGGCAAGAACCGGCCGCGCTCCGATCCGAGGGCGGCAATCGCTTCCTTCTCGTCGGCCGCATTGACATAGGCAAACGCCTTCACAGCGTCCCTCCTGGTCTCTCCCGCTCGATCGCGGTGAGCACCGCCTGCGGCGTGAGCGGCAGGCTTCTGACCCGCACGCCGATCGCATTCGCCACCGCGTTTCCGACCGCCGCGGCGGTCGAAATGACCGGTGGCTCGCCGAGCCCGATCACGCCGCGCTCGGGCTGATCCACCAGCGTGATGTCAATCTCGGGGATGTCGGACATCCCTGGCAGCAGATACCACTCCATATTCGGGTTCACCATCTGGCCGGTGTTGCGGTCGAGGATGCGGTTCTCGAAAAGCGCGAAGCCGAGCCCCATCACGATCCCGCCGTAGCACTGGCTCTCCGCGGTGAGCTTGTCGACGATCGTCCCGCAGTCCTGCACGCAGACGACCCGCTGCACGCGGGTGACGCCGGTTTCGATGTCCACCTCGACCTCGGCGAACTGCACGCCGCTCGTGCCCGCCCCCGAGAGCCCCTGGAGCCATTGCACCGGCGCGCTGATCGAATCGGCCCCGAGCAGCTTGCACCCCTCCTTCCACGTCATCCCCTTGGAGGAGTCTCCCCGCACGTGAATGCGACCCTCACGCGCGACGAGCGTGGAGGGATCGGCGACGCCGAGCCCGGTCGCCACCGTCGCGAAGAGCTGTTCGCGCGCGCTCACCGCGGCCAGCCGCACCGTGGCAGCCACCGACGGCGCCGTGATGCTGCCGCCGCTTCCCGGAGCAAAGGGATAGTTCGAATCGCCGATGGCGGCGCGTACACCCCCCACTGGCAGCCCCATCGTCTCGGCCGTGACGATCGCGACCATGGTCCGCGTGCCGGTGCCGATGTCCTGCGTGCCGATCCGCGTGATGACGCTGCCGTCGGGGTTGATCTCGCAGAGCGCGCGGGTCTGGCGATTTCCGCCGCCGGCCCAGCGGTTCGCGGCGCACCCCATGCCGCGCTTGATGGGACCCGACGCCGTATCGCCAGTCGAATGACGACGGTTCCAGCCGAAGCGCTCGACCCCCATCTTGAAGTAGCGCCCCCACTGCGCGTTATCGGCTTCGGGCGGCAGGTTGCGCAGCCGCAGCTCCAGCGGATCCATGCGCAGCCGATCGGCGAGCTCGTCCATCACGATCTCGGTGACGAAGCAGGACTGCGGATGCCCGGGCGCGCGCATCGCGCGCTGCGGGCCGGCGTTGATGTAGACGTCGCGGTGGCGCTGCCGCCTGACCGGCCACACGTAAACCTGATAGGGCATCGGGAAGCGGGCGCCCTGTCCGGCGCCCCCGGTTCCCCAGGTCTCGGCGTCGATCGCGGTGAGCTTCCCCTCGGCATCGACGCCAGCGCGTACTTTGGCGTACGCGGACGGACGGTTGCCCGTGACGAGGTGTTCCTCCTTCCGATCGAGCATCAGCTTGACCGGTGCGTTCGCCAGCTTCGCGAGGCGCGCGCAGATTACGACCTGCACGTCGCCGCCGAGCTTGCTGCCGAACCCGCCGCCCATGTAGTCGGTGATCACCCGGACGTTGGTCTGCGGGATGCCCAGCGCTCGCGCCGTCCCCTCGCGCGTTCCGTGGACCGCCTGTGTCGAGACCCACGCGGTCAGCTGATCGCCGTTCCATTCGCAGAGGCCGCCATGCGTCTCGAGGCTGGTGTGCGTCTGGACCTGGGTCGAATAGAGGCCTTCGATCACATGCGCCGAGGCTTTCAGCGCGGCCTCGACGTCGCCGCCGTCTTCGTTCACCGACGCCTCGGTCACGTTCCCCTTCTCGAAGACCTTCGGCGCCTCGGGCTGCATCGCCTGTTCGATGGTGGCGAGATGCGGCAGCACCTCGTAGTCGACCTTGATCAGCCGAATGGCGTCGCCGGCGACCTCCTCGGTGACGGCTGCGACAGCCGCAACCTCTTCTCCCTGATATCGCACGCGCGAGGTCTCCGGCTTGGCCGGATCCTTCAGCGCCAGGACCGCGCGCACGCCGGGCAGCTTCTCCGCCGCGCTCACATCGATGGACCGGACGCGTGCGTGCGGATGTGGAGAGTCCAGCAGGCGGCCGTAGAGCATGCCCGGGCGGATGATGTCGTAGGTGTATTTCGCCCGGCCGCTGGCCTTGTCGGGCCCGTCGAGCCGCCTGGTGGGCTTGCCGATGATCGCCCGCTCGGCCGGCGGTGGCCACGCGGCAGCCGGAGACGCAGACGGCTGGGACGGGGCGGGCTGTTGTTGCTGTTGCTCAGCCACGGCGACCTCCCGTGTTCAGTGCCGCTTCGAGGACGCGGGCGTACGTGCCGCAGCGGCAGATGTTCCCGTCGAGCGCCTTGCGCGCCTGTTCCGCGGTGGGTTTCGGGTTCTGTTCGAGCAGCGCCGCCGTGGCGACGACGAACCCTGGCGTGCAGAACCCGCACATCAGGCCGTCACGCTCGCAGAATGCCTGCTGAACCGGGTGAAGGACGGTGCCTTGTGCCAGGCTTTCAACGGTTCGAATCCGCTTGCCTTGCATCTCGATCGCGAGAGTCGAACAGGCATAGATGCTCTTGCCGTCGACCAGCACCGTGCACGCGCCGCACGACCCCCGGTCGCACACGCGCTTCGCACCGGTGATGTCGAGCCGGGTCCGCAGCGCGTCGAGCAGCGTGACCCGCGGCTCGATCTCCAGCTTGTGCACGCGCCCGTTGACGTCGAGCTGAATCGGTACCGCCCCGGGACCGGCGGCGCGGACCCCCTGCTGCGCGTCGAGCGGCGCCTGACCGAGCACACCCGCGGCCACCCCGCCTGCACCGACGGTCCTTAAAAACGACCTGCGACTGAACCCGGGTGCGTCCTGCTTCTTGGAAGCCATGAAGAGCCTCACCGGACTAGATGGAAAGAGACGCTAATTAAAGCACAATGCCGCCGTACGCGATCCGCTTTCGACGTGACCCATCCCTCAGAACCTCAGCCTTCCGCCTTCGGCCTTCCCACTTCAGCCTTCCTACTTCAGCCTTCCTACTTCAGCCTCCCTACTTCTTCAGCCCTCAGCCTTGCCTGAGCCTTGCTCGGCCGGCCGCCAGCGATTCGGCAGACCTGAGGCGCCGTGCGTCAACCGACAACGCGCCGGGACCGGAGAGTATCAGCGCCACCAGCGCCCCCAGAAGCACCAGGTGGAACTCGTATCCGTGGCCCTGCCCGGGCGCGTTGGTCCAGTTGAGGAAGAACCCGTTCGGAGCGTGGACCTTCCAGACCGCCACCACCATCGTTGCGGTCAACAGTGCCGCGCTCACCCCTGTGAAGGCACCGCCCACGAGGAGCAGTCCGCAGAGAAACTCGACGAGGCCGACGACAAGGGCCAGCGGGTAGGCTGGGGTCAGACCTAGCTGCGCGAAGAAGGCGGCAGTGCCCGAAGGCCCTCCACCGCCCCCGAATCCGAACAGCTTCTGTGCTCCGTGGGCGATGAAGACGACACCGACGGCGAGCCGGAGGACAACCGGGCCCCACGCCTGCATTCGACGACCTCCACATGTGATGACGCTCGGGAGCGCCTGGTTGGAAGGGCCAGGTCGGCTATTGTGTCACCGTCGGAGCCTCGGAATACAGTATTCTCTGCCCAGTCCATCCTGCAATGCGGGTCACTTCGGCGCGTCCAGGCGTCAGGGGAGGGCGAGATGTACACGCGGCGAGCGTTTCTGCAGGCGAGCGGTACGGCAAGTGCGGCCGCGGTGGCCGCGTTCACTGACAGCGCTCTTGTCCGGATGAGTGCGGCGGCGCGTGACTGGACTGGCCGCGCCCCGGAGGACGTTGCCGCGGACGAGAGCTATTGGCGCGAGATCCAGCAGGCATTCACGCTGGACCGAACCCTCATCAACCTCAACAACGGCGGCTGCTGTCCCAGCCCGCGCGTCGTCCACGAAGCGCTGAAGCGGTATCTCGACATCTCGAACCAGGCGCCCGTGTACCACATGTGGCAGATCCTCGAGCCCAACATCGAAACGGTGCGGCGCAGGCTTGCCGCCGAGTTCGGCTGCGATCCCGAGGAGCTGGCCATCACCCGCAACGCCAGCGAAGCGCTGCAGATCGCGCAACTCGGCCTCGACCTGAAGGCGGGCGACGAGGTCATCACCACCAATCAGGACTACGGGCGCATGCTCGACACATGGGAGCAGCGGGTCCGGCGTGATCGGATCAAGCTGACCAGGGTGTCCTTTCCGGTGCCCCCTCGATCGCAGGACGAGCTCGCCGACCGCCTGCTCGGCGCGCTAACAGCAGCGACGAAGGTCCTGCACTTCTGCCACATCACGAACCTGACCGGTCAGATCTTCCCGGTGAAGCAGATTGCCGACGAGGCGAGGCGCCGCGGCATCAAGACGATCGTGGACGGCGCCCACGCGTTCGCGCATTTTTCCTTCAAGGCCTCCGATCTCGGGTGTGACTACTATGGCACCAGCCTGCACAAGTGGCTGCTCGCGCCGATGGGCACCGGGTTCCTGTACGTGAGGCGCGAGAACATCCCTGAGCTGTGGCCGCTCACGCCCGCGAACGAGAAGAAGACGGACGACATCCGCAAGTTCGAAGAGATCGGCACGCACCCGGCAGCCAATCACAATGCGATCGCCGAGGCCCTGAGCTTCCACGAAGGCATCGGTATCGAGCGCAAATCGGCGCGCCTGCGATATCTCAGGAACCGCTGGGCCGAGCGGCTGCGACAGAACCCGAAGATCCGCCTCCACACCAACCTCGATCCCGCGCACTCCTGCGCGATTGGGACCGTGCAGATCGTCGGCGTGCCAAGCGCGAAGCTCGTCGCCCGCCTCTGGGAACGGTGGCGCATCATCGCCACCCCGATCGTTCATGCCGAGTACGAGGGTGTGCGCATCACGCCGAACGTGTACACGACGCTCGAAGAGATCGATACGTTCGCGGCAGCGATGGAGGAGATTGTCGAGAAGGGCGTGGGCTAGCAGCTAACCGGCGCGTGGCGGCCGCCGTCGGCGATACGCCCTCCGCCGTGCCTTCGAAACGGGACGCTGGAAACTGGAAGCTGGCAACAAAAAAGGCAGAAGACCCGGGGTCTTCTGCCTTCGTCGTCGTCGTCTGCGATCTCGCCATCCGATCCGGTCGCACCTGTGTGGAGGATCCCAGCTGCGGCCGACCGGGGGCGGAACGCGAAGCACCCTGCGAAGTGCTGACGTTGATCATGGACACCAGTACCGGACCAGCCCGGCACGGCCCCAGCGATCCGCCCCCGGTCCGCCGCAGCGGCGAAATCCACCGCCGCGGAACCCCGGACGGGAGGCGGGGTTCCGCGTGGTGGACAGGCGCTCGATGTTAGCTGAGCACCTTGATGACGACGCGGCGATTCTGCGCGCGCCCGTCGCGGGTGTTGTTCGGCGCGATCGGCTTCTCTTCGCCGTAGCTGATCACGTTGATCTTGTGGAGCGGCACCTGGTGCGTCTCGTAGAGATACCGCTTCACGTTCTCCGCGCGCAGCAGTCCGAGCCGCTGGTTCAGGTCCTTCGGGCCCGTCGCGTCGGTGTGTCCCTCGATTTCGATGTAGGAGCCGTTCGGGTTCGCCTTCAACTGCTGCACGAGCTGATCGATCTCCTGGACCGATTGCTCGGGAAGCGCCGCGTTGCCGAACTTGAAGCCGCCCTTGTCCTCGGTCAGCACGACCTCGTAAACGAGCCGCTTCACGGTCTTCTCAATGGCGTCGGCGCGGGTATTGACGGCTTCGGCCGCCGAACGCGCCTCGTCGGCACGCTGACCGGCCTGCGCGGCCTTCTGATCGGCCGCCAGGGCCTTCTGATCGACTTCTCCGATGCGCTGTTCGTTGACGCGCGTCCGCTCTTGTGTCTCTTCGACCGAGCGGGTCAGAGTGTCGACCTTCTCGTTGACCTGCGCCACTTCGCCACGCACGAACTTCTTCGTCGCGCACGCTGTGGTGCCGCCGAGCGCCAATGCAAGCACGGGTACCGCCAGCACGACTTTCTTCATATGTCCTCCGTCTACTCCCGTCCGCCCTGACGGCGGACATGGCTACGCGGCGTCTGCGCCGCTCAATCGCGGCGTCTGCCGCTCTCTCCGATTCTTCCGGACCGACCGATGACCGCCCCACGCTCCTCATCCGGCGGCGTGCGTCCCCCGCCGGCAACGTACCCGCTGCGCGCCCTGACGACCAGGTTGCGCTGGCGCGCCTTGACTTCGAGCGACTTCCAGCCTGCCCTCGGCGACGCCTCGAACGCCAGCAGGTACTGGTGCCGCAGCTCGTCGATGATCTGCCGCGCCGCCACGCTCGCGTGCGCGGGAGCGCTCGAGATGAACAGGTCGCCGCCCGTCCACTGCGACAAGTCCCGCAACGCCAGGCTGATGATTGCGCTCGGGCTGTCCTTGTCGCGCGCCGGATCGTCGATCGCCGACATCACCGCGACGACGTAGACCGGCACATCGATAGCGCTGGCAATCCCGGAGACCTCTGGAGCCGACAACCGGCTCTTCGTATCGATTCCGTCGGTCAGCACGACCACCGCGACCCGCTTCGGCAGCCGGCCTCCGTCGCCACTCGCCTCTGCGACCGCGGCGCGCGCGGTTTCGGCAACGGCGTCGTAGAGCGATGTCTGCCCGTATGGCGGCTCAACCCGCTCGATCGCCTCCTCCAGCGCCGAGAAGTCCGACGTGAACCCATGGACCCGATCGAGCCGGCTGTCGAACGAGAAGAGCGCCGCCTGATCGCCGGGCCGCATCGCGCTGAACAGATGCCGCGCCGCCTGACGCGTGTCTGCGACCTTGCTCCCGACGCGCATGCTGCCACTGATGTCAAAGAGCACCGCGAGCTTGATTGGGCCGTTCCGCTCCGACTCGAACCCGACGATCGGCCGAGCTGTTCCCCCTTCGACGACAATGAAGTCGTCGCGAGAGAGGTCGGAAACGAATCGGCCCCGCCGGTCGCGAACCACGGCTGCCACCGACACCAGATCCACCGAGGATCTGAACGTCGGTGCCGGTTCTGGCGGCTGCCCCGATGTTCCTTGGGCGCCAGCCTGTCCGGGCAACAGCAGCACTGCAGCTGCGGCTGCAAGGGCGGCACGACGCGCCGTCATGACCCCTCCACTACCAAAGAGCCTGCCATCCTGATAAGTCATTGATTAATACTGCCTTATCTTCCTGAGCAGCCTAATTTCGCTGCTCAGGGCCAGCCTGAGTCGCGTAGAAATTACGCGATCAAGGGAAACTGCGCCTGTCATTTCTACAAGCTGAGCCGGAATCCGGCTCGAGGCCCATTTACTGGTAGAATTCGTGTGCAATGACGGCTCGAACCACGCATCCCATACGCGTAGCGCGGCGCATCAGCGGCTTCGTCTACGCGATCCGGAATATCGTGACCGAGGCCCGAAAGGTTGAGGCTTCGGGCCGGAATGTCCGCTACCTCAATATCGGCGACCCCATTCCCTTCGGGTTCAACACGCCGCCGCACCTGATCGAGGCCGTCGAGCGCGCCATGCGCAGCGGTCAGAACGGCTACGCACCGTCGGTGGGCATCCTGCCGGCGCGTGAAGCGGTCGTCGACGAGTGCCTCCGCCGCGGTATGCCCGCCTCACCCGACCGCGTCGTGATTACGTCCGGCACGTCGGAGGGGATCGAGCTCGCGCTGACCGCGCTGGCGCAGGAGGGCGACGACGTCCTGGTGCCGGTGCCGACCTATCCTCTGTACACCGCCGTGCTCGCGAAGATCGGCGCGCGCCCCGTGTTCTATCGCACCGACCCCACTCGCGGGTGGCTCCCCGACGTGGACCACGTCCGTAGCCTGATCACGCCCTCGACCCGGGCGCTCGTCGTCATCGATCCCAACAACCCGACGGGCGCGACCTACTCCGAGGAGATCCGTCGCGAGCTGGTGGAGCTGGCGGACCGGCACAACTTCCCGCTGCTGGCCGACGAGGTGTACGCCGACCTTGCCTACGATGGGCCGGTGCCGGCGCTCGCTGCGGTCAATCCGGACGCACCCGTGATCTCTTTCTCCTCGCTGTCGAAGGCCTACCTCGCGCCAGGATGGCGGGCGGGCTGGATGGCGGTCGGCAGGACCGATCGGCTCGACGAGGTGCTCGGAGCGATTCGAAAGCTCGCGGACGGACGTCTGTGCAGCACAGGGCCGATGGAATACGCGATCGTTGCCGCGCTCAACGGCGACCGCTCCCATCAGCAGGCGTTTCGCGCGGCGCTTCGCGAGCGCGCGCAGCTGACGACCCGGCGGCTCAACATGATCCCGGGAATCACCTCGGTCGCGCCGACCGCGGCGTTCTACGCGATGCCGCGCGTGTCGTTGCCGCCCGGAAGGACCGACGAGGAGTACGTGCTCGCGCTCCTGCGCGAGACCGGGATCCTCTGCGTGTACGGCTCCGGCTTCGGCACGCGTCCAGAGGGCGGCTTCTTCAGGGTGGTCTTCCTCGCGCCTCTCGATGAGCTGTCGGTGATTTACGACGACATCGACCGCTTCACCCGCGAGTTTCTCGCGCGCGGGTGAGGGCTCGTCCCCGGCCCAGGCAGCCGCCATCTGTGTGCGCCTGGATTGCGGCGACGATCATCGTGACATGATGTTGCCCGGGTGATTCACCGATGAGCACGCGAACGCCGTCGCGCGAGGTCAGCACACGTACAACGCCAGAGTCTCGACCGCGCCACACCGACCCGCGATTCATCGTTCTCTATGCCATCTGGATGACGGCGCTCGCCGGCGTGGTGCTCTGGGCCGCCTATCGCGTCCGAAACGTCCTGCTCCTCATCTACATCAGCAGCCTGCTCGCCATCGGCTTCAGCCCGGTGGTCCGGCTGATCGAGCGACAGAAGGTATTGCCCATTGGCACGCGGCGCTTCCCGCGGTGGCTCGCCATCCTGGTGCTCTACGTGATGATCATCGGTGCGATCGTCGGCGTCGGATTCGCGATCGTGCCGCCGCTCGCCGATCAGGCCCAGCAGCTGTGGGCCGCGCGCACCGACATGTTCGAACGCGCGCAGGCGTTCCTGATCTCGAAGGGGTTGCTCGAGGAACACCTGACCTTCACCGAGGCCGTCCAGCGGGCCCCCGTCGGAGGCGGCACGACCGCAGTTGGCACGGTCTTCGGGACCATCTGGGGCGTGGTCGGCGGCATTTTCGGCTTTGTCACGATCCTGATCCTGACCTTCTACCTGCTCGTCGAGGCGGCGCACCTGCGCCAGAGCCTGATCCGCCTCTTTCCGCGCGCGCGACGGGCCCGTGTCGAGAAGGCGAGCCGCGACATCACGCTGAAGGTGAGCGCCTGGCTCGGTGGCCAGGCCCTGCTCGGCACGATCATCGGCGTGACCACCGCGATCGGCCTCGGGCTGCTCGGCATTCCGTTCTTCTACGTTCTCGCGCTGATCGCCGGCATCGGCGAGCTCATCCCGGTCGTCGGCCCGATTCTCTCGGCGATCCCCGCAATCGCCATCGCCGCCACGATTTCATGGAACAAGGCCCTCTTCGTGCTCATCTTCTTCGTCGTGCAGCAGCAATTCGAGAATCACATCCTGGTGCCGAAGGTGATGGGCCGACAGGTCGGCATCAGCCCTGTCATGGTGATCCTTGCGCTGCTGATCGGCGGGAACCTCCTCGGCATCCTCGGCGCCCTGCTCGCCGTCCCCACCGCTGCGATCATCCAGGTGCTGTTCAATGAGGTCACGTCGGAGGAGTAGCTGTCGCGTCGGTTGTCCGTGTGAGCCGTCTGTGGTCCGCTATACTCCTCTTTGATGCGTAGATCCGACCGCGCCCGCGAGGTGTTCGACACGTACACGCGGGATCTGTCGGGCCACGACTTTCAGCGCCTCTTCACGCACGATACGCCCGATGCGTACCACTTCTTTCGGCGCGGTGTCGATGAGCAGTCGTATGCCGGGCTTCCGGTGTGGAAGCGGCTGCCGCTGCGGGTGCGTCAGATCTTCGTCGCCTTCACGCTGAAGCTCCCGGCAGCACGCCGCGCGCTGTATATCGGAGCGCTGATCATCGCGTTCATCGGCCTCGTCCGCCTCTTCCGGGGCATCGCGCCGGTCTACGTGCCCTTCGGCATGCCGTTCCTTCAGGTGGAGCTCCCTCTCCCGGTCTGGGCCGAGGGAACGTTCGCTCTCATCGTCAGCTTCCTGCTGATCAATCTCCTCGTGCTGCTGGAGGTCGCCGACCGTCTCTCCCTCAAGGGCGAGCTGGAGGTTGCGCGGGAAATCCAGCTCGCGATGCTGCCGACGGGAACGTATGAGGCTGGCGACGTGGCCGTGTCGGGCTCGACACGCCCGGCAAACACCGTTGGAGGCGACTTCTACGATGTGCTGCCGCTGCCAGACGGCCGCATCATCGTGACGCTTGGCGACGTGGCCGGAAAGGGAAGCCCGGCGGCACTCCTGATGGCGCTGCTGCTCGCGGTGCTGCGAACGCTCGTGGACGAACGGCTGGAGCCCGCGCCGCTCGTCAGCCGCCTGAACACCCAGATCTGCAGGCACTCGCCGGCATCCAGGTTCATCACCCTGTTCTACGGGGTGTACGAGCCGTCCACAGGCATCCTGTCGTATGTGAACGCGGGACAGAATCCCCCGCTGCTTCGACGCCATTCCGGGTCGTACGAGCGGCTGATGTGTACAGGCGTCGCGCTGGGGATGTTCGACCACTCCGAGTTCGATCGCGCGACCACCCGGCTCGACCCCGGCGATCTGCTGGTCCTTTACAGCGACGGGATTACAGAAGCAGAAGACCCCGCCGGCCAGCCGCTCGAGGAGGCCGGCCTTCAGCGCGCCATCGACATGCACTTCCGCTCTTCGCCTGCCGAGCTGGGTGCCCGCGTCATCGGCGCCGTGGAGGCGCACGCCCGCGAGCCACGGTTTGCGGACGATTTGACCATCCTCATCCTCGAGCGGGCAGCCCGGCGGGCCTGATCCCGGTCCGTTCTGCCCTCTCCCTCCCGGCGCTTCGTCCCCGGTTCCAGGCCTTTCGTCCCCCGAGGGTGTCTTCGAAGGTGGCTTCGAGGCCTACTGAGAATTGACCCCAAAGTGGATGGAGCTTTGCGAGCCTCCCCGGGGTCTAATATTGAATCTGCCATGCGCTTCGCGCTCTTGACGGCCGTCGCGTTGCTCGCCCTCGTGCGGAGCGCTCCGGCCCAGCCGGCCTCGCAGCCGGACGCGATTGATCTGTTCGTGCTCAATCTCGAGCAGGCAGGCGCGGCAGGTCACAGCGCAAAGGTCCTCGCACTCGCCTATCCGGGCGCCGACGACAGCGGGCTCGAAGAGTTCGCCTACTCCATCGTCCCCGCGCCGGATCGCATCGTCATCAAGGAACGAGATCGAACGGCGCTCGAGGACGGCACGCAGCGGTTGCTGCTCGAGGTCTTCAAGGAACGCGGAATGGAGGGCCTCATCTCCACTTGGCGCGTGGATCTCAAGAACGCGCCGGACTCCGGTTCACAGGACCGACCGCCCGCGAGCCCGGTGTGGCGAGTGGCCGGGATGGAGCGGGTGTCGGTGGTGTCGGGAATCTATCGATTGTCGCTCGACGTGTCGCGGCAGTTCGAGGTGGACGACCTGACCGTCACGGCGCCCGACCTTGCTCTTCATCTGCCCAAGGGCACGGCGTTTCTCTCGGACACGCCTGAGGGTACCACCGCCGTCGTGCTGCTCGGGCGCGGGCGGATGCAGCTTGCTCCGCGCGACCCGGCCGAGCAGACGCAGCTCCGCATCTTCGCGGGCTCCGAAGCCTTCGACTCGGAGTTCGAAGCGGCGTTCATCCGGGTGCGCCCGGCGGAGTTCGCGGCGCGATTCCCGGTCCGATCGATGGTCCCTCGCGAGGTCTCGGCCTCGGATGCCAGACGTGCGATGGAGATCTTCCAGAAGTTCGTCGGCCGCACGCTGCAGCTGAACTTGAGCGACATCAGTCGGGACACGTGGTCGATCGTCCCCTCGACTGGCGATCTGATCGCGGAAGTCCAGACCCGGCGGCACGGGAGCCTCACGTACGCGCGAACGTGGAGCGAGTCGGAGGACGTCTCGCTGTTCGATCGGCAGCGCCGTCGCAATATCGCCGTGTACGCCTCGGAAGAGAAGCTTGCCGCACGCGGACGGTTCTACAGCGAGGACGACCTTCTCGAATACGACATCCTCGACTACGACATCAACACGAGCTTCGATCCGGAGCGTCAGTGGGTCAGCGGCAACGCGCGCGTCAAGATGAGGGTCCGGTCGTTGCAGCTGATGACCCTGACGATGCGGCTCGCGGAGTCGCTCGTGGTGCGCGGCGTGTACTCGCCGGAGTTCGGACGGCTCCTGCATCTGAGGGTTGTCGGCCAGCACAGCCTGATCGTCAATCTGCCGTCCCCGGTGGCCCGGGACAGCGAGATCAACCTGAGCATCATCTACGCGGGACGCGTGCCTCCACAGGAGCTCGATCGCGAGGCGATCGCGGTCACGCAGGATCAGGACACGATTCAGATTCCGCTCGAGCCGCGCTTCATCTACAGCAACCGCTCGTACTGGTACCCGCAGGGGACTGTCACCGACTACGCCACCGCGCGTCTTCGGATCTCGGTGCCTCGCGAATTCGATGCCGTCGCGACCGGGATGCCCGCGGTGAATGCGGCGGAGACCGTGGCGCCGGACCGCAAGCTGTTCCTGTTCGAGTCCGATCGCCCCGTGCGGTACATCGGGTGCGTGATCAGCCGATTCGCGACTGTCACGACCGCGGATTTGCGGCTCGACACGTCCGACGTGCATGTCGTGGCCGAGACCGAATCGGAAACGGCACTCGACGCCAACACCCCGCCGACGCAACCCCTCGCCGGACGCCACGATGGCCTTTCCCTGATCGTCCAGGCCAATCCGAGGCAGGCGGGTCGCGCGCGGGACCTGTCGCAGCAGTCCACCGAGATCATCCAGTTCTACGCATCGATCGTCGGGGGCGTGCCCTATCCGAGCCTGACGCTGGCCGTCACGGAGAGCGACCTGCCCGGGGGCCACAGCCCGCCGTACTTCGTCATCCTGAACCAGCCGATGCCGACGAGAGACCTGACCTGGCGAAACGATCCGGTCGCGTTCGACAGCTATCCAACGTTCTTCCTGGCCCACGAACTGGCTCACCAGTGGTGGGGGCAGGCGGTCGGCTGGAAGAACTATCACGAACAGTGGATCAGTGAGGGCATCTCGCAGTACTTCGCGATTCTGTTTGCGGAGAAGGAGCGCGGATCGGACCTGATGTTGAACCTCCTGCGCCAGATGCGCAAGACGGGGATGGAGGCGTCGGACCAGGGGCCGATTTACCTGGGGTATCGACTGGGCCACATCCGCCGCGACAGCAGGGTCTTCCGCGCGCTCGTCTACAACAAGGCCGCGATGGTGATGCACATGCTGCGGCGGCTGGTCGGCGACGAGGCGTTCTTCACGGGTTTGCGGGATTTCTACACCGGCTGGCGCTTCCGGAAGGCAGGCACGGACGATTTTCGTATGGTTATGGAAGAGGCGAGCAAGCGCGACCTGTCAGCGTTCTTCGAGGCCTGGATTTACGGAGCATCCATCCCGAGGCTTCGCTTCAGCGAGAAGCGAACGGGACAGACGGCGGTGCTCCGCTTCGAGCACCTTGGGGAGGTCGTCCCGGTGCCGGTAACGGCAACGGTGTTCTATGCGGACGCTCAGACGCAGCAGATCGTGATCCCCGTGACCGAACGTGTCGTGGAACGGAAGATCAAGCTCGCGGGCACGCTGCGAAAGATCGAGGTCAACGACGACAACGCCGCGCTGGCGGAGATCGCCAGATAGGTCAGGGCAGGTAGATCCCCGAGACCCGGAACGCCCCGTTCTGTTCGGCCGGCTCGAAGACAAGGATGAATTTGGAGCCCGCGTAATCGTAGAAGCGGGTCAGCCGCTCCCCGAAGGACCCGCGATCCACCTGCTGCTCTCCCACCTCGGCTGCGCGGCCGAGCTTTTCGGCCACCGCCGCCATTGTGTCGCCAACTCGCACTTCCTTGTTATCGATGAACGGTAGGACCGGTACGGACACCGCGCGCGCAGGGACCCCCGGTGGGGTCGACGCCACCAGCGAGCGAATCGGCTGCGAGAGGGCGCGCAAGGGCGTCGCGGGGGCGGCCGCGGGACGCAACTCCCTGAAGATGAGCGATCCGACGGCGAAGGTTGCGAAGAGGAACAGCGCGGCGACGAGCCACTCCACAACCGGGCCGAGCCGAAACCGTGGGCGGACACGAAGCGCGTCCATGATGGCCTCCCTGGCTGAGGTGGGGTGGGCCGGAACGAGTTTGTTTTACTCTAGATCGAAGCCGCGCGGGATACAAGAACCACCTCGCGAGGGCAGACCCGCGATTCTCGGAAGGATCGTCCACCAGACCGACAGCCGGCCCTTTGGGGACGGTCGCCCGTGAACTATGATCGGTCGATATGGACACAGTGAAGTTGACCATCGATGGCCGCGAGGTGACGGCCGAGAAGGGCAAGACCGTTCTGCAGGCAGCGCTCGACAGCGGCATCCAGATACCGTTCTACTGCTATCACCCCGGTCTCGGCATCGACGGCTCCTGCCGTGTTTGTATCGTGAAGATCGAAAAAATGCCCAAGCTGCAGACGTCGTGCTCGACGCCGGTGGCTGACGGAATGGTGGTGCATACGCAGGCGCCGGACGTGGTGGAGGCCCGCGCAAGCGTGTTCGAGTTCCTCCTCATCAACCATCCCCTCGACTGCCCGGTCTGCGACAAGGGTGGCGAGTGCCCGCTTCAGGATTACTCCTACAGCTTTGGTCCAAACGAGAGCCGGATGGGCTTCCCGCGGCGCACGTTCGACGGCGAAGGGGTCAAGGCCGACGTGGACTTCGGCCCGACGCTGATGCTGAACCGGAACCGCTGCATCCTCTGCACGCGATGCGTCCGGTTCATGCGCGAGATCGACACCGACGCGCAGATCAGCATCGTCGATCGCGGGTACGCGAGCGAGATCGCCACGTTCCAGGAGCAGGGTGTTCACTCGCTGCTCTCGGGCAACCTCATGGACGTCTGTCCTGTCGGCGCCATCACGACACGGGACTACCGGTTCAAGTCGAGGCCCTGGGACAATCCCGACGCGGTGGACACGATCTGCACGCTCTGCGAGAAGGGGTGCAACACCACGGCCTGGATCAAGGCGAAGCCGGAATGGGCGAAGGGCGCACGGCTGATCCGCATGACGCCGCGGTTCAATCCCGACGTGAACGGCTACTGGATGTGCGATATCGGACGGTTCGACTATCACTGGATTGAAAGCGAAGATCGCCTGCAGCGCCCGCTGGTCAAGACCGAAACCGGGGCGTTGGAGCCGACCGACTGGGGCAACGCCCTGGCAAAGGTCGCCGACACGGTGACCGCCGCGGGAGGTCCCTCGGCGCTGAGGTTTCTCGTGTCCGCGCACGTCTCACTCGAGGAGCTCTTCGTCGTCGGCAAGCTCGGCGGTGCATTCGGCCTGCCCGAAGAGGGCGTGGCCATCGCCTGGCGCACCAGTACGAAGCCCCAACCGCCCAACGTGAAGTTCACGATCCCGGCGACCGATGCGCCCAACGTCCGCGGAGCAAAAGACCTCGGCTTCCCGGTTCGAACGACGGGCACGGGGGAGGCCGACCTCACGGCCTTCCGACAGGCGGTCGAATCCGGTCGTGTCGCCGCGCTCTACGTCCTCGATCCGGGTCCCGCCGGATCGCTCGGGGACGTGTCGTGGATTATCGAGGCGAAGCGTTCGGGCACGCTCGCGCACCTCATCGTGCAAGGTGTGCTCTTGACCGACCTCGCCCTGGCGGCTGACGTGGTGCTTCCGGGGGCCGCGTGGATCGAGAAGGAGGCCGCTTACGTCAACGAGCAGGGACGGCTCCAGGGCGCCGCACGCGTGATCCCGCCTCCGGGAGACGCGCAGGAAGACTGGCAGATCCTCGTGAACCTCGGCCTAGCGCTCGGCGCCGGGATCTCCTACCCGGGCAGCAGCCAGATTCGTGCCGAGCTCGCCGCCGGCATGGCTGGCAACGAGACGTACGCGGGGATCACGACCCTGGACTTCGCGCGCCCCGTGCCGGCCCGGACGTGGCTGCAGGCGTCGAATCCATCCGAGCGCTGGAAGTGGGACTTCATGTTCCAGGATCTGCCGCCGGTGAAGTTCGCGGGAGCGCCGGCGGCGACGTCGTGGTTCAGCGGGATACCCCTCAAGGACGTGACGTCGCGTCAGCGATGAACGGTGATCGCATCGATCACCGCGCCGTGATTGCGAGCCGCGGCACGAGCGAGCGGCGTCTTCTCCTCCCCGTCCACGGCGTGTGGATCCGCGCCCCGGGCGAGCAGCGCCTTGACCACATCCACCGACCCGTTTTCGGCGGCGATGTGCAGCGGCGTGTGTCCGCCGGCGTCGCGCGCCGCAACGGGTGCGCCGTGATCGATGAGCAGCAGCCCGATATCGGGACGATTCCCCGCCAGCGCGGCATGCAGCGGCGTGTTGCGCATACCGTTCCTGGACTCGGCCGCCACCTTCGCACCCGCCTGTAACAGCCGTACGCTCGCGGCGCGCTGCCCGAAGAAGGCTGCGAGGTGCAGGGGCGTCCAGCCGTCGTAGGCAAAGGCGTTCACGGCCTCGGGCGAATCGCGCAGAATCCGCTCGATGGCTTCCATCCTGCCGAGCGCGGCGCTTGCGAACACATCGAGCGGCGCGCCGGCCTCGATTAACGCCTCCACCACCGGCAGGTGACCGCGGTAGAGCGCCGCCATCACCGGCGTCTCTCCCGACGGCATACGCAGCGCGGCCAGCTCGCTGTCGGCGGCGAGCAGCCTTCTCACCTGAGGGAGATGCCCTGCCTTGACCGCTTCGAGAAGTGCTTCGGCGCTGGTCATGATTTCACCTCTCGAGACCGACTCCTGAAGATCACTGACGGATTCTGAGAGCCTTCGGCCGGATGCTCACCTCCAGCCTGGTGCCTGCGAGTCCAGGCTCGCCGTCAACATGGAACTCGATCGGCTCGGACGCTTCGATGGCAGCGGTCCTGACCTTTCGAACTACCACGCCCGGCGCTTGCGCGATGGTACCGCGCAGCAGGTGACGCGCGTGCCAGAACCGCGCGGGCACCGGCCGGTCGTCGACCACGAACGCGTCGAGCCGCCCGTCGTCGAGGTCGGCGTCGGGGGCGAGAATCGCCCCCATGCCGTATTCCCGCCCGTTGGCGAATGCTATCAGCAGGGCGCGGTGCCGTGCGCCCTCCCCATCGAGCTCGACGAGGTAATCCCGCGCGGCATAGCGACAGCCCTGAGCGACCCCAATGGAGATATACGGCCACCGGCCGCGACTTCCCTGCGCTCGCTGATTGAAAAGGAGGGCGATGCGGGCATCGGCGCCTATCCCTGCCACGTTGAGGAAATGGCGCTCGCCGATGACGCCCACGTCGATGGCCCGGGTGCGGCCATCGAGAGCCGTGGCCAGGGCAGCCTCCGGATCGCGCGGCACGCCGAGCGCCGCAGCGAAGCCGTTGCCCGATCCGGCTGGAATCAGGCCGAGGACAGTCTCCGATCCTGCGAGGGCCCCACCCGCCTCGTTCACGGTACCGTCGCCGCCCCAAACAATCACCAGGCCGGCGCTGTCGGCGGCGGCCGCACGCGCGAGCTGCGCCGCGTGTCCGCCGCGCTCGGTCAGGTGGATCGAGCATGGAAGCGCCCGCCGGCTCAGCTCGGCGCGAACCAGCGCGAGGCGCCGCTGGGCGACAGTCGGGTCCATGCCCGCTCCCGAGACCGGATTGATGATCGCGACGACGTCCACGCTCGCTGTTCGCCTCGTTTTTGCCGCGCTGCACCGCGCAGTGTGAATGCTATAGTAACTGTCCAAATGCGGGAGATGGAGGCCGAGGAATGAGGAGTCGCGGGGCACGGCTGACATTGTTGATCCTCTTCATCGTGTCGCTCGGCGCAACCGTCTATCTTTTCTGGAACGGCGAGTCCCTGGCTGGCGCGCGCAGCACGGCCCTGCGCACGTTCGAGCAGTCCGCACGCTCGACGACGCGCGCGGTGCTCGACACGCGCGCGGCGCAGCAGGCGTACGTCGCCGCCGGCCAGTCCGGTGAAATCTGGCCCGCAAAAGTCGCCGGCGGGATCGAGGCCGTGCGGAACGGGCTCACCGATCTCCGCGCCAGTGCCACGTCGCCGCAGGCCCTTTCGGAGCTCGAGGCCGCGCTCGGCACGCTGGACGACTTCGCGCAGCTCGACCGGCGGGCGCGGGATTACAGGCGAACCGGTCAGAACCTGCTGGCATCGGATCTCGTGTTCCAGGACGGTGCGAAGATGACGGGCTCGATCGACGCGCGCCTCGAGCAGGCGCGCGCGTCCGAAATCGCCGCGGGAGAGGCGGAGGTCGCCACGTTCAGGAGCCGTCAGGTGTTCGCGCTCACAGCCGGCGCGGCGGCGGCGGCGCTCGTGGTGCTGCTTCTCCTTCCGGGCGGCGAAACGGAGCGCCAGGTGTCCACCGTCTCGTCGCTTGCCGGAAGGGCCGCGCCCGCATTCGCAGCGTCGTCTGCCGTCGAGCACCTCGACCTCGAGAACGAACCGGAAGCCTGGAGTACGCCCGCGCCGCTGAGCGGCCCGGAACCACGGGAACACGCAGTGGACTCCGCTTCTGACGCGGCAGCGGTCCCGGCCGGCGAGCCTGCTCCCCAACAGGTTCAGATCCACGTACAGCGGCCCGAGCCGCCACGGACCGACTTCAGGGGCCTGGCTTCTCTCTGCACCGACCTCGCGCGCCTGATGGACAGCGAACAGCTTCCCTCCTTGCTCGATCGGGCATCCACGCTGCTCGATGCAAGAGGCATCATCTTGTGGATCGCCGATCCGGACGGCCGGGAGCTGAATCCCATCGTGGCTCACGGCTACCCCGCACAGCTCGTCAACCGCCTCGGCACCATTCCACGGGATGCCCAGAACGCGACGGCGGCGGCGTTTCGGACCTCCCTTCTCCAGACGGTGAACCCGGATGGAGGATCGAGCGGCGCGATCGCCGCGCCGCTGGTGACGGCTGGCGGTTGTGTCGGCGTGATGGCTGCCGAGCTGCGGCGGGGTGCGGACAACGCGGAGTCGCGGCTCGCCGCGGCCGCTATCGTCGCCGCGCAGCTTGCCACGCTCGTTGGTCCCCCGGCGCGACCTCACGGGACAGCCGAGGCCGCCGGGGCGTAGTACGGCTTCGCCCCCCAGCACGGCCAGGGAAGGATCGGCTGCGTGTAAGGGACGATTTTCGACCCCGGTTGCTGACGGCGGTGTGAGGTAAGAGCTGTCCACATCGCACGCGAATCCCGGCGAGGGGCCGACCATTCATCGGTCTCAGTTGATCGTCACCGTACGGGCTGTCCGGAATTGTCTGCATTCTTCGGACAGATGCGCGCTAGTCCAGCGAAATGTCCGATATTTGTATGCAAATTTCCGACAAACGAACCGCCCCGCGCAGGAAATCTCGACTCGCATCGGAAGAAGGCGCACTGCTCCGATCTGGGCAGTCTGTCACGCGACGGAGAGCTTCCTACCCTTCGCGCAGTACGGTGGCGGGATCAAGCCGTGCGGCCCGCCGCGCCGGCAGCCAGGCGGCCAGCACACCTGCGGCAACCAGCGCACCAGCCGCGCCGGCGAACGTTGCCGGATCGCGCGCCTCCACCTGAAACAAGAGCGGCCCCACAAACTGCGCCGCCCAGAGGCTGCCTGCCAGCCCGAGCGCGAGTCCGACCACGATCAAGACGCCAACGCGGCGTAACACGAGGCGCAGGATCCCGGCGGGCTGTGCACCGAGCGCAAGGCGGAGACCGATCTCGCCCTGACTGGTGCGCACTGCTTGCGCGACGATGCCGTAGAGCCCGATGCCGGCGAGCAGGAGGGCGAGTCCGCCGAAGAAGCTCGAGACCATGGCGGTGAGGCGTTCCTGTGTGATCCTCGCATCGATGAATTGCTCGAAAGTCCGGAAGATGAACCCAATGGCCGGCTCGGTCCTCGCGAGTGCGGCAGCGACGTCGCGCTCCACGGCCGCTCGCCGGCCACGATCCGCGTTGATCGTCATGATGACCGTTTCCCCGAGTGGCTGGACTTGCGCGAACGGCACGTACAAGGTGGCCATCATGCCGTCGCGCGGCTCGGTATAGGCGCTGTCGCCAACCACCCCGACGATCTCGTAGCGCCTCTCGCCGTTCGACAAGCCAATGCGGACGGTCCGGCCGATGGGCTGCGCACCAAGCTGATAGCGGCGCACCAAGGCCTGGTTGACGATGGCAACAAGCGGTGCGCCCACGCGATCGCCGTCCGTGAAGTCTCTGCCGTTCACGAGCGGCGTCCCCATGGTGCCGAACCAACCCGGGCTCGTGGCATTGAGCCACAACCGGTTCGCGCTCAGATCCTCCACGGGCATCGGCTCATCGTCGATGGCGACGCGGTTTGCTCCCCAGCCACCGCCGGTGAGCAACGGCACCCTGGATAGCGATGCCGACCTCACGCCGGGCACGGCCGCCGCGGCGGCGCGCAGGCGCTCGGCTTGCGGTCCTCGTTGTTCGATCGGCGCGGCACTCGCCTGAAGATCCAACTCCGCGATGAGCAGGGGCTCGGGGACGAAGCCGAGCGGCAGCTGGTTGAGCGAAGCGAACGAGCGGAGAAAGAGTCCGGCCGCAGTGACCAGCATCAGCGACATGGCAACCTGCGCGGCGACGAGCGTGCCGCGTACGGCGAAGCGGCGATCGCCGGCAAGTCCTCGACCCGCATCCTTGAGCGCCTCACCAGCGGCAACGCTCCTCAAGCCGAGGGCGGGCGCGACACCGGCGACAATCGCCGAGGCGCAGGCGAGCGACACGCTGAATCCGAGCACGCGCCAATCGAGCGCGAGCGCCAGCGATACGTCGCCCTCCCAGGTGCTCAACTGGCGGACGAGCAGCGCACCGCTCCAGCGCGCGAAGACGAGCCCCAGAGCTGCACCGGCCGTCGCCACGATCAGACTCTCGGTGAAGGCCAATCGTGCAAGCCGCCCACGCGAGCCGCCAAGCGCCAGTCGCACGGCGAGCTCGCGGCGCCGGGCCAGCGCGCGCGCGACCACGAGGCTGGCGATGTTCGTGCACGCGACGAGCAGCAGGAGCCCCACGGCCCCGATCATCGCCATGAGCGGCTTCTCGAACTCTGCGCGCAGCGACGACCTGCCGGTCGCAGCGTCTTCCAGGGTCAATGGACGGGTGAGATAGCGCGCCGCTCTTGTTGCCGCCACACCGCCCACCGTCGCGGCGCGGATCTGCGGCTGCACGCCGCGGAGCCCGGCATTCGCCTGCGCGAGGCTCTGGCCGGGCTTCCGCCTCACGATGATGTCGAGCCACGACCAGCCGACGGATACCAGCCGGCTTTCCTGGCCTCGCACGAGTCGCTCGGCGGCAAACGGCAGCATCACCTCCGTCATCCGCCCCACGTCCACACCGAAGAACCCCGGTGGCATCACGCCGACGACGGTGAATGCCCTGCGCTGCAGGGTGATCTGGCGTCCGATCACGTCATCGGCGCCGGCGAACTGCTCGCGCCAGAATCGGTGGCTGATGACAGCCACGGGGCCATCCGGCGCAGCGGCAACGTCGTCGGCCGGAGTGAGCATGCGGCCGCGCTCGGCAGACACGCCCAGCACCTCGAAGAAGCGCCCGCTCACGTAGGCACCGTCCACGAATGCGCTCTGGCCGCCGCGCGACAGATCGAATCTCTCGTTGGCCCATGCGATGGCGCCGTCGAACAGATCGTTCTCGCGAGCCTTGATCTCCGTCCAGAGCGGATAGGACCACGATCCATCGAGGAGCAGCGCCAAACGACCCGGGTCACGCACCGGCAGCGGGCGCAGGATGAGACCGTTGAAGATCGAGAACAGCGCCGTATTGGCGCCGATGCCCAGCGTCAGAGTCGCGATCGCGACGAGTGCAAAACCCGGGTTCTTGCGCAACCCGCGAGCCCCGATACGGATGTCCTGCCACAGCTGATCGACAGCGCCAGACACCCACACGTCACGCACGTCCTCGACGGCAAGCGTCACGTTTCCCATGGCCCGCTGGCTCGCCCGCGCCGCGTCGCCTGGCGCGAGGCCGCCACGCTCGAGCGCGTCCCGACGGTGTGCGCGGTGCGCCTCGATCTCGTCACGAAGATCGGCGTCGTGACGCGAGCGGCGGAGGAGGTACATCAGGCGGCGCAAAAGAGCGCTCATGAGACGGACCTTTCATGTGCGATGGACGGCAGGACTCATGTCGATGCGAGCACGCGTTGGATCACGCTGACCATGCGGTCGAACTCGGCGTGTTCGGCCGTCAGTTGCCTGCGGCCGGCGGCGGTCAGCGTGTAGTAGCGCGCGCGGCGGTTGTTCTCCGACGTGCCCCACTCGGCCTTCACCCAGCCGTTCAGTAGCAGCCGCTGGAGCGCCGGATACAACGCACTCTCCCCGATCCGGAGCACGTCGTCTGACACCACTCGCAGGTGCTCGACGATGCCGTAGCCGTGCTTGGCGCCTGGCCTGAGCGCCTTCAAGATGAGGAGCTCGAGCGTGCCTGGGAGAAGATCGGAGGGCGTGTTCGTGAGTCCCATCAGTGCCTGATGGGAATCTACCGAGCCCCGCGTCGGTTGTCAACTGCCATCAGCGCCTGAGGGGAAACGGGAGCGCTGCGGCGACTTCGGAAGTGCGACCAGATTATGCCCCGACTGCTCAATCAGGTCGCGCAGGCCGCTTTGAAGTCCAAGGGCGATATCTTCGAGCTGCTCGACCCGCGGTTCGTCGGCCGTCTCGGCCCAGCGTCGAGCCGCCAAGTTGCTTCGCGAACTCCGTAGCCCTGGCTACCGCGTCGAACTCCCGGCGGCGTCAGGGGAATGCCTTGTGACCGTCCCCCCGATTTTCGGCCCTCTTTCAGATCACCGTCCGCGTCGTCCAGCGGCGGCTCTGCCGCGCCTCGACCTTCCCTTTCAGCGTCTGGCGGTTCTTCTCGCGCACGATCTCCAGGGTGAACTCGTGACCTTCCTCGAGCCGCCGCACCTGGCGCGACAGCGCTGAGGGTGAGTCCACGGCCGACCCGTCGATCGAGACGATGACGTCGCCCGCCTTCAGGCCGGCCTTCGCGGCCGTCGAATTGTCGGCCACCGACGTCACGAGCACGCCTTCTTTGGCGCCGAAGTAGTCACCGAGCTGCTCGGACAGCGAGCTGACCGTGATCCCGAGCCTTCCGGAGCCGCCCCAGAAGCCCTCCCACTCCGGCAGGAGCTCGAACACATCGGGCGCCGGTCGCGCTGGAGGTGGAGGCAGTGTCGGTGGTGTCGGCGGTACGGGGGGACGAGGCGCGATGCGGATGTCGGGGAGGCCGTCGAAGTCGCCGAAATACCTGAACCCGCCTGAAGCCTCCGGCCGGACCAACAGCGTGGTCCGCTGCCCGTCGCGGACGACGACCGCCTGCACTTCGCGATCCGCCGGGGTTTCCTGTACGAGCCGCGAGAACTGCCTCGAGCTCCGGACGCGCTCCCCGTCGAACTCAACGACGATGTCGCCGGCCTTGAAGCCGGCTTTCTCGGCAGGACTGTCGGCGGTGACGTCCTCGATGAGCACGCCGCCGATCGCCGGCAGCTTCGCCCGCTTTGCCGCCTCTTCGTCGACATCCTGGATCGACACGCCGATGCGGCTCCCGCCCCGGAAAACCTGCATCGTCGAGGAGGGCTCCACCTTCACGATGGAAGGCTCACCCTTCGCCCGCACCTTGCTCTGCCCTTCCGCCACCGGCGCCATCGCGGCACCGATGCCCACGCCCGCGACCATCGCCAGGGTGACGGCGGCCGTTGTTCTGACTCTCATGCTGAGTTCTCCATGCCGAATCGAAATCGCCTTAGATCCTTCGACGAACCAACACCCCGTTCACGAGCGCGCGCCAGCGAACCCTTGAACCCCGGAACCTTGAACCCTGAACCCCGTGAGAGAGACGCATCGATTTTTGAAAAGGTTGTGTCCGGGCCGTCCGGGATGGAGGTCACAAGGCGTCACCGCAATGGGACGGCGGGGTACGGGAACCGAGGATTTCCGGGCGTTCGGGCGGGCACGGGATTTGATGTGGTGGGGGGTGGTCGCGCGGAATCAACGGGGTGCGTTAACTCAGGCAGGCGCTGGCATCGCCGCATCCCGTCGCAAGTTGTCCGATTTCGCGCGGCCATTCGTGTCTCTGGGAGGAGTACCACGATGCGTAAATCGATTACGCGTTCCGCAGGTTCCTGGACCCTGGCGCTCACCGTTTCGATTGCCGCCCTGATCCTTGCCGGCTGCGCCCTGGCGACCAGTCCGTCGGTGGCCGAGCTGAAGTACAACCCGGGCCGATACCAGGACAAGACCGTCGCCATCGAGGGGGTGGTGACGAGTTCCTGGGGAGTGCCCCTGGTCCCGTTCCGGTTCTACAGGGTGGACGACGGGACGGGTGAGATGACGGTGCTCTCGCAGAGCGGCCGCGTGCCCACGAAAGGCGCCCGCGTGCGGGTGAAGGGGCGCGTCAACGAGGTCGCCACGCTCGGCGGCCAGAGCGTCGGCCTGCACATCCAGCAGACCGACCTCGACTTCAAGCGGTAGCTTCACCGGATCCGGCGCCCGTATTCCGAGCTGAGGGCGAGCCGGTTGAAATAGTCGAAGGCGCGGCGCGATGCTGTCTCGATGGCCGCATCGCCCGCGCCGTTCTCCTTCAGGAACGTCGTCATCATCACGAAGATGTAGGGACGCGACTCGAGGTAGACAATCCCCGCGTCCACGGCAACACCCTCCAGGCCTCCCGGCTTGTTGGCCACCTCCACGCGCGGCGGAACGCTGCGGCGCAGGGCGCTGGACTTGGGCTTCTTCAGCACGGCCAGCATGTCCTGATGGCTCGCCTTGCTGAGGCCTTCCCCACGGTGAACGATCTCCAGCAGGCGCGCGATCTCCGCCGGCGTGGCCACGTTCTCCTCGCCGCGCCTGGCCGCGTCGAGATCTATCATCCGGCGGCGAAGCCTGGTCTGGTCGAGACCGAGCGCTGACATCCGGCTGTTGACGTTCTGCATGCCCACGACGTCGATGAGGACGTTGGTTGCCGTGTTGTCGCTCAGCACGATCATCAGCGTCGCATAGTCGCCGAGCGAGAGCGTCGGAGACGTGAGCTCGTTGAGGATTCCCGAACCTCCGACCGCGTGGCGCCGGTCGAGCGCTCGCGAATCGTCGAGGCGAAGCCTGGCCTCGTCCACCTGCCTGAAGAGCTCGTAGAGGATCGCGATCTTGATCGTCGAGGCGGTCGGAAAAACCTCGTGCTCGAGCCGCCCGAGACGATCGCCGCTGGTCAGGTCGACGAGCGTATAGCCGACGACGCCGTCGACCGCGGCCGCCTCGGCTTCGAGCCGTCGCCCGAGGGCCTTCCACAGTTCCGACGCCTTGGCGTTCTGCGCCGCCTGCGCGGCAATCAGCGAGGGCGCCGTCAGAACGGAACCGGCCGCGAGCAGCGCTGCGCCGAGCAAGACGATTATCCTGACGCGCATGCGAGCACCACCTGTGAAGGAGCCTCTAGGTCCACGATTCACGTGAGTTGAGCATACGACGCGGGTGGCGCACGGCGGGGCGCCCCGCCCGCCGCGCAGGCGCCGGGGCCCCCGCCGCGCGTTTTCCAGCGCGGTGGGGTGGAGGAGCCACACGCGTGACAAGTGCTTTTGGCGCCGAGCCGGGGTCCCCGCCGCGCACGCCTGCGCGGTGGGGTGGTGGGGACGGGTGGGGCTGCCGGGCGCCAGGACCCGCGTTCATCTCAACTCACGTGAATCGTGGGGATAACTCTTCAAGGCGTCGATCCGAATCACAACGGCGGTCATGTCGTCGTTGGCTGCGGCCTCGCCGCGCCATTCGGCGACGGCGTCGAAGATCGCCTGGACGATCCCGGCCGAGGGCAGGTCCTTCGATCGGCCGACCACCTCGAGCAACCGCGCCGCCGTGAACTCCTGGCCCTGCTCGTTCATCGCCTCGAAGACCCCGTCGGTGCAGTAGATGAACACATCACCGGGGTGGAGCGCGAACGACACCTCGTCGTAGGTCGATCCGGAGAACGATCCCAGCGGGACGCCCGGAAGCTCGATCTGGGCGCAGCCGTCGGCGGAACAGCGAATCGGATACGGCAGCCCCGAGTTCGCCATGATCATCGTGTGCCGCTTCAGGTCGAAGATGGTGTAGCAGAGCGTGCAGTAGTACTCCTCGAGGTGCCGCTGGTGCAGGATCGTGTTGATCGACGAGAGCACGCTGGCGGGGCTCGAGCGCTCCGGCACGTACCGGCGACGGTACGTTCGCCCGCGCACGAGCTCGGCGGCAAACGCACTGTAGAGCGCCGCCGGCACGCCCTTGCCGGAGACATCGCCGACGGCAACCACGAGCGTGTTGGATTCCGGCGCGAGATAATCGTGGAAGTCTCCGCCCAGCTCGCGGGCCGCGTCGAAGGAGGCAGCGATGTCGACGCCTTTGAGCCGCCTGGGCGGCCCCGCCGGCAGGAGCGCTGCCTGCACGCGCTGCGCGAAGCGAACTTCTTTTTCCAGACGCACCTGGTTGGCTCGTATCTCGTCGTACAGCCGGGCGTTCTCGATGGCGACCGCGGCCTGTGCCGCGAGCAGCGTCAGGATCTCCACGTCGCGTTTGCTGAAGGCATCGAGCTCGGGACTCTCGAGGTCCAGCACGCCGATGCAGCGGTCCTTCAGAAGGAGCGGGATCGCCAGCTCCGAGCGCACATCTTCAACCACCTTGATGTAGCGCGGATCCAGCGACACGTCCGGAACCAGGACGACTTCCTTGTGGAGGGCGGCGTACCCGACCAGACCCTCGCCGAGCCGCACCCGCGGGACCTCCACCCTCTCCCCGTATTGCACGGCGAGCTTGATCTCCAGCTCGTCGTCCTCGTTGAGGAGCAGGATGCCCAGCGTCCGGTAATCGACGAGACGGCGCGCGAGTTGGCCGAGGCGCGCGAGGAGCTCGTCGAGCTCGAGGAGCGAAGCGACTTCGCGTCCAACCTCCGAGAGCGTTTCGAATGCTTCCGCGTCCCGGCGGATTTGCTCGAACAGCCTGGCGTTGACGAGCGCAACCGCGACGTGCGCCGCGAATTGGCGGAAGATGGCCACGTCCCGTGCGTTGAACTGGTCCCGCGTCCGGCCCAGGATGTTGAGGGCGCCGATCGGCCGGGACTTGTGCATCAGCGGCACGACGATCTCGGCCGCCATCCCGGGAACGGACTCGACGTAGCGGGGGTCCGAGGCCACGTCGTTCGCGAGCAGCGGCTGCTCGCTCGCGACGGCGGCACCCACGAGACCCTGCCCCAACGTCAGGCGGACAGGCGCACTACTCGGCGGATATCCAACGGCGTACGCGATCCTCAGCTCCGCCCGGCGCTCGTCGAGCAGATAGACGGCAAAGGCCTCGAAGGCAATCAGGCGGGACATCAGCCGCGGGATCTGCCGCAGCAGATCGTCGAAATCGAGCACGGCCGTGACCTGGCGGCCCAGGTCGAACAGCGTCGTGACGATCTCGTGTTCTGCAGCGGCCCCCGGGACCGTGCCGGTCGTGACGGACTCTCCGTCGGCTGAATGTGCGTGAGTCACTGATCCTGGTGGTCTTTCTCCGATCCGCTCGAGGAGCGCCTTTCCCTTTTCGGGTCGCGGCGGCAGCAGGCCAGAACCGGATTATACTGGCAAATCCCGTTCATGACCGCGGGAGGACGGCGTCAGAACCACGCCGCGTCTCTGAAGTCGGCTGCGCCAGAAACGTCGCTCGATCAGGCGATTTGAAACTCGCAAGTCCTCTCCCAGACTCGTAAATGGATCTCAAGCTTCCACTGGACTACGGCGCGATCGAGCGGATCCTGCCGCATCGATATCCCTTCCTGCTCGTCGATCGGATCACCGAACTCGAGCCCGACAAACGGATCGTCGGGATCAAGAACGTCACGTTGAACGAGCGGTACCTCGCCCACCGCGAAGGGGAGCGGCCGGTGCTGCCCCCGACTATCCTGACGGAGGCGGTCGCGCAGGTCGGCGCCATCATGATCCTGGCGAAACCGGAGAACCGGGAAAAGCTCATTTACTTCATGGGCATCGAACGCGTCCGCTACCGTCGGCCCGTCCATCCCGGCGACGTCGTGGAAATCGAGGCGATGGTGCGGCGGCTCCGCAGCCGCGTGGGAGTGCTCCGGGGAATCGCGAGGGTCAACGGGAAGGTCGCCGTCGAAGGGACCATGACGTTTGCCCTCGGCCCGCGCAGCGAGGTGGAGTAGGGACGCGGTCTCGCGAGTCTCGATCAACGTACGATCAGCAGGACCGCGCCCACCTTCACCGCTCTCGACATCCAGACGATCCACTTCGCATCCGGTTCGAAGTACCGCCAGACATCCAGCACGGCCGGCGCCAGTACCAGCGCGCCAATCCACGGTTCGTTCGTGCAAGACGCCACGGCCATCCCTCGTGTGTCGCGCTCGTCGGGACCCGTTTGAGCGAAGGCGGCCCCGGCGTAGGCCGCCGAGGCGAGCACGTTGAACGCGAACACGCCCTTCTTGAAGGGTGCGGCCTGCTGGCGCAGACGCGGGTGCCGCGTGAGCAGCCACTCGTTGACGGCATGCTGAACCCAGAACCCTGCGGATGAAACAGCGAACTCGCGTCGCGGCGAGAGATCGTCGCGGTGCGAGATCGCAAAGAACGGGATGCCGTGAAAATCGATCGCGCGAATGCCAGGATCCGCGTCGAAGACGACGTCGAAGAAGAGGTGCCCGCCTTCGTGCGCGGCCAGCCCGACCGCCGCTCCCGCAAGGAAGACGCCGGCTGCAGCAATGCGATTCACACCCGGGTCGGGAGTTTCCTGCCGAGCTTGCGCCCAAGCCGTCGAGCTCGCAAGCGCAACTACAAGAAAGCACAGCACTAAACTGCTTCTCCCGCGGCGATGCCCGTCCGGCTCTGCCGTGGCACACACGTTGCTCTTACGGTCGAGCAGACGTCGGATGGCGCATGGAGCGCTACCAGGGAGACAAGCGATGCTCGAAACGATTGCCATCATTCTGATTATTCTGTGGCTGCTCGGTATGGTCAGCGGCTACACGCTCGGCAACTTCATCTACGTGCTGCTGGTCATCGCGATCGTACTGTTCCTCGTTCGATTGATCAGCGGCCGTCGAGTCTGACGCCTCGGGGAACTCTCCTTCAGGCAATGCGCCGAGCTTCAGGACGAGCGGACAGTACGGCTGGTGCCGGCGTCGTCCGCGGAGCTGAACCGGCGGTCAGTCGCACGAGCGCAACCCCGGCAAACACCAGCAGCGCCGCGATCGCCATCCGCGACGTGAACGGCTCGCCCAGCACGAGCACACCCAGCGCGACCGCGATCACCGGGTTGAGATACGCGTACAGCGAGACGAACGATACGGGTAGATGCCGCAAAGCGTATGTGTACGCCACGAATCCGCCGATCGATCCGATCACCGACAGGTACACGAACGCCGTGGCGGTCCGGGTCGTGAAGAACAGGTCCGCCCACTCGCCGCGCACCGTTCCCGCAAGGATCATGAGGAGACCGCCGGCCAGCATCTGATAAGCGGTGGTGCCAAGAACGTTGTCCGCGCGCGTGTGCCGCCGCGAGTACGACGAGCCCAGTGCCCATCCGAGCGACGCGATCTGAAGCGCGATCACGCCCGCCAGGAACTGACGCGTGCCTGAAGTGCCGAACGTCAGTTCCGGCCACACCAGCACGAGGATCCCGCTGAACCCGATGATCAAGCTGACGACGACGGGCAGGCGGAGGCGTTCTCCACCGGGAAGGCACGCCTCGACAGACGACATCCAGAACGGCGAGGTACCGACCAGCACAGCCGCCAGCCCGCTCGGTATCCACTGCTCCGCGAAGACGACGCCGCCGTTGCCGAGCCCCAGCAGCAGGAACCCAAGCAGAACGATGCTGCCCCATCGCGAAGGCGGCGGGAGCCTCTCACCACGCGCGGCGACGTAGGCCGCGAGCAGAGCGCCGGCAAGCGTCCATCGGAGCCCACCCATCAGCGCCGGTGGCATCGATTCGAGGCTGACGCGTATCCCGAGGTACGTGGTTCCCCAGATGACGCAAACCGCCACCCACGCTGCATACGCAAGCCGCCGTTCCTGTTGCGATGCGGGCGTCACGCCGGCACCTCGTCGTTCTGCGGCAAGGGAAGCCTCGAGGTCTCCTTGATGGTCTCGAGCACGATGGTCGTTCTCGTGGATCGAACGCCTGGGATGCTGCCAAATCGGGTTCGCAGCAGCTGACCCAGGTGCTCGGCATCCCGGGCGCGCACCTTGATCAGATAGCAGTCGTCGCCGGCAACGTGGTGCACCTCGAGTACCTCCGCGCACTCGCTCAGCGCATGGGCGATGCGATTCTCGGATCCCGCTTCCTCCGTCCGTACGGCCACGAAGGCGAGCATCCCGAGACCGAGCGCCTTCGCGTTGAGCTCGGCCGCATAGCCCTGGATGAGGCGGCGACCCTCCAGCTTCCTGATGCGTTCGAGCACCGCCGAGGGCGCAAGGCCGACCGCGCGCGCGATGTCCGCCTGGGTCTCCCTCGCGTTGTCCTGCAGTCTTCTGACGATTTCCGTGTCGATCGGGTCCATCGCAAGCATGACGGAATTATATCCTGCAGTGACCTCACATTACAGACCATTGTTTATGTGGACCGCTAATTGGCTGAATAACATTCTGAGCTGTGGCTGAGCAGCCGAATAGATGTGCTCAACTGGCATTACTCATGCTCTAACCATGTCTTGGGGCTTGTAGCGCATCCAACTGTGTATACGCCGGGTACACCTCGTGAACAAACTGAATCCAGAGGAGCAAATCCGGTCACGTTTGCGGGAGATCACCAAGGAAACCCGGAAGGTCCGGCAGGAATTGCAGGAGATGATCTGGAAGACGCCCGAGCGAACACGGGCGGTCAGCCACGATTGGGGTCCGAGGCCCGCGCGGAGGAAGCCGCAAAGATAGCGGCCTGCTCCTAATCGACGAACCCGAAGGTCCCCCCGCCCAGCCACGCCCCGCCGTCCATGGTCAGCGTCTCGCCCGTGATGAAGCCTGCATGGTCTGATACCAGGAACGCAACCGCGTCGGCGACCTCCGATGGCTGCCCCCATCGCTGCAGGGGCACCATCTTCGTGATGCGCTCGACTGCCTCCGGCGTGTTCCACAACTGTTTCGCGGCCCCGGCCGACTCGATTGGCCCCGGCGCCACGGCGTTGACCCGGATCTTGTGGCGCGCCCACTCCACCGCGAGCGTCTGCGTCATCGACATCACGCCCGCCTTGGCGGCGGCCGAGTGGACGGTACCGGGGCTCCCTGTCCAGATGTAGTTGGCCAGCACGGACACGATGGCGCCCCCCTGTCCGCGGTCGATCAAGTAGCGTCCGATGGCGCGCGAGCAATAGAAACTGCCGTTGAGGACGATGCCGATGACCGCGTTCCAGCCGTTGGGCGACAGGTCTTCCGCGCGGCAGACGAAGTTTCCGGCGGCGTTGTTCACGAGGATATCGATGCGCCCGAAGTGCCGGAGGACGCGCTGGACCATTTCGTCCACCTGCTCGGGGTTCCTGACGTCGACCTGCACGCACAGCGGATCGATGCCCGCGTGGCGCAGCTCCGCGGAGCCCTTCTCGAGATTCTCCGAGCTCCGGCTGCCGATGGCCACACGACCGCCAAGCTCGCCGATCCGCCGGGAGATCGCGAGGCCGAGCCCTGTACCTCCGCCGGTCACAATCGCCACGCGATCCTCGAGCAGCGTCTTCTCGAACATGCCCGACCAGCTTACAACGGTGGCGGGGTCACAGAACAACCGCTCCGAACGGGAACTACACCGGAGGCTTCGCCCCGGCGGACCTGGATGGACACGCGCGCGAGGTAAGATAGCCTGCATGCGAACGCGTTCCGCACGGGTCCGGCTCGCCGCGCTGTTCACCGCGGGAGTTCTCATCGTCACGGCATGCAGTCAGGATCCAGCACCGCGGCCCCGGTCAGAACCGCCGGCGGCAGCAACGCCACCGGCCGTCTCGTCGTCTGCACCGGAAGAGACGCCGACTGCGCCTGCTGAAGGCTACCGGGGTCGGCTCCCCGCGCTGCCCAACCCGCCGTTTGCGCTCCCGCGCCCGCGGCCGGTCGTAGAAGCCGTCTACGAGTTCGCGGCCCGCCATCCGGAGGTTCTGAGCTACGTGCCCTGCTTCTGCGGTTGCGAGCGCTCGGGCCACGCCGACAACGCGGACTGCTTCGTCTCCGGCCGCGAGCCCGACGGACGCCCCCGCTGGGATCTTCACGGCATGGGTTGAGGCATCTGTATAGACGTCGCGCGTGACGCGATGCAGATGCACAACTCCGGCGCCCCGTTGACCGAGATCCGCTCGACCATCGATCGCAAATATGGTCCGTCGTTTCCGACGACAACGCCTACGCCACGTCCGCCGACATCGGGCGGCTTCCCTGAATCCTGACCCTGTCGGATTCGGTGGACGTCGGGCGGGACGGATCGCGCTGCACGCGTCGGGGAGCACGGAGCGTCAGCGTCAGGATCGAATGACGTTCCGCCCAGGTTCTCGTGATCTGCCAGAGGCGTGATTAGCTCAACTGGATCGACAACCGACTGTTATAATCCGCCGCAGTGCCCCGAGCTTCGACGACTCGCGCCGCCGCTCCTGCCGAGGTGTTCGCTCGCCTCTTCGAGTCGGTCCACGAGGGCGTTTACATCGGCGCCGTCGAAAAGAACTCGTCGCGCACGATCTCGGCGAATCCCTACCTGAAACTGATGTTCGGCCACGCGAGCGAGACGCCGCAGGAGGAGGTCCTGCCGTTCGAGCTCGATCGCTTCGTCGATCCGCAGGCGCGCGACGGATTTCTCGAGCGCCTCAGGCGCGACGGCTCGGTCACCGACTACCTGCTCCGGCTCCGACGCGCCGATCGCTCGCCGATCTGGGTCGAGGTCACCGCGCACGCCGAGCGCGGCCGGCATGGGCTCCGCGTCGAGGCGCTGATGCGCGACGTCACGGAACGGAAGCGCCTGGAGGATCAGGCCCGCGACCTCTATCACCAGCTGCTCCAGGCGGAGAAGCTCGCGGCGCTCGGCCAGACGATCTCCGGCGTCGCGCACGAGCTGAATAACCCGCTCGCGACCATTCTCACCTGGGCCGAACGCCTCTCCCAGCGCGACCTCGACGAACAGACCCGCAGGGGGCTCGAGACGATCCTCAGCGAATCCGAGCGCGCCGCCCGCATCGTCCGCAATCTGCTCACGTTCGCGCGCAAGCGTCACACGACCCGCGCGATGGTCGATCTCAACCAGGTCGTGCGCGAGACGCTCACGCTTCGCGCCTACGAGCAGCGCGTCAGCAACATCGTCACGCTCGAAGCGCTGCCGTCGGGTCTGCCCCATGTGTTCGCCGACCCGCACCAGATGCAGCAGGTGCTGCTCAACCTGATCATCAACGCCGAGCAGGCCATGATCGGCACGCATGGCCGCGGCACGCTCATCCTGCGTTCCTGGCACGACCCGGATCGCGACGCCGTCGTCCTCGAGGTCAACGATGATGGGCCGGGCGTGCCGGAAGACGTGCAGCCGCGGATCTTCGATCCGTTCTTCACGACCAAGGACGTCGGGAAGGGCACGGGGCTCGGTCTCACCGTCGCCTACGCGATCGTGCAGGAGCACGGCGGGCGGCTGACGGTCCGATCGGAACCGGGTCGCGGCGCCTCGTTTTACGTGGAACTGCCGGTCGGCGCCGGCCCGCTGAAGCCGGCGGCCCCGCTTCCGGTGGAACGTTCCGGGAACAGCTCTCAGGGCGCTTCCGTGCTCGTGGTGGAGGACGAGGTCGCGCTGGGCGCGGCCGTCGCCGAATCGCTCCAGGATGAGGGCTTCGCGGTGGATCGAGCCAGCGACGGAATCGAAGCACTGGACCGAGTCAGCAACCAGCACTTCGATCTGATCATCTGCGATCTGAAGATGCCGCGGCTCGACGGCATCCAGTTCTACCGCGAGCTCGAAGCCAGGCGGCCCGAGATGACGAGCCGCGTGATGTTCGTGACCGGAGACGTCGCCGGCACGGAGGCGGAGCGATTCCTGGAAGAGACCGGCTGCCGCTGGCTCGCCAAGCCGTTCCGCCTGAAAGATCTCCTTCGCGCGGCGCGCGACATGGTCTGCTGATCGCCAGCTTCGAGCCTCCGGTTTCCGGCTAGCGGGCCGCCGCGATCCGCTGCGCCGGCGGCACGGGCCGGCGCCGCGTCACCACGGGCTTCGCCGGGGCCTTGTAGGCGAGCACGACCCCCGCCGTCCCCGGCAGCGACGCCTTGGCCATCCGCATCCGCCGCATGGTCTGCTGGAACGCAATGATCGCCGGACGCATCGCCGCGGCCGCTTCTCCGGCCGAGCATTCGGCGCCGAGCGCCTTGCGCAAGCGCTGGATGGCGCGCGCGTGGAGCTGCGACACGCGCGACTCGTTGACGCCGATCTCCAGGCCAATCTGCTTCATTGTCGCTTCGGAGTAGTAGTACATCCCGACGACCTTGCGCTCGCGGGGCGGGAGCGAGGCGATTGCGGCGCGGATGCGATCGCGGACCTCGCGCTCCTCGTAGGCCTTGTCGGGCGCCTGCGGCTCCGATGGAACGAGCGCTGCCGGAAGACACGACCCGTCGAGGTTGTCGCCGGCCGACAGCGGCGAGGTCGACTCGATGGTGTTGATACGCACGATGGTGCGACTCAGCTTCACCTCGTCCGATCCGATGCGCGCGGCGAGATCAGCGAGCGAGGGTTCGGCCCCGAGCTCGCGCCGAAGGTCCTCGCGCGCCGCCTCGAGCTCGCGCCGCTGACGTCTGACGCCGCGCGGCCAGGCGTCGCGCCGCAGCGCATCGATCATCGCGCCCCTGACCCTGCGCTCGGCGAAGGTCTCGAACTTGATGCCGCGCGCCTCGTCGAAGCGGCAGGCCGCATCGATCAGGCCGATCATCCCGTCCTGCACGAGGTCCCCCAGCTCGATCGAGTGCGGCATGGACGAGGCCACGCGGCGGGCGAGCGACTCGACGAACGGCAAACCGGCGGCGATGCGGTCACGCTGACGGGCGACGAGGGGCTGGCGCTGCATGCTCGTGTTCTCCTCAATGCGATCGCGCGATCGGGCAATCGAGCGACCGAGCGATGTGAATCGGGCGATCGGCCATCGAAGATCGGGTGATCGGGTGATCGCGCGATAGCAGTGATCGCCTTCGCTCAATCGCTGACCGCTCGATCGCTCGATCGCTCGATGGAACGGCGCAGCTAAGGGCAACCGCGATACCAGCTCCGCCGCGACGAGATGCCGAGGACGGACGAGCTGTTTTCTGTCGAGCTAAGCGTTTGAGGATGAGTAAGTTAGATGCTGTGTCGCGATGTGAAAGGTTGGGCAGATCTGGCGTGATGGGGTCCCAGCGATCGTCACAATTTTGACGATCGGCCGGCGTTCAATGACAGATCTGTGACATGCGGCAGACCGGGTTCGTGGTCCGTGGTTCGCGCGTCAAACGTCGCGTCGCACGCCGCACGTCGCGCAGCACGTCGCACGTCGCACGTGACAAGCGTCAGTCTTCTATCGATCGCCGTCTGATTTCGCGGGCGGTGGACATGGCATCGAGGACGCTCGACACGACCTGGGCGGCGCGGGCGCGGCCCATGTCGTCGGCCGACTTCACCTCGAGAAGCTCTGCGTTGGCCAGAATGATGCCGAGCTGGTTGTTGAGGCGGTGAAACAGGAGGCCCAGTCCGGGCGAGTCGTCCAAGGGGTTCACGGCATTCAGGGAATTCGGTACCGGCATCAGGAGGCTTCTTTGCTGGCGAGGTCCGGTGTCCGGCCGGGCTCACGCCAGAGCGTGTCCACGAAGATTCGGACCGAACCGCCAGCCGTGCGGACGTACTCCACCTTGCCGCTTGCGATCCAGTTGTAGATGGTGCGGCGGCTGACACCGACCAGCTCGCACGCCTTCATGATCGAAATCGTCTTTCGCTCAATCATCATCGCTTGCACCCGTGCTGGTTCCTGGAGCGTCCAGCCTGCATTCGAAATGTTGTATCGGAGCGGAGGCGGCCCGGCTGTAGGGGATTGGCACGCGTCCGCATTGACCCGCTCTGCGCGGGGTGTCAAAATACCGCCCACCCGACTAAATGTCTGATACCCAGAAACATCTGCTGATCGTTGATGACGAGAAGGCGCTGAGGGAAGCCATCGCCGAGCGCCTCGCCGATCACGGATTCGTGGTCGAGCAGGCCCCGAGCGGTGAGCAGGCGCTCGAGCGGCTCGCCGATTTCGCATTCGACGTGATCATCACCGACCTGCGCCTGCCCGGCATCGACGGCCGGCGCGTGCTCGACGCCGCGCTCGAGCGATACCCCGAGATCATCGGCATCGTGATTACCGGCTTTGGCACGGTCAAGGATGCTGTCGAAGCGATCAAGCAGGGCGCCGCCGACTTCATCACCAAGCCCTTCCAGTTCGACGCGCTGCTCCACGTGCTCAACTCGGCCCTGGAACAGCGCCGCCTCAAGTCCGAGAACGCCTACCTGCGCTCGCAGCTCGAAGAACGCTACAAGCTCGACGGCCTGGTCGGACGAAGCTCGGTGATGCGCGATCTGTTTCACCTGCTCGAAATCGTCGCCTCGACATCGAGCACGGTGCTGATCACCGGAGAGACAGGTACGGGGAAAGAGCTGGCCGCGCGTGCCATCCATCACAACAGCGCCCGGCGTAACAACCGGTTCGTCGCCATCAACTGCAGCGCCATTCCGGAAACGCTGCTCGAAGCCGAGCTCTTCGGCCACACGCGCGGCGCGTTCACCGGCGCGGTCGCCATGCGCCAGGGACGCTTCGAGCAGGCACACAAGGGCACCTTGTTCCTCGACGAGGTGGGCACGATGAGCCCGGCGCTGCAGGCCAAGCTCCTGCGCGTGCTGCAGGAGCGGGAGTTCGAGCGCGTCGGCGACTCGCACACGACCAAAGTGGACGTGCGCGTGATTGCCGCGACACACTCCGACCTCCACAGGATGGTGGCGGAGGGGACGTTCCGCGAGGACCTGTTTTACCGTCTCAACGTCATCCCGGTGAAGCTGCCGCCGCTCAGGGAACGCCGCGAGGACATTCCGTTGCTCGTGCAGCATTTCATCCAACGGCTGTCGGCAGATTCGGGACGGCCTCCCGTCAAGGTCTCGCAGGAAGCGATGCGCCGCCTGATGGCGCACCCGTGGCCGGGCAACGTCCGGCAGCTCGAGAATGCCGTGGAGCGGGGGGTCGCCTTCACGCAGGGCCGGGGCCAGATCGACCTGCTCGATCTCTCACCCGACGTCCAGGACGAAGCCTCGCCGACCAACGGCGGCGAGCTGTCGCTTCCCGAAGAAGGTATCGACTTCGAGACCTACATCTCGGGCATCGAGCTCTCCCTGATTCGCCGATCGCTCGAGCGGACGCAGGGGAACAAACGCCAGGCTGCCAGGCTTCTGAAGCTCAAGCGAACGACGCTCATCGAGAAGCTCAAACGCCTGGAGCCAAGGCAGTAGCCGATGCCGCCTCGCCATACCTACTGGACCATCATTCTCGAGGACAAGCCGACTGCGTTCCGCGCGCACACGCGCGAGGAGCTCGAGCCAACGCTCCGGCAGCTTCAGGCGCGGCATCCCGACGCCGTGCTGATGTGGTTCGCGCGCGGGCGCCTCTGGGAATCGCCGGAACAGGCCCGCGCGGCTATCCCGCGTCGTCCGGGCGGTGGAGAACGGCGTGGCCCGGGCTGGCGGCCCGGCGGATCGCATCAGGATCCGCGCGAGCGGTTCAAGGTGCCTCGCGACGAGAAGCGCCGGCGGTTCGCCGAACGAGCGCGCCGCGATCGGGTCGAGCCGCGCGAAGGTCGCTCAGGTGGCGGAGAGCGTGTGCCCCAGGGTCCGCGCCCTCGCGGCGATCGATTCGAGCAGCGGTCGCCGTGGAGTCGAAAACCGGCGGGCCCGCAGGAGCGGGAAAAGCGGAATCCGGATCGTCCGGCTGGCATTCCCACGGGCCCGCGCCCGGACTGGAAGCGCGAGCCCAGACCCGCCTGGCGGCCGAACCAGCGGCCGGAGTGGAAGCGCAACCGGCCGTCAGGCATTCCCGCGGGCCCGAGACCGGATCGGAAGCGTGAGAGGCCTGAAGGGCCGCCGCAGGGCGGCGGACAGCGGCCCCGCGGCAGGGAAGATCGACACGATCGGCCGGGAGAGAAGCGCGGGCCTCGAGGGGAAGGACAACGGCAGCCGTGGAGGCGGGAGCCGGAAAAAGAAAGGGAAGGACACGATCGCGAGCGCCGTCCGTTCCGCCCACCCGGCCCCCGGCCGCCGGCCGGCGAAAAGGGGGGCGCGAGACGACCACAGGGTGGAGGACGCAAGGGCGGAGGAGGGGGACGATCGCAATGATCGTGCACGTCATCCTGTTCGCCCCACGCCCGGATCTGAACAGCGCCCAGCGTCTGAAGGTCCTCGACGCGTTCAGGTCGGCGGCGCTCTCGGCGCCGACGGTCCGCGGCGTGCGAACGGGCCGACGCGTCCGGCATGGCCTTCCCGGATATGAATTGGCGATGCGCGAGGATTTCGAGTACCTCGCCATCCTGGAATTCGACGATCTGGAGGGGTTGGTGGCGTACCTGAAGCATCCCGCGCATGGTGCTGCCGGACAGCACTTCACCGCGTCGGCCGAGGCGGCGCTGGCCTACGATTACGCGATTGTCAGCCCCGAGGAGCTTGTGGTGTCGAACGCCACAGACGTGGATGCCGCGAGAGGGACCGGGCTCTCGGAGGAATCGAAGAAGGACTGAATGATCTCGCGAAGGTGAGGGATGGACTCGGCGGAGTTCACCGCCACGCGAAGGTATGACCCGTTGTCGAGCCCCTTCGTGTACCAGGAGTTGAGCGCCCGTAGCTTGTTGATCACCCAGCGTTCGCGGCTGCGCGCACCGGGATGGGCCTGGCCGGTCGTGCCGGGAGCGAGATGCCTGAAGCCGATGGCCTCGTCCACCCGCTCGGCGAGCAGCAGATTGATGTACTCGAGCAGAAATGCCGCCCGCTCCTGCGGGGAGATGGTTCGCGCCTCGCGGCCTGCCGCCTCGTCTGCGGCCTGCTGAAAGATCCAGGGATTCCTGAGCGCGCCGCGCCCGACCAGCACGCCCGACACGGCGCCGTTCTGAAGGCGTCGGACGACCTGCGCCGGCTCGGTGCAGTCTCCGCTGCCGATGACGGGAATGCTCACGCCGCTGGCCACCTTCGTGATCAGATCCCAGTCGGACGAGCCCGAATACGACTGCGCAGCGGTCCTCCCGTGCACGGCGACCGCCGCTGCGCCGGCGTCCTCCATCCGCCGCGCCAGCTCGGGCGCGTTGATCTCGCCGGCGTCCCAGCCGGCGCGCATCTTGACGGTCACGGGGATCTTCACGGCGCGCGCCATCGCCCGAATCACCTCCGCGGCGTGTTCGGGCTCGCGCATCAGGCTGCAGCCCGCATTGTGCTTCGCGATCTTCGGGACGGGGCAGCCCATGTTGACGTCGACGATGTCGGCGCCCATGCTTTCGACAACCCGCGCCGCCGCGGCCATTTTCTCGGGATCACCGCCGAAGATCTGAACCGAGACGGGCCGTTCCTCTTCCGTGTACTCCGCGTATTCCAGGGTGCGGTCGATGCCGCGGACCAGCCCTTCCGAGCTGACCATCTCTGTGACGACGAGCCCGCAGCCTCCCTTGCGCTTCACCAGGCGTCTGAAGGCAGTGTCGGTCATGCCCGCCATGGGCGCGAGCGCAAACGGCGGGACGATCTCGACCGAACCGATTTTCATGCTGGTGGGACTGCCTTACGGGTTGCCGCTCGGTGCGGCCTGCATCGACGCAATCTGCCGCTCGTAGGCCTGCTTCAGCTCGTCGTTCTTCCAGATGATGATGGCCTGGCTGCGGATGCGGCTGAGAAACTTCTGGACCTCGCTCCGCTGGCGCGCCGAATAGACGCGCTCCGCTACGAGATCGCGCACGCTGTCGAACGGCTGCACGACCGACGGGGTATGGGTCTCGAGCTTGACGATTTGATAGCCGCGCGCCCCACGAATCGGTTGTGTGATATCGCCTGGCTTCATGCTGCCGAGCAGGTCCTGAAGCGCCTGTGAGAGTTCGCTCACGACGATAGGCCCTATCAGCCCACCGTTTGCTTTGCTTGGCGCCGCCGACACATCGGCCGCGACCTTCGCGAAGTCCTCGCCGGCGGCGATTCGTGCGCGGACGGCGTCGGCCTGCTCCTTCACCGAATCCGTGTCTCTGGCGCCCTGCGCGTCGGCAGGCGCCTCGATCAGAATCTCGCGCAGGGTGACCGAGGCGGGCTGAACGAACTCCTGCTGATGCGACTGGTAGTACTGGCGCGCTTCCGCCTCGGTGATCTGGAGCTTCGATCCGACTTCAGCGCGCTGCACTTCCTGAATCATGAACTGCCGCTCGACGTTCCGGCGCAGGTCGGCCATCGTCATGCCTTCCTGCTTCAGCGCGGCCTCGAACTTCTGGTCCTCGACCAGGTTCTGCTCCTTGCGCATGTTCGTGAGCCAGCGGTTGAACGCATCGTCTGGCAGCTTGAAGCCTTTCTCGCGGGCGAGCTGAATCATCAGGAGGTCGTCGATGGCGTTGACGAGCAGGGGAGGCGTCACTTCGGCAAGGGCCTTCTGCACCTGCTCGTCGGTCCGGAGCGCCTGGGGATCGACGTTCGCGTTCAATCGCTGGCGCAGCGCATCGATCTGCCGTCGCTCGAGCTCGGTCTTGGTGATGATGTCTCCGTTGACCTTGACGAGGACCTGCTCGATGATTTCCGCGCCGCGGAGCGGAGCGACAAGAACCAGCGCCGCGGAGGCGGCGACCACGCCGCGAGCAAACATCTTCATGAAGTGCACCTAAATCTCTGCAATAGAAGATTTTAGTCGATCGAGGCGCCCTGACTCAACTCCCTCAGCAGTCGCCCCACCCGGGTGAACACGCCCGACTCGCTGCGCGGGTCCTCCCTGGCCGGGCGCATGATCTCGTCGCGGGAGAAGCCCGCGGTAACCGCTCCCGCCTGCGCGCGCGCCGCCCACCAGGAACCGCCCGCCACCGGGTCGGACCCCTTGCGGGGCGAATTTGAACGGAGCCTGGATACGGACCCTCCGGCGGCGGTGCCCGAGCGCTGTGCTACCGGACCCGTAGGGGAGCCCTCGAGATCCAGCTTCAGGCTGGCGGGTGGCACCAGCCTGACGTCGCTTCGTTGCTGGACCAGCCTGTAGAGCCAGGCGGGATCCAGCTTCGCATCGGGCCTGAACTTTAGGACGACGAACCGGCCCTCGCGGTCGAGCGACTCGAGGCCTATCTGGTCGGCCATGAGCCGAATGGAGGCGTATTCGGCGAGGTTGAGCACGGATTCGGGCGGATTGCCGTAGCGGTCGCGGACCTCGTCCATGAGCCGATCCAGCTCCTCGGCCGATCGGACCGCCGCCATGCGGCGGTAGACGGTGAGCCGCTGGTTCATGTCGGGAATGTAGCTGTCCTCGATCCGGAGGTCCACGCGCAGGTTCACGTTGGCGCGGATTCCGTCCTCGATCTCTTCGCCCTTGAGCTCCTTGATCGTCTGCTCGAGCAGCTTCATGTACATGTCGAAGCCGACCGCCTCGATGTGCCCGCTCTGCTCCCCGCCGAGGAGATTGCCGGCGCCGCGGATCTCGAGGTCGAGCGCGGCGACACGAAATCCGCTGCCGAGATCGCTGAACTCGCGGATAGCTGCCAGCCGTTTCTTCGCGACAGGGGAGAGCGAATCCTCGGGTGGGATCAGCAGATACGCATAGGCGCGGCGATCGGATCGGCCCACGCGTCCCCGAAGCTGGTACAGCTGCGAGAGGCCGTAGCGGTCGGCCCGGTTGACGATCATGGTGTTGGCGTTGGGGATGTCGAGCCCGTTCTCGATGATCGTCGTCGCGAGCAGCACGTCGTATTTCTGCGCGACGAAGTCCACCATCACCCGCTCGAGCGCCTCCTCGCTCATCTGGCCGTGCGCGACGGCGATCCTGGCTTCCGGCACCAGGCGAGCGATCAGATCGCCGAGGGAGTAGATCGACTCGACCCGGTTGTGGACGAAATAGATCTGGCCGCCGCGCTCCAGTTCCGTCCTGATGGCGCGCGAGATGACGGCCTGGTCGAACTTCACGACGTTGGTCTGGATCGACAGCCGATCCTTCGGCGGCGTCTCGATGATCGACATGTCGCGGATGCCGGCCAGCGACATGTTCAGCGTGCGCGGAATCGGGGTGGCCGTCATCGTGAGCACGTCCACACGCCGGCGCAGCTGCTTGATGCGCTCCTTGTGCGCCACGCCGAACCGCTGCTCCTCGTCCACGACGAGCAGGCCCAGGTCCTTGAACTGCACGTCCTTGGAGAGCAGGCGATGCGTGCCGACAATGATCTCGACTCGTCCCGCCGCAAGATCGTCCAGCACCAGCTTCTGCTCGGCCTTCGTCCGGAAGCGGCTCACCATGTCGATGCGGACCGGGAAGGCCGCGAAGCGGTTCTTCAGCGTCTTGAGGTGCTGGAAGGCGAGCACCGTCGTGGGCGCGAGAAAGGCGACCTGCTTGCCGTCCATGACGGCCTTGAAGGCCGCGCGCATGCCGACTTCGGTCTTTCCGTACCCGACATCCCCGCACAGCAGCCGATCCATGGTGCCGGGCGCCTCCATGTCGTTCTTGATGTCGATGATGGCGGTCTGCTGATCCGGCGTCAGCTCCCACTCGAATGCGTCCTCGAACTCCTGCTGCCAGTGCGTGTCGGGACTGAAGGGGTGACCCGGGACCGCTTTACGCGCCGCGTAGAGCTTCAGCAGCTCTTCGGCCATGTCGCGCATGGCCTTCTTGACGCGTGTCTTCGCTTTCTCCCACGTCGTTCCGCCCAGCCGATCGAGGGCCGGACGAGTCGCGCCGGTGTATTTCTGGACGAGATCCAGTCGTTCGACCGGGACGAACAGCTTGTCGTCGCCCGCGTAGCGGAGCTCCATGAACTCCTGCGCGTCGATCCCCAGCTCGATTCGCTTCAGCCCGACGAATACGCCTATCCCGTGATCCACATGGACGACGAGGTCGCCGACCTTCAGATCCCTGAAGTCGGAGAGGAACGTGCGCGTGGCCGACCGGCGGCGCTCGTGAACGACACGCTCCTCCTCGAAGACATCCGTCTCGGCCCAGAGCTGCAGCCCTGCCTCGGGCAAACGGAAGCCGCGCGAAAGCCGGCCGGTGCCCACGAGCACCGAGGCCGTGTGTGCATCTTCGGCCCGTTCGACGGGAACGGCGTAGATCTCGTAATCGGCGAGGAGCTCGATCGTGCGCTCGGCCCGTCCCGGCGAGTGGGCCACGAAGACCATCGTGTCGCCCCGCTCGCGGCCGCGCCTGATTTCCGCGACCCAATCGGGCACCCGGCCGTTGAACTCGATGGCGGGCTGAGAGGAGATATGGCGCGCCTGCGCGGCGTCGCCCAGAGCGAGCGTTTCGAGCGCCGTCGCCCCATCGAGCCAGGCCTCAGCGGTTGTCCACTCGATCATCAATTCGGCGGGCGCGGCGACGCGCCTGCCTTTCTCGAGCGCCTCACCGTAGCTGGCCCGGACCTGCTCGCACAGCTTCACGCCAAGTGCGCGAACTTCATCGGGCTCGAACACGAGCAGCGCCGGACGCCCGGCTATCGCGGCAAAGTCGAGGAACGTCGCACTTCTGTCCTCGGCGTCCGCGTCGGCCAGAACCTCCTGAAGGGGCACGACCGATGCCTGGTCGATCGCGCCGCTCGATCTCTGGGTGGCCGGATCGTAGGTCCGGATCGACTCGATCGTGTCGCCGATGAACTCGAGCCGGATCGGGTCCGGCGCACCGGCGGGATAGAAATCCACGACGCCGCCGCGCACGCAGAACTCCCCGGATTCGTCAACAGGGTCCTGGCGGGTATAACCGGCCGCCGCGAGCAAATCGCCGAGCTCGAGCGGCGGGAGCTCCTGACCGGGCGCAAGCGTGATGGCGGCGTTGCTCAGGCGGCGGGGAGCGCTGACCTTCGGGACGAGCGACGCCGCGGATGCGACGATGAGCCGAGCCTGACCCGAGGCGAGCGCGTACAGCGCCCGGGCGCGCGCCGACGCGATCTCGAAATGAGGCGTCAGCCCACGGTAGGGATCGACCTCGTGCGAAGGAAAGGGGAGAACGACGCGTTCGACTTCGGCATCGGAGAGGCCTTCGAGCGCGGCGAGAAAGAACCGGGCGTCGGCGGTCATGCGCTCGACGTGGGCATCGGCCGGCACCACGAGCACGGTTCGCTCGCGGTTGGCGGCCGCCGCGGCGAACATCACCGCCGCCGGACCGTCGAGCCCCGAGACGCGGCCTCCGGGCGTACCCATCCCCAATCGGCCCGCGGCCGACTTCAACACGGCCCGCAATGTCAGGGAACTGGAGGTATAGCTCGTCACGGCGACCGGCGCGCTCCGACAGTGAACCTTTCATTTTACCGCGCGGCCCAGCTCAACCGCGAAGTTTCGTTGACGCTCATCCTGGCCGGGCCTACACTTCGTCCGATCTGAACGACGAGCGCTGTTCGTGGAAAAGGGGAGTTTCCCCGGAAACCGAGGAGGTGTCTCGTGGCCAAGATGCTGAGGTGCAGTGATTTGATGCCCGGCTGCGACAAGGTCATCGTCGGAAAGGACGTGGATGAGGTCTTCGCCAAGGCCGAAGCGCACGCGCGCAAGGAACACAACATGACGATCATCCCGCCGAACGTCGTGTCGCAAATCGAAGCCGCGATCAAAGAGAAGGTGTAGCGGCGCGTTCAGCGGCGCCGCCGGCCCTCGCGAACCCGACGGACCCGATCGATGAGGGCTGTGGTGGAGTAGCCCTGCTCGACCTCGACGCGCACCACGCGGCCGCCCCGCCCCTCGACGGTGTCCCGGCCGACAATCTGGTCCGTCGGCCAGTCCGCGCCCTTGACGAGGATGTCCGGCTGGACCGCGCGAATGATCTCGGCAGGCGTATCTTCGTCGAAGACTACCACTGCGTCCACATCCGCCAGGGCGGCGATCACTTCCCCACGCTCCGCCTCGGAATTGATCGGGCGGCCGATGCCCTTGTTCCGCCGGACCGACGCGTCCGAGTTCAGCCCCACGATGAGCGTGTCCCCGAGGGAACGCGCACGCCTCAGGTACCGGACGTGGCCGGGGTGCAGAAGGTCGAAGACGCCGTTGGTGAACACGACCGTACCGCCCCCGGCTCGAACCCGACCAACGAGCTCGATGACCTGATCGCGGGAGACTGCCGCGCCGGCCCGCGCGTCTGGCCGCACCCTCAGCCCCGCGCCTCGTCGAGCGTCACGCCTTCGGAGAACCGCCACGCGTGCCGCGGCCTGTAGATGCCGACGTCCTTGGTGCGCGATTTCACGCGGAACGTGTAAAGCAGCCGGTGGTAGTCGTAGGGATAGCCGTCCAGCTTGTGGACCGCGACGTCGAGCTTGTAGGTACCCTCGACGAGATCGAGGCTGTCGATCGTGAAGACGGCCTCCGCGTCGCCGTGGATTCGCGCGAACTTCAGCTCCTCGATGCTGGTGTTGGTGCCGTAGCAGCAGACGCCCTCGGCGTTGAAGATCCCGATGCCGATGACGAAGTCCTCGATGGCGAGCGGCGCCCGTAGCCTGATCTTCACGTCGAGCCGATCGCCCGAATGGAACACGTGGGCGCGCTCGCCGTCCGACGCGGCGAGCACCACGTCCGTGATCTCGACCTCGCGGGATCCCCAGCGCCCTTCGGTAGCGCGAAACATGTCGGACGGGGCGGCTGCCGTCTCGACGGGGTGATCGGGCAGGACCGCCGAGGCGGGCTCGTCGGGCGACACGACAGCCGCCGCCTCCAGCGCTTTTGCGTCGCCCGCCGCCAGCTGCTGCTCCTCGCTGACCTCCACGTCAGAGACGTACGCGCCGACGAGCCGCTTCGGATCGCCCATGCCCTGCATGCGGCCCTTGTCGAGCCAGAGTGCTTCGTCGCAGAACCGTTCCACCATGCCGAGCGCGTGGGTCACCAGGAGGATCGTGCGGCCGCGGCGCTTGAACTCGGCGAACTTGTCCAGGCATTTGTGCGTGAACCCCTCGTCGCCGACCGCCAGCACCTCGTCCACCAGCAGGACGTCGGGATCCACGTGGATGGCCACCGCGAAGCCGAGGCGCATGTACATCCCGGACGAGTAGGTCTTCACGGGCGCGTCGATGAAGTCCTGCAACTCGGCGAACTCGACGATCTCGTCGAACCGTTTCGCGATCTCGCGCTTGGTCAGGCCCAGCATGATGCCGTTGATGAAGACGTTCTCCCGCCCGGAGATTTCCGGGTGAAACCCGGCGCCCAGCTCGATCAGGGCCGAGATCCGCCCGTTGACGCGCACCGTGCCGGAGGTGGGCTTCGTGATCCCGGCCACCAGCTTCAGCATCGTGCTCTTGCCCGAGCCGTTCCGCCCGATCACCCCCAGCGTACGGCCGGCCGGCACGGTGAAGCTGACATCCTGGATCGCCGCGAACGTCTCCTCGGGCTTGAGGTCGCGAACCAGGCTGCCGCCAACGAGTGCGCTCTTGAGCGTGGTGAACTGCCGCCGGCGACTGTACCGCCGGTACACTTTCGTCACGTGGGAGACTTCGATTGATTTAATCACAACGACCAGCTTCCAGCTACCAGCTTCCAGCTTCCAGTTGCCAGCTTCCAGCTCCGGGCGTCGACGCGCAGCGGCCTCTCGGATGGCGGACGGCGGCGTCCTACAGCCTTCACACTTCCTCAGCAAACGTATCGCGCAATCGGTCGAACACGAAATAGCCGAACAGGAAGAAGAGCACCGAGGCCGCGGCGAGCACCAGCAGCCAGAACCCGTGGCCCACGGGACCCTCGAAGAACAGGATTTCCTGGTACGTGATGGCGAGGTGCGTGAACGGGTTGACGTTCAGGATCCGCCGCTGCCACGGCTCCATGATGAAGTACGGATAGATGATCGGCGTCGCAAAGAACCAGAACGTCAGCAGGTTCGACAGGATGTCGCGGATGTCGCGGAAGTGGACCGTCAGCGCGGACAGGAGCAGCGCGAAACCCAGCGTGAGCACCAGTTGGACGAGCACGGTCACCGGAAACCAGGCCAGCTCGGCGAGATGCAGCGGGCGCTGATAGTAGATCAGGAACGCAGCGAGGATCGGCAGCCCCAGAAAGAAGTGCACCATGTTGGCCAGCACGGTCACGACCGGCAGGATCTCGGCCGGGAAGAGCACTTTCTTGATCAGGTTGCCGCCTGAAATGAGCACGCCGGAGGATTCGAGCAGGGACGAGGAAAACCACGTCCAGGGCAGGATGCCGCAGAACATGAAGAGCTCGTAGTGCTCGATGCCCTCGAACCGCGCCGGGAGGAAGTATGTGAAGACGATCGAGTAGATGACGAGCAGGAGCAGGGGATTGATGAAGGACCAGAAGAAGCCGAGGACCGATCCGCGGTAGCGCGCCTTCAGCTCCCTCGCCACCAGGCTCTGAATCAGGCCGCGGTAGCGGAACAGTCGCCCCAGGTTATGGAGCATCGCACTGCAGGATCAGGGCAGTGATGTTGTCGGGCCCGCCTGCCGCGTTTGCCGCTTCCACCAGCCGGCGGCAGATCTCTTCGAGGCCGGCCTTGCGATCCGCGAGAATCTCGGCGATCTCCTGATCGGGGACGACCGTGAACAGACCGTCCGAGCACAACAGGTACCGATCGCCCTGCTGCGGGTGTATCTCGGTCGTGTCCACTTCCGGGTCGTCGCCGCCCGAGAGGGCACGCGTCACGACGTTCCGCCACGGGTGCTGCCGGGCGGCGCTCGGGCTGAGCGTGCCAGCGCGCACCTGCTCCTCGACCCATGAGTGATCGTGGGTGAGCTGCTCGAGGCCCTGGCCGCGCAGCACGTAGACGCGGCTGTCGCCGACGTGCGCCACGCACGCGCTCCGCCCCCCGCATAGGATCGCCGATGCGGTCGTGGCCATGCCGCGCAGGTCCTGGGAGTCGGCGACGGCTGCCGCGATTCTGCGATTCGCGAGCCGGAAGGCCGTCTTGAGCCGGTTGGCCTCGAGGCTGATGGTCGGATCGAACGGGAACGGCCAGGTCCGGTTCCTGTCGGCGCCCGCCGTCTCCTCGGTGAACGCCTCGATCGCCTCGACCGCGATGCGCGAAGCCACCTCGCCGGCGACGTGGCCCCCCATGCCGTCGGCGACGACGAAGAGGCCGACGTCGGGCCGCACGGTATGGCAGTCCTCGTTGCTGGTCCGGCGGAGACCCGGATCGGAGATGACGGCCCAGCTGAAGGACGGCCCGGTCGCGGCCATGAGAACCTCGTCAGCCCTCGCTGCGCGCGCGTTTGGAGGCGCCGGTCCGCAGGCTGACGCTGCCGCGCGAGGAGACCTGAAGGCGCATGAGAGATTTTGCCAGCGCGAGGCGCGCGCGCTCGTAATCGACCTCGTCGGGCATGTTCTGCGACAGGCGCGCTTCGGCGCGCTTGCGCGCCGCTTCCGCGCGCGCCACGTCGATCTCTTCAGCGCGCTCGGCGAGCCTGGCGAGAATCGTGACCCGATCCGGCAGCACCTCGGCGAAGCCGTGAACGATCGACAAATATGTCTTTTCCTGTCCCTTCCGGTACCACAGCTCGCCCACCGCCAGCGACGCGAGCAGAGGCGTATGGCCTGGCAGCACCCCAAAGTAGCCCCGCGAGCCTGGGATCTGCACCTCGTCCACCCGCTCGCGGACAATCAGCCGATCCGGGGTGACGACCTGCAGCTCGATCTGCGTGGGGATTGACATGGTCTGAGCGTCCGTCCTTCAGCCTTCAGCCTTCAACCTTCAACCTTCAACCTTCAGCCTTCAGCCTTCACTTTGCCTCAGTCTTTCATCTTTTCCGCTTTTTCCACCGCTTCTTCGATGGTCCCGACCATGTAGAAGGCCTGTTCGGGCAGGTGGTCGTATTTGCCGTCCACGATCTCGCGGAAGCTGCGCACGGTGTCGGCAATGGGCACGTACTTGCCCGGGAAGCCCGTGAACTGCTCGGCGACGAAGAAGGGCTGTGACAGGAAGCGCTGAATGCGCCGCGCCCGGCCGACCGTCAGCTTGTCCTCCTCGGACAGCTCGTCGATGCCGAGAATCGCGATGATGTCCTGCAGATCCTTGTAGCGCTGGAGCACCTGTTTGACGGCGCGGGCGACGTTGTAGTGCTCGTCGCCGATGATGCGCGCATCGAGAATGCGCGACGTCGAGGCCAGCGGATCGACGGCGGGGTAGATGCCCAGCTCGACGATCGCGCGCGAGAGGTTCGTCGTTGCATCGAGGTGCGCGAACGTGGTGGCGGGCGCCGGATCGGTGTAGTCGTCGGCGGGCACGTAGATCGCCTGGACGGAGGTGATCGAGCCCTTCTTCGTCGACGTGATCCGCTCCTGGAGCTCGCCCATCTCGGTCAGCAGGGTGGGCTGGTAGCCGACCGCGGACGGCATACGGCCGAGCAGCGCGGACACTTCCGATCCCGCCTGCGTGAAGCGGAAGATGTTGTCGATGAAGAGCAGGACGTCCTTGTTCTCGGCGTCGCGGAAGTACTCGGCGACGGTCAGGCCGCTCAGCGCGACGCGGAGGCGCGCGCCCGGCGGTTCCGTCATCTGGCCGTAGACCAGCGCGGCGCGCGACCTGGGCAGGTCCTCCATGTTGATGACGCCGCTCTCCTGGAACTCCAGCCAGAGGTCGTTGCCCTCGCGGGTCCGCTCGCCGACGCCGGCGAACACCGATACGCCGCCGTGCTTCATGGCGACGTTGTGGATCAGCTCCTGGATGATGACCGTCTTACCGACGCCGGCGCCGCCGAACAGCCCGATCTTGCCGCCGCGCAGATACGGCTCCAGCAGGTCGACGACCTTGATGCCGGTCTCGAACATCTGCAGCTCGGTGGACTGATCCTCGAGCGACGGCGCGGCCCGATGAATCGACCAGCGTTCCTTCGACAGCACGGGTCGATCGGGAAAGTCCACCGGCTCGCCAAGGACGTTCATCACGCGGCCGAGCGTCGCTTCGCCGACCGGCATCGAGATCGGCCCGCCCGTGTCGATCGCCCGCATGCCCCGCTGCATGCCGTCGGTCGGCTTCATCGCCACCGTGCGCACCCGGTTTTCGCCGAGGTGCTGTTCCACTTCCGCGATGACGTCGATGGCCTGGCCCGATCCGTCGCTCACGATCCGCACCGCGTTGTAAATCGTGGGCAAGTGACCGCCCTCGAACTCGATGTCCACGACGGGGCCGATGACCTGCACCACACGGCCGATTTTCTGTTCAGTTGCTGTTGCTGTTGCCATGAGAAGAATTCCTAGAGCGCCTCCGCGCCGCTCACGACCTCGATGATCTCTCTGGTAATCGCGGCCTGGCGCACCTTATCCAATGCTCGCGGGGCCCCCCCGCTCGCCTCGCGCTCGACGGCCCGGCCTGCGCCGGGCTTCACTCCGTCGCCTCGCGCGGGCCGCAGGCGCCCATACCCCTCTAGAGCGCCTCCGCACCGCTCACGACCTCGATGATCTCTCTGGTAATCGCGGCCTGGCGCACCTTGTTCATGTACAACGTGAGCTGCTCGATCATCTCGCCCGAGTTCCGCGTGGCGGCATCCATGGCGGTCATCTGCGCGGCATAGAACGCGGCGTTGGATTCGAGCAGCGCCCGGAACACCTGGACTTCCACATGGCTCGGCAGCAGCGCCTTCAGCAACTCGCCGGGCTCGGGCTCGTACAGGTAATCGGTGGCCGGCGCCCCGTCCTGCGACGCGTCCACCCGGCCGATCGGCAGCAGACGTTCCACGACGACACGCTGCTGGAGCACGGATCGAAACTCGTTGTACGCGAGGTGAACGCTGTCGACCTCGCCTTTCGTGAACGCCTCCATCGCGATGCGCGCGATCTCCTGCGCGTTCTGGAACTTCAGCTGCGCGAAGAGGTTCACCTGCTCGAACTGGATCTCGAAGGTGCGGCGAACGAAGAAGTCGCGGCCGCGCCGCCCGATCAGGCCGAGCACCACGCGGTGGTCCGGGTTCTCCGTGATGAACACGCTCGACGACTTGATCACATTGGTGTTGAAGCTTCCGCACAGCCCGCGGTCCGCGGTGATCACCAGCAGCAGCGTGCGGCCGCCGGCCCGCGGTTCGCGGCGCTCGTCGAGGAGCGCGTGCGACGCCGGATCGACGCGGCTCGCCAGGCTGTTCAGGACCCGCTGCATCTCGGTCGCAAAGGGCCGCGCCTGCTGGATCCGCTCCTGCGCACGCCGGAGCTTCGAGGCCGCGACCATCTTCATGGCCTTGGTGATCTGCTGCGTGGACTTGACCGCGCGCACGCGACGACGGATGTCAAGGAGAGAGGGCATTTTATTCCAGCAGTCTTGAAATGGCGGCCAGGTGCTCGATGAACGTTTGCCGGTTCGCCGAGCGCCTATGCGGCCGTCTTCCCCGCCGTTGCCGCAAATTGTTCCCCGAACTCCTTCAGCGCCGCAGCCAGGGACGACTTGAGCTGATCGTCGATCTGCTTCTGCTCGGCCACCGTCGTCACGATCTCGGGACGGCGGGTCTCGAGGAACCTGTACAGGTCCGTTTCGTAGGCGCGCACGTGTTCGACAGGGACGCCGTCGAGATAGCCGTTTGTCGCGGCGAAGATGATCACGACCTGCTTCTCGACGGGCAGCGGCTGATACTGGGGCTGTTTCAGAATCTCGACGAGCCGCCGGCCGCGGTTGAGCTGCGACAGCGTCGCCTTGTCCAGATCGCTGCCGAACTGCGCGAACGCCGCCAGTTCGCGGTACTGCGCGAGATCGAGCCGCAGCGAGCCCGCCACCTGGCGCATCGCCTTCACCTGCGCCGACCCGCCGACGCGGGACACCGAGTTGCCGACGTTGATCGCCGGCCGCACACCCTGGTGGAACAGGTCGGCCTCGAGGAAGATCTGCCCGTCGGTGATCGAAATCACGTTCGTGGGGATGTACGCGGAGAGGTCGCCCGCCTGCGTTTCGATGATCGGCAGCGCCGTCAGCGATCCGCCTCCGAGATCCTGCTTCATCTTCGCGGCGCGCTCCAGCAGCCGCGAGTGCAGGTAGAACACGTCGCCCGGGTACGCCTCGCGGCCCGGCGGCCTGCGCAGCAGCAGCGAAATCTCGCGATACGCCTGCGCGTGCTTGGAGAGGTCGTCGTAAACGCAGAGCGCGTGCCGGCCACTGTCGCGGAAGTACTCACCCATCGCGCACGCAGCGTACGGGCTGATGTAGAGCAGGGGCGCAGGATCCGACGCCGCGGCCGCGACGACGATGGTGTATTCCATCGCGCCGGCGTCCTCCAGCGTGCGCACCACCTGCGCGATCGTGGACTGCTTCTGTCCGATCGCGTTGTAGATGCAGATGACGTTCTGCCCCTTCTGGTTGATGATCGTATCGACGGCCACCGCCGTCTTGCCTGTCTGGCGGTCGCCGATGATCAGCTCGCGCTGGCCACGGCCGATCGGCACCATCGCGTCGATCGCCTTCAACCCGGTCTGCAGCGGTTCCTTCACCGGACTGCGATCCACGACGCCCGGGGCCAGGCGCTCGATCTCGCGGAAGGTCTGCGAGGTGATCGGCCCCTTGCCGTCGATCGGCTGGCCCAGCGCGTTGACGACGCGGCCGACCAGCTCCTCGCCGACGGGCACGGAAATGATGCGATTCGTGCGCTTGACCGTGTCGCCTTCCTTGATCTCGGTATAGTCGCCGAGCAGCACGGCGCCGACGCTCTCTTCCTCGAGGTTCAGGGCGATGCCGAACACGCCGTGCGGAAACTCCAGCATCTCGCCCGCCATCGTGCGCTCGATGCCGTGCACGCGGGCGATGCCGTCTCCCACCGAGACGATGCTGCCGACTTCAGCGACATCGACGTCCACGGCATAGCTGCCAATCTGGTCGCGGATGATCTTGGAGATCTCTTCAGCCTTGATGTTCATCGTTGGTCTCGTTGGCCGGGAACCGTCAGTCCGCGGCGCTGGTGAGCGCCTCTCTCATCTTCTCCAGCTGCCGTGTGATGCTGCCGTCGTAGACCGTGCTGTCGATGCGCGCAACGGCGCCGCCGAGGATCCCGGGGTCCACTCGCGCGGTCAGCTGCACCTCGCGTCCGGTCGCGCGGGCCAGGCCGCCGCGGAGCGCAGCCATCCGATCCTCTGAAAGCGTCTCGGCGGTGACGAGCTCGGCGCGCACCACGTTCTGGTGATCCATCAGGCGGCGGCGATAGGCCTCGACCAGCTCGGGCAGCAGCACGAGTCGGTCCCGTTCGGCCAGCATCAGGAGCAGTTTGGCGACTGGCCCGAGCAGGTCACCAACCCGCGAGACGATCTCCTCGACGACGGCCCGTTTGCGTGGCGCGGGCACCGCCGGGTTCGTCAGCGCGCGCTGAAGTGTCTCGCTGCTGCTCACCAGGCTGGAGAACTCGCTCAGCTCGCGATCGACTCGTTGGAGATCGAGGCCCTCGGACCGGGCGACATCGAAGAGGGCCCTGGCATAACGGATGGCCGCGGCGCGGCTGGTCATCGGGCCTCCGGTGCGGGCGGCCGGGCGCCGGCGGGGCGAAAAGCCCTTTGCTGTGCACTCTCTACTGTGGCCATCGTGAGATCAGGAATACGGCTGAAGCTGACGCTGCCCGGGCACCCTGGTGACCCATCGGTCTGGAAGGAGGGGCGGAATACATGATGAAGGGACGCGCCCACGCCCGCCGGACAAAACATCAATTTATACCATTCAACCCATCAGCGTGCCAAGCTTGCGGCCGGGCGAGATCGCCCCGAAACCAGGCGTCCGGGGGCAGGTGGAAACCCGGCCTCAATCGAAGACGAGCAGCGAAACCGCCGTCGGAATCGCGCGTCCCACTATCCGGCAGCTAACGCCTGCCTGCCGGAATGCCTCCTCGGCCGCCGGCGCGTGCGCTGGCGACACCGCCGCCAACAGTCCACCCGAGGTCTGCGGGTCGCTCATCAACTGGACGAGTGCCGGATCGAGCCGCGCGGCGAACGACACCCGGGGTCCGAAGTACGCGGCGTTGGTGCGGCCACCTCCCGGGGTGTTGCCCTGGACCAGATCGACGGCGCCAGGCAGCAGCGGTACGTCCGCTGTGCGAATCTGCAGCGAGCACGCGCTGGCCGATGCGATTTCCGAGGCATGGCCGACCAGCCCGAACCCGGTGATGTCGGTGCACGCATGGACCGCGCCACGTGGCAGAGACCGCAGGGCGTCGCTGGCCGCCCTGTTGAGCGCGAGCATCGACGCCACGGCCGCGTCGACCGCGTGTGCCGGGGCGCGATTGAACTTCAGGGCGGTCGCAATGGCTCCCGTCCCCAGCGCCTTCGTGAGGAACAGCACATCGCCGGGACGAGCGCCGGCGTTGGACCACACGCCATCCGGGTCGACCTCGCCGGTCACGGCATAGCCGAACTTGATCTCGGCGTCCTGCACGGTGTGCCCGCCGAGCAGCGCGACGCCCGCTTCCTGCAGCTTCTGGAGACCCCCGGCGAAGATCGCTCGGAGAAGCGCGCGATCCGCATCCTTCGGGAAGCCCGCGATGGCCAGCGCCGTCAGCGGCTTCCCGCCCATCGCATACACATCGCTCAGCGCGTTGGCCGCGGCAATCTGGCCGTAGGCGAACGGGTCGTCCACGATCGGCGTGAAGAAATCCACCGTCTGCACGAGCGCCCGCGTCGCATCCAGCTTGTACACACCGGCATCGTCCGACGTCCGATAGTCGATCAGGACCCGGTCATTGGCAGGCACGGGCAAATCGCCCAGGACCTGGGCGAGCTCACCAGCCGCGAGCTTGCTCGCTCAACCTGCGCAGGCTGCGTAATCAGTCAGTCTCTTCATCGTCACAGTCACAACGATCACGAGAATACGATGATCACGGCGATCACGACGACCACGACGAGGTGGATATCTATCGGTCTTCGCGATCGTCGCGGTCTTCGCGATCGTTCCGCTGGCCGGCGGCGCGTCCGTCCGCCGTGCGATGCACGACGGCTGAGCAGCGGAGGGCTATTTCTCTGTCAGCTGCTCGTAGAGGCGCTGCAGTTCGTCCTCCGAAGCGAAATCGACCTCGATCCTGCCGCCTTTGCGCTTGCGGATGATGCGCACGCGCGTGCCCAGGGCGAAGCGGAGCTTGTCCTCGGCCGCGCGCGTGTGAACGTCCTTCTGCGGCGGCTCGCGCGGCTCGGCCGGCTCGGTGACCTTCCTGACGAGCGTTTCCGTTTCGCGGACGGACAACTGCTTCGCGACGACGTCACGCCCCGCCTGGAGCTGCGCCGCCTCGTCGGGCAGCGCGAGGAGCGCGCGCGCGTGGCCCATCGAGATCGCACCCGCAGCGACGTTCTCGCGGATCTCGTGCGGTAGCCGCAGCAGCCGGACGTAGTTCGCGATCGAGGAGCGGTCCTTGCCGACGGCATCGGCGATCTGATCCTGGGTCAGCTTGAACTCGTCCGACAGCCGTCGGTACGCATGGGCCTCCTCGATCGGATTGAGATCTTCCCGCTGGATGTTCTCGATGAGGGCGGACGCCAGGAGCCGTTCGTCGGGGATGTCCTGAACCGACACCGGCACCTTCAAGAGGCCGGCGCGCTGCGCCGCGCGCCAGCGGCGCTCGCCCGCGATGATCTCGTAGCCGCCTTCCACCTTGCGGACGACGATTGGCTGGATGATGCCGTTGGCACGAACGGAGCGCGCCAGTTCGTCGATCTTGGCTTCGTCCATGCTCGTGCGTGGCTGGAACTTGTTGGGGCGGAGGAGGTCCGTGTCCACCGCGAGCGGGCGCTCGGCGGGGGCCGGCGCCACCGGTGCTTCGGGGATGAGCGCGCTCAGACCCCGGCCGAGCGCGGGTCGTTTTTCAGCCATGGTGTGGTTGGGTGCTGTCGGGTTGGTCGACGCGTTCGAGGAACTCGCGCGCCAGCGCGAGATAGGCCTCGGCGCCGCGCGACTTGCCGTCGTAGAGCAACGCCGGCATGCCGTGGCTCGGCGCCTCGCCGAGGCGGATGTTACGGGGGATCACGGTGGTGTAGACGCGCTCCTGAAAGAACGCGCGGATGTCGTGTGCCACCTGCTGTCCGAGATTCGTCCGCTCGTCGTGCATCGTCATGAGCACGCCGGCGATGTCGAGGCCGGGATTGAACGACGCGCGGATGCGGCGAAGCGTGGCGACGAGGTCGGCCAGGCCTTCGAGCGCGAAGTACTCGCAGTTGAGGGGAATCACGACGGCGTCGGCGGCGACGAGCGCGTTGAGCGTCAGCAGGCCGAGCGAGGGAGGCGTGTCGATGAAGATGTAGTCGAAGCGATCGCGGAGCGGGTCGAGCACGCCGCGGAGCCGGTGCTCGCGATTGGGGAGCAGCACGAGCTCGACTTCGGCGCCGGTGAGATTACGGTCCGCGGGGATGACGGAGAGGTTGGGGATCGCGGTGTCGAGGATGACGGACAGTGTCTCGGGCGGCGCGTCGCTCGTCAAGGCCTGGTAGATGGTGGCCCCCTCGGCGGCCTGCCCCTTCAGGCCGAGGCCGCTGGTCAGGTTCGCCTGGGGGTCCACATCCACGAGCAGCACGCGCAGGTCGGCCAGCGCGAGGCCGGTCGCGAGGTTGATGGCCGTGGTGGTCTTGCCGACGCCGCCCTTCTGGTTGGCGATGGCGAGGACACGGGCTGACATCGGTTGAATAACCTAACTATGGGACTGATTCAGATTCTGAGCCGACGCACGATGATAACGCAGACTGGCGGCGCCGTCGATGCCCGGCAGTGGGGACAAAGCTGAACAGGTCGGTTCGCGATTTTCAGCGAGTTCATCGGTTCAGAAGGTCCGGCTCAATGGGTACGGCGAACGCAAGGATCGAGCGTTTGGTCATTGGATGCAGCCACCAGACAGGCTAGACGTTCCACGTGGAACATCAGCGGAGCAAGGGGGGCTCTGTTCCACGTGGAACATCCTTGGGAACGAAGCCCTACCGTACCGATTTTGTAAGGATGGTCAAACGGCTCTGCAGGGAATCCATCAGGGGATATGTCCCGGTCCACCGCAGAGGTGGGACCACGGTGCCCGGTTGTTCAGGCCCGCTGGAGCCTCGGAAAAGCATGAGGATCCCGCCGACAGCGACAAACGCTTGGAGGCTGGTCAGAACTCGTTGTTCGAGCCTCACCGCCCGAACCGTCACAACGTCGGCAACTTCGTGAAGCTCTGGGCGGGCGAGGAGTTCTTCGTATCTGGCGGTCTCTACGGCGGTGTCCGAGAGTCCCAGGTGTCGTACGGCTTCCCGGAGGAACGCCGACTTTCTGGCCTTGGCTTCGACCATGCGGAGCTGACTCCCCGGAACCGCGAGTTTCATCGGGATAGCCGGGGAGCCGCCACCGGACCCGATGTCCATCTGTCGGATAGCGGCCGCCTGCGGGAGGTAGCGTGTAGCGGCGAGCGGCTCGAGGAGCAACCGGTCGATCGCCTCGTCGGGATCCTCGAGAGCCGTGAGGTTCATCTTCCGGTTCCAGCGGGTTAGCAGCTCGTAGTACGCCAGAAATCTCTCCGCCAGATCCTCAGCGAGCGATAGGTTGGCCCGGGCGGCCCGTCGCGCGAGGCGGGTGCGAAGGTCTCGCTGTGCCACGAAGGACAGCCTATCAGACTGGAACTCGTCCGTGTGGCTTGTTCAGATATGCCGCAATGACAGCTATCGCGGCCGGTGTGACCCCAGGGATTCGTGAAGCCTGGCCGAGCGTGGCTGGCCGGACCGAGGAGAGCCGTTCGATCACCTCGCGCGAGAGCCCGGGAATGCCCGCGAACCCGAAGCCCTCCGGGATTGCGCGGCACTCCTGCCGGCGCTGCCGCTCGACTGCGGCCATCTGCCGCTTCAGGTACCCTTCGTACTTGAATTCCGTCTCGACGCTGGCGAGGTCGATGGCCTCGGCGGTCGGGCAGACCTCCATCCGAATCTCACCCGCTTCCAGGAGCTGCCGGAGCCTGACCTCCGGCTGCTTCAACGCCCGCGCCGCCGGTACGCGCACACCGGTTCCGACGGTGACGAGTCCTCCCCGCACGCGCTCGCAGTTGTTATCGAATCGCTGCCGGCGCGCCTCGAACGTCCGCCACCGCTCGTCTCCGACCAGGCCCGCCTGACGACCGATCGGGGTCAGCCGAAGATCCGCGTTGTCGATGCGGAGCAGCAGACGGTGCTCGGCCCGCGACGTGAACATTCGATAAGGCTCGAGACAGCCCTTGGTGACAAGGTCGTCCACGAGCGTGCCGATGTAGCTCGAATCGCGGGTCAACACCAGCGGCGCCTCGCCCGACGACGCGAGCCCGGCGTTTGCCCCAGCCACCAGGCCCTGCGCCGCTGCCTCCTCATACCCGGAGGTTCCATTGATCTGCCCGGCGAAATACAGCCCTCGGACCTTCTCCGTTTGAAGCGTAGAATCAAGTTCGGTCGGCTGCACGAAATCATACTCGACTGCGTAACCAGGCCGCGTCATCACAGCCTCTTCCAGTCCCGGCAACGCTCGCACCAGCCGTTCCTGAATCCGCGCGGGCAGGCTCATCGAGTACCCGTTGACGTAGATCTCATCCACGTCCAATCCCTCGGGCTCGAGGAAAAGCTGATGCCGCTCCCGCTCCGGGAACCGCATGATCTTGTCCTCGAGCGACGGGCAATAGCGCGGCCCGATTCCGCTGATCTGCCCGTTGAACAATGGCGACTCGCCGATGTGCTGCCGCACGAGATCGTGGACTCGGTCGGTCGTGTGCACCACGTGACAGACCACCTGCGGCCTGTCGATCCGCCCGGTCAGAAACGACAAGGGCACCGGCTCCGCGTCTCCCGGTTCCACCGCCAACCGCGAGAAGTCGATGCTGTTCCGATGCAGCCGCGGCGGCGTCCCCGTCTTGAGGCGCCCCCTCGTGAACCCGAAGGACTTGATCGACTCCGCCAGCTCGCAGGAGGGCGGCTCGCCCGCGCGGCCGGCTGGCCGCTGCTCTGGCCCGATGTGCACCAGGCCATTCAGAAACGTGCCCGTCGTCACCACGAGCGCCCGGCAGTGATGCGTCTCCCCGCTCTCCAGCACGAGGCCCGAGACGGCCGCACCGTTCGTGCTGATGCGGCCGGCCTTTCCGATGATCCAGCTGATGTTCGGATGCGCGTCGAGCGCGCGCTTGACCCACTGGCTGTACCGCCGTTTGTCCGCCTGCGCGCGAGGCGACCAGACCGCCGGTCCACGGCTGCGGTTCAGGAGCTTGAACTGGATGCCGGTCGCGTCGATCGCGATCCCCATCAGCCCGCCCAGCGCGTCGATCTCGCGAACGAGATGACCCTTCGCCGTCCCGCCGATGGCGGGGTTGCAGGGCATGTGGGCCACGGTGCCTTCCGACAGCGTGCAGATCGCGACGCGTCGTCCCAGGCGCGCCGCGGCCCATGCCGCTTCCACGCCGGCGTGTCCGGCCCCGATCACGATCACGTCGAACTGCATCGGTAGACTTTGTATTACAAACTAGTACATGTTGCAGAGATCAAGCGGCCGGCGATCACTTGCCAATGCAGAATTTCGAGAAGATCTCGGCAAGCACATCGTCCGCTGTCCGTGCGCCCGTGACTTCTTCGAGCCGCCGCCGCGCCTCGTTCAGGTCCGCCAGGACGAACTCTTCCGGCGTCCCCTGCCCGGCCGCTCGGGCCGCACGGTCGAGCGCCGCCCGCGCCGCCTCGACCAGCGCCACATGGCGCATGTTCGTGATCGCCGGCAGGTCGCGTGCCGGCTCGCGGCTCGTCAGCACGTTCACCAACGCCGATCGCAAACCCTCCACGCCCTCTCCCGTCCGCGCCGATACCTCGATCGCGCCCGCAGCCTCCAACACCGCTCCATCCCAGGTGCGGGCCCTGTCAGATTTGTTTGCGACCACCACACGCGGCCGCCCCTCTGTTTCGCGAAGCAGCCGTCTGTCGTCGTCGGCAAGCGGGCGCGAGCGATCCAGCACCACCAGCACGACGGCTGCAACGTCACGCGCCGCGAGCGCGCGCGCCATGCCTTCAAGTTCCACGGGATCGATCGCCGCCGTGTTCATCCCGGCCGTGTCCACGAGCGTCACTGGAATCCCGCTGATCTCAACGGTCTCGGTCAGCAGGTCGCGCGTGGTGCCGGGGACCTCTGTGACGATCGCCCGGCCAGCGCCCGCGAGGCGATTGAAGAGGCTGGACTTCCCCGCGTTCGGGCGGCCCGCGATGACCACCTGCAGACCGTCGCGCAGCAGACGTCCGCGACGTGCCGTCGCCAGCAGCTCGTCCAGCTTCCCGATGACGTCGCGAATCTCTCCCGCGGCGCTGCCCGGTTGCACGAAGTGATAACCCTCTTCCGGGAAGTCGAGCGACGCCTCGAGCCGCGCGCAGATATCGAAGAGCGCCGCATCAGCCTCGCGAATCTCGGAGGTGAGGGTTCCCTCGAGCTGATCGAACGCCGCGCGTGCCTGGAGCGGTGTCACCGACTCGACCAGGTCTCTCACCGCTTCGGCCTGGACGAGGTCGATCCGTCCGCGCAGGAATGCGCGGAACGTGAACTCACCGGGCTCCGCCAGCCGCGCGCCCGCATCGACGGCCGCCTCGACGATAGCGTTCAGCAGGACAGGGCTGCCGTGGGCGCTGATCTCGACCACGTCCTCGCCGGTATACGACGCCGGTCCGGGGAAATACGTGATGACGACCCGATCGACGGCAGTCCGGCCGGCCGTGATTCGCGTGAGTGTGGCGTGCCGCGGGACGAACGACCTCCCGCGGCCGGTCAGGATGGACGCCATGCGAGCCGACGCCGGTCCGCTCACCCGCACCACACCGATCCCGCCTCGTCCCGGGGGCGTGGCGATGGCGACGATGGTGTCTTCGGGGGAAAACATGCGTGCGATCGAACCTCGACCCGCCCTTCGTTCTCCGCCCTGGGCCGCGAAGCTATTTTCTCGGCGCGATGATCACCGTCTTCAGGAAGGCATCGCCGATGCTCTCCGATGACAGTTCAGGATCTTCCGCAACCGTCAGGTGGACGAGGCGTCGCGCGTACGGGTTCAGTGGACCCATCTCCTGCGGCGCGCCGGTGCTCCGCGCCTTCTCCATGATGAATCTCGCCATCTGACGGACCTCGGCGTCTTTCGCCTTGCGGTAATCGAGGCAGTCGACCACGAAGGTGCGGTCGTCCTTCAGTTGCCGGCGGAAGGCGGTGTTGACGATGTGCTGCAACGCGTCGAGGGCCTCGGCCCGGCGCCGCAACAGCTGCTCGCCTCCCTCGCCCGACAGATCGATGTGCACGCTGTCGGGCCGATCCTCGATCGACGCGACGAGCGGCAGGCCCATTGCGGCGAGCGTCTTCTCGATGAACTCGCGAACCTGGCCGTGAAGGTCCATCACTTCCGCTCCTTGGCTGCCTGCGGCGACTTTCCCGACCCGGCTGTCTTCAGGCGCCGCTCGGCGGGCGGCCGCACCGCATGCTGTGGCGGCGGGCCAATCAGCTTGTTCGTGACGGCCTGCTGCCCGATCGTCCAGATATTGCTGGCGGTCCAGTAGAGCACCAGGCCGCTCGGCGCCCACGCCAGCATCGCGGTGAAGACGATGGGCATGAACATCATCATTCGCTGCTGCATCGGGTCGGCCGTTGCCGGTGTCATCCGCTGCTGGATCACCATGGACACGCCCATGATCACGGGCCAGATGAACCAGGGATCGTAGACCGACAGGTCGGTGATCCAGCCGAAGAACGGCGCGCCGCGCAGCTCGATCGCGACCGAGAGCATCGCGTAGAATGCGAACAGCACCGGGAACGTCAGGATCATCGGCACGCAGCCGCTCGCCGGGTTCACGCCGCGCTCCCGATAAAGGTTCATGAGCTCGACGTTCATCTTCTGGCGCGCCGGATCGCTCATCTTGAGCTTGGCGTACCGATCCTGGATCGCCTTCACGTCGGGCTGCAGTTCCTGCATCCGCCGCATCGAGACGACGCTCTTGTGGCGCAGGGGGAACATCACGAGGTTGATGAGGACCGTCAGCGCGATGATGGACCAGCCGTAGTTTCCAAGGTAACCGTTGACCCACTTCAACGCGTTGAGCAGCGGCACGACCAGCCACCGGAACCTCCCGAAGTCGATCGCGTGCGTCAGTTGAGGGCTCTGGACCTTCAGCGCGTCGAAGTCTTTCGGGCCAAAGAAGAACTTCGCGTTGCTGACCCCTGCGGGATACTCAACGCACCACGATACGAACTGCAGGCCCTTGCTGCCGTCCTCGAGCGGAACGAGGACCGGGTCGTACTCGAGTCGAGCGGGCTTTGCCTCGAGCGCCGCGGCGAGAAAGTAGTGATCGTCCACGCCGGCGAATTCGAATGCGCCTTCCTGGACGCGTTGCGAGGGAAGGTCGCCTATCGGCACGCGCGTGACCTCGCCGTCCTTGTAGAAGATCGGCTGTGACGCGGGGTTGTAGGTCATCCCGCCGCCGATCACACCCGTCCCGATCGCCGGTCCCCAGTGGACCTTCGGATTCACGGCCGTCCCGTTTCTGTCGACCTGCGCGGAGAATTCGATGACGTAGGGCCTGTCGGCCGCGAACGCAAAGTGTTTGCGCGCGGTGAGCCCGTCCGCGTCGCGGTACTCGAAGTCGAGCGATGCGCCCGCGGGCCCCACCGTGATCGCCTCGGCGCTTGGTTTGAACAGCGCGGTCTTGAGCGTCTGGTCCAGCGACTGGTCCGTCGCGCCCAGCGTGAATGGGCGAAGCGATCCGGAAGGAGCTCGAGTGGAAACGAGATCGAGCGGCTCGCCGTTCTGGTCGTTGTAGAGCTTCAGCCGCCAGCTCTTGAGCGCCCCGCCCCTGGTGGTGAAGACCGCCCGAACTGCCGGGCTCTCGACCACGACTTCCTGCTCGGCCGTCGCGGCCGTGACGGCCTCTGCCTCGACAGCCGGTGTCGCAGGGGTCTGTGCGGCAGGGAGCGTCGCGGCCTGTTCCGCAGCAGGCACTCCAGTGGGCGTCGCCGAGGGGGAGCCGGCCGACGGCGCGCTCTCGGTCTTTGGCTTCGGCGCCGGCGGAAACAACGCCTGATAGCCGTAAAGCACGATGAACGACAGAACGACGGCGAGCAATACCCGTTTTTCCATTGCGATCAGACCCGCGGCGCCCGGCGCGGAACGAGATCCAGCCCGCTCGATCCGAATGGATGGCAGCGGCTCAAACGCCGGACAGCCAGCCAGAGACCCTTCGACAGGCCGTGCTCCACGATAGCGTCCCGGGCGTAGTCCGAACAGGAGGGTACGAATCGGCAGGAGCCCGTAAATAACGGTGAAATAATGACCTTGTACAGACGGAGGAGATCAATCGCGATAGCCTGCCGCCGGTTCAGGACAACCTTCTGGTCCTCAGCGCTTGTCGGCGTCACGGCCTGGCGATTGGGCGGCGCAGCGCCGCAACACGGCGGCGAAATCGTTTTCGAGGCTCGCGTAGGTGGCATCGAACAGTTCACGACGAGGGATGACCACGATATCGAGGCCCGGCTTTCCTGACGGGTGGTCGGCCCGCCGGAATATCTCCCGAATCAGGCGTTTTGCCCGGTTCCGGCGCACAGCGTCGCCCAGCTTCCTCGATGCGACGATCCCGAGCCGAGAGATGCCGTTTGCATTGGGCGCGGCAAACACCGCCAGGAAACGGCCGTGGATGCGCCGGCCCGTGTCGAAAACGCGCTGAAACTCCGAACGGCGGCGAAGCCGCCGTTCCCGGCCGAAACGATGCGACGGGTTGCCAGACGATTGCATGGCGGCGGTGCCGGGCCGCCCGGTGCGGTGGCTTACGACGAGGAAACCGTCAGGCGCTTGCGCCCCTTGGCGCGACGCCGCTTCAGGACCAGTCGCCCGTTCTTGGTGCTCATCCGCACGAGAAAGCCGTGAGTGCGCCGGCGCCGGCGCCGGTTCGGCTGGAACGTACGCTTCATGATTTCGGATCCCCTGCAACGAACGAGAATTGGCGGAGAAACCTAGATAGTAGCGAACGCTCAGCAACAGTGTCAAATTTTCGAGGACGTGAACGGTTGCGATTGTCACCCTTCGGGGCCTATGTTACAGTCGCGTCCCCTACCCGTTCCCCACAAGCGAGATCGGCCTCCTGATGGTCGGGAGAGCCAGCTCTCTCGATCGTCGTGATCGGTGGCTGGCGTAGGGCTATCCCCGAAGTTTTCCACAACTGTGGAAAAAAATGTGGAAAAGCCCCTGTTTTCGCCAGCCGTCGCGCGGCGGCTCAGGCCTGACGCGGGGTTTTCAGGGGCGAAGGCTCAAAGTGGCCCTGTTTTTGGCTTTCTGGCCGCGGGGGACCGACTAAAGACCCAGTAACGGCAGGCCTCCGGGAAGGCGAAAGTCCACCAGCAACGGTGAAAGCAGGCGTTTTTTGGGCGCAACCATGACCGGCAGCTCTATCTGGGACCAGGTCCTGGCCCGCATTGAAACCAAGGTCAACCGGCACATCTTCTACACCTGGTTCAAGCCGACCAGCTTCGTATCCGACGATGGCGATCAGATCCGGGTCCGGGTTCCAAATGGACTCTTTCGCGACTGGTTGACCAAGCACTACGCCGTCGTTCTGGACGAAGCCTTCGCGGACGTCGACCGTCGTGGCTGCACCGTCGCGTTCGTGACCGACGACGCGGTCTCCCCCCAACCGCAGGCGTTCGTGGAGAACGGGGTACCGGCCGACGAAGTTCCCGCCGGCGATGCCGGGGACACGGTGCCCGGAGGCCTGGCTCCCCGCTATTCGTTCGACACGTTCATCGTCGGTCCCTCGAACCAGTTCGCGCACGCAGCCTGCCGGGCCGTGGCCGAGGCTCCGTCACGCTCGTACAACCCCTTGTTCATCTACGGCGGCGTGGGGCTGGGGAAGACACACCTGATGCACGCCATCGGGCACTACGTGCTGAATCACCTGCGCTCGTTGAAGCTCACGTACATCTCGTCGGAGCGCTTCATGAACGAGATGATCAACGCGGTGCGGTACGACAGGATTCTCGACTTCCGCGAGCGCTATCGAAGTGTTGACGTCCTTCTCGTCGACGACATCCAGTTCATCGCCGGCAAGGAGGGCACGCAGAACGAGTTCTTCCACACCTTCAACGCCCTCTACGATTCACAGAAGCAGATCGTCATCAGCAGCGACTGCCCTCCCCACGAGATCCCCTCGCTCGAAGAGCGGCTGCGCTCGCGTTTCGAGTGGGGGCTCATCGCCGACATCCAGCCGCCGGATCTGGAGACAAAGGTCGCAATCCTCAAGAAAAAGGCGGAAACAGAGGGGATTCCGCTGCCGGACACGGTCGCCATCTACATTGCCGGCAAGATCAAATCGAATATCCGGGAACTCGAGGGATCGCTGATTAGACTGATTGCATATGCGTCGTTGACGGGCCGCGAGATCTCGCTGCAACTGGCGCAGGACGTCCTGCGCAACGTGCTGCAGCACGACGAGCGCGCGGTCACGATCGAGATCATCCAGAAGTACGTGTCGGACTACTACCAGTTGAAACTGGTCGACCTGAAGTCACGCAACAACTCGAAGTCGGTGGCCATGCCGAGGCAGATTGCGATGTACCTCTGTAAGTCCCTCACGAACGCCTCGCTCCCCGAGATCGGGAGGAGTTTCGGCGGAAAGCACCATTCGACAGTCATCCACTCCATCCGCAAGATCGAAGCTCTCCGGCAGCGCGATGGAGATTTCAACAACCTGATCAACACCTTCGTGGAGTCGTTCAGGTAGGAAATCCGGGCCCCGGTCGAGTTTTCCACAGCACCCGGGACGGGTCTCCTGATGATGTTGTGTGGACATCTCCAGGGGGTCCGGAAACCCACCGGATCGCACCTGAAAACCCGCTGCGAACCCGTCGCCGCCCCCACAGCGTAACTTGCAGAAAATCAAGGACTAATGAGCAGGATTTGGGTTTTCAACAGCACCTAATTCCTGTTATACTTATTTGTTTCTTAGATCTCCACTTTCAGAAGAGGGAGCATGCGCCGTCGAGGCGCCTCCCACCGAGGTAATCACCACATGGAACTGGTCGTCCGCAAAACCGATCTGTTGCGCGAACTGCAATTGTTCCAAGGCATCGTCGAGCGGAAGAACACGATTCCCATTCTGGCGAACGTCCTGCTCGAAGCCAACGGCGACGAAGTGAAACTTCTCGCCACGGACCTCGAGGTGGGGTTGCGGAGTCGTTGTACCGCATCAGTGGCGAAGGGTGGGTCGCTGACGCTGCCTGCGAAGAAACTCTACGAGATCATCAAGGCCCTGCCGGAGACCGACGTTCGCATCGAAGAGGACAAGAATGGTGTGAAGGTCGCCGCCGATCGCTTCGATTCGCGGATGCAGACGCTTCCGCGCGAGGACTTTCCGTCGCTCCCCGAGGGCAGCGGAACCTACAGCGCGAGCCTGCCGCGGGAGGTGTTGAAGCAGATGGTCGCGAAGACGCAGTTTGCGATCACCGGCGAAGACACCCGGTATTTCCTGAACGGCGCGCTCTTCATCCTGCGGCCGGATTCGATGAGCCTTGTGTCGACCGACGGACATCGTCTGGCGCTGGTGACCGTCCCCCGCGAAAAACAGAAGGGGACGAAACCCGAAGATGAGGTGCGCGTCATCCTTCCACGAAAGACACTGCTCGAGCTGGGCCGCCTGTTGAGCGAGGGGGAAGGGGACATCCAGTACGAGCGCGGCGAGAATCACCTGTTCTTCGACATCGGCGGCCGATTGTTGATCTCGCGGATGATCGACGGCCAGTTTCCCGCGTTCGAGCGGGTGATCCCGAAGAGCAACGACAAGCGCGTGGAGTTCGACCGGGATCGTCTGACGAGCGCCGTGAAACGTGTCGCCCTGCTGTCGAACGAGCGGTCGCGGGCCGTCAAGTTCCAGATCGACAAGGGCAAGGTGGAGATCGCCTCCAGCAGCCCGGAGTTCGGCGAGGCCAGGGAGGCGCTCGTCGTCGACTACACGGCCGCGCCCGTGACGATCTGTTTCAACGCGCAGTATGTGCTCGATTTCCTCGGCGTGATCGAAACCGATTCGGTTGCCCTGGAGTTCAAGGACGAGATGAGCCAGGCGGTGATGAAACCGATCGGGGCGGAAGGTTACGACTACACGTACGTGATTATGCCGATGAGAATCTAACCATCGAGCGATCGAGCGATCGAGCGATCGAGTGATCGAGTGATCGAGTGATGGGATGGGGCGATTGGCCGATCGGGTGATCGCGCGATCGAGCGATTCACTATTTCACTGATGTCACAATTCGAATCCCAGAACGACGAGCCTCAGCAGGCTGCCGGCGCGGACGCTGCGATCGAGCGCGCTGCCGCGGATGCCGTGAGCGGAAACGGCTCGGGCAGCGACGACTACGGTGCGGACAAGATCAAGGTCCTCGAAGGCCTCGAGGCCGTGCGCAAGCGGCCCGCCATGTACATCGGGTCGACCGGGCCGTCCGGCCTCCACCACCTCGTCTACGAGATTGTCGACAACTCGATCGACGAGGCGCTCGCCGGCTTCTGCAACCAGGTCAACGTCACCCTCCACATCGACAATTCGGTGACGGTCGTGGACAACGGCCGTGGCATTCCTGTCGATCGCCACACGAGCGGCCGCTCCGCGGCAGAGGTCGTGCTCACGGTGCTGCACGCCGGCGGCAAGTTCGACAACGACAGCTACAAGGTGTCGGGAGGTTTGCACGGCGTGGGCGTGTCTGTCGTGAATGCGCTCGCGGAAACGCTCGATCTGGAGATCTGGCGCAACGGGGAGGTCTACAAGCAGAGCTACGAGCGCGGCACTCCCGCGGGGGAGATCGAGGTCACCGGCACGACGAAGAAGCGCGGGACGAAGATCACCTTCAAGCCCGACTCGCAGATTTTCGAGACCATCGAGTTCAGCTTCGACGTCCTCGCGCAGCGGCTGCGCGAGCTGGCCTTCCTCAACGGTGGCGTGACGATCACCATTGACGACGAGCGCGACGGGAAGAGCCACAAGTTCCTGTACGAAGGGGGCATCAATTCCTTCGTGCAATACCTGAACCTCAACAAGGCCGTCGTCAACGACAAGCCGATTTACATGCATGGCGAGAAGGACGGCATCGACGTCGAGATCTCGCTGCAGTGGAACGACGTGTACTCCGAGACGGTCTACACGTTCGCCAACAACATCAACACCCACGAGGGCGGCACGCACCTGTCCGGTTTCCGCTCCGCGCTGACGCGGACGATCAACTACTACGCCAGCCGCAACAACCTGGCGAAGGACCTGAAGGATGCGAGCATCAGCGGCGACGACATCCGCGAAGGCCTCACCGCCGTCATCAGCGTCAAGATCCCGCGGCCGCAGTTCGAGGGCCAGACCAAGACGAAGCTGGGCAACACCGAAGTCAAGGGTATCGTCGAAGCGATCGTCAACGACAAGCTCGGCGCGTTCCTCGAGCAGACCCCGGCCGTGGCCCGCAAGGTGATTGCCAAGGCCGTCGACGCCGCCCGCGCGCGCGAGGCCGCGCGCAAGGCACGCGATCTCGTGCGCCGTAAGGGCGCGCTCGACAACAGTTCGCTTCCCGGCAAGCTGGCGGATTGCCAGGAGCGCGACCCGGCGCTGAGCGAGATCTACATCGTCGAGGGCGAGTCCGCCGGCGGGTCGGCCAAGCAGGGGCGCGATCGCCGGTTCCAGGCGATCCTGCCCATCAAGGGGAAGATTCTGAACGTCGAGCGGGCCCGCTTCGACAAGATGCTGAGCAGCGACGAGATCAAGACCATGATCGCGGCGCTCGGCTGCGGGATCGGCGCCGACGACTTCGATGCCGACAAGATCCGCTACCACCGCATCATCATCATGACCGACGCGGACGTGGACGGATCGCACATCCGGACGCTGCTGCTGACGTTCTTCTACCGGCAGATGCGGCAACTGGTCGAGCGTGGCTACATCTACATCGCCCAGCCGCCCCTGTTCCGGGCCAAGCGCGGCCGGAGCGAGGTGTTCATCCGGGACGAGCGCGCGCTCGAGACCTGGCTGATTCGGCGCGCGATCGAATCGCGCGTGGTGAAGCTGCCCGACGGAACCGAGATGAGCGGCACCGAGCTCGAGCACAAGCTCGAGAAGCTGATCGCGTTCCGGAAATTCCTTCAGATCGTGGAACGCCGCGGTCCGTCGAGAGATGTCGTGATGGCGATGCTCGAAGCCGACGCGAAGGACAAGGCGTTCTTCTCGGACAGAACGAGGGTCGAGGCCTTGGCCCGGACGCTCGGTACACGAGTTCGTACGGTGACCGTGCAGCTCGACGAGGAACACCAGGCTTTCGCGCTGGCCATCGAGGACCGAAGCGGCGGGTATCCGCGGCACCACCGGCTCGATCAGGATTTCGTGACGACGGGCGAGTTCCGCACGCTGGCCTCCACCTACCAGGACGTGAAGGGTATCCGCGGGCCGATGGTGGTCAAGACCACGGCGGCGGCCGAGCCGGACGACGCGGCGTCCGAAGGCGGCGCCGCGGCGAACGAGACCGCGATCGGCGGAGCACCACTCGACGAGGCCACGAGGCTTGCCGCCGAACCCAAGCCGCTCGACGCCTCGACGGGGCCGAAACAGGCGCCCAGGGCCGTCCGCGACGGCGAGGTCCGCGTGGAGTCGCTCCACGAGCTCGTCGAGTTCTTTACCGCCGCCGGCAAGAAGGGCGTCGCGATCAATCGCTACAAGGGCCTCGGCGAGATGAACCCCGACACGTTGTGGGCCACGACCATGAACCCGGAAACCCGCACGCTCGCGCAGGTGCGCGCCGAGGATCACATGGAGGCCGACCTGATGTTCACCACGCTGATGGGCGATCAGGTCGAGCCCCGGCGCAAGTTCATCGAGGACAACGCTCTGGATGTGAAGAATCTGGATATCTGAGCCCGAGCCCCGAGTCCCGAGCCCCGAGTCCCGAGCCCCAAGCCCCGAGCCCCAAGCCCCGATAGATTGCACAATGACCGAATTCGCCGCCAGCAAAGTTCCCGTCAACATCGAAGACGAGATGAAGCGCTCGTACATGGATTACGCCATGAGCGTAATCATCGGGCGAGCGCTGCCCGACGTCCGTGACGGCCTGAAGCCGGCGCACCGCCGCGTGCTCTACGGCATGCGCACGATGGGGCTCGGGTCGAACCGCGCCTACCGCAAGTGCGCGAAGATCGTCGGCGAGGTGATGGGCAACTATCACCCGCACGGCGACGCCTCGATCTACGACACGCTCGTCCGCCTCGCTCAGGACTTCAACATGCGGTATCCCCTGGTGGACGGCCAGGGGAATTTCGGGTCGGTTGACGGCGATCCGCCGGCGGCGATGCGCTATACCGAGGCCAGGCTCCAGGCGCTCGCCGACGAGATGATGACGGACCTCGACAAGGAGACCGTCGATTTCGTCCCGAACTACGACGAGACGACCGAGGAACCGACCGTCCTTCCCACGACGTTCCCGAACCTGCTCGTCAACGGATCGGCGGGCATCGCCGTCGGCATGGCGACGAACATCCCGCCGCACAACATGCGCGAGGTCATCGACGGGGTGATCGCCCTCGTCGAGCTCAAAGGGCAGTCCCGCGAGACACGGCTCAAGGCGCTGCTCAAGACAATCCCCGGGCCCGATTTCCCGACGGGGGGCGCCATCATCGGGCGGCAGGGCATCTTCCAGGCGTACAGCACGGGCCGCGGCGCGATCACGCTGCGGGCGAAGGCGGCCATCGAGGAGTCGAAGAAGGGTGACAAGGTCTCCCTTGTCATCACCGAGATTCCGTATCAGGTCAACAAGAAGCGCCTGCTCGAGAACATCGCCGACCTGGTGCGCGAGAAGACGATCGAAGGCATCTCCGACCTGCGCGACGAGTCCGATCGCGAGGGCATGCGGATCGTCATCGAGTTGAAACGGGGCGAAGTGCCGGAGGTGATCCTCAACAACCTCTACAAGCACACGCAGCTGCAATCCACCTTCGGCATCATCATGCTCGCCATCGTCGGCGGCCGTCCGCGGGTGCTGCCGCTCGTGGATATCGTCGACCAGTTCATCGACTTCAGGCGCGAGATCGTCAGACGGCGGACCGAGTTCGAGTTGAGGAAGGCCGAGGCGCGCGCGCATATCCTCGAGGGGCTCAAAATCGCCCTCGACCATCTCGACGAGGTCATCAGGCTCATTCGCGGGTCGAAGAACCCCGCGGAAGCCCGCGACGGGCTGATGACCCAGTTCGAGCTGTCGCAGGTCCAGGCCCAGGCGATCCTCGACATGCAGCTGCAACGCCTGACCGGCCTCGAGCGCCAGAAAGTCGTCGACGAGCTCGCGGAGCTGCTGAAGACCATCGAGCGGCTGCGCGCGATTCTCTCGAGCGATGCGCTCCTGATGGGAGTGGTTCTCGGCGAGCTCGCAGGCGTTCGCGACAGGTACACCGACGAGCGCCGCACCACGATCATCGAAGAGAGCGGGGAGCTGCGGATCGAAGACCTGATCGCCGACGAGGACATGGCGATCACCGTGACGAGCACCGGCTACATCAAGCGCACGCCGATTTCGACCTACCGCATGCAGCGGCGCGGCGGCAAGGGCCGCATCGGAATGCGGACCAGGGAAGAGGACTTCGTCAGCCACCTCTTCGTCGCGTCCGCCCATTCGTACATCATGATTTTCTCGGACCGCGGCCGGGCGTACTGGCTCAAGGTGCACGAGATTCCGGACGTCGGGCCGGGCGGTAAGGGCAAGGCGATCGCTAACCTCGTGTCCATGGAAGAGGGAGAGCGGATCGCCGCGCTGCTCGCGGTCAGGGAGTGGCCGAAGGAAGACGGAAAGCAGTTCGTCGTCATGGGCACCCGCAAGGGCATCATCAAGAAGACGGACCTGACATCGTTCAGCAACCCGCGCGCCGGCGGCATTATCGCCATGGGGGTCGAAGAAGGCGACTCGGTGATTGCCGTCGAGATGTCGGACGGCACGGAGCAGATCTTCCTCGGTACGCGCGATGGCATGGCGATCCGCTTTCCCGAAACCGACGTGCGCGCCATGGGACGCGCCGCGTACGGCGTGCGCGGCATCAGCCTGCGGGCCGGCGACGAAGTGGTGGCGATGGATGTCGTGCGCGAGGGAGGCACGATGCTGACCGTGACCGAGAACGGCTTCGGAAAGCGCACAGAGCTCGAGGAATACCGCCTGCAGTCGCGCGGCGGCATCGGGATCATCAACATCCAGACCAGCGACCGAAACGGCAAGGTCGTCGGCATCGCCTACGTGCACGACGACGACGAACTGATGCTGATCACGCAGCAGGGCAAGATCCTGCGGATGGTCGCACGGGGTGTGCGGTCCATCGGTCGCGCCACACAGGGCGTCCGGCTGATCGGCATGGAGGAAGGCGACCAGGTCGTCTCCGTCGCCAAGCTCGCCGAGCGCGAGGAGGACGAGAACGGCAACGGCAGCGGCTCGGAGCCAGGCCCGGCGGATTCGTCGCCGCCGGCGGCGGATGTTCCGCCCTCGGACGAGGAGCCGCCGACGATGTAGCGAGGCTCCTCGACGCCCGGTTGAACCAGCCCACTCCCGACACGATGCACCGATGACGCGATGAACACCTCTTCTCAGGGAGAGGCATCGAGTGCATCGTGTCATCTTCCCATCGTGGAACAGCCGTCGGCAGCTGGACGGCTCCGCTGCGGTCAGGCGAGTTCCAGTTTGGCGTACCTGGCGAGCAGCTTCTTCACGCCGACCGTATTGAAGCGGACGGTGATCTTCAGGTCGTCGCCGTGCTCCTCGACGTCGACGACGTTCCCAATCCCGAACTGCGGATGGCGCACGCGCATTCCCGGCCGAACGCCGGTTGCGGACTGATCTTCCTGTTCGTACGCATATGTCGCCCCGGTTTCCCTGAATCGCCCGCCGCGCCCTTTGCGGCCGTAGGGGTTCGTCCGGAACTCGTAGTGGCTGTGAGTGAAACTGCCCGGGTACGGAGAGGCATGACTCGGCGCGATCCGTTCGACCAGCTCCGGCGGGATCTCGTCCAGGAATCGGGACGGTTCGGTCGACTGGTATTCGCCGAACACACGACGCCGCGCGGCGCTGGTCAGCACCAGCTGTGACTGTGCCCGCGTCATCCCCACGTAGCAGAGGCGGCGCTCCTCTTCGATTTCCTCCTCGTCGTCGCTCGAGCGCGAGTGCGGAAACAGCCCTTCCTCGAGCCCGGCGATGACCACGAGCGGGAACTCCAGCCCCTTCGCGGCGTGCATGGTCATCAGCCAGACGCGTGCGTCGCGTGTGCCCGATTCCTCGTCGGCTTCCGACAGCAGGGAGAGCCGGTCCACGAACCCTCCGAGCGACGGCTCGGGCTCGCGAAGTTCGTACTCCCTGGCAGCCGACACGAGCTCCATCAGGTTCTCGAGCCGTTCGTTCGCCTCCTCGCTGTTCTCGTCGCGCAGCGCTTTCAGGTAGCCCGTCTGGTCGAGTGTCTTTCCAAGCGCGATCGACACCGGCTCGTGGCGGGCGACCTCCGAGAGGTTCACCACGAGGTCGCGAAAAGCCCGCAGCGAAGCCACCGCCCGCGACGCCAGCATGCCTTCGTCCACGCCGTAGACGAGCCTCGCCCAGAGCGAGCGCGCGGAGGAAATCTCCTGGAGCCCCGCGGCCAGGAGCGGCGGCGCGCCGGCCCGGACGGCGTCCGGATCGATCGCCTGCAGCGAGTCCATCACGCCCTTCCCGATGCCGCGCGCAGGCACGTTGATCACCCGCCGCAGGCTCACATCGTCGTGCGGGTTGATGATCAGCTTCAGAAAGGCGAGCGCGTCCTTGATTTCCTTGCGCTCGTAGAACCGGACGCCGCCGATGATCTTGTAAGGGATGGCCTCGCGCATCAGCGAGTCCTCGATCGCCCGCGACTGCGCGTTGGTCCGGTAGAGCACCGCCATCATCGAGTCGACGTCGGCCGTCCGCGCATCTTTGATGGTGCGGACGATGAAGTCAGCCTCCTCGAGCTCGTCTCCGCCGCGGAAGTAGACCACGCGTGCGCCGCCCTTGCGGTCGGTCCACAGCCGCTTGTCCTTCCGGTTGCGGTTCTGGCGGATCACGGCCGAGGCGGCGTCCAGGATCACCTGCGTCGAGCGGTAGTTCTGCTCGAGGCGAACGACCGGGGCTTCGGGGATGTCGTGCTCGAAGTCGAGGATGTTCTTCAGGTCCGCGCCGCGCCATTTGTAGATGGACTGGTCGGGGTCCCCGACCACCGCGAGGTTGCGGTGGACCTCCGCCAGACGCCGAATCAGCAGGTACTGCGGCCGGTTCGTGTCCTGGTACTCGTCGACCATCACGTAGCGGAACTTCCGGGCGTAGAACTCCCGCACCTGCTGTGACGATTCGAACAGTTCGACCGTCTTCAGCAGGAGGTCGTCGAAGTCGAGCGCGTTCGAGTCCCGAAGCGCGCCGAGATACCGCTCGTAGACCTTCGCGATCTGCTCGTCGCGGATGTTGTAGGTGCCGCGAAGGGCGTCGGGCCCCTCCATCCGGTTCTTCGCCTGGCTGATCCTGGCGAGCGCCATGCGCGGCGGTACGAACTTGTCGTCGACGTTCAGCTCGCGGAGCGCCTGCTTGACGACGGCGACCTGATCGGAGGAGTCGTAGATGACGAAGTCGCGGGAGAGCCCGATTTTCGGCGCCTCCCGCCGAAGGAGCCGCGCGCACAGCGCATGAAACGTCGAGAGCCAGATCCCGTTGCAGTCCTCGCCGATGAGCGCCTCGACACGCTCGCGCATCTCGCCCGCGGCCTTGTTCGTGAACGTGACCGCCAGCACCTGGTCCCGCTCGGCGTGCCCGTCGCCAATGAGGTAGGCGATCCGAAACGTGATGACGCGTGTTTTTCCCGAGCCGGCTCCAGCCAGGATGAGGAGCGGCCCTTCGCGATGGAGCACGGCTTCGCGCTGTTCGGGATTGAGCTTCGAGAGGAAGTCCATTGGAAGAGGCTAAACAAGTATAGCTGTCGGGGGGCGGGGCTCGGGGCTCGGGGGCTCGGGACTCGGGGCTCGCGGGACTCGGGGGGATCGGTTATTGCCTCCGGGCGTCTCGAGAGGCTCCTAAGTCATGAGGGCCCAGGCCGGCAGTGCAGCTCTTGCGTAGCCACTTCGCGCCGGCAGTTGTCATGTCCGCGGAGGCACCCGTGGCGGAGACCAAGAGCTTTCGGGATTTAGAGGTCTGGGTGATGGCCATGGAACTCGCGACAGCAATCTACGAGCTCACCGAGAACTTCCCGAGTCATGAACAATACGGGATTATCGCCCAGATCAGACGCGCCGCCGTATCGATTCCGGCGAACCTCGCAGAGGGACAGAACAGACGGCAGAACGGCCCCTATCGAAATCACGTCGGAATAGCTCTCGGGTCGCAGGGCGAACTCGACACACTCATCGAGCTGTCGGTTCGTCTGCGTTACGCGTCTGACGCCGATGTCCTGCCGACCCAAGCGATGACCGCCAGGGTCGGACAGATGCTGAGCGGTCTCTTTCGTTCGTTGAAATGATCGGGGGCCAGGGCTCGGGCCGAGCCCCGAGCCCCCGAGTCCCGAGCTTCGAGCCCCGAGCCCCCGAGCTTCGAGCCCCGAGCCCCGAGCCCCGTAGTACCATCCCCCAATGCCATCGACGCTGCTTCAGAAGGTCTGGGATGCCCACACCGTGCGACGGCTGCCGACCGGGCAGACGCAGTTGTTCGTCGGGCTGCATCTGATCCACGAGGTCACGAGCCCGCAGGCCTTCGACATGCTCGCCGCGCGCGGGTGGCCCGTCAGCTATCCCGATCGCACCGTCGCCACCGTCGACCACATCGTCCCCACGCGCGATCAGCGGCGCCCGTTCGTCGACGCGATGGCCGAGGAGATGTTGTCGGCGCTCGAACGGAACTGCCGCGCGAGCGGGATTCGGCTGTTCGATCTCGCGAGCGGTGCGCAAGGGATCGTGCATGTCATCGGCCCGGAACTCGGGTTGACTCAGCCGGGGATGACCATCGCGTGCGGCGACAGCCACACCTCCACTCACGGAGCGTTCGGAGCGGTGGCCTTCGGCATCGGGACCTCGCAGGTGCGCGACGTGCTGGCGTCACAGTGCCTGGCGATGGACCCGCTGAAGGTCCGAAAGATCGACGTGCGCGGCAGGCTCCGGCCGGGCGTCTACGCGAAGGACGTGATCCTGGAGATCATCCGCCGCCTGGGCGTGAACGGCGGCGTCGGCTACGCCTGCGAGTACGGCGGCGAGGCGATCGAGCGCATGTCGATGGACGAGCGCATGACAATCTGCAACATGTCCATCGAAGGCGGTGCGCGGATCGGCTACGTCAACCCTGACGACACGACCTTCGAGTACGTGCGTGGACGGCGCTGCGCGCCGCAAGGCGAGGCGTTCGAGAGCGCCGTCGCATGGTGGCGGAGCATGCGCTCCGATCCGGGAGCGGACTACGACGATGAGGTCACGCTCGATGCCGACTCGATACGGCCGACGGTGACGTGGGGGATCAACCCGGGTCAGTCCGTGTACGTGGACGAACGGCTGCCCTCCCCGCACGATGTGGCGCCTCAGGAGCGCGCGGCGCTGGCCGAGGCGCTCGAGTTCATGGGCTGGAGGGCCGGCGCGCGCATTCGGGGAACGAAGATCGATGTCGCCTTCCTCGGTTCCTGCACGAACGGCCGGCTGTCGGATCTTCGCGAGGCTGCAAAGGTCGTGCAGGGGCACCGCGTCGCCGCCGGCGTTCGAGCGCTCGTCGTGCCGGGCTCGCAGGGCGTGCGGCTGGCCGCCGAGCGCGAAGGGCTCGACCGCGTGTTCACCGAGGCGGGGTTCGAATGGCGGGGCGCCGGCTGCTCGATGTGTCTCGCGATGAACCAGGATCGCCTCGAAGGCCGGCAGGTCTGCGCCTCGTCGTCGAACCGCAACTTCAAGGGGCGGCAGGGCAGTCCGTCGGGCCGGACGCTGCTGATGAGCCCTGCGATGGTGGCGGCCGCGGCCGTGGCGGGGGAAATCGTGGACGTCCGGGAGCTGCACTTCAATGGCCGTTGAGCGGATTGTGACCATCATCGGGACCGGGCTTCCGCTGCGCGGGGACAACATCGACACGGACCGGATCCTTCCGGCCAGGTTCCTGCGCTCGGTGTCGTTCGACGGGCTCGAGCAGCACCTGTTCGCCGACGACCGGGCACAGGCCGACGCGGTCTCGCCGAACACCCATCCGATCTCGAATCCGCGCTACAGCGGAGCGTCGATCCTGCTCGTCAATGCCAACTTCGGCTGCGGATCGTCGCGCGAGCACGCGCCACAGGCCATCCGGCGGCGGGGCTTCACGGCCGTCGTCGGGCAGTCGTTCTCGGAGATCTTCTTCGGCAACGCCGTCGCGCTGGGGATGCCCTGCGTCACGGCCGCGGCGGCCGACATCGAGACGCTGATGCGGCAGGTGGAGCAGGATGCCGGGCTGCTGCTGGGGCTCGATTTGTCGCGGATGGTCATGAAGGGC
>DASTBU010000044.1:0-34934 GCA_035711845.1 Vicinamibacterales bacterium
TCCGCACCAACCAACGACAACACTTGAACGGACGAGTCGGTTCCTGAGGCCAATGCCCCTATTTCACGATTCACAGTTTTTCCACAACAATCCACAGATCCGATCCACAGATCTCGCGCATATACTCCCCGCCGTTCTTGATCAATGAAGACCGAACGACGCGACTTCGAGTTGTGGCGTGCCGGTGACTGGCGATGCGAGTGGTGGAGTGTCGGCGGACAACCGCAGGTGCGCTTGTTCCTGGGTCAGCATCAGGTGGCCGATTTGACGGCCGGACCACACCTGGACCTCTGGCGCCAGACAGCCGAGTGGCGTGCGGCCGCCCTCGCGGACCAACAGCAACACTGACTCCACGTGCCGGGTGCCCGCAGGCGCGGTGAGGGGCGCAGCCAGCCGGGCCGCGTTCCTGTCCGGACTCCAGGCTATTGCCTCACCAATTCGCGGAACACCGCGCCACGCATTCTTCCGGTCCAGTCGGAATCAGACTTCCCCGCTCGTCCCTGTCCCAATTGGCCTCCGCCGATCGCCCGCTCCCGCGTGTCACAATACGACCATGCGTCCAGCCGCACGGGTTTGTTCCCTTGCCGCCCTGTTTGCACTCCTTTCGACATCGTCCCACTCGCCCGCTCGCGCGCAGACGACACACCCGCATCACGCGCTGACGGTCGTTCTGGAGCCGGCCACACACCGCCTCGTCGTGGCCGATACGCTGACGATGCCGGCCGGAGAGACGCGCCTGGAGTTCCTGCTCAACTCGCACCTGCAGATCACGAAATCCAGCATCCAGGTTCACGAGGTCCCGCTCGGTGACGTCTCACCATTCTTTGGAATCAACGCCAGTGGATCGCCCGGCGCCGTCCCGCTCAAGAGATACCGGATGAACCGCACGCCGGCCGGGGGCGTGCTCACGCTCGAGTACTCCGGTGCGATGGATTTCGGGCTGTCGGATCAGAAAGAGGAATACACGCGAGGCTTCAGGGAGACGACCGGCATGGTCTCGTCGGCCGGCGTGTTCCTGTCTGGCGGCAGCTTCTGGTACCCGCACTTCGGCGAGGACCTCCTCACCTTCGAGACTGAAGTGAAGGCGCCGGCTGGGTGGCACGTGATCAGCCAGGGCTCCGGCACCTCGCGCGACGATCAGGGCGTCGCGCGCTGGACCACACGCCATCCGATGGACGAGATCTACATCGTCGGCGGTCCCCTGCTCGTGACGCGCGACCGCGCCGGCGCCGTCGAGACGCTCGTCTATTTGCATGAACAGGATGAAGCACTGGCGTCGAAGTATTTGACGACGACGGCGCAGTATCTGGAGATGTACGAGCAGCTGATCGGTCCCTATCCTTACGACAAGTTCGCGCTGGTCGAGAACTTCTGGGAGACGGGCTATGGCATGCCCTCCTTCACGCTGCTCGGGCGCGAGGTCATCCGCTTCCCCTTCATCCTCCACTCCTCGTACCCTCACGAGATCCTTCACAACTGGTGGGGGAACTCGGTCTTCGTCGACTACGGCTCGGGCAATTGGGCCGAGGGCCTGACCGCGTACCTGGCGGATCACCTGGTGCAGGAGCAGCGGCGGCGCGGCGCCGAGTATCGGCGCGCCGCCCTCCAGAAGTACCGCGATTACGTGAAGGACGGCCGTGACTTCGCGCTGACCGACTTTCGATCGCGCGACAGCGCGGCCACCGAGGCGGTCGGGTACGGCAAGACGCTCATGACGTTCCACATGCTGCGGCGCCGCATGGGCGACGACCGGTTCAAGGCGATGCTGGCGCGGCTCTACCGCGACAACAAGGGGCGCCGCGCATCGTGGGCCGACGTCGAGCGCACCAGTCACGCAGCGGCGGGAATGGATCTCCAGGGATTTTTCGCCGACTGGGTCGCGCGTCCAGGAGCACCCGCACTCGAGGTGCGCGTGGAAGGCGTTGCACGAAGAGGCAGCGGATATCTGGTCAGGGGTGCCATCGGACAGACTCAACGGGGACAGCCGTACCATCTCGAAGTTCCGGTCGTTGTTCAGACCGACACGGGATCGACGACCCACGCGGTCCGCCTTGCCGATCGCACGGCCGCTCTCGAAATCGAGGTGCCGGACCGGCCGCTCATGCTCCACGTCGATCCGTACTTCGACGTGTTCCGGACGCTGGACCCGCGGGAGACACCACCGTCAATCTCCCAGATCTTCGGGGATGCGCGCGTTCTGGCGGTGCTGCCGTCGAGCGCTCCGCTCGCGACGCAGAGCGCCTACCGCGAGCTGTTGAAAGGCTGGCAAACGGCCACGCACGCGATCGACATCAGGCTCGACTCCGACGATGGTGAGCTGCCCACTGCCTCATCCGTCTGGCTTCTTGGACGCGACAATCGTCTTGCCGCATCGCTCTTTTCGAAGCAGGCAGGGCTGACCCTCGAGAAAGAGGCGCTGCGCATCGACGGCCAGGCCTTGCCCGCAACGAACCACACGGTGGTCGCGATCACGCGTCATCCGCGCTCGCCCGACAAGGTGGTCGGCTGGATCGTCGTCGATCCCGTGGATGCCCTGCCCGGCCTTGGCCGGAAGCTCCCGCACTACGGCAAGTACTCCTACGTCGGCTTCGAGGGTACGGAGCCGGCAAACACGATCTCGGGCGAGTGGCTGCAGGCCGATTCGCCGATGCGCATCGATCTGCGCGGTTCCCCGGCGGCCGACGAGGCACTGAAACCGCTGCCTCCGGATCCGGCGAAGCCGCTGGCGGAGCTGCCGCCGGCCTTCTCGCGCACCACGATGGCCGAGACGGTCGCGACGCTGACCGCACCGATGATGGAAGGGCGCGGGGTCGGCACCAAGGGCCTGTCCGGCGCAGCCGCGTTCATCGCCGAACGCTTCAAAGGCTTCGGACTGGCGCCGGGCGGCGATCGCGGCGGGTACCTGCAAGCGTTCACGCTCGCGAAAGGTCCGGACGGCAAGCCGCATCGGCTCGTGAACGTCATCGGCCTCATCCCCGGCACCCGGGTGGACTGGAAGACGCAATCGGTTGTCGTGTGTGCCCATTACGATCATCTTGGCCACGGCTGGCCGGACGTCCACTCGGGTGACGAGAACGCCGTGCATCCCGGCGCGGACGACAACGCGAGCGGTGTGGCGGTGCTGCTGGAGCTCGCACGCTCGTTTGCCGCGGGCGAGAAACCGTCGCGGTCGATCCTCTTCATCGCGTTTGCGGGTGAGGAGGCCGGCCTCGCGGGCTCCCGGCACTACGTGGAGGCTCCGTCGTTTCCGCTCGGCGGCCTGATCGGGGTGATCAATCTGGACACGGTCGGCCGGCTGTTCGACCAGCGGATATCGGTCCTCGGCACGGGCACCGCGACCGAATGGCAGCACATCTTCCGCGGCGCCGGCTTCGTGACCGGGGTCGAGAGCCGCAACATCCCGGACGCGATCGAATCATCGGATCACGTGCCGTTCGTGGAGCGCGGGATTCCCGCCGTGCAGGTCTTCACGGGCGCGCACGCGGATTATCACCGGCCGGGGGATACCGCGGACAAGATCGACGGCGCCGGCCTCGTCAAAGTCGCGACGTTCGTGCGCGAGGGTGTCGCGTATCTTGCCGAGCGGCCTGATCCCCTGACGGTCACGATCAAGACGACGGCGGCAGGCGCGGTCCCATCGCCCACGCCGCGCGGCAACGTGGCGCCGCCGCGACGCGCGAGCCTGGGCACCATTCCCGACTTTGCCTTTCAAGGGCCGGGTGTACGCGCCGAAGGCATCGTGGAAGGATCGCCGGCTGCGAAGGCGGGGCTCGCCGCCGGCGACGTTCTCGTGCGGATCAACGATCACCTCATCGCCAACCTGCAGGAGTACTCCAACCTGCTGCGCACGCTTCAGCCCGGCCAGACGGTCTCCGTCGTCGTGCAGCGCGGCGGGAAGGAGATGACGGTCAGCGTCACGCTGGGCGAGCGATAGATGGACGCTGACCACACCGGGCATCGATACGCCGCTGGCTCGGCATCGCGCGGGGTGGGCTCGCTGTCGCTGATCGCGCGCGGCGCTGCTACCTATTCTGCCTGTCGGTCCCCGGCCGCCTGATCGCCGAGGCCGGTATCGGCGGCACTTTCTGGACGACGCCCTTCTCCTGCACCACGTTCTCGATCTCGTCGAGCTCCATCGGGAGAAAGTCGGTGAAGTTCTCGACGCCCGTTTCCGTCACGACAACCGTGTCTTCGTACCGAAGGTAGAGGTTCTCCTCCCGCACGCGGAGCTGCGGATCGACGGAAAACACCTGCCCGGGCTTCAGCGGACCGTTGCGGTAACCGCCCACATCGTGCACGGCGAGGCCAACGGTGTGCGAGAACACGCCGCCGCCGGTCTCGACCAGGTTGCGAGCCGCCTTCTCGTAGATCGGCTTCGAGAACGTCGTGCGCGCGAACACGGGCTCCATTGCCTTCCTGGCTTCGTCGTGGATCTGGGAGGCCGTGACGCCTGGGCGAATGCGCGAGAGCACCGCCTTGTGGAACTCGAGCACGAACTGCAGCAGCTCGCGCTGCGACGCCGTGTATGTGCCGTTGACCGGCCAGACACGGCCGATGTCGCTGACGTAGTTGCGGTAGTCCGGCGCGTAGTCCATTAGGACGAGATCGCCATCCTTCAGCGTGGACGTATTCCGGAAGTAGTGCATGTTGTTGATGTTCTCGGTGCCGCTCGCCGTGATCGATCGGTAGCCCTCGAGCCTCGCATCGTTCACCAGGAAGACGTACCGCGCGGCCGCGTCGAGCTGGTATTCGGTGACGCCGGGTTCCGTGCTGCGCATGGCTTCCAGGAGTCCAAGGCCCGCGATTTGAGATGCCCGCCGGATCATCGCGATCTCCCGCTCGCTCTTCACGCTGCGCATCTCGTCGAGGATCGGGTTCAGGTTGCGGACGTCGGCCCGGGGATGGCGGGCACGCAACAGCTCGACGAATCGTCGCTGCCGGGACCCGGCGCCGTCCCAGTAATCGGCGGCGCGCGCGGTTTCCGCCGCCACGAGCTCTCCACGGCTCTGTCCCTGGTTTTCGGCAGGGCTGAACTCCGCATAGATTGCCGCGACAGCCCTCCCACCGCGCCCGCCCCGCCCGGCGTTCTCCCCTGACGCGTCGGTGGCGACGAGCGGCCAGTTCGTCCCCACCATCTCCTGCAGCGCCCTCGCATCGTCCAGCCCGGCAATCCGCTTGACGAGGTCCGCATCCTCCGCGGAGAGCACCCGACCTTCTGCGGCCTCGAGCCGCGGGTTGCGGCCGGGCAGGTAAATCGTGACCTTCTTCGTTCGGCCGTCGAGCAGCAGATATGCGCCGGGCGTTTCAATGCCTGACAGGTAATAGAAGGTATTGTGCTGACGCGGATACGTGTACCCCTCGGTCTGCGGCATTCCCTGGACGACCGCTACGGCGTTCTCGCCAATCTGCTCGAAAACGCGGGCGTGACGGGCCTTGAACTCCTCGGCCGGAAAGTCGGTCTGGTAGTACTGCGCCGCGGAAGAGGCAGGGGTCAGCAGCAGGAGGGCAACCACAGCAAGTTTCGAGGTCATGCGGGCTCCTTCAACAGCGCGAGACCACGATTGGCGGTGTGTTGATGTAATCTTCGGCATCGCGTTCGGTCGCTTCCTGAAAGGGCGCAAAATGGGCATTGTAATCGCTTTCAGAGCTCGCGCTCAGCGGTCGCCGATAGATTACACCGCCGTTTCAGGCGTCCGGACCGGAACTGGAACACGCCGCGTGCCGTCAGGTTCGGCGCTCACGCTAGCTGCGATGTTGTTGTCGATCGCAACCACCACGGCCGCCCGCGCGCAGGAGCTTTCGAATCACGCGTTTCGCCTTCGGTACGACGCGTCCGGAATCCGCAGCCTCCAGCGCACGAAGGACGTGCACGACACCGACTACATCGCGCCGGCCGGCGCTCTTGGACGCCTCCTGATTCGATACCGAACGACGCCCAACGGCGACTGGCGGGAACTGCGCGACACGCTGATGCAGGTGCCGGCGCAGGGGCAGACTGTCGGCTACACGATGGGGACGCTCTTGCCGACCCTCGCAGCCAGGAGCGCGCAGAGCGCTCACGTAGGCGCTGGAGGACTCAGGGCCCTCAACGACGGCCAGGTTCCCGCGGTGAGCGCACCGGGCCCGCGCGGGACGGGTGGCCGGGGCCCTGCCGGCGGCGGCGAGGTCGCGCTGTTCACCTGGTCCGGCGCGCGCGGGGAGACGCAGTGGGTGCAGTACACCTTCCCCGCCGAGGAAGCGGTGTCCAGCGTCGAGTTGTTCTGGGTCGCCACCTCGGGCGCCCCGAACGCGATGAGTCCTCCGCGGTCCTGGCGGGTTCTCTACCAGGAGGGCGGCGAGTGGAAGGAGGTCAGCGCGCGCGATCCGTATGGCACGGCAGCCAACACGTTTACGGCCGTGCGCTTCGAGCCCGTCAGGACGCTCGCCATGCGGGTCGAGGTCACCATGGCGGCCGAGGCCACCGTCGGCCTGGCCGAGTGGCGTATCGGCCCGCCGCCCGTCCTCGTTCCGTCGAGCGATTTGGTGGTCAACCAGACCTTTGCGCTCGAGGGCGACGCGCTCGCCTGGACGATCACGCTGTCGAACGCGACGGATCGCGTCATCGAGGTCGGCGATGTGGCCGTTCCATTCGAGTTCGCGGAGCGCACCGGTGCTCGCGGCGACATCTACACGCGGAAGCTGCTTCGGCATGCCTACGTTGCGGGCCATGGCTCGTGGGTCTACTGGCAGCGGGCCGGCGGCGAAGGGCCGTACCTCGTGATGACGCCGACAGGTCACACGAAATTCGAGTACTACGACAGCTCGGGCGGGATGGGAGGTGGACGCGGCGCTTACACCCCATACGTTCACGCGCACGTCGCGAGCGCGGCGGCCGTCGCGCGCGGCGGCCGCTGGCGGCTGCCCGTGACGAGCATGAAGCTGCCGTCCGAGGGATCCGGCGCCACGGTCAGCTACTCTTTCCGCTTCCAGTGGGCGCGCGACGTCGAGGCGGTGCGGGACGTCCTCTACGCGGAGGGGAAATTCGACATCGACGTCGTGCCGGGCATGGTCGTTCCCACGGACCTGGACGCGATGTTCTCGCTGCGAAGTAGAAACACTATCACCAGGATCGACGCCGAACATCCCGCGCAAACGACGATCGAGTCGGCCGGCGAGAGGGCGGACGGGATCAGGGTCTACCGAGTCCGGTTCTCCAGGCTCGGCGAGAACACGCTGAGAATCCGGTACGGCGACGGGCTGTGGACGACGCTGGAGTTCTTCGTCACCGAGCCGATCGAGACGCTGATCAGAAAGCGAGCGGCGTTTCTCGTGAGCCACCATCAGCACAAAGATCCGGCGAAGTGGTACGTCGGCGTCTACAGCGACTGGGATCAGAAGAACGAAATCCTCCGGAGCCCCGAGGATCGCGACGGCCTGTCGGCGTGGCTGACCGACGCGAACGACGATGCCGGGAATGCCCGGCCGGCCTTCCTCGCCTCGAAGAACGTGTTCTTCCCCGACCAGGCGCAAATCGCGAGCCTCGAGCTGTACATCAGCAAGTACCTCTGGGGCGGGATGCAGATGACCGAGTCGGAGAAGTACCCTTACGCGCTCTACGGCATCCCCAACTGGAAGGCCAACCGCGCGAGCGCCGATCCGGGCCGCAACGGTCGGGGGCACGTCTGGCGCATCTACGACTACCCGCACATCATCATGCTCTATTACCGGATGTACCAGATCGCCCGTTTCCATCCGGAGCGGTCCATGCACCTGACGGCCGAACAGTACCTCGAACGAGCCTTCCGCACGGCCGTCGCGTACTGGACGGTGCCCGACCAAGTCGAGCGATGGTCGGCCGACGAGGTCGGCACGATGAACGAAGCGTTCATCCCCGAGCTGATCGACACGCTCGAGGACGAAGGCAAGCGTGAATGGGCAAAGACGCTGCGCGCGTACTGGGAGGGCAAGGTGGAGCGATTCGTCAACCGCACGCCGAACCTGTACGGGTCCGAGTTCGCGTTCGATTCGACGGGATTCGAATCGACCGGCGCCTTCGCGAAATACGCGATGACACACGTGCTCGGGCCGGGCGAGCAGGTTCCCGCGAATCTCGCGGCGCAGGACTTCCGCCGCCGCGTCGCCTACGATGCCGCGCTGAAGTTCATGAACTTCCAGCTCCTGTTGAACATGTCGGACCGCGGCTGGCTCGAGACGACCTACTTTCAGCTCGGCAGTGATTATCGCGGGTCGATGTCGTATCTCCTGAGCTACATGTCGCAGATGGGTGGATGGTCCATCCTGGATTACGCGCTTCACTTTGCGAAGGATCCGACCGACTACCTCCGCCTGGGCTACGCCTCGTCACTCAGTTCCTGGGCGCTGATGAACACGGGAACCGAGGAGAGCGGATGGGGCTACTGGTTCCCGAGCAGGAACAACGACGGCGCAACCGGCGGCGGGTTCATGCCAGAACCGATCGGCCGCGCCTGGATCGGCAAGGAAATGACGCGCGGCGCCTGGTACTACAGCGCGGAAGAAGACGTCGGGTATTGTGGCGCACTGCGTACGCACGCCACGATCGTCGCCCGGGATCCGATCTTCGGCGAGATTGCGTACGGCGGTGTGCTGAAGCGTGAGGGCGCCGCAATCCGTGTGGTGCCCCGCGACGGCCTGCGCGTCCGGTTCCACGTGATCCGCGGCGATCAGCGTTTCCACATGACCCTGGATCGCGATGGCTACGCGAGCGAGCAGCCGATTGTGGTGAGCGATGATCTGTCGAGCATCCGGTTCACGCTCGAGAACCGCGTCGGGCGCGCCCACGAGACAAACCTCGCGCTCACCGGGCTGCCGGCCGGAGACTACACGGTCGCCGTCGATGGCCGCACGGTGGGGACCGGGCGCGGCGCTGCGGAAACCAGGATGTCGCTGCCCGTAGGCGAGGGAGCGACGGCCCAGGTGACACTCACGCGAACCCGGCGTTGATTCCCGGCGCACACGTCATTTCCCGCGCGATCTGGCGGCCTCGGTTTTCAGAGCCATCTCCCGTCGCGGCGTGGCGGCGTCGCAAACCCACACCGTGCACCGACGCAGCCCGTTTATTCCCGGCAGGATGGCATAAATTTCGTATTTTGTTCGCCCTAGCGCACGTCGCACCGTCGCACGTCGAACGTCGCACGGCACGTAGCACGTCGCACGTGGCAAGCAGCACGTCGCACCGTCGCACGTAGCACGTCGCACGTGACCTACGTCCCCCCACTCGGGCGCAACAGAACCTCGACGCCCGTCCGATACCTGACCGGCAGGCCATCCTTCGTCGCGGGCCTGAACTTCCACGTCCGCGCCTTCTCGAGCAGCACGGGATCGTATTCGGAATGGACGCTCTTGCTCACGGCGGCAGAGATGACATCACCCTTCTCGTCCACCACCACCGCGATGACCCCGTGATGCTCGCGCCGGCCGTCCGTGACATTGCGAGGCCGCCAGGGTGGCATCGGTCGCGACACGGCAACAGGAGGGACAACGTTGGCGTACTCGGCGGAATAGATCGGCGGCGGCAGAGGCGCAACCGGATCCAGCCCTGCGGGCACGGGGGGAATCGCGGCGGCAGCGGCTGCCGCAACGCTGAGATCGCGGAACCCGGCCGCGAGCCGGCGGAGATCGGCCATGCCCGGAAGCTCGGAGACCGCCGGATCGTCCAACAGCGCGAGCACCCGCTCGAATTCAGTCGCCGCGAGCTGCGGGTCGTTGTGGTCGAAGGAGGCCTTGGCCCTGTCGTACGATTTCTGCACGATTCCCGGAAGCAGCCCGTTCCTGATTTCGTCGAAGACGGCGCGAGTGCGTGGAGAGACCATGGCCTCCGAGGGTCGGTACATCGGGTGTGCCTTGACGAGCGCCTCGATCGCGTGGCGGGCCTCCTCGCTCCGTCCCAGCGCGAGAAGACAGAGCATCCGGTAGCCTGCGATTTCGGCAGCCTCATCGGTTGAGGCGCTCCTCAGGCTGCCGAGCAGCACCAGCGCTTCGTCGTAAGCCGCCGCAACATACAGATTCCGGGCGCGAGCGAGCGTGTCCTGACCGAGCATGCCGGCTTCGGCCGCCAGGCCCGAGACGATGGCGAGCGCGAGACATAAACCCGTGCGTCGAAGCATCATTGTGCACCTCGATGAGGTGACGGTCACGCTGGAGATTCGCGCTGGGCGCGTGGGCTAACCATGGCGGACGCGTCGGTCCGACGGTGCTCCCCGAGCCTTGCGGAGGGCGCAGAGATTCTGGCGCTCGCGTGCTCCGATGGACTGACGCGTGCTCGACTGGACCGACCGGGTCCCGAACTCATTCTCCACAAAAGCCCTCCGCAGTCAAGGACTGCGCCCATCGATCGCCGGCGCTGTCGCCCCGTGCCAGCAGTCAAGGAGCCCGAAACGTTGCCCCGAGCGAACGCTTTTTGTGTATGATCCGCGCTCAAGGTCACACCGTGCAACAGCAGGCCACCGACGTCGAGCTCCGCCTTTCCGAACTTCAGACGCAGATCGACAGGCTGAGCCTCGCTCTGCATCAATGGCATGCGACGCCGGAAGACGGTCATCCAACGGAAGAGCATTTGTCGCAGCTCCTGGAGCGCTGCAACGAGACCCTGAGCCGCGTCTCGGCCATCGACGAGCGCCATTCGAAGACCATCGCGCAACTCGAGGCGCGGCTGAGCGACTGGAGCTTCATCGAATCGCGGCTCGAGCAGGATTCCGACCAGCGGATCCGCCAGTTCGAGCAGATCATCGAGCACGAGTGGCAGGCGCTGCGGAAGCTCCACGAGGATCCGGCCCGGCAGCTTCGAGAGCAGGCCGCAAGCCTGGGCGAGACGTGCATCGCCGCCGCCAATCTCGCCCTTCGCGGCTTCGAGCGTTCCGAGGCCCGCTTCGCCGACCTCGAAGCGGGCCTGCAGGGCCGCATGACGCAGCTGGCGGGCGAGCTCCAGGCGGCGGTAGCGGACCTCCGCAGCGCCTCGGGGCTTCCGCCGGCGTCGCTCCCGGCCGACGTGTCGCCCTTCCCCCTCGAGAGCGTGATGCGGATTCACGACGAGCTGCGAAGGTCCGACAATCCGAAGGATGCGGCCCCTCCGGCACTCCCGGCCGGCCAGGACTCTTCGCTCCCGGAGGGCTCCAGCGCGCCTGCGCTGAAACCGGTTCCCCAGCTGCCGGCCGCGGCACACATGTCGAGTCGCCTGGAATCGCTCGGACCGGCCGTGAACTTCCGTCGGGGCGAGAGCCGGGTCGCGAGATCGCAGGGCAGGCCAGTCGATTGGCCCTCCGCGTGGCTCATGGCGGCGCTGGGCGTCGTCGGGGCGATTCTCCTGGTACTCTGGCTCCAGTGGCGGGTCGATGCCAGGTTGGACGAGGCTGCGGCGCGCGTCACCACTGCGGAACGCGAGGCGGATACCGCGAACAGGGAACTCGCCGCGACCCGCAACGATGCCGAACGCACATTGGCCGAGGCTCGTGAGACGGCAGCGCGCACCCAGGTCATGACCGACGTCCTGGCGGCTCCGGATCTCGTCCGCTTCAATCTCGGAGGCGGCCCGGCAGCGCCGCAGGCCTACGCGCACGTCCTGTGGAGCCGATCCCGCGGACTCGTCCTGAGCGGCGCGCGCCTCCCCGCTCCCAAGTCGGGTACGACCTATCAGCTCTGGCTGACCACGAGCGGCGCACCGGTCAGCGCCGGTGTTTTCGAGCCCGATCCGGCAGGACGGGCAACCCTGGCGACCGAGAGTCCGCCGAATATCCCGAGGCCGGTGCGGGGCGCGGTCGTGACCCTCGAGCCCTCGGGCGGCCGTCGGCAGCCGACGGGGGTTACGGTTCTGACACGCGCGCAGTAGCTGCCGATGATCGGGCAGACCGCGCGCTCCTGCCTCACACAATGTCGCCCGATGACCGGGCGCCAGAGCGATCGAAGCCAGTTCAATGACCGTCACGCTCAACGAACTCCTGATGCTGGCCGGCCGACTGGATGACAGTTCGGGCTTCGATACCCCACGCGAGCGCTTCCGCAGATTTCTCGCCGAACACGTCACCGGCGCCCACGTCGTTCGTCCGCTGATCGAGCAGTGTCAACACGCGCCCGGTGATCAACATCACCGCGCGCTCCACGATCTCGTCGTCATGCTGGGTCGATGCCTGGGTTTCGACCCGCGCTTCGAGAGCCACTTCCCCGCTGCCGGTTCCGACAAGACGGACGGCCACTGGCATTCACGCCGCCTGGACGTGGTGCTCGACATCAGAACCGATCAGTCGGGGGCCGCCGACCTCGACGCGTTGACCCGGTCCGTGTCGGCCATCACGGCGGCATCCCAACCCGCCAGGCCGGGTCGCACCCTGGGGTTGTGCATTCTGACACCGCTCTATACCAACCGGGGCTGGCTGGAACCAATCACCGCCGCCGACGACCCGGAGTCCCTCGTCCGGGTTGCCACCCTGGGCTCGTTGCTCGCAGTTGCAGACCTGATCGCTGCCAGACGGCTGACCTCTGACGACGTGGTGAGGGTGCTGACGTCCGGCCTCGAGTTCGACTTCGTCGTGCGGTTGCTGGAGCGCGCCGCGGGTATCGGGGGCGAGGACGCTCCATCACCCAGCACGCCGCTCTTCGACATGCAGGCTGCCACGAGTTTCTGGCTCGCCACGGTCGGCGCCGATCAAGGTGCGACGCCGGAACAGTTCGTAGAGGTCGTCGTCGGCAGGCGCCGCATCTTCGGCATCACCGAGGCAGGAACGTCCTCGGGTACGCCGCAGGCAGGCGACGGGATCTGCTTCTATCTTCCCGGCAAGGGCGTCGTGGGGCACGGTCAGGTGCTGGCGAGCCTCGAAGACGACGGTGGAATTCGCGATGCGCATCGGTTCAGCCAGCTGCTGCATCTGGACGATGTCGTATTGCACCTCAATGCACCCGTACCGCTCGACGAGGAGATGCAACTGCGGGTGCGTGCCACACGCACCGGTCGGACGGCGCACTACGTCACACCTATGTCGCGACAGGAGTTCGAACGGTTGGCGGCGATTCGCGAATCGGGAGATCGGCGTCGCGGCGGCGGTGCGGAACGCGCTTCCGCGGAAGACCCCGAATCCGAGGAGTTCCCTGTCAGCGCTGGAGAATCGCGCTCACCCGAGTGACACCGTCCAGACGGACGGTGGCTGTCTGACGCTGCTCGCCCAGCTGCGGATGCCGGAAGACGATCTCATGGTCGCCGAGGGGAACGGATAGATTCCCCAGTGGAGTTTCTCCCACGAGCTTGCCACCGATCCAGACCTCGGCCCAGGGCACGGCATTGATGCTGAGGCGGCCGTTGGGAGGCGCCACGTTCACGGGCACGACCTGTCCGCCCCTGACGTACACGACCTGACGGTCGCGATAACCGAGGCGACTGTTCACCAGGTCGATCTCATGTCGTCCCGCGGCGACCGAGACGATTCCCGTGGCGCTCGACCCGAGCCGCCTGTCGCCTTCGAACACCTCGACATCAATCGGCGACAACAGCCGGATGCCACCCGAGCGAGGGGTCGGAGCGGCTGGAGCCGACCCCGCGGTGCCCACGTCCGGCCTGGGTGGCGTTGCGCGGCCGCTCACCGCCTGTGGGTTTCCCTCGATTCCCGCCGGTGCGCTGTCCACGACCCGAATCGAGCGGGTGGCGCCGGCACCGATATCCAGCTGCAGCGGGGTGACGCCTGCCGGTTGGCCGTCAACGAGCACATCCGCCCCGGGAGCGGCGGTCTCGAGAAAAACAGCGGCCGGCGGGGCCGGACGGCGCGACAGGAGGAGTCCAGCGATGACGAAGCCTTCGCCGAGCGCGCACATCGCCAGAGCATAGACGGCAGCCCGCATGACAGCCTCGCGACCCCTCGTCTTCGTCAATGGATCCCTGGCCTGGGGGCGTGGAGGCGCAGGAATCGGTTCCTCGGTGAGTTTCGTGGTCGCGAATGACGGTTCCAGCTCGGGTTCACCCGGCTCGACCTCGACGGACATCGACTTGCCGGATTCGGAGCTCTGTGCTTCGTGTATTAGTGCCGGTTCTTCATCCTTCGCGACCGGCGGCGTCCAGGATGTCGATGGATCCTGGTCCACGTGAGGTGTTACGGAAACAAGAGGCCCCGGTGGGTCTTCGTGTGAGATACGCGGCGCCGGAGCTTCCTGGTTCGGGATCGGTGGCGTTGAGAATGTCGAGACATGCTGGTCTCGCGCACGCGGTGCGGATTGAAGCGAAGCCAACTCGTATGCCGATTCTGGCTCAGGCTTTACGGGCTGGGAAAGGGCTGACTCGAGCCGAGGCTCCACGGCTTCCGAGTGCAGGACCAGTTCCACTGGCAGAGGCTCGCTCGCAACCTCGGAGACGTGGGCTGAAGCCGCGGCCCACGCTTTCGCCGGGTCGGGCTCGGCGAGTGCGGCAGGAACGTCCGGCGGCACGTCGATCACCAGAGCGCTCGGCTCGGGCAGCGCCGGAATCGGAATCGGCGCGACATCGGGTGCGGAGCGAGCGTGGGGTTCGGGGATGGGCTGCGCTGGCAACGCGTGACGAGCGGCCCCGGCGACCGCGAGGTCGAGGAGCGCGTCTTCTGCGTCTTCGCCTGATTCGAACACCTGGTCGTTCAGCTGAAGCGCGCGTTCCAGCCAGATCCGCAGTGGCCCGAAGAGGCCGGGCGAGTCGCGGTGTGCGGTGCGGGCGCACTCCTCCAGGAGCCGGGCGATTTCCTCCTGGGATTCGTTCGAGCCGAGTCGTCGGCCGACCAGCAGCGACAGCGCAATGAGCCCGAGCTGAAAATAGTCGGTGCGGCTGTCGAGCCGGTAGTGTGCGGTCCCGACGGGAGGAAGGGCGATGCCGAGCTCGGTTCGCAGCCGGTCAGCCGACAACTGCAGCCGTTCGAGCGCCGGGCCGAGGACGTGCTCGACAATCAACAGCCGCCCGTCGGGTGTCACGACGATCCTGCTGGGCGCCAGCGCACCGTGCCCCCCGCCGTCTCCGTACTCTTGAAGGCTTGCAAGCGCCGGGGTGAGCTGCTGAATCAACGCCGTCGCGAAGACCGGACCGCGGACATCCTGGAGAACCTCTGACAGCCGCTTTCCGGGGGTGTGGTTCGAGAGGAGAGCCAGGCCATCGCCGGGTCCCAGATACTCGACCGATCGCACCTTGGTGAAGGAGGGATGCCGGAAGTGCCGCAGCCGTTCTACCCGTCGTCGCAGCGCCACCTCGAAGCCGGGCGTTGCGGTCAACGCGTGCTTGAACCTCAGCAGTTCCAGTGATGGGGCGCTGCTGTTGTCGAACATCAACAGCCGGTCGCCCAGCTCATCGGAAAAGCCCGGCGCGTACCAACTCGCCAGAGCGGTGTTTCCCTGCGAAAGCTCCGCAAGGCTGTCGATGGAGAGCCCGTGGGCCAATTTCATGAAGCGAGTCGAGATTCCCGGATTCCAACCGACAGGCCGCCGCCAACCTATCGGCGGCACCCGGCCGCGTGGCGATGGTTGCTGCGGTTGCAGGTCGAGCTGGTGACTTGTGTCGGCGACGGAACCGGATTCATTGTCCACGAATGTACCGTTCAGTCAAGATCGATCAATGTGCTTCGAGGAGCGCGGGCGACGTTCGCGTCCGGGCGTGACCGCCGAACCGGTCCCGAGCGAGATCGTTCCGAGGATGCTCCCAACGTGACGACCTCCCCAGCCTTGGGAGGCTCACCCAGGAGCCTGTTCGCGGCAGGCTGGCAGACGACCCGTTTTGTTGGATAATCGGGTCTGCTCGATTCACTACTACAGGAGTTCGCGTGATTCTTCGTGTGTTCAGAATCTTTCCGGTCGCAGCCCTCGCGATGCTCGTCGCCGCATGCAGCGATTCCGCGACGGCCCCATCCGATTTCGCCCCGTTCGGCCGCACCGACATCCGCGTCGGGACCGGAGCGGATGCGGTCACCGGCGCGATCCTGCAGGTGCACTACACCGGCTGGCTGTACGACGGCACGAAGGCGGATAACAAAGGCCTGCAGTTCGACTCCTCCGCGGGAGGCGACCCTCTGAGGTTCACATTGGGCGCTGGTCAAGTGATTTCAGGCTGGGATCAGGGGCTGGGAGGCATGAAGGTCGGAGGGATGCGTCGGCTGGTGGTGCCGCCGTCGCTGGCTTATGGGGGGGCCCGGAACGGGCCCATTCCGCAGAACGCGACGCTCGTCTTCGATGTGGAGCTCGTTCGGGTCGAGTAGCGCTTCAGCCCCCGATACGGATCCTGACGCCCACCGTGTAGAGATTCACCCGCTCGTCCATCTCGCCTTCCTCGTCGTCGAGCGCGCTGCCTTTCAACGCGGCCCGCGTCACCTCCCCGTAGATGCTGAAGGACGGCTTGATCCAGAACTCCACTCCTCCGCCGAACAGCCAGCTCCAGCCAGCGGTCGTCAGCTCGAAGCTCTGGGTGCCTCCAGGAATCGTCTGGGGAACGTCGTCGACGGTGACGGTTCTCTCGTCGTTGGTCTGGGTGGTCTCGATGATCGCGCGGTGATAGTTGACCCCACCCTTGCCGTAGAAGCGGGCGCGCCGGGCGGGAACGCCGACCTTTCCGGCGATGGAGACGATGTACGGATCGAGGGAGCTGTCGAAGCGGAATCCGGTTCCACTACCTTCCACGTCAATCTTGGTGGACTTGATGTAGGCGGCCTCGACCGCAAGGAACGGTTTGAACCAGAGCTCCAGCCCCCCCGTGTAGGCGAAGCGTGCGTCCTTGCCCGAGCACGTCGGGACGTTCCCGCACGCCAGGGCGGTCGCATTCGCGAACTGCGCCAACGCGGCGCCACCGAACAGGACCAGCCCGGACGGCGGGGCGACGGCCACCAGATCTGCGGGGTCGAAGCTCACGTCACCCTGCCGTAGCATGATGGTTGGCGGCGTGCCGGTGAGGTCCAGTACGAGGGTGCTGACGCGACGAACGAGAAAAAAGCCGAGATCATCTCTGCGCGGGCAGTCGGGTGCCTGGGGTGAGGACGGCTGACCCCGCTCTACGATCAGCACGCGGCGCTTGTTATCACAGGTGTCGACGTAGACGTCCGCATCGATCTGGGGCTTACCGGCCGCTGCCGCCAGGTCGAGAGTGATTGTGGCGGTTCCGGCGGCATCCGCGGTTCCGGAGCCGACCGGTGTCGCATTGACCACGACCTCCACCACCGTCCCGGGTTGTGCGTTCCTCGTCATCACGGTCTGCGCCGCGACGGTGCCGGCGCCCACAATTAGATTGAGAACGGCCGCAAGCGCGAGCGGCCGCCACGAGTTCGTCATCCTCATCCCTTCTGTCAAAGATTTTGCCCAACGATTATTGTCCAGAAGGCTCGAGTTGAGAAACGGCGTGAATGCGCTTGACTGCGTGACGGGCGAGGCGCATGCTGTCGTCGAAACACCTCGCGAGAGGAGAGACCGTGGAAAGACCACCGGGCTGAGAAGGGGTCGCGGGGTTCTGCCGCACCCGCGCTGCGCGGCTTTCGGATTGATATCCGAGCACACGAGCTCAACCAATCTGCCGCAGAACCTCGCGCCCCGTCCACTTCCCACCTTCGCTGACAAGTCTCGTTCAGCCGGAGATACATCACACCACGTTTGAGGGCAGATGCCCTGTGGCTCAGGACTCGCCGAAGGGTTGTTGAAGAAGCCCTGCCGTACGTCTGTGCGGACTACGCCAGCGAGTGGCGCCGTTCGACGAACGTGCGTGGCTCGAGCACGCGGCCGCCTGGGTGGCGCCGGGCATCCAGTCGTGAAGCCCACAGAAGCGCGGGGCCCAGCGTGCGATTCAGTGCGGAGGTCATCGCACCAAATTCGCGCTCGGTCTCGGCGCGCAGCGCGTGGATGCGCTCGCTCACGCCCGGGTTCGATTGCCGGAGGTACTTTTCCATCGCCCAGAGCGCGGCGCCGTAGCCGGTGCGGAGTTGACGGGCTGCCACCTCGATCCGTGCGCGGACGCGTGGGTCCGCGTCGGACCGGTAGCGCTGCCAGCGCCTGTGCATCGCGCTCATGAGCCGGTAGAGGCTCGGGCCGTTCCGCTCGAAGTCGAGGCGGAACGCACGGTCCAGCAGCGTCTTCGATTCGTCCCGGGTGATTGCCGGGTGGCGGAAGTTGAACTTGAACTGGCCGTGGATATCGGCGAGCTCCACGTCCTCGAGCAGCCGGCCTTCGGACTGGATCTGCCGGTGCAGCGCCGTGCCGGGCATAGGCGTGTACAACATGAACTGGTGAAACACCGTCTCGTGCGCGATCGCGCGGTCGATCTCGAGACCGATGTTCGCCGATGTGTGATGCTCCAGGCCGATGATCGTCGAGCCGTGCACGCAGATGCCATGTGTCTGCAGGTCCCGAACGAGGGTCAGCGTGTCGGCGCCCTGCAGTTTCGCGTATCCGGTCTCCGCAGACTCCAGCCCCAGCCAGATCCACTCGATGCCGAGCTCGACGAGCTGCCGGATGTCGTACTTGCGGATCGCGTTCGCCGACGAGAACACGTACAACGCCCACGCTTTTCCGTGCGCCTTCATCAGCTCGAGCAGTTCGAGCGCGCGGCGCTTGTACAGCAGGAAGTTCTCGTCCATCATGAAGAACGACGAAACGCCGAGCGCGCTCTCCGCTTCGCACATCACCCTGAACAGGTCTGCCCCGCGGTCGTAGAAGTTGACGAACCGGCCCTTTCCCCCGAAGAACGCGGATGTCGTGCAGAAGTTGCAGCCGAGCGGGCAACCGACCGACGGCACGATGGTGGCCGCCGGGCTTCCGCCCCCGCGCGGGCTCGGCAGCCCCATGAGCCTGAAGCCGAACGACGACGGGATCGGTGGGTGAGCGAAAGGCACCGCAGGATCTTCCCCGAGGAACTGTCGCATCCAGGCGATGCCCTCGCCGCGGACGATGTGGTCCGCGTCGACCATTTTTTCGATCCCGGGAATCGCGGTCACGTGGCCCCCGACGACGATAGTGGAGCGAGGCGAATGCTCCCGGACGAGCCGGCACATCTCACGGACCTTACCCACGTTCACGACAATCGCCGAGATGCCCACGATGTCGTACTCGTGTGCGGTCAGCTCGCGGACGAACCGCTCCCGAGTGGGGAAATCGAGAAGCGTGCAGGGCGCCGAGATATTCTGCTGAATGAACATCAGGCCCCAGCTGCGGTGGAACATGCGCAGCGAGAACGGCCCCTGCTCGCGGGTCACCTGATTGTGATACAGCTCGACGGGGTTGATCGCCCGCGATCCGAACTCGTCGTCACGGGCAAACGGTTTGAAGACCGAGGTGAGGAGCACGCGTGCGCGTGTTCCCTTCGGATGGCCCATGTCACATCACCTGCGTTGTACGCTGTTTCGGCAGATGATACGACGCCCTGCACGCCGTCGAGCGCGCTTACAGAACTAATACATTCGGCGCCAGAAGATCGCGATCCACATCACCCCATCACCCGATCTTCAGTCCGCAGCTCCGGGAGCAGCCCGACGATTGCCTTCCCTCTCCATACGCGCACGTACGTCAGTCGACGAGCGACGATCAGGTAGAAGACCACGGGAACCATGACAATCGGCAACGCCCAACCCGGCTGCGCGGCAACCAGCGCCGGCAGGAACCAGCGCATGTAGATGCCGGTGCCGAGAATCAGCACGAGCGCAAGACCGTACGAAATGACGCGGTCCAGCCGTGCCAGGCGGAGTGCTTCGTCCAGCTCGGCGTCCTGCCACGGGCGAAGGGGATCGGCGCCGGTGCTGACACGATGGTGACGAAGGGGCGCATCGCGAACCAGTTCGTAGGCCGTGTTCAGCGCCACCATTCGGCCGGTCGCCCGCTGCTGCTCCGTCGATCCAGTCGCGCAACGATCGGGATGATGATCGCGCGCGAGCCGCCGGTAGGACTTACGGATCTGCGACGGATCGGCCGAGTATTCGGCTTCGAGCACGGTGTAGGCTTGCATGAAAGCGGCAAGATTGGGCCTGGTCGATACGGACATGACGCGCGATCCCGAATCACGTCTCATGCCAACCATTTGACGCCGTATTCCCGTCCTGCCTTCAGGAGCGCAGGCCGGAAACGTCACCAGGAAATCAGGGCTGTAATTCAGTTCCCAGTTCCCAGTTTCCAGTTTCCAGTTTCCAGTTTCGACTCGACTTCCCAGCGCCGAGGACGACGAGCGACTCGCGCCAGCTGCGAGCTGGCAACTGGAAACTGGAAACTGGCAACTGAGAACTGGCAGCGGGCCCCTGGTATCACCTCACCATGTATTGTCGCGCGAGCGTCGTGAACGCCGCGACCTGTCCGCGCTGCCACTCCTCATCACGTCCGAGCTCCCGCGCCATCACCGACGCGACGGCCGGCGCCATCCGTACCGCGGCGGCGGCGTCGAGGAAGAGCGCACGGCAGCGCCGTGCGAGCACGTCCTCGACGCTCCGCGCCATCTCCGCCCGCGCAGCCCAGACGACCTGCGCGCCAATGACGGGTAAGGCCGGATCGAGCCGCTCGGCCAGCGACGCGTCCTCGCGCGCGAGATCCTGGAGCGCTGGCGCATCGGAGCCGTACACGCTCAATGCCCCGAACTCTTCCGCAGACTGGTGGAACCCGTGGATCTTGAGGTCCCCTGTCGTGCAGGGTCTCTCCGGGAGGCGTCCAAAATCCAGCGCCTGATTGACGGTGTCCTCCGCCATGTGGCGATACGTCGTCCACTTCCCTCCCGCGGTGGTGAGCAGGCCCGACGGATCGATGTGGATGGTGTGATCACGCGAGAGCGCGGCGGTGATGCGGCTGTCGTCACCGCGCACGAGCGGGCGGATGCCCGCGAAGACGCTCAATACGTCCGCGCGCGTCGGAGCCTTGTGCAGGTAGAGCGCAGCGGTCTCCAGAATGAAGGCTATCTCGCTGTCGAGCGCGACCGGTTCGAGCGCCGGTTCCGGAATCGGCGTATCGGTGGTGCCGACGACGGTATGGTCGTGCCAGGGAATGGCGAACATGACCCGGCCGTCCCGAGTGTGCGGAACCATGATCGCGCTGTCGCCCGGCAGAAACGATCGATCGAACACCAGGTGAATTCCCTGACTGGGCGCGATCAGGGCTCGCGCATCCGGGTCCGCGAGGCGCCGTACGCCGTCGGAGAACGGACCCGTCGCATTGATGATCACGTTCCCGTGCGCCGTCAGCTCCCGGCCGGTCTCGAGATCCCGGGCGACGACGCCACCCACCGTGCCGTCGCCGCGCTTCGTCAACGCGCCGACCTGCAGGTAGTTCAACGCAACCGCTCCCCGTTCCACTGCGGTCTGCATCAGATTGATCAGCAGCCGGGCGTCGTCGAACTGTCCGTCGTAGTACACGACGCCGCCCCGCAGGCCTTCGGTGCGAATCGTGGGGAGCCGCTCGAGCGTTTCCTCCCGGGACAGGATCGACGACTGGCCGAAGCCGTACTTGCCTGCCAGGAGGTTGTAAATCTTCAGGCCCAGACCGTAGAAGGGCGCCTCCCACCAGTCGTAGCTCGGGACGACGAAGGGCAGATTGCCGACCAGGTGCGGCGCATTCTGCCGCAGCAGACCGCGCTCTTTGAGGGCCTCCATCACGAGCGAGATGTTGCCCTGTTCCAGGTAACGCACGCCGCCGTGCACCAGCTTCGTGCTTCGGCTCGACGTTCCCTTGCCGAAGTCGCCTTGTTCGAGCAGGAGCACGGAGAATCCTCGCGATGCAGCGTCCACCGCGACGCCGGCTCCCGTAGCACCGCCGCCGATGACGATGAAGTCCCAGGGACCGGAATGCCGTTCGGCCCGGGCGAGCAATTCGTCGCGATTCACCTGTCAGGCGCCCCGCGTCGCCGCTGCCTCGGGCGTGGCCCAGTTCCTGGCGCGAGAGACGGCCTCACGCCAGCGCTCGCGAAGCCGTTCGGCGTCAGCGCGCGGCATCGACGGCTCGAATCGGCGATCCACCTTCCACTGGTGTGCGATCTCCTCGGCGGACGACCAGTAGCCGACGGCGAGGCCGGCAAGGTACGCCGCGCCGAGTGCCGTGGTCTCGGTGACCGCAGGTCGAACGACCGGCACACCGAGCAGATCCGCCTGGAACTGCATCAAGGCATCGTTGGTCGAGGCGCCGCCGTCCACGCGCAGCTCAGCAAGCTCGATTCCCGAGTCGCGCGTGACGGCTTCGAGCAGGTCGTCGACCTGATAGGCAATGCTCTCGATGGCGGCCCTCGCAATGTGGTGGCCGGTCGTGCCGCGGGTGACGCCCACGATCAGCCCGCGTGCGTACGGGTCCCAGTGCGGCGCGCCGAGACCGGCAAAAGCCGGCACGAAAAACACGCCGCCGTTGTCGTTCACGCCTGCGGCGAGCGCCTCGACGTCAGAAGACTTCGCGATGAGGCCCAGGCCGTCGCGCAGCCATTGCACGACGGCGCCCCCGATGAAGACGCTGCCTTCGAGGGCGTATTCCGTGCGATCGCCGATCTTCCATGCGACGGTGGAGACGAGACGGTTCCTGGACGGCACCCGCCGCGTCCCGGTGTTCTGCAGCAGGAAGCAACCTGTGCCATACGTGTTCTTGGTCATGCCGGGCGACACGCACATCTGGCCGAAGAGCGCCGCCTGCTGATCGCCGGCGATTCCGGAGATCGGGATATTCTCCAGGCCGAGAGACGCGGAGACCCGGCCATAGACCTCGCTCGACGAACGCACGTCCGGCATCATGCTGGCCGGCACGTTCAGCAGCGACAACAGCTCGTCGTCCCAGGACAAGGTATTGATGTCGAACAACATCGTTCGCGAGGCGTTGCTGACGTCGGTGAGGTGAACCGTGCCGCCGGTCAGCTTCCACACGAGCCACGAATCAACGGTGCCGAACGCGAGACGGCCGGCGTCAGCCCGCGCGCGCGCTCCCGGCACGTTGTCCAGGATCCAGGCGATCTTGCTGCCCGAGAAGTACGCGTCGACGACCAGGCCGGTGCGATCCGCGACCAGCGCTTCGTGGCCGGCAGCTTTCAGACGATCGCAGTACTCGGCGGTCCGGCGGTCCTGCCAGACGATGGCGTTACTCACCGGATGACCTGTGTCCCGGTCCCACACGATGGCCGTTTCGCGCTGATTCGTGATCCCGACCGCCGCGATGTCCCTTGGACGCACCTGGGCGAGCCCGAGCGCCTCGATCGCCACTTCCATCTGCGTCGTCCAGATCTCGTCGGGATCGTGCTCCACCCATCCGGGCTTGGGAAAGATCTGGCGGAACTCCTTCTGGGCCACCGATATTGGAACCCCGTCGCGATCGAAAACGATAGCCCGCGAGCTCGTGGTGCCCTGGTCGAGAGCGAGGATGTAAGGCAAGGCGGCTCCTCAATGCACGGTGGAAGGCTGAACTCTAATGTATACTCCCGAATTCCTTTTCAATGAGGCCATATGCCGGACCGTGCGCGCGAGACGCTGCGTGAATCGCTGGCGGAGTTCCTGGGAACGTTCGTTCTGATCCTCTTTGGGGCCGGGGTCGTCGCCCAGTTCCTGCTCAGCCGGCAAACGGCCGGAAGCTACCTCTCGATCAACCTGGGCTGGGGTCTTGGCGTCACGATGGGGTGTTACGTCGCCGGCGGTGTGTCCGGCGCGCACCTGAATCCGGCCGTGACGATTGCTCTGGCGGTCCACCGCGGATTTCCGTGGAAGAAGGTCGCACCCTACGCGCTCGCGCAGACGGCCGGCGCCTTCGTCGCGGCCGCCGTGGTCTACCTCACATATGTCGAGGCACTGGCCCGCTTCGATGGCGGGATCCGGCAGGTCACGGGCGCACAGGGCACAGCGGGCATCTGGGCGACCTACCCGCAGCCATTTCTGAGCACGTTTCCAGGCGGATTCGTCGATCAGGTGGTCGGGACGGCCATCCTGATGATGCTCATCCTCGCGATCACCGACGCGCGCAACACGCCACCCGTTCCCGGAACAGCGCCCCTGATGGTCGGCCTGCTCGTGGTTGGCATTGGCGCATCGTTCGGCTTCAATTCCGGGTACGCGATCAACCCTGCGCGGGACTTCGGCCCGCGGCTGTTCACGGCGATTGCCGGCTGGGGCCCGGAGGTCTTCCGTGCCGGCAACAGCTGGTGGTGGGTGCCCGTTGCGGCGCCCGTCGTCGGCGCGGTGCTCGGTGGATGGGCCTACGACGGCTTTGTCGGCCGCTGGTTTCCGAAGGCGCTGTCTCCCATGAGCGAGGGATCGCATGTCCCGGCGCCGCAGCCCGGGCGACTCCCGCCCGGGTGAGAAACGGCGCCAGGCGCACCTGCGAGTATGAAGGACCGGGCTCCAGGAACGGCGAAGGACAGCGCGTTCACGGCTGGCGCCGCGGAAACTGATCCGGATTGTCGGTGAACAGGGCATCGACGCCGTAGCCGTAGAGGAACTTCGCCATCTCGTCCCGCACGCTCGGATAAGTCCCGGTGCTGGAGGATCGGAACGTCCAGGGTGTGACAGACAGGCCTGCATCGTGCGCCCATTTCACGAGGTCGGGCCGTTGCTCCACGATTGTCTTGTTCGGGCCGAGACCGGTCGCCCATGTGGCGATCTCGCGAATCTTTTCCGCAGAATCCAGACGCGCTGAATCCCGGGGTTCGACGAGGATCACCCGGGGGACGCCGGGAAGGTCCTTCGCAAGGCGCTTGAGCGTGGAGTCGTCGAAGGACTGGATGATCACCGGCGTGCTGGCGTCCGGCAACCCGTTCTTCCTCAGGACGTCGGCCAGCAGCACCTCCGGCGCGATCCCTCGCTCCCTGTAGAACGCCGGATCCTTCAGCTCCGGGTATAGACCAGCCTTGCCCTTCACCTCGGCGATGGCTTCCTCGAACGTCGGAATACGTGCGCCAGAGAACTTCGGACCGAACCAGGCGCCGGCATCGAGCTGCTGTATTTCGGCGAGCGTGAAATCGCCAACCAGCCATCGCCGCTTGGACGAGCCAGTCTCGTCCTTCGCGAATCGATCCGGGAAAACGTCTTCGACGTTGGTCGTCCGCTCGAGCGTCAAGTCGTGGATGCAGACCAGGATGCCGTCCTTCGTGACGGCGAGGTCCTGCTCGACGAAGTCGGCGCCCTGCTCGATCGCGAGGCGATAGGCGGCGAGCGTGTGCTCGGGCGCATACGCCGACGCGCCGCGATGCGCCACGAGCTGCTTCTTCATTCCGGGTGGCTGAGCCCCCGCCACGCGAAGGGTCGCGACAGCGAGGAGCAACACAACGGCTCCACGAATCATCACGTCGGCTCTCGACAGGCGATCAGCTGTCAGCATCGGCAATCGAAGGAGGCTGACAGCTGATAACTGATGACTGCTTAGAATGTCACTTTGATCCCCAGCTGCATCTGCCGCGCATCGAACGTTCCCGTAATTGTGCCGTAGTTCCCGCTGCTGCGGTTGGCGTTCGGCGCACGGAAGTTGACACGGTTCAGCACGTTGAACGCCTCGAACCGCACCTGGATTCGCATCTGGTCCCGGATGGGCAGCGGGAAGTCCTTGGCCGCCACTACATCCATCTGCCAGAACCACGGGCCCCGGACGCTGTTGCGCGGCGCGTTGCCAAACGGCTGGCTTGGATCGGTCGGCGCCGTGACGGTGTCACGACTGAGGTAGTTGGTGACCGAACTCGTGTCGCCGTAGGGATCGCCGTTGACGTTCGGACGGTAGTTGTTGGCACCCCGGAAATCCTGCTGAATGCCCGATACCACCTGATTGGGGCCCGGCGAGTACTGCAGCGTCGCTGGCTCGCCGGACGCCATGGTGTTGATGCCGCTGATCGTCCACCCTCCAAGGAACGCCTCCGTCAGGGCATTGGCATCGCTCAGCCACCGTTTGCCGCGGCCGACCGGGAGCGGCCACACGAGGCTCGTCGTGTTGTTGATCGGCTGGTCGTAGGCGGACGTGCCGTAGTCCGCTTCGAGATTGTGGAAGTCCTGGGGTGCCGGGAAATTGCCGAACGGACCTTCGAGGGAGCCCGCGCCGTTGTCCTTGGACTTCGACCAGGTGAAGGCGTTCAGCAGCATGAGCCCTTGCCGCATCCGGTACTCGTACTTCACCTGCAGCGCGTTATAGCGGGATTTGCCGCCATTGAAGGCATAGGTGATGTCCGAGAATTCCTGAATCGGCCGCCGGGCTTGCAGCGACAGGCTCCCCTGCGGGTTGTTCGGCGCTGCCTGGTTGAAGTTGGCGAACAGCAGCAGATCGTCGGCGCGGTTCCCGACATAAGCGACGTCCACGATCATATTTCGCGTGATCTCACGCTGAACCGAGATGTAGTAGCTCTGCGCGCGGCTGGAGTGGTAATCCTCCGGCATGAACGTGATGTTCGCCACCAAGGGGTTGAAGGTCGCGGGATCCGCGAAGGCCGACGGATACCCCTGCTGCGTGGTGCGGAAGCCCGGCGTCGTGGCCTGCTGGTTCGCGACCGCGGTCACCGTGAACGGCCCGTTGATCGACAGGATGTTGGCGGCACCGGCCCGGTGGAAGTGGACATAGCTGATGCCGTAGCCTCCGCGCACGACGGTCGACGGCAGCACCGACCAGGCAAACCCCAGCCTGGGCCCGAAGTTGTTGCGATCGGGTTTGATGAGCGCCCGGTCGCGCAGCGACCCGTCGGTGGCGAGAATCATCCGCCGGTTGACTGGATCGTAATTCGAGAGAATGTTGTCCTTCTCCCAGTGCGGGGTCGCATATTCGTAGCGCAGCCCCAGGTTCACGGTCAGCGTGTCGTTCCATCGCCAGTCGTCCTGGAGATAGGCGAAGTGCATCTGCTGGCGGAGGTTGGCGATGAGGATGTTGCTGAGCGCGTACTGGTTCCGGAAGCCGAACATGAAGTCCGCCAGGTTGTAGAGCGCATTGTTGCCGGTGGCGCCGGCGGGCCGCGTGAACTGACCGTTGTAGGTGTCGCGACCGTAGAGCGGGTTGACGTCCTGCACCTCGGTCGCGATGTGCTGGAACTCGTACCCGCTCTTGAGCGAATGCCTGCCCGTGATCCACGTATAGTTCACCTTCGGGTTCCAGACTTCCGGGTACTGCCACTGCGGATTGGTGGCCTGGCGGCCGAGGTCGCTGAAACCGGTGATGAGCTGCGTCGGCAGGCCGCCCGAGATGCGAGGATCGGTGGGCAATCCGGAGATGCCGTACGCGTCGAACGCACTCTCCGTGCCCAATGCTGCAGGGTTCTTGCCGCCGACAGTCCGCGACCACCCGAACCGGCCCTCGAGCAGTGACGACGCCGAGCGCGTCCAGGTGAAGCCGGCGACGAACTGTTTGTTCGTGACGTAGGTCTGGGCATTGCCGCTCCCGCCCGACGGCAGCGGAATCGGCGGCTGATCGAACAAATCGGCATCCCGATACCCGAATCGTCCGAAGGCTGTCAGCGAGTCCCGAAGCTGAACATCACCCTTGACGTTCCACTTGTCGGTCGTGTTCGTGAACTCCTGAAGGATTGAATAGTTGTTCGCGGCGCTCGACGAGGTCGGATCCGGAAGCGCGCTCAGCACGCGTCGCGCAAAGTCGGTCATCGGGAGGGCCGTGCCGGCCGCATAGGTCTCCCCCGTGAACGGGTCCCTGACCGTAACCGCGAGAATCCCCTGCCGCTGCACAGCATTGGGAATCGTCGCAAAGGACACGTTCTGGCGCGTCTGCCGGAAGCCCTCGTAGTCGCCGAAGAAGAACGCCCGATTGCGCACGATCGGCCCGCCGAGCGTAAAGCCGAACTGGTCGCGGCTCAACGGGGGCTTGTCGCCGCTCACCGGCTTGAAGAAGCCGGTCGCGTTCAGCTTCGTGTCGCGGAAGAACTCCCAGCCCGCCCCGCTGAACCTGTTCGTGCCGCTGCGGTACGCCACGTTGATGACACCGCCGGCGCTCCGCCCGTACTCCGCGCTCATGTTATTGGTGACGACCTTGAACTCCGCGACGGCATCCGGCGAGGGTTGCATCACCTGATTCGAGAAACCCTGGTTGCTGGTCCCATAGGCGTTGTTGTCGATCCCGTCCAGCAGGAAGTTGTTGAACGTGCTGCGCAGGCCGTTGATGTTGAAGGAGCCTTCGCGGACGGTCTGCGACGAGCCGGTGTTGAGCGCCGAGAGCCGGACGCCCGGGCTGAGCAGCGCGAGCGACGAGTACTCGCGGCCGTTCAGCGGAAGCTGGACGGCCTGCTCGGCCGTGATGACCTGGCCGCGCTGACTCGAGTCGGTCTCGAGGCGCGTCGACGCGCCCACGACTTCTACCGTCTCCGTGAGGTTGCCTGGCGTCAGCAGGAGCTCGACACGCTGCCGGGCTCCGACGGCGACCTGGATGTTGTCTGCCAGCGCAGTCGAAAAACCCTGCAGCTCCGCGGTGACCTTGTAGCGTCCAACCCGCACGGTGATGAACTCGTAACTGCCGTTTGCATCGGTCACGCGCGCGGTCGCGATGCCCGTGTCGAGGTTGGTGAGGGTTACGGTCGCGCCGGGGACGACGGCCCCGCTGTTGTCGCGGACGGTGCCGACGACCGTCGCGGTGTCGAACTGCGCGCGCACGTCAGAGGGCACGAGCAGGACGAAGGACAGAACGAACAGGAAGGCGATGGAGCGTTTCATGTCCGCCATGGTACCCACCTCGCACGAAAGGGATGTAAGCAGACCGTCAACTTCTCGAAACGAACACACCGGGCCGTCGCCACGTGATGGCGGGGGCATGCACAATAATCGTCAGGATGCCTTTCGTCAAGCAGTGCGTAGCGCGATGACGGTCTCGCCTTTACACCCCGGCACTATAATCGCGTGCCCATGCTCGATCTCCTGAAACCGCGCCCGCGCGGCGCGCCGCTCCCCGCCCATGAGGTGGAGGCTGTCTACCGCCGCCAGCGTCGCCGAGTGTTCACTGGCATCTTCATTGGATATGCGGCGTATTACCTGGTCCGCAACAACCTCGCGCTGGCAATCCCCGACATACTCCAAGCTCACCCCGAGTATTCAAAGGCGCAACTCGGTCTGGCCCTGACCGGCCTGTCGCTCGCCTACGGGCTGTCCAAGTTCCTGATGGGGGCCGTCTCGGACCGCAGCAATCCGAAGTTCTTTCTGCCGCTCGGGCTCGTGCTCTCCTGCGCCATCATGGCCATCTGCGGCGTGTGGAAGGGTCTCTACGCGTCACTCGCCGTACTCGTGGCCCTCCAGACTCTGAACGGCTGGGTTCAAGGGATGGGGTGGCCGCCCTGCGGCAAGACCATGGTCCATTGGTTCAGCACCCGCGAGCGCGGTCGCGTCGTGTCGGTCTGGAACGTCGCCCACAATGTCGGTGGCGCCCTCGTCGCCAACTTCGCGCTGCTCGGCCTCGCAATCTTCAATGACTGGGGGGCGAAGTTCTATTTCAACGCGCTCATCGCGGCCACGCTGGCCGTCGTCGTGTTCATGCTGATGCAGGACACGCCCCAGTCGGTCGGCCTGCCGCCGATCGAGGAGTTCAAGAACGACTATCGCCCCGACTACAGCGCCGATCACGAGCGCACATTCACGTTTCGCGAGATCTTCTTCGACCACGTCCTGAACAACAGGTATCTGTGGGCCATTGCCGTCGCGAACGCATTCGTGTACTTCGTGCGCTACGGTGTCGTGAACTGGATCCCCACCTACCTCGAAACGGCCAAAGGGTATTCGTTCCGGGAGTCGAGCATCGCCTGGAGCCTGTACGAGTACGCGGCCATACCCGGCACCCTCGCCTGTGGGTGGATGTCGGACACGGTCTTCAAGAGCCGGCGGGCCCCGGCGACGATCCTCTTCATGGCCCTGACGCTGGTCGCGGTGATCGTGTACTGGTTGAACCTGCACGGCCCGATCTGGATCGACTACGCCGCGCTCATCGCCATCGGCTTCCTGATTTACGGACCGATTATGATCATCGGGCTGCACGCCCTCGATCTCGTTCCCAAGAAGGCGGCCGGGACGGCCGCAGGGTTCACCGGTTTCTTCGGCTACGTCTTCGGATCGGCGATTGCCGGAACCGGTGTGGGCTGGATTGCCGACACGTGGGGGTGGAACGGCGTCTTCATCACGATGGTCGCCTGCTGCAGCCTCACGATCGTGTTCAGCGCGATGACGCTGAGCCACACCGTCGAGAGCGTGAGACGATGACGCAGGCGGCCGGTTCAGGCCGGCACCGACTCGGCGAGCCGCGTCACCTCGTCGAACGCGGGAACGCCGTTCATCGCGCCGAGGCGTGTGCAGCTGATGGCCGCCGCCGCGTTGGCAAATCGCAGCGTTCTCTCCAGGGGCCAGCCGGCGAGGACGCCGTAGATGAACGCTCCCCGGAACACGTCACCCGCACCGGTCGTGTCCACCGATCTCACCGGGAAACCGGGAGAGTGGATGACCCGATCGTCGACCAGCCCGACGCAGCCGCGGGATCCGAGCGTGACGACCAGCGCGGCGTGACCCGGACGGTGCAGCCGGCGCAACGCGGCCCCGGGATCGGCGATCCCGGTCAGCTCGCGCGGCACGTGCTCGGCGAAGATGGGGTACGACAGCGCCTCCACCAGCTCCATCGTCCTCGGGCTCAGACGATCGATATCGCTCGTGACGGGACGCCCGAGCTCCCGGCCGAGATTCGCCGCCACAATCGCGGCGCTCTCGTCCACGTCATCGACGTGCACCAGACGCCCGGAGCCGATGACCTCCGGCGGCAGCTCGCGCGCCCGCAGCTTGAGCCGCTCGTCGCGATCCCACAGCACGATCCGCTCGCCGGTCTGCTCGTCGACGATGATGAGGGCGAACTGGTTGGGGCCGTCGCGGATGACCGCCTCGGAGAGGTCGATGCCGCGCGACGACATCTCCGAGCGTATCCGCTTGCCGTTTTCGTCGGTACCCGTGGCGCCGACGTAGCGGGCCGTCAGCCCGAGGCTGACGCAGGTGGACAGCGCCGTCGCGGTCTGACCGCCGCAGCAGATGGCCTGTTCCTGAATCCGCATCTTCGAGAACGATCCGTTCGGCGACGGGTAGGACGGAATGCGGTTCACGTAGTCGACGGAATTGGCGCCGACGCCAAGCACATCACACGGGGTCAAGCGGCCTGTAAGTTGGCTCATATCACATCGGTCGGGCAGCCGGCTGGCTCTACACGAACCAACGCTGTTTTCTGCGCTCCTTATCGTACTCCTCACGCGCGGTCTGGACGCCCGCCTGTTCGGAGACCTCGCTGACGGCTACGTCCCACCAGGCGCCGTATCCGGGCACCCGTGCGGCCGGGTCGACAGGCACGTACACGACGGCCGTCCGATCGGCACCGCGCGCGTCGGTCAACGCGCGGTCGAGCGACGCGCGATTCGAGGCGCGGAACACCCGGGCGCCGAGCGACTCGGCATTCGCGGCCAGATCGACCGGGAGCGGCGCGCCATCGAGCTGGCCGGTCTGCGGATTGCGGAACCGGTAGTCGGTCCCGAACCCGCCGGAGCCCACCGCACGGGAGAGACCGCCGATACTGGCGAACCCCCCGCTGTCCACGAGCACGATGATCAGCTTGCAGCCTTCCTGCACGGAGGTCACGATCTCCTGCGCCATCATCAGGTACGACCCGTCGCCGACCATCACGTAGACATCGCGGTCAGGGGCGGCCATCTTCACGCCGAGGCCGCCGGCGATCTCGTAGCCCATGCAGGAATAGCCGTACTCGAGGTGGTAGCCCTTCGGATCGCGGGTCCGCCAGAGCTTGTGCAGGTCACCCGGCAGGCTGCCGGCCGCGCAAACCACGACGTCCCGTGGGCCCGACGAGCGGTTCACCGCACCGATGACCTCCGCCTGCGGGAGCACCGAACGGCCGCTTTCCCCCATGACGCGATCGAGCTCGGCGATCCAGGCGCTGCGGCGACGAGCCAGTTCATCGCGGTAGACGGAGGTCGTCGAAAACCCGGCCAGCAATTCGTCCAGCTCTTCGAGCGCGGCGCGCGCATCTGCCACGACAGGAATCGCGGAGTGCTTGAACGCATCCATCTCGACGACGTTGATGCCGATGAACCGGACGTCCGCATGCTGAAATGCGGTTTTCGAGGCGGTGGTGAAGTCCGTCAGGCGGCAGCCGATGCTGATGACGAGATCGGCCTCGCGGCACATCTCCACGCCGAGACTGCTCCCGGTGACCCCCACCGAGCCCAGAGCCAGAGCATCGTCCCAGGCCATCGCGCCCTTGCCTGCCTGCGTTTCGCCAACCGGGATGCCTGTGTTCGCCGCAAACTGCCGGAGCATGTCGGCCGCGTCGCTGTACAGCACGCCACCACCCGCGATGATGACCGGTCGTCGGCTCGACCGAATCGCGTCAGCGGCGCGCCGGAGCAGCGCCCGGTCGCCGCGCGGGCGAGCGACGGTCCAGGTGCGCTCGTCGAAAAGGGCGGCAGGGTACTCGAATCCTTCGGCCTGCGTGTCCTGAGGCAGCGCGAGCGTCACGGCGCCGGTGTCAGCCGGCGAGGTGAGCACACGCATCGCCTCCGGGAGCGCGGCGACCAGCTGCTCCGGCCGATATATGCGGTCCCAATAGCGAGACACCGGTTTGAAGCAGTCGTTGACGGAGATGTCCTGTGAATGTGACGACTCGAGCTGCTGGAGCACCGGCGCGGGCAGGCGCGAGGCGAAGATGTCGCCGGGCAGGAGCAGAACCGGCACCCGATTGATCGTCGCGCCGGCTGCCCCGGTGAGCATGTTGGTCGCGCCGGGCCCGATGGACGTGGTGCACGCCAGAGCGCGCATTCGATTGTGCATCTTCGCGTAGGCCGCCGCCGTGTGCACCATCGCCTGCTCGTTCCTGCACTGGTAGTAACGGAGTCCCCGGCGCATCTGATCCAGCGCCTGCCCAACGCCGGCGACGTTCCCGTGGCCGAAGATCCCGAACATCCCGCCGAAGAACGGCTGCCGCGTGCCGTCCCGCTCGGTGTACTGAACGGACAGGAATCGCACGAGAGCCTGCGCCATGGTCGAACGAACGGTTGAGGACACGGGGACGCTCCTGTTGCGCGGCATTGTACTTCGGTCGGGATTGAGCGCGGGGGCCCACGGAGGGAGGCTCGACGCGCGGTCGGCGTTGAAAGGCACCGGCGTCAGAGCCATCGTCGGCAATTGTGTCGCTGGATCGGCTCGGTGCATACTGTGCGGCACGCATGACGGACGTGGCGCCTGCCCTCCGGGTGACGGGTATCTCCAAGGCGTATCCAGGCGTGCGCGCGCTGAGCGGCGTGGATCTGGAAGTGCGGCGCGGCGAAGTCCACGTCCTGCTCGGGGAGAACGGCGCGGGCAAGTCCACGCTCATGAAGATCCTGAGCGGCGCCGTCGAGCGCGACGCGGGAGAGATCGAACTCGACGGGCGAGCGGTCGACATCGCGAGCCCCCGCGAGGCACACGCACTTGGCGTCCGAACCATCTACCAGGAGCTCACCCTCGTCCCGTATCTGTCGGCTGCCGAGAACATCTTCCTCGGCCGCGAGCCGCGACGGCTGCCGGGGATCATCGACCGACGACGGATGCGCGACGAGGCGGCGCGCGTTCTCGACGGCCTTGGCGTGCAGATCGATCCGGATCGCCCGATCCGCGAGCTCGGCATCGCCCACCAGCAGATGGTTGAAGTGGCCAAGGCCCTCGACGAACACGCGCGGATCCTCATCATGGACGAGCCGACCTCGGCCCTCACGGAGTCGGAGATCGCCGGCCTCTTTGCCGCGATCGGGCGGCTTACGAGCCGCGGCGCCGCCGTGATCTACATCTCGCACCGCCTCGAAGAAGTGAAGCGTATCGGCCACCGGGTCACAGTACTCCGGGATGGGCGTCGTATCGCGACCGACGACGTCCAGGACGTCGACATCCCACAGATGATCCGGCTCATGGCCAACCGGGATCTGGCCGAGCATTTCCCGAAGCGGCGCGTGGACCGCGGCGACGAGCTGTTGCGCGTAGCGGGACTCTCCCGCCGCGGCGTGCTCCACGACATTACGTTGACCGTGCACCGCGGCGAGGTCGTCGGCATCGCCGGGCTGCTCGGCGCCGGGCGCACCGAGCTGGCGCGAGCGATCATCGGGGCCGACCCGCGTGACGGGGGGAAGATTTTCGTGAAAGGTGTCGAGGTCCGGATGCGGCATCCGGCCGAAGCGAGCCGTCGCGGCGTCGGCTTCATGCCCGAGGATCGCAAGACGCAGGGGCTCGTGCCCGGGCTCTCAGTGGTGGACAACATCACCCTGCCGTCGCTCGGGCGCCTGTCGCGCGCCGGCGTCGTGAGCCCTTCGCGGCAGGCCGGTGTCGCCGACCGCCTCGTTCGGGACCTGCGGATCAAGACGCCTGGACTCGATCAGGCGGTGGGGGCGCTCAGTGGCGGCAACCAGCAGAAGGTCGTGCTGGCCAAGTGGCTTGCCGGACATGCAGACCTGCTCATCATGGACGAACCCACCCGGGGGATCGATATTGGCGCAAAGGTGGAGATCTACGAGCTGATGAACCAGCTGACGGCGCGAGGTGCGGGCGTCCTGATGATCTCCTCGGAGCTTCCCGAAATACTGGGGATGAGCGATCGCATCCTGGTGATGCGCCTGGGCCGGATCGTTGCCGAGTTCGACGCCGCCGGAGCAACCGAGGAGCGTGTGCTGCAGGCAGCGCTCGGACACGCCGCGTGACGCGTTCATGATCGCCTCCTTCGGCCGCCGTCAGTTCGGCACGCTCCTGGGCCTGATCGGTCTCGGCGCGTTACTCACAATCCTCACGCCGCACTTCCTGACGGTCTCCAACCTCCTCAACATCACCGAGCAGACCACCATCAATGCGTTGATTGCGGTCGGCATGACCTTCGTCATCCTGTCGGGAGGCATCGATCTGTCAGTCGGCTCCATCGTGGCGCTCTCGGGCGTCGTGCTCGGGAGCGCCCTGCACAGCGGGATGGCGGTTCCCGCCGCGGTTCTGTTGAGCCTGGCCACCGGGGCGCTCTGCGGGCTCGCCAACGGTCTCCTGATTGCGCGAGGCGGCCTGCCGCCGTTCATC
>DASTBU010000045.1:0-46997 GCA_035711845.1 Vicinamibacterales bacterium
GGCACACTGGTGTGGCCCAATGGCGCCGACTTCGATCCAACGACCCTTCACGACTGGCCAAACGTCGCCGAGGAGCTTGCCGAACGGGCGCGTGCCTGGGCGAACTCGCCCGGCGAACAGCGGGCTAACAGGCGAATGGAGCCGACGCGCCGCTGATTCATGCCGGCGCGCGGCGCATTCGCAGGACGTTAGGCTGCGATATGCACCGCTGACATCGAGCAAGGACGGTCACGAACCCAGAATTGCTACTGCTGACGTACGGAGACTGACGATCGAACGAACGCAGGCTAACAGCCGAATGGAGCCGAACAGACACGAGAGGCCAAGGCCAAACATGTCGACGGTCACCGTTTATCGGCTGAGTATCTGGTTGCCGATTCTCGTTCCGGCTGCCGTCATCTTTGCGGCGAGTACCTTTGAACTCCGGTTAGCGGACGGCGTGCTGTGGGAGGTCTTTGGGTATTCGCTTCTATACGGCGGGCTGCCATACAGCGTCCTCGCCATCTGGGCTACCTGGGTGGTGGGCCGTCACTCCGAAGTTGAGATCCGGCGCCTCATGTTTCGGGCGCCACTGCTGATGGCCGCTGTCTTCGTCCCACTGGCGCTGGTCGTCGGGTTCGCAGTGGGCGCACCGGGCCCATACTCTGCTGTGGCGGCGCTCGGCTTCCTCATTATTCTTCCGTTGGGATACGGGTATGTAGGTGTCGCCGTTCTGCTGAGGCGCGGTCTCGGTCCGCGATCACCCATTTGAGCAGCACGGTGCCGGGAGACCAGCCATTGCCTTGTGGACGTGTTCGACTTCGCCAAGATCGAGGACGGTTCGGACGGGCACATCGTTCACAGAAGTCCGACGACACCCTTCGCAATGTCCAAGGTTGTCGCAATCATGCCCATGTCGCTCGACGGCTACATCGCCGACCTCAACGATGGCAATCGGTTCAGTAGAATCACACCGGGCAGTGAGAGTGCGGTCCAACGTCAGGCCGCATCGGCGAGGCGTTCATGTCCGAGGATTCAACTGAGAGGCTTTCCCGCGCCTTACGCTGGTCAGGCTGGGTTCCGTTGGCTTCTGTGCTCGGAATCGAGCTGTACATCCGCAACTTCGATGGCTGGGGGGCGTGGGCTTCGGCCCCGCTGTTACTGGTTCCTGCGATAATCAGCCTCCCTGTCGTGATTCTCGGCCTCTCCGAGTGCGTGGCAGCAACCCGCACACGGGCGCCGCGCCTTGAAGCCTTTCTCTGGACATTGGTTGCAGCGGTCCCAATTGTCTGGCTCGGCGTCCGGCGCTACTTTATGTAGCAGCTGGAGTCAGCAATGGCCTGGCAATCGGTTGCAGCGGACGGTCCGCCGCGCGCCCCGCGGCTGAACCGGAGCGTCAGAGCGTGACGATTGATTCTACGAAAATGATTCGGAAATACATCCAGACTGGCACGCGGCTGCCGGTGAAGCTCTCGACCCGGGAACGCGACCTCGTCGTGGAACGGGCGTTCCTGGATCCTGAGATCGAGGCGGAACTACGCCAGGCTGTTCCAGTCGGATCAAAGCTCGTCGTCAACCTGAATCTCGACGACCTCGACGATCTGCTTGGGTGCGTATAAGTCGTTAGGCTGCCTGAATCACCCGCGCTTCGAACTGTGCCGCCGAGTCCAATTGGCGAGTGCTTCTTCTGAGGCACTGCCATCGGCGAGGGCCAAGAACTCCGTGACGACGTCGGCGTCCGTTGCAGTGAAGTCGTGACCGTTCACGCCGAGGAAGGTGACCATGGCCAAGAACCCGATGCGTTTGTTGCCGTCGCGGTACGGATGGTTCTGTACAAGCCCAAACGCGTAAGCCGCTGCAAGCATCGGCACGTCAGTGCGATCCGCGTAGTGCCACTTCTGCTTCGGCCTGGGCAGAGCCGACTCGAGAGCGTTTTCGTCCCGAACTCCCGGCAGACCACCATGTTCGCGAAGTTGGTCGTTGTGGATCGCATCGACGACCAGCCGGCTCAGCCAGTTGGGTTCAGACCGCGAGCGCCTGGCCACCGGCTATTTCGCCAATTCTCGGAGGGCATTGCGGTACTTCTTCGCGGCCTTGGCGGCAACTCGCAACGCCCGTTCAACGTCGGGATTGTAGGGCGTCAGGAGAATCCCCCCATCGGTTTCCACTGCCAGGATGCGGTCGCCAGCCTCGAGGCGCAGGCGGTCGGCCATGTCCTTGGGCAGCGTGGCGCTCACCGAGCCCCCGGCCTGACGGAGGGTCACTTCCTTGGTCATGGCGCCATGGTAGCATATTTGTGCTACGGCAACCTAACCGACTCCGAAATCGAAACGATCATCCGCGAGGTGGGGGAGTTCCAGAACTTGATCGACTGTGTCAGTGCTGTCTGGCCGAGGCCCTACTTTCGCCGGCGACTTCGCCAGCCGACGGCCAGCAAGCCGATCCCAACCAGCGCGACGGACGCGGGTTCCGGCACGGTCGTCTCGTTGAAGGCGATGTTGTCCACCTCGAACGCGTAGTTCGAGCTCGTGGCGACGACACGGTTGAAGGCCAGCGTGGAGTTGACGTTCACGTACATCGTGCCGTTTTCGCCCAAGGTCTCGTGTACTCCATGCTCGCCCAAGAGCGCCAGCACGTCGGAACCGGTCAGGGCTCCCACTAGCGTCGAGCCGTTGAAGAACGACAGCGTGTTGTAATCGTCCGCGGACCCCCACAGCAGGCCGAAGTACTGTTGCGGCGTGAGGAAGGTGAACGTGGCCTGGGCCGCGCCGCCCGTCGCACCCATCGATCCGCTGCTCACGTAGGTCGTGTCATCCAGCCCGCTCCCGATATTCCCGAAACCAGTACCATTCAACCCGGACAGATAGGGTGCGGCGTACTGGCTCGTCACGCTGCCCTGCACCGCCTGCCCGTCGCCCCCGAACGTCACGGTCATGAAGGTGTCGGGATTGGTCCCGCCGCCTGACCCCATGGTCAGCCAATCGAGATTGTCGCGTGTGACTCCGGTCGGCGCTCCACCGACAGCGCAAAACGTAATAAGGTCGGCCTCGGCCTGCCCGACGCCGACGACCGCTACTATGGCGACCGACAACAGGTAACGTTTCATGATGGTCTCCCGCGTCGTCCGGGCGCAGTCGCGCGTTGCGCGAGCCATCGCGGCATCTGCCTGAGAACCGCGCCGGGACTCAACAGTCGTTTATCAACATCCGTGCCTCAGCCACTGGGCCAGAATTGCGCCGGTTTCCAGCCAATTCCCCGGCGTGGCGAGTACCGGCACCGCAGTGTCTGTCGATGACCAGAATTGTGTCCGCAGCCACGGCGCGGTGCGGTTATTTCCATCGAGTCTGACGCGGCACGGCCAGGTTGACGGTTTTGATCCCGGGGGCCCCGGATTGGCTCACAATGTCCGGGGAAGGTTTGTATGCCGAGCGCTCGAACGAATCGCGTTTCTCAGGCGGCACTGACCCTGACGGTGCTGGCGTTGGCCTCCGCCAGCCTCGCAGGCGGCCAGACAGCGACGTTCGCCGAGGCCATGCGGCGCGCCCACAGGTACGTGACGCTGTACGAGGACCATGAGCTCTCGACGGTCATTGCGCGCGAGCGCTACCACCAGCAGCTGCTCGATAGGGACGGGCAGACCAAGGCCGAGCGGACGCTGCTGTCCGACTACCTCCTGCTCCAGCTGCCGAACGAGGATTGGGTGGCGCTGCGGGATGTCTATGATGTCGACGGAACCGCGGTGGCCGATCGCGGCGCCCGGCTCAAGGCACTCCTCGCCGTGCCGCGCGAGCAGCTCGAGCGGGGCGTCATGAAGATGGCGCGTGAAAGCGCGGGCTTCAACCTGGGCGAGCTCTACTATCGGACGGTGAACCTGCCCACCTTTGCGCTTCGGTTTCTGCGTCCAGCGAGCCGGAATCGAATCGAGTTCCAGAAGGCAGGCGAGGAAGCGCTGGACGGCACGACAGCGTGGGTCATCGCCTTCAAGGAAGCGAAGGGTCCCACCTTCAGCGCTACGCCCGACGGCGACGACGTTCCGGCCGAAGGGCGGTTCTGGATCGATCCGGAGAGCGGGGTCGTCCTTCGATCGGAGATGATCCTCGGCGGCACCCGGCGCGTGCCAGCCCGCGCGACCATCACCGTCACATACGCGCTGGAGCCCTCGCTCGGCTTCCGTGTCCCGATCGAGATGCGGGAACGCTATGACAACCCGCGGCGCAAGAACGCCGATGTCGTCACCGCGCTCGCGACATACTCGGATTTCCGGCGCTTCGATTGGCGGAACCCCGTTCTGCCCGGTGGTGGTTCCGCCGACGCCACACGCGTCGGTGCAACGACGCGCACGCTGCTCAGCGTCCCACGTGCTCAGCCGGCCCGCTGATCTCGACGAGCGATCCGCCCTGGACGCGCACCGCTGTGGAATGCACGCGAGTGGACTGGCTGTTCTTCGCGCCGTACATCAGCGTATCGGCCCGATGAATCAGCTCGGTCGCGAGCTTCCGCGCCACCCCGCGCCGCTCGGAGACGGGTCCCAGACGCAGGCAGACCACCCCGACGTCCACCCGCACGGGACGATCGGCGAGCCGGCGGTCCTCGCGAGTCCAGTCGTGCCGCTCCACGGCATCCTTGAAACGGCCGGCAACCTCGGTCGCCTCGAGACAGCCGGGCAGGTCCGGGATCAGGAAGCAGAACTCGTCGCCGCCGAATCGCGCGTGCAGGTCGCGCGCTTCGCCCGACCGCTCCAGTGCCAGGAAGTCTTCCGAGCGAATCTGGTCCGCGAGGATGCCCGCCACGCGCTCGATGATCCGATCGCCGATCGCGTGGCCCAGCGTGTCGTTGTACCACTTGAAGCTCGTGATGTCGACGACGCCGACGCCGCACCAGCGGACGCGCTGTTCGACGGCGAGGAACGATTCGAGCCGTTCCATGAACCAGTCGAAGTTCAGCAGCTTCGTCTTGGGATCGCGGTGCGACTTCTCGGTCAGCTCTGCCACCACCTCCTCGAAGTAGCGCGCGATGTTGCTGACCGTGACGTCTTTTTCGGTGAGCTGAATCTGCAGCCGCTCCATCTTGGCGGCAAAGCCCTCCGACATGGCCCGGATGGCCTCGTGCTTGGACTCCTCGACGAGCTGGCGCTGGCGCGCCAGTACCTGATCGATCGCGAGCAACAGTTCCGATTCGCGCTTCGGGTCGAGCTCGAGTTGGGTCGACACCCATTCCCTCAGCTCATCCGCGGTCCGCGGAGAGGAGTGGCTCGGGGATCGCGTGGCCGCGGTATGGGGCCTGGACTGGGGCATCGTTCGTCTTCGTGAAAGCGAGGGATCGATCGCCCGCGCGCGTTGGCAGAGTTCAGCCGGGACCGGCGGCGGACAAAACTGAAATGTCGCGCCCGCATCAGCTCGGCGCGAGATCGCGTGTCGCTCGCGCTGCCTGTAAGCAATCATCGGGCCGAAGGACGAGGTAGCCCTTCGGACGGACATCTGGCCGCGTTTGTGGCCGGTTGGATGAACTCCGCGTCACCTCCCCACGAAAGTTGGCACCGGCTTACCCCGATCGTGCGACCGCATGGTGACATCCAGCGGTACGCGGGCTGTAGTCCCAGCGGACGCAGCCGGATTCCTCTTCCCGTTCCACGGATTCCATCCTATTGTCGTGTCGTCGCATGTGGCCCATCGTCCGCAAGGCGTTCGCGGAGGCGAGCCCGGAGATCCGGAGGCAGTTCCGCCTGATCGTGGTGTTCTGGCTGGCTGTGATCGCCCTCCAGATCTGGGACAGCCGTGACGGCCGGGGCGCGGCGGGCGTCGCGGAGTTCCTGAGCGCGCTGCTCGGCACGACAGGTGTCGCGCTGCTGGGTGTGGCGCACACGCTCCAGAGAACAATGGAGGAGGCATCGGCCCGGCAGGCGCCTTCGGAAGCCGACGCCGTTCAGCAGGTCCTCCGTACGCTCCCCGCGCTCGGATTCGCGGCGGGCGCGGTGCTCGGCGGCGCGGCCGTGCTCATGCTGCTCCGGGCGCTTCTCGGCGCCGAGCTGCTGCTTGCGATCGTCGGCGGCACGATTTACGCCGGCGCCGTCATCATCGCCGCACGAACAGTCAACCGTTCGGTCCGCACGCTATTCACCCACGCGACGCGGAATGCCAGAGCGGCGGCGGAGGCGAGGAGCGAGGCAGCGGCCGCGCAGCTGTCTGCCCTGCAGGCCCGGATGAATCCGCATTTTCTCTTCAACGCGCTGAACACCGTTGCGGCGCTCGTGCGGTCCGACCGCGCCGAAGCCGAACGCGTGGTCGAGGATCTCTCCGATGTTCTGCGGCGGACTCTCGAGCGATCTGCCTCGACGATGAGTACGGTACGGGAGGAGATCGATTACGTGCGCGCGTATCTTGCGCTGGAGCAGCAGCGGTTCGGTCCTCGACTGCGGGTCGAATGGGCCGTGGCGCCCTCTGCGCTCGAGGCCCGGCTTCCGCCGCTGGTCCTGCAGCCCCTCGTCGAGAATTCCCTCCGGCACGGCCTCGGATCCAGAATCGAGGGTGGCACCATCAGGCTGGCTGCAACAGTGGCCGCAGGGAGGCTCGTAATCCTGGTTGAAGACGACGGGAACGGGTTCAGCCGTGGATGGCACGAAGGCACCGGACTCGGCAACCTCCGGCAGCGTCTCTCGACGTCCTACGGGAGCGAGGGAATCCTGACGGTGTCGGACCGCAGACCGGGCTCGAGGGTTGTGGTCGAGATACCGTTCGCGGCTGCGGAAGGCCCGAGCGCGTCGATCGGGTGAGACGATTCATGCGGGTGCTGATCGTGGACGACGAGCCTGCGGCGAGACGCCGGCTGGCTGCGATGATCGAGGAGATCGATCCCAACGGCCTCGCGATCGTCGGAGAAGCGCAAGACGGGCTCGCGGCGCTGGAGCTCGCGCGCGACGCGCGCCCGGATGTGATTCTGCTCGACATCACGATGCCGGAGATCGATGGGCTGGACGTCGCCCGCCACCTGGCGGAGCCGCGCCCGCTGATTATTTTTCAGACCGCGCACCACGAGTACGCCCTCCAGGCTTTCGAGCACGAAGCGCTCGACTATGTCGTCAAACCTGTCCGCAAGGAGCGACTGGCGCAGGCGCTCGAACGCGCAAGGCTGCGGCTGGCCAGCGTGCGCCAGGCGTGGGACGGCACGTCATTGAGCCGGCTCGGCACGGCGATCGGTTACCGGCCTGTCCGGCCCGCGCGCCTGCTGGTCCGCCATGGTGCTGGCCATCGCCTGGTTCCGCTCGACGAGATCCTGCGCTTCTCCGCAGGCGGCGGCGTCGTCTACGCGCACACGACGAGTGGCGCCCCCATCGCGGACTACACCCTCAACGAGCTCGAGGAGCGGACCGCCGGCGCCTTCGTCCGGACCAGCCGTGGCGATCTCGTCAACGTCGCCCACGTGCAGCGCATCGCGAGCAACGGGGATGGGTCGGCTACGATCACGCTGTCGGACTCGTCCACTGTTCGGGTCAGTCGCCGCCGTGCCGCCGAGGTCCGGCGCGCGCTCGCGGGGTGATGGCCCGCTCATCGGCCGATTTGACCGTTCGTCCGCTTCTCTCCGACCGTCCCCGCAGGCCCGCCGCATAGTCGCCCCATATCCGGTCCGTCCGATTCCGAAAGCGAGGCTGACATGTTGCAGAGCAGGAGGTTCTGGGTGGTTGCTTCGGCCGTTCTCGGCTTGCTGCAGGCGTGGGATTCGGGGACGCTGGGGGCGGGAGCCTCCGCACAGGCGCTGATCGCCGCAGGGTTGGCCGTGCCCATCGTCTCGATCGCCCTTGCGGCGGACCAGCGGATAAGGATAGCGGCGCTCATCCTCGGTGCGGTGCTTCTGGCGTGGGCGCGGATGATTGCCCCGGCTCCGCTCAACACCCTGCACCTCGCGCTCTTCGTCCCGGCGATCTACATCCTGTTCGTCTCGGGGATCAGCCGGAAGGTCGTGCCGAACGGGGGGCGGGCCTGAGGTTGGGGGGAGCCGGTCAGCGCTTGCCGGACGGCCCCAGCGCCTTGAGGCTGCGTTCGGCATCCGCGAGGCGCATTTTTGCGGCGGCGAGCGCTGCGTCCGTATCCTGCGCGCGCCGCTCGGTTGCCTCGCGCTTCCGGTTGGCCTTGTCGGCGCCGCGCTCGGCCTCGTCCACGTCGCGTTGGGCGTCTTCGAGCGCCGCGCGTGCCGACTCGAACGCGCGCGCCGCCTTTTCCGCGTCCCGCGCCGCGCGGGCGGCCTCGAATTCCTCGCGGCGCGCGGCATGCTCGGCCACCTTGACGACGCGAGCCGCCGACGCCACGGCGTCCCGCGCGCGCGCCAGCGCCTTCGATTCCGCCGCGCTGGGCTTCGCGGGTTCGGGCTCGGCGCGGCTGGCGCCGGCCCGGGACTCCTGCGCTGCCGCCTTCGCAGGCTGCGGGGCTCGGACCGGAATGCCGGCGAGCATCTCGAACCCACCCGGTTGCAGCACCCTTCCGAGCCTGCCTGATGGCTCTTCAGCCGGCAGCCCTCGCAGCGTCGTGGCAATGGCGTGCCTCGTGGCGTCGGTGACGGGATGCCCGGCGCCCTTCATCACCGCGAGCGCGGCCGCGAGCGCGTCTTCCAACGCCTCCTCGTGCTGTTTGCCGATCGCCCTGAGGTCCACTCGCTTGCCGGACAGCACCGCCTTATGCGCGTCGCGCAGTCCGGCCGCCGCTTCGATGAGCGCGTCGTACTCCGGCCGTCGCCGCCAGTAGACCTGGTTGACGGCCCACGCCGCGACCGGCGGCTTCTGGAGGCTCTTGATGCCGGCGCCGGCCGGTCCCGCCTCCTTCGCCAGCGCGTTACGAGCGGGCGTGAACTCCGACAGCGGAAGCTGATACAACTTGTCGATCTCGCGGTCGATGTCTGCCTGTCGCATCCTCCACGAAGTATATGCGCGCTACGGCATCGCCGATTCGTCGATTGCGGATTGCGGATTCATTGGAGGATTGGAGATTGGCGGTTGGGAATTTCATTCGGTGATTGATGGCGGCGATTGATGCCGCACCGTCGAACTGCCCGGCCAATCGTCAATGCCGAATGAAATTCGCCCTCGACAATCGCCAATCAACAATCAATCCGCAATCCACACTCCACGAATCCGCAATGTAGAATGCCCCATGCCCGTCGTGTTTGTCACAGGAGCGGGGCGCGGCGTCGGCCGGGCGATCGCCCGCCGTTTTGGAAACCTCGGTTATGCCGTGGCCGCCGCGGGCCGGTCCGAAGCGCTCCTTCGCCAGCTTGCAGAAGAATTGACGGATCGTGGATCGCAGACGCAGGTGCTCGTCTGCGATGTGACCGACCGCGGCTCGATCCGGCGCTCGGTTGCGGAGGCCGAGCGGCAACTGGGGCCAATCGACGTGCTGATCAACAACGCAGGCGTCGCCGAGAGCGCGCCCTTTCCGGCGATGTCCGACGAGCTGTGGGACCGCATCCTGGCGGTCAACCTGACTGGAACGTATCTGTGCACCCGCGCTGTCATCCCCGGGATGTTCGAACGCCGACGCGGCCGCGTCATCAACATCGCCTCGGTGGCCGGACGGAAGGGGTTCGCATATTCCGCGGCCTATTGTGCGGCGAAGCACGGGGTCGTCGGCTTGACGCGGGCGCTCGCCATCGAAGCCGCTCCCAAGGGCGTGACCGTCAATGCCATCTGTCCCGGATGGCTCGACACGGACATGACGCGCGAGTCGATCGAGCGGATCGTGCGCGCAACCGGCCGAAGCGCGGCGGATGCGAGGGCGTCGCTCGAGCGCATGAACCCGCAACGCCGGCTCATCGATCCGGACGAGGTTGCGGCGCTGGCAGTCTATCTGGCCGGGCCCGACGCCCGCGGGATCACTGGACAAACCCTCGGCGTCGACGGCGGCGAGCTGACCGCCTGAAGCGAGACACCGGATGAAGCACTCAACGTTCCGATACGACGAAGAGGCGGGCATCGCCACGATCACGCTGGACCGGCCCGAGCGCCTGAACGCGCTCACGTTCGACGTGTACGCCGAGTTGCGCGACCTGTTTGCGGGGCTCGCGCACCGCGAGTCCGCGAAGGCCATCATCATCACCGGCGCGGGCCGGGGTTTCTGCTCGGGTGGCGACGTCGAGGAGATCATCGGCGAGCTGTTGAAGCGCGACATGCCACAGCTGCTGGCGTTCACGCGCATGACGGGTGCGCTGATCAGGAACATCCGGTCGGTGCCGAAGCCCGTGATCGCCGCGATCAACGGCATCGCGGCCGGAGCCGGCGCGGTGATTGCGCTGGCGTCCGACTTCAGGATTGCCACGCCGAATGCCAGCCTCGCGTTTCTATTCACGAAGGTCGGGCTCGCCGGAGCAGACATGGGCGCCGCCTATCTACTGCCGAGGGTCGTGGGCCTGGCGCGCGCGACCGAGCTTCTCTTTCTCGGAGATCGCGTCAACGCGGAGGACGCCCTTCGAATCGGGCTCGTCAACAGCGTCGTCCCGCAGGAGCAGCTGATCGACGAGGCGCGGAAGCTGGCGCTGCGGCTCGTGGCCGGTCCCGCCTTCGCGTTGGGAATGACGAAAACGCTTCTCAACCAGGAACTGGATGCGGACTTCGCCGCCGCAATCGAGGCCGAGGCCGAAGGCCAGGCGATTTGCATGCAGACGCCCGATTTTCGAGCCGCGTACGAGGCGTTCAAGGCACGACGGACGTCGTAGTCCGTGGTCCGTCGGTTCGTGGTCAGGCTTCATGTCGCACAGCATGCTCAATCTGCCCTTCTTCAACGACCGTCATCTCGAGCTGTCGGAACGGCTCCGCACGATTGCGGGCGACTTCGCGGCGCTCGCCGATCGCGGGGAGGCTGGCGATGTGGACGGCGCGGGCAGGGACGCCATCCGGCTGTGCACGACGCATGGGCTCTGCCGGCTGATGGTCCCTCGCGAACATGGTGGAGATGGGCTCGACCTGCGAGCGGTGTGTCTCGCGCGCGAGGCAATCGCATCCGTGAGTGGTCTCGCCGACTCGGTGTTCGCGGTGCAGGGCCTCGGCAGCCATCCGCTCACCGCTGCGGGCAACACGACGCTTGCGCAGCGATATCTGCCGCTCGTCGCCGACGGCCGCACCATCGCGGCGTTTGCTCTCACGGAGCCCGAGGCCGGTTCCGATGCCGGGGCGCTTGTGACGCGGGCCAGGCGGGAAGGCGACGATTACATCATCGATGGCACCAAAACGTTCATCTCCAACGCCACGATCGCCTCGTTGTTCGTCGTGTTCGCCCGTACGGCGGACGGCCCGAAACGGGCGATCAGCGCATTCGCGGTCGAGGCAGGGACACCCGGCCTGACGATTGCGCGGCGGATGAACGTGACCGCTCCGCATCCCATCGCCGAGCTCGAGCTCGAAGGCTGCCGCGTTCCGTCCTCCCAACGGCTCGGCGAGGAAGGCGACGGCATGCGCCTGGCGCTCGGCACGCTCGACTTCTTCCGCACCAGCGTCGGGGCCGCCGCGTGCGGAATGGCCGCGCGGGCGCTCGCCGAAGCGACCGTCCACGCGAAGTCGCGCCAGCAATTCGGCAGCCGGCTCGCGGACTTCCAGCTCACGCAGGCAGCGCTCGCGGACATGGCCACCGAGCTCGACGCGGCACGGCTGCTCGTGTACCGCGCCGCCTGGCTCAAGGACAATGGCCAGCCGCGCATCACGCGCGAGTCGGCCGTCGCCAAGCTCTTCGCCACCGAAGCCGCCCAGCGCATCGTCGATCGCGCCGTCCAGATTCACGGCGGCGCCGGCGTCGAGCGCGGCTCGGTCGTCGAGCGCCTCTACCGCGAGGTCCGCGCTCCAAGGATTTACGAGGGCACCTCCGAGATCCAGCGGCTCGTCATCGCGAAGGAACTCATCGGGGAGTAGGGAGGGCCAGCTCGGCATTCAGCACTCAGCATTCAGCACTCAGCATTGAGCATTCAGCACTCAGCATTCAGCATTCAGCATTCCGTATGCAGCCTCCTCCCGAACGCATCCGTCACACCCCGAAGCCGCCGCGCTGGCCTGATGTGGATGAGGCTCGGGCATCGAGTCTGTTCAGTCCACTCCGCGCCGGGCGGCTGGTCCTGGCAGATCGCACCTGGGTGCCGGCGATGGTGCCGTGGCGGGCGACCGACGATGGACTGGTTACCGAGGATGTGCTGGGGTGGTACGAGCGTTTCGCAGAAGGGCAGCCTGGCGCGATCGTGGTCGAGGCGACGGGAGTACGCGACGTGCCCAGCGGTCCGCTGCTGCGGATCGGGGACGACCGGTTCATTCCCGGCCTCGAACGGCTCGTCGAAACGGTGCGGCGCGCGAGCGAGGGCCGCACGAAGCTCTTCATCCAGATCATCGACTTCCTGGCGATTCGACGGCGTCCCGAGCCCGAGAAGTTCCTGCGGCGCTACCTTCGCGTCACGGACGCGCACCGCCGCGCGCTCGGGGGGAGCACCGAGGAGGAGGTTCGCGAGCAGCTCGTGCAGCTTTCTGGCGAGCGGCTGCACGAGATCCTGTCGCCACGCGAGCTCGAGGCGCTCGAGTTCGGCTTCCGCGAGCGCGTCACCGACATCGACGAGCCGCATATTCGGGAGCTGCCCCGGACGCTTCCGGGCATCTTCGCCGCGGCGGCCCGGCGCGCCCAGGCCTCAGGATTCGACGGCGTCGAGCTCCACTACGCGCACGCGTATACGATGGCCTCGTTCCTCTCGGCCCGCAATACGCGCGACGACGGGTATGGCGGCCCACGGGAGGCGCGGGTCAGGCTCCCGCTCGAAGCGCTCCACGCCGTGCGGGCCGCGGTCTCGGACCCGTTCGTGGTCGGATGCCGCTACCTTGCGGACGAGTGCATCGAGGGGGGGAGCGGCGTGGACGACGCGGAGTATTTCGGCGTAGAGTTCGCGCGGGCGGGAATGGACTTCGTATCGCTGTCGCGCGGCGGCAAGTTCGAGGACGCGAAGCAACCGCGAATCGGGTGGGCGGCCTACCCTTATACGGGGCGGAGCGGATGGGAGTGCATGCCCACCGTGCTGGCGGACGAGGCCGGTCCGTTCGGGCGAAACGTCGAACCGGCGCGGCGGATCCGCCAGGCGATCCGGTCGGCCGGATACGCGACCCCCGTTGTCGTCACCGGCGGCATCCGGGGGTTCGATCAGGCCGAGCAGATCCTGAGGTCGGGCGCGGCCGACGTCATTGGCGCGGCGCGGCAGTCGCTCGCCGATCCCGACTGGTTCCTGAAGATGCGGCTCGGGCGCGGCAACGCCGTGCGCCAGTGCAGTTATACGAACTACTGTGAGGGACTCGATCAGATGCACAAGCAGGTAACGTGCAAGCTGTGGGATCGCGTCGCGCTCGACGAGCCGGGTGTGCCGCGCAGCCACGACGGCAAGCGGCGGCTCGTCGCCCCGCGCTGGCTGGAACGCCGCGCGGCTGGCGGGGACGGAGAGTGACGTGCGCATGACGATCGTGGGGGGCGGTCCGGCGGGGCTGTACTTCGCACTGCTGATGAAGCAGCGCGATCCGTCGCATGCCATCTCGATCCTCGAACGCGACGGGCCCAGCGACACGTTCGGCTGGGGCATCGTGTTCTCCGATCAGACGTTCGATTACCTTCGGAAGAACGATGGCCCCTCCTACGAGGCCATCACCGCTCGGTGCCAGAAATGGGACAACGTGGACATCGTCCATCGCGGCGAGAAGATCACGGTCCGGGGAAACCGGTTTTCCGGCATCGCGCGGCTGAAGTTCCTCCAGATTCTCCACCAGCGGTGCCTGGAGCTCGGCGTCGATCTCCATTTCCACAGCCCGGTCACGGACCTCGCCGCGCTGCCGGCGGCGGATGTGCTGGTCGGCGCCGACGGTGCGAACAGCCTCGTGCGCCGGACACACGCGGACACGTTCGGTCCCGTCATCGGGCAGGGCCGCAACAAGTACGTCTGGCTCGGGACGCCGAGGCTGTTTCACGGGCTGACGCTGACGTTCGTCGAGCACCCGGACGGCCTCTTCATCGCGCACTCCTACAAGTTCGACGACACCACGAGCACGTTCATCGTGGAGTGCAGCGAGCAGACGTGGCGTGCCGCGGGACTCGATCGCATGACCGACGTCGAGACATGCCGGCACCTCGAGCGCGTGTTCGCCGCCCACCTGGACGGCGAGCCGCTCCTGACGAACAACTTCGTGCGCTGGCTGAATTTTCCGCTCGTCAGAAACGAGCGCTGGCACGGTAACGGCGTCGTGCTGCTCGGCGATGCGCTTCACACCGCGCATTTTTCGATCGGATCGGGGACGAAGCTGGCGTTGGAGGATGCCATTGCGCTCGCCAGCGCGTTTGGCCGCGAGGCCGAGCCGGCTTCAGCGTTGCCGCTCTTCGAGCGAGCACGGCGCCCGAAGGTCGAGCAGACGCAGCAGGCGGCGGTGGAGAGCCTTCGCTGGTTCGAGGAGGCAGCGACGCACATGCACCTGGATCCGCTGCGACTTGCCGCCGAAGTCATGACCCGGAGCAAGAAGATCGACTACGAGAAGCTGAAGCAGCGCGATCCCGCGTTTGTCGCCGCGCTCGAAAGCGGTCGGGGACTCACGAGTGAGTTCTGAGTTCTGAGTTCTGAGTTCTGAGTTATGAGTTATGAGTCGGCGCGAGGCGGGGACGGCGGGCGGCAATATCTTGATAGCTTTCGATCATGAACCACACGTACTGGAACCCCAGGAACGAGACGCTGTCGCGCGACGAGCTGCGAGCGCTCCAGCACCTGAAGCTGAAGCGTTTGTGCGAGTGGGCAAGGGAGAAGAGCGTCTTTCACCGGCGACGATGGGAGGCGGCGGGATTCCACCCGGATCAGCTGAAGTCGGTGGACGACATCAGGCGCATTCCGTTCATGACCCGCGAGGAGTGGATGGAGGCGCAGCTCGAGGCGCCGCCATTCGGCACGCTGACGACCGTCGATCGCGAGCTCGCCGTCAGGTATCACATGACGTCGGGCACCACCGGACGAACGGCGCTGCGCGTGCTCGACAGCACCAAGGACTGGGAGTGGATCGCCGAGATGTGGGCCTACGGCCTCTGGGGATTCGGCTTGCGCCCCAAGGATGTCGTGCTGTTCGCCTTCTCCTACGGGACGTTCATCGGTTTCTGGGGCGCGCACTACGCCTGTGAAAAGATCGGCTGTCTCGTCCTGCCGTCCGGGTCCGCGACGACGGAGGGACGCGTCCGGACGATCGTGGATATGGGCGTCACCGCGGTGTGTTCGACGCCCACGTACGCCTTGCGGATGTGGCAGGCCGCGACCGCGATGGGCATCGATCTGGCGCGCGACACCAAGGTCGAGAGGGTAATCGTGTCGGGCGAGCCTGCGGGCTCGATTCCGGCCGTGAAGCGGCAGCTCGAGTCGGCCTGGGGCGCCAGGGTGGGCGACACGGCGGGCATGACGGAAATCGGGACGATCATGATCTTCGAGTGCGCGCGACAGCCGGGCGGCACGCACATCATCGAGGACAACTTCATCGAGGAAACCATCAGCCACGACGGCGATCGGGTGGTGCCATACGGCGAGCGATCGGAACGGGTCGTGACGTCGTTCGGCCGCGGGTTCATCCCGCTGATCCGGTACCGCACCAAGGACCTGGTCGTGAAGGTTCCGCATTCGGCGTGCGACTGCGGGCGCACCGGGGACATCTACCAGGGCGGCATCCAGGGGCGCTGGGACGACATGAAGCTCGTTCGCGGCACGAACGTCTATCCGCGGGCCGTCGAGTCGATCGTCCGCGAGTGCACCGCGGTCGACGAGTTCCAGATTCTGCTCACACGCGAGGGGCTGCACGACGAGATCACCGTGCTGATCGAGATGAAGCCCGGGCGGGCGGATCACTGGACGGCGCTGCAGAGCCGCCTCATCAAGGATCTTCCGGATGCGCACGAAGGTCTGCGGTTCAACGTGATCCTCGCGGAGCCCGACTCGCTGCCTCGTTTCGAGCTGAAGGCGAAGCGGCTCGTAGACAAGCGTCCGGCCGCGATCTTCACCTAGCGTCAGCGTACCCATCGGGGGCAGGTGAGCCAAAATGGAAAACGTCGATTTGCTCAAACGACCGATGACCGAGTCGGACGCGCGGCTGCTCGAGCTCTATCGATCGCTCAAGGAAGTGGCCGCCGATCGAGATCTGCCGCCGTGCGTCGAGCGGAACGTGAAGAAAGCGCTCGCGTGCATGTGGCAGGTGGTCAACGATCTGAACCTCGAGTTCGAACAACTGTACGATCTTGGTGTGTAATGTGCCGTCGTCCGTAGTCCGTGGTTCGTAGCTCATGGTCTTCGCCTTCGCGCATGGATGTCCGACGCGCACAGCACGTCGGCACGTGGCCAGCCGCACGCCGCACATCGCACGTGCACGTAGCACGTCGCACGTGGCCAGCAGCACGCCGCACATCGCACGTGGCACGTCGAACGTGACAATGATGATCATCATAACCCCCCCCGATTTGACGCCGCCGCGCGGCTACAGCAACGGCGTGCTCGCCGAGGGCCGCCTTTTGTTCGTGGCGGGCCAGGTGGGTTGGACGGCGGCTGGCTCGCTGGTGAGCGATCGGTTCGTCGATCAATTCGATCAGGCGCTCGCCAACGTCCTCTCGGTCGTTCGCGCGGCCGGCGGGACGCCTGAATCGCTGGCGCGGCTCACCATCTATGTCCTCGACAAGACGACGTACCTTGCCGCGCAGAGCGAGGTCGGCGAACGCTACCGGGCCCGAATGGCGAAGCACTTTCCGGCCATGACGCTCGTCGAGGTCAAATCGCTCCTGGAGCCCGGCGCCGTGGTCGAGATTGAAGCGACGGCGGTTCTGTAGCTTCCAGTCTCCAGCTTCCAGCCCCCAGCTCTGAGCTTTTGGGCATTGTCGTGAGGCTGGCAGCTGGAAGCTGGGAGCTGGAAACTCAAAATAGGAATTCAAGCTGACACGTAATGGGTACCGGTGACGTGCCAACACGCGGCGGATTTCCGGCGACCCGTCATTCCGTCATCGAGCGGATCCGCGACAGCAACCCGGATGCCCGGCGCGCCGCGTTCGGCGATCTCGTGGAAGGCTACTGGAAGCCCGTGTACAAGCACCTGCGCATGACGTGGCGGCTCGACCCCGAGGAAGCGCGGGACCTGACGCAGGGCTTCTTCGCCGACGCGTTCGAGAAGGCGTGGCTGGAGAAGTTCGAGCCGGGCAAGGCCAGGTTCCGGACCTTCGTGCGCGTGTGCGCGGACCGCTTCGTGATGAACGCCCGGCAGTCCAGGTCCCGGTTGAAGCGGGGCGGGGCTGTGCAGACCGTTGCGCTCGACTTCGACGGGGCGGATCGCGAACTGCTCGATCACCACGCCGCGCCGGCCGGGCCCGACGAGTACTTCCACCAGGAGTTCGTCCGCGCCCTGTTCGAGCGGGCGCTGCAGGCGGCACGCGCCGAATGCGAGGCCAACGGACACAGCCTGCACTACACGTTGTTCGAGCGCTACGACGTGGTTCCGGTGGGAGACGTGAGCTACGCGGAGCTGGCGGCGGAGTTCGGCCTCACCGTCGCACAGGTGACCAACTACCTTGCACAGGTCCGCCGCGCGTTCCGGACGCATGCGCTCGCCGCGCTGGCTGGCCTGTGCGGGAGCGAGGCCGAGTTCAGCCGCGAGGCCCGCGACCTCTTCGGCGTGGAGGTCGAATGAGCGGGCTCTCGGACGCTGCCGTTGCCCGCTTGCGCGCCGCTGCGGCCGCCGCGGAGCCCACGACGGTCAGTTCATCCGAGTTCATCTCCAGTAAAGACGATTCACAGACGTTCCGGGAATTGGGGCGATCGCTGTCGGAGCGGTACGAGTTGCTCGAGGAGATCGGCCGAGGCGGCATGGGCGTCGTGCATCGCGCGCTCGATCGCGAGCTTGGCCGCGAAGTGGCGATCAAGATTCCCCACGATGCCCACAGCCGAGGGCTGGAGCGCCGGCTGCGCACGGAAGCCCGGATCCTCGCCCGGCTCGAGCATCCGGGCATCGTCCCGATTCATGATGTCGGACGCTTCGCGGATGGACGCCTGTTCTACGTGATGAAGCGCGTGCGCGGCCGCACCCTGCGCCATCACCTGCGGAAGCTGCCCGGGACCAGCGACCGGCTTCGCCTGTTCGGCCGCATCTGCGAGCCGGTGGCGTTCGCGCACGCGCACGGCTGCATTCACCGGGATCTCAAGCCTGACAACGTGATGGTCGGACCATTCGGCGAGGTCATGGTCATGGACTGGGGCGTGGCGCGCCTTGCCGTAACCCCGGACGAGCCGGCCGAAGCGTGGAACGCCGACGGGACACAGCCCGGCACCGTCGTTGGAACGGTCGGCTTCATGCCGCCCGAACAGGCCCGCGGCGCATCGAGCACCATCGACGAGCGTGCCGACGTCTACAGCCTCGGCGCAGTGCTCTACCTGCTCCTGACCGACGAGGCGCCGGGCAGCGGCGATCCTGCGGAGGACATCCGGCGGCGCAGCGACCTGCCGCGTCCCCTGCGCTCGATTTGCGCCCGCGCGCTCGCGCCCGATCCCGCGCAACGGTACTGCTCGGTGACGGCGCTCGCCGAGGATGTCGCGAGGTTCGAGGCGGGGCAGGCCGTCGAGGCGCACGAGGAGACGCTCGCGGATCGCGTGGTCCGGTTTGCGCGCACGTACCGGACAGCGATCCTCCTCGTGCTCGCCTACATCATCATGCGGACCCTCGTCGCGATCTGGACTGGGCGGTAATGTGGCGCATGGGTTCAAGGGTTCAAGGTTCAAGGTTCAGGGTTCCGGGGTTCAAAGGTTCAAGGGTTCAGGGTTCGGGTGTTAAAGGAGGCGGGGATGAAGAAGCCGTTGCTGGGGCTGTTTCTGGGCGGGATTCTCGGGGTGTTCGACGGGCTCACGGCGTTGGTGTCGGCGCCTGAGGTTGCGCCGGATATCGTTGGGATCGTCATCGGCTCGACATTCAAGGGGTTGATCGTCGGCGGCCTGGCGGGGTGGTTTGCCAATCGGGTCAGGTCGATTCCGGCGGGTGTGGTCGCCGGGCTCCTTCTCGGGGCGTTCTTTGCCTTTCTGGTGGCGATGAACCCGACCCCCGACGGCAAGTACTACTACTGGGAAATCATGCTGCCGGGCAGTGTTGTCGGTATGATCGTGGGATACGCCACGCAGCGATACGGTGTGGCGTCGCGGCAGTCGGCCGTGGCGGCCACCCGATAGGTCAGCCCCCATTCCAGGCTGCCGGAACTTCGTGATCCGAGAGGGCGGCCGGGCTCCGCCCGGTTGACGACCCGGCAGCTGCAACATGCTCGCAATATTGGCAGTCATCATCGCCGGCGCGGCCGTACTCTCCCACACCGCGCCCGCGCCGTTCATCTTCGAGGCGTTCCGTCCCGCCCGCTCGATCTGGCGTGTCAAACCTGCGCCCGGCGTCCGGCCGACGGTCTATCTGACGTTCGACGACGGACCCAATGCGGCGTGGACGGACGATGTGCTCGATGCGCTGCGCGACACGGGCGCGCGGGCAACGTTCTTCCTGATCGACGACCACATCTCCGTCGAGACCGTACCTCTCGTTCGCAGGATTGCTGTCGAAGGGCACGCGATAGGGCTCCACAGCGGATCGCGCGGGTTGATGATCATGAGGCCGGAGGACCTGGCCGCCCGGCTGCTCGAAGCGGCCGATCGCATCAGCGCGATTACCGGACGCGCGCCGTGTCGCCTCTTCCGCCCACACGCCGGCTGGCGGAGCGCCGCCATGTATCAGGCCCTCCGGTCGATTGACTACCAGCTCGCCGGCTGGAGCTGGGGGATGTGGGACTGGGACTGGTGGCGCAAGCCTGCCGGCGAACGCGTCGCGGCGAGGTTGGCTGGCAAGGCGTCAGCCGGAGACATCATGGTGATCCACGACGGCCACCACAAGAACCCGCGCGCCGATCGGCAGTACGCCGGCGAGTCAGTGCGGGTCCTGGTCCCCCGATTGCGGGCGCGCGGCTTCGACTTCCAGCCCCTGTGCGAGGGGTGGGGACAGGCTCCTTAAGGTGCCTGTCCCCTTAAGGTGCCTGTCCCCCTAAGGGGACTGTCCCTCTAAGGGGACTGTCCCCCTTCGGGTGGTACAATCCGCAACTGGAGTTACCTTCATGCCACGCATTGCCGCCGTCCTCGTCCTGACCCTCGTCTGTTCCGGCTGCCTCAAGTCAACCACCGTGATCTCGGTGCGGCCCGATGGCACCGGCACCATCGTCCAGGAGACCGGCTTGAGCCCCGAGGCACTCGCCATGCTGCAAGGCTTCGCCGGCGCAGCGGCCGGGCAGAAGGGGGGATCACCCGAGATCTTCGGCGAGGCGCAGGCGAAGAAGGCCGCATCCACCATGGGCGTGCGATTCATCTCGGGTGAGCCGATCAAGACCGCGGAGCTCGAGGGCTACCGCGCGCGCTTTGCGTTCGACGATGTACGGACGCTGCAGATGAAGATGAACCAGAACCCGACCGAGGGGCTGGGCGACGGAAGCCACGCTGCGGCTCCGTTCGGCTTCGGCTTCGATCGGCGCGGCGACTCGGCGCTCCTGACGATCACGATGCCCCAGGAGAACCCGACGGCCGCGCTCGACAGGATCGCACCCGGGCTGGGCAGGGCCGGCAAGGGCAGTGCCGAGGAGAATCAGCAGGCCCTGGAGATGATGAAGGCGATGATGAAGGGTCTGTACGTGGATGTGTCGCTCGACATCGACGGTCGGATCGTCAAGACCAATGCGCCGCACGTGGACGGCCGGCGGCTGACCCTGATGCAGATCGACTTCGACAAGCTGCTCGCCAACGCGACCGCGCTCGAGAAGCTGCAGAGCGCGTCCGATCTCAAGAGCCTCGGGGCCGTGCCCGGCCTGAAAGTGATCACCGAGCCCACGGTCACCGTCGAGTTCGTGAAGTAGGTCCCGGGACCGGCGAGCCATCGGAGTAGCCGCACCAACGTTCGCATCGGCCGGCTCGTTTAGACCTTCCTCTGCGGCCGCAATGGTCCGGAAGTTCGAGCAGACCGTCGACCTCGTCGCGAGTCGGCCGTTTCTCGCGCCCGTAAGCTGCCGGACGCGCCGGAACCTACCAGAGATGAAGCGAGGCGAGCACGCGCTTCCACCCGGGAGGCGTATCCGCTAGACGATCCCAGCCGCCGAGCGGACGCCGGGTCCAGTCGCTGTCGCGACGGCCTCCGCGCCAGACCCCCCGGCGGTCGCGTCTCGAGCGTCGATCCATGAGGAACGCCGCCGGAGGAATGTCATCCGCCTGTAATCTGATGTGCTTCACGCACGTGGATTTCGGTCGCGCATGGGCTGGGGGCAAGAGTCTGCCCCCAGAAAGTGTGCAACCGTGTGCAGTCGCAGGCCGGCCTGTGCAGACGGGCAAGCAGCCCGTAGTGGAAGTGGCGCTGCATTCGACGGGCGATGCATCCCGCCTCGCGGCGTTGCTCCTCCCTCAAATACTCCCTGTATTCTCGGTCGTCGCGCCTTGCGATCCGGGCGCCTCGCCCGTCTCGGTGCGACGCGCCACTTCCACCACGGGCTGCTAGGGCGTGACCGGCGGCGGCGGAGACAGGCGAGAGGCGCGACGAGCCTGCCACCGCGAGAATGCGTTGGTCAGCACGGCGCCGAAGCCGCTCGTCCACGCGAGGAACTCGACCGCCAGGCCCAGCGCCACCAGCAGAAACGCGACCGGATTGATCGGCCACCCAGCCAGGCCAATCACGCGTCCGACGAGCAGCGGCAGCAGGATCACGAGCACGCCGAGCGCGACGTCCACGAGGCCTCCTGCGGAGGGCATTCCCGTCCTGCCCCGCAGCCACTGCCCGACGGCCGTCGCCGCGCCAGCGAAGCCGACGAGCGCCAGCATGAGCAGGATGAGCACGACGAAAGGCAGCAGCAGCAACAGCGGGATGCCGATAATCGAAATCGCCAGGACGATGGCGGCGAGAATCAGCGTCGGGACGAGCAGAACCTGGGTGGCGATCCCGACAAACGTGGCCTGGACCGGGTTCTCCGAGAGCCGCAGCGCCGCGGCTTCCACGGTCGGCCGCGCGATGATCAGCGCGAGGCCCGCGAAGAGCACCAGCAGGAGCAGCCGGAAGGTGCTGCCGATGAGCCTCGGCACCGCCCCGAAGCCACCGAACATGTACATGGGTCCCCACCACTCGATCGGCCGGCGAACGTGTATGGGAATGTCGATGTCGGCGAGCGCCACTTCGGTGACACCGCCGCGGATCTGGGCGCCGGGGGCCCGATTCACGCGACCGCCGACGCTCACGACGTCGCCTCGGACGACCGCCTTCGGACCGAGGTTGACCGATCCCAGCACGGCGACGACCTGATCGCCGACCTCGCCGTCGATCCTGACGGAGCCGATCACCGCAACGACCTGTCCGGATACCGATTCGTCCTCCGCGACGTCGACATCACCGAAGATCCGCACGCGATCGCCGTAGCCGCGGCGCGCGCGCCGGGGGGTTTCGTCCCGAGCCGGGCGTGGTGCCGCTTCCACGTCGGCGGGCGCTTTCTCCACCGGTTCGGGTGCCGTTGTCTCTCGCGCTGCAAAAAGCGCGCGACGCGCATCCGGATCGAGGTACGAGACGCGCATGACGGGCTCTGCATTCGTGCCCAGCCGCTCGCGCAGCTCGCTGCCCGTGACCGGAGAGCCGTTGATCGAGATTGCGCCGTCGGCGGCGATCTCGATCAACCGGACGTCGCGGATGCGCGACTTCGGCCGGAGCGCGAGGCCGTCGGTCAGCGGCACCACATCGAATGTTTCCTCGATGCGCGTCCGCAGGCTGCGCTGCTGTTCGTCGTCCTGTGTCGCCTGCGCCAGGAGGGTGGCGCCGCAGAGCGTCAGGACCGTGAGAAGTACCCCTGTCAGGCGTCTCATTGGAAAGGATCTCCATCGGAACCGAGTAGACGTTGCAGCGCGACGAGCGCCGCGATTGCGAATCCCTGCAGAACGAGCAGGACGAAGGTGACCTTTGGATCCGCGACGAAGGCAGAGGCGGCATGCCCGAGGCTTCCGAGCAGGCCCCACAAACCGGAGCCAGCCTGGACGCCGGCCGAGGTGCGGACGATCGCGCCGACGAGGAAGTCGAAGAGCGCCAGCAGCGCGCTCGCCATCGCGGGCAGCACGAGGCCGGCGCCGAGATAGACAGCCGCACCGAGGCCGGCCGTGCCGGCCACGACCGCCGCACGGCGCATCAGCTTCGCCTGACGCGCATCGCGTCTGGCCCCGGCGGCGATAGCATCCATCGTTCGCGCGGTGAACTCCAGCGACGGCGGTTCGGAAGGGACAATCTCCTGGAAGATGCTGCCAAGGGCCGCATCCCCCTCGTCGTCCAGGCCCGTATCGTCGGCTTCGAGCCACCGCCGATAGCTGGAAGTCAGCTCGTCGTTCATCTCTATTCAGGCTTACGAGGCGTGTTGCAGGCGCGTTGCAGCCTGGCCGCCGCCCCCTTCAAGGCGCCCATCCACCGGCCTTCAGGATGCCGGACAGCTCCTTGCGGGCGCGGTGGACGTGGCTGCGAGCCGTCGCCTCGGGAACGCCCATGATCTGGCCGATCTCCTCGAACGACAGGCTTTCGTCGTAGCGGAGCGAGATCGCCGCGCGGTACTCCGGTCGCAGCTGGGACAGCGCGGCGCCGAGCGCCGCGGTAAGAGCCCTGTGCTCGAGCGGATCGGGTTGAGCCGGTGCCGCCGGCTCCGCAGCACCGGCGGCCGACGCGGGGCGCGGACCGTCGAGGGAGGCCACGGCGTGAGGTGTGCGGCGCAGCGCGTCGATGGCGGTGTTGTGCGCGATGCGGAACAGCCAGCTCGACAGCCGCCGCGTCGTATCGAACGCGGCGAGGTTCCGGAACGCCTTGACGAAGGTCTCCTGCGCCAGATCTTCCGCGAGCATGCGGTCCCCCGTCATGCGCGCAATCAGGCTGATGACCGGGCGCTGATAGCGACGGACAATCTGCTCGAATGCTGACTGCGAGCCAGCCAGGGCCTGCGTCACAAGCCGGGCCTCGGTGACTGTCTCGAGATCGATCGGGATGGTTCCGGTCCTCTTACCTAAGCATACGCAAAAAGGAAGAGGACGTTGCGAAGGACGGCTGACGGCTGCGGACTGTTACTCCATGCGGAGCGCCGTGGATGGATCGACACGCGCCGCGCGTCTGGCGGGAATATAGTTCGCCAGTGCTGCGGCGGCAAGCAGGGTGCCGATCGCCGCGGCCCACGCCGGCGGGTCTCCTGCATGCACGCCGTACAGGCCCGCGGCGATCGCGCGGCCGGCGAACAAGCCGAGGGCGATGCCAGCGGCGAGCCCCACGGCCGTGATGCTCATGCCCTGGCGCATGATCGTGCCGACAACCGTGCCGGGCGTTGCGCCAAGCGCCATGCGGATACCGATTTCGCGAACGCGTCGCGACACGGTGTAGGCGATCACGCCGTAGAGCCCGATCGCGGCCAGCGCCGTGGCCACGATGCCGATGAGGCCGATGGTCTGGGCGGCGAGGCGCGCGGGCAGCAGCGTCGCGTCCACCTGCGCCTCCATGGTCTGGCTGTCGAGAAATACCGCCGCGGGCTCGAGCGCCAGCACCTCCCGCCGCATGGCTGCGAGGAGGGCGTCAGGTTTCGTCGCGGTTCGGGCCAGGAGGACCTCGCCGGTCGATGGGCGCTGACGCAGCGCGTAGTGGATATAGGGTGTCGGCCCTTCACCGACGGTTTCGACCTTGTAATCGCCCACGACGCCCACGATCTCGAAGCTGGGACCGTCGATCGCGCGCGTGCGGAACTGCTTGCCGAGGACATCCTCGTTCGGCCAGTAGCGGCGTGCGAAGGCTTCGTTGACGACCGCGGCCCCCGGTGATGTCGGTGTATCGGCGTTCGAGAAGTTTCGGCCGCGCAGGAGCGGCACGCCAAGCGTCGAAAAGTACGCCTCGTCAACCCATGTCGAGGCGATCGCCGTCCCCTGAGAGCCTGCCGAGTGCCGGTCAGGGAAGAACACCTGGGTGCGGTTGTAGTTGATCGCGAGCGGCTGGCGGACTGCCCGGCCGACAGAGGCGACGCCCGGCAGCGCGCGGACTTTCTCGGCCACCTGGTCGAAGATGCGAGCGGCACGCGCTTCGTCGTAGCCGATGAGGCTCAACTCGGTACCGAGCACGACGAGGCCTTTCGTCTGGAAGCCGAGGTCTACCCGGTGCGCCTCGAGCAGGCTTCTCGTCAGCAGCGCGGCGCTGACGAGCAGGACGAGCGTGACCGCTGTCTGCAGCGCGACGAGCCCGTCACGAAGCGTCCAGCGCCGGCCAGCAGCCTTCGAGCGGGCGACGTCTCCCTTGAGGTCGGCGCTGAGGTTCACGCGTGTTGCGCGCAGGGCCGGCGCGAGGCCGGCAGTCAGCCCTGCTGCTGTCGCCACCAGCGTGGTGAACAGCAGCACGCGGGCATCGAGCCGAAGGGACAACGCGATGGGCACCGGGATGGGCATCGGCATCATGTCGATCAACTGCAGCAGCCCCGCAGCGACGGCCACACCTGCGACGGCGCCAAACGCTCCGAGCACCACGCTTTCGGTGAGGAGCTGCCGGATCAACCGACCACGGCTCGCCCCGATCGCCAGGCGGATGCCGAGTTCCCTCTGACGGCCGGACGCGCGGGCCAGCAGCATGTTGGCCACGTTGGCGCAGGCGATGAGCAGCACGAGCCCGATCCCAATCATCAGGCCCGCGGCCACCGGCTTGAGCGCCGCGTCGGCCATCGGATGGATGCGCACGTTGGGAACCGCCGAAATCATCCGGTCCTTGTTGGTCTGAGGATGATCCGCGGCGAGCTGCTGCATGATGACCCGGAGGTTGGCTTCCGCGCGGGGCGCCGTTTCGCCTTCCTTCAGCCTGCCCTTGATGAAGGCCCACCGCTGGCCGCGCCGCTCCACGCGAGTGTGACCCGTTGGCGACGGCACCGCGTCCTGGATGCCCGCCGGCTCCACTTCCTCGATCCACGCGATGGGCAACCACATCTCTGGCTGCAGCATCGGCACCATTCCTGTGAAGTCGCTGGAGATTACGCCGACGATGGTGTAGGGCTGCCCGTGGATCTGAATGGTCTTGCCCAGGACGTGGGGGTCGGATCCGTATTCCCGCACCCAGAGGCGATGCGAGATCGCCACGGCTCGCGCGGCGCCCGGTCGGTCGTCTTCGGGAAGCAGCGTGCGGCCGATGGACGCCTTGACCCCGAGAAGGCTGAAGTAGTTGCCCGTCACGACCTCGCCGAGCGCCATCACAGAACGGTCGCCTGCTTTGACGGCCGCAATCGCGGGGCTGTAGGCGATCATGTCGGAGAAGACCTGGTTTCTCTGACGGAAGTCGGTGAAGTCCGGATAAGAGCTCGTCGCGTAGGTGTCCCCGTCGGTCCCGCGCGTGTAGACGTCGACGATCCGGTCGGGCCGGTGGATGGGGAGGGGGCGGAACAGAAGCGCGTCGACGGCGGAGAACATCGCCGTATTGAAGCCGATGCCAATCGCGAGCGAGGCGACGGCGAGCGCCGTGAACGCCGGGTTCCACCGCAACACACGCAGCGCGTACCGCACATCCGCCTTCAATGCCTGGAACACTGCAAAGCCCTCCGCTTGAAGCACATACGGAATGGAAGAGGCCCCGGTTCGATCTGTCCGACCTCGAGCTCAACGCACAGGACAACGTGGGCAGGCCAAGTCGCTGCCTCCGCCTGCTTCGCAGAAGCGTTGAGCGCGGTAAGCGCCAAGGCGGGCGGAGCTGGCGGCAGCGCTGCGGCGCAGCAGTCAGGATAAGGCGTGGCAACTCTTTGCTCACCCGCGGCGTCTACATGCTCGAATCTCATTCGAGGACCCCAGAACATGCGGAAAGCACAGCCACTGGCCGGAATTCTCGCCGCGCTTCTCGTGACCACGGGAACGCCGTCGACACCGGTACGGGGTCGGCAGACAGGCGAGATCGCCACGGTCTCGAGCCTGCAGTTTCACAGTGACTTCTGGATGAACCTGCACCACGTGCTATATGCGGCCGCCTGGTCGAATCGTCCGCAGGCCGGAACGGTCCGCGCGCTGGCGGGGGCCCTGCCGGCGCCTCTGGACCCGCCCTTCACCGACGAGGAGCGCTCGACGTGGCGCGCGGCGGTCGAATATTACGACCGTGAACTCGCCGGACGCGATCTGTTGTTCGGCCGCGGCATGATGTCGGTCAAGGACGCGTTGGTCGCAGGTGACTTGTCACGGGATGCGATCGGCCCCGATCTCCAGCGAATCCTCGAATCCACGGCGCCGATCTATCGCCGCTACTTCTGGTTCACGCACGATCGCGCGAACCGGCAATGGACGAATGCCACGGTGGAACAGGTGAAGATGGTGGGACCCGACCTGATCTCGCGGCTGGAGAAGTTCTACGGTGTCGGCTGGTTCCCGGAGCCCGTGCGCGTGGATGTCGTCTGGGTCGGCAACCGCCAGGGGGCCTACACGACGGATGGCCCGCCACCTCATGTGACGATCTCGAGCGGCGATCCCGACAACTCCGGGTGGACGGGGCTGGAGATCGTCTTCCATGAGGTGTCTCACGTTCTCGTCCTGCCGCTGCAGAACGAGCTGGAGACGGCCCTTGGCACACAAGCGCGCACGCACGGGGTGCTCTGGCACGTCATTCAGTTCTACGTCACGGGATCGGCGGTCCAGCAGACGTTGAAGGCCAGGAGTATCGATTACGTTCCCTACATGTATTCCACAGGGCTGTTCGATCGGGCGTGGAGCCGCTACCGGGCCGCCGTGGAAGCGAATTGGGGGCCGTATGTTCAGGGGACGGTCACGCGCGCGGAAGCGATAGCCGGAACGGTGCGCGACCTGAGGCGTTGATCCCGTTCCCAAATCTGCAGAACTTCTGCGGGTTTCCTCACACTTCCCTCACGACTCCCGACCTGCGTGCCAGCTATCGTGGCTTCTGATTGCCAGGAGTCACGGACATGCTCAGCCGTCGTCAATTCCTGAAGGCATCCTCGCTCGGGACAGCCGCACTGCCGCTCGCTGGCTGTCTCGACCGTCCACTCCCCGTGCGAGCGCCGTACGCGTCCGCCATTCCAGGCGATCAGACCGATCTCCTCGTCAACGACGTGCACTCCCAACTCAACGCAACAAGGGTCCACGCCATCGTCAAGCCGGCGACGGTGGAAGAGCTCCGAGCCGCGATCCTCGGAGCGAAGGCTGACGGCAGATCGGTGTGCGTGGCCGGTGGACGTCATGCGATGGGTGGGCAGCAGTTTGGTGATGCCGCAGTTCTGGTGGACACGCGGGGATTGAACCGGGTCCTCGACTTCGATCCGGATCACGGGCTGGTTACGGTGGAGGGCGGCATCCAGTGGCCGGCGCTTCTGGAGTACCTCGACGGCGCTCAGCGTGGCCGCGCGCCTCAATGGGGTATCTATCAGAAACAGACGGGCGCCGATCGTCTGAGCATCGGGGGCGCGCTGGCGTGCAACGCGCACGGCCGCGGTCTCACGCTCGGCCCCATCGTTCAGCAGGTCGAACGGTTCGACATCGTCGGCCCCGACGGTGCGGTGCGGACCTGTTCGAGGAATGAGCGTCCGGATCTGTTCCGGCTCGCGATTGGCGGCTACGGCCTGTTCGGCATCGTGTCGCGTGTGCAATTGCGGCTGCGACCGCGCGTGAAAGTGCGCCGCGTCGTGGTGCTCGAGGAGACGGCACACATCATCGACCGATTCGAAGAGCGCATCCGCGAAGGCTATCTCTATGGCGATTATCAATTCACAACGGATTCGAGGCGCGAGAGCTTTCTCGGGCGAGGGGTCTTCTCCTGCTACCAGCCGGTCGCTGACGAGACGCCGCTCACGCCGAATCCCACGCGCTTCGACCCGGAGGACTGGGCGCGCCTCACCTTCTACTCGCATCGCTACAAAAAGCGCGCCTTCAATGTGTACTCGTCGAGATATCTGCAGACGTCAGGCCAGGTGTACTGGGCCGACTCGCAGCTGTCAGCGGCTTACGTGGACGGCTACCACGCCGACCTCGATCGAGCGCTCGCGGCGAACGTGAAAGCGACCGAGATGATCTCCGAACTGTATGTGCCGCGGCCCAGGCTGGCAGCGTTCATGGAGAACGCCCGCGCGGCGCTCGTACGCGTCCACGCCAACCTGATTTATGGCACGGTGCGCTTGATCGAGAGAGACGATGAGAGTGTGCTGGCCTGGGCACGCGACCGATGGGCCTGCATCATCTTCAACCTTCACGTCGAACACACGTCCGATGCGATCGAACGGGCTGCAGACGCGTTTCGGGAGTTGATCGACATCGCCATCGCCGAGGGCGGCAGTTATTACCTGACCTATCACCGCTGGGCGCGCAGGGAACAGGTCGTTGCATGTCACCCGCGCATGAGGGAGTTCCTGATGGCCAAACTGCGGCACGATCCGGGAGAGGTCTTCCAGAGTACCTGGTATCGCCACTATCGGCGCATGTTCGCGGTGTGAGCCCGGCGTCCGACGGCAATAGACAGGTCAGGCGGACGCTCAGTCGGCCCTGAGCGCGCGGCTCGCGTCGATGCGTGCGGCACGCACGGCCGGCACGAGCCCGGCGAGCGCGGCGGCGGCCATCAGAGTCATGGAAACGACGCCGAGGGTCGTGACATCCGTGGAGGTGATGCCGACGAGCAGGCTCGAGATCACTTTCCCGGCCAGCAGCGCCAGCACGATTCCGACGGCGACACCCGCGAACGCGCTCCGCATACCATCGCCGACCACCTGACGGCCGATCGATCCGGGCATCGCGCCCAGGGCGAGCCGCACCCCGATCTCGCGAGTTCGGTTGGCTACCATCATGGCGAGGAGGCCGTAGAGTCCGAGGGTGGCCAGCGCCAGCGCAATCCCGGCCAGCCCGCCGGTCGCGTGCGTGGTCACCCGGCGCTCGACGAGTTGTTCGTCCAGCAGATCGGCCAGAGAGGTCACGCGGCCCACCGCTGCCGTGGAATCCACGCGCCGAACGGCCGCGCGAAGCTGGGCGGCCGACGACAGCGGATCCCCCGATGTTCGCACCAGCGCCACAAAACCGTGTTGCGGAAACTGTCGTGTCGTCATGTAGACGGCGGGCTGCGTGGGCTCTTCGAGGCCTCGGAAGCGCTCGTCCTCGACGATACCCACGATCGTGAAATCTTCGGGCACGGCCTCGGCCCACCTGAACCGCGGCGTCCCACTGCGAATCCGCCGGCCCACCAGCGATCCCACGCCCGACGATCGGACGAACGCCTCGTTGACGACCAGCGCGCCGGAAGGGGCCGACAGGTCGTCCCGCTCGGTGAATCCGCGGCCGTCGAGGACCTGGACGCCCATGGTGTCGAAATACTGCGGGCTCACGATGCGAAGCTGCGCGCTGCCTTCCACGTCGTCCTGCCGTGCCGCGCCCGTCAACGCGAACGTGTCGGTCCAGTTCGCTTCGAGCGGATGGTCGTACGCGACCGCGGCGCCGACGACGCCGGGCAACGCCTTCAGCGCGTCGGAAAGCCGCCGCTCCGCTAACACCACGCCCGACGCTGTGTCGTAGGCGGGACCGGAGAGCGAGACGTCGGCCACGAGCACGCGATCGAGCACGAAGCCCGGGTCCTGACGGGTGACGACGGCGAACGATTGTGCGAGCAGGCTTGCGGCCACCGCGAGCGCAGTGGCGAGCGAAACCTGGACGATCACGAGCGCTCGATAGACGGCACCGCGCGCGGCTAGCGTCGTTCCGCGGGGTGCTGGAGCGTAGGCGACCGAGCGGATCACGGGCCATCCGGCCAGCACGATTCCAGCGGCCAGGGAGATACAGGCGCCGAAGGCGACGACACGCAGGTCCAGCGCCGGCGCAATCAGGAACGGCAGTGTCGGCGGGAGCAGCGCAGGGAGTCCGACGAGTGCAAACCTCGTCAGGAAGATTCCAAGCGCGCCCCCCATTGCACTGAGGAGAAGGGACTCCGTGCCGAGCTGGCGAGCGAGCCTCGCACGTCCGGCGCCGAGCGCCGTGCGAATTCCAAGTTCCGCCCGGCGGCTTTCGATCGCCGATACCTGGAGCGCGGCGAGGTTCGCGCAGGCGATCGCCAGGACCGCCGCCGCTGTACCGAGCAGGATGAGCAGCGGTAACCTCGACTCACGGACGAACTGGTCCCGGAATGGCGTCAGCCGGGCGCCGTGTCGATCCGATGACGCAGACGGCGCCAGCCGGTTCAAGTCGGCGGCCGCCTGCTCGATCGAGTGTTCACGCCGGAGCCGCCCGACGACGCCGTAGAGATGGGCGCGATCACTCGCGGCCCATTCCGGCGTCGCCGCGATCGGAACCCAGAGCTCCCGGGCGTCGGGATCGAGCGTCACCATGGCGGGATTCAACGGCCATGCCGGAAACACCACCGGCGGCATCACGCCGATCACTGTGTAGGCGTCGCTGCCGAGTAGCAGCGTCGCGCCGATGGCATCCGGGCGTCCCCCGAACCATTGTTCCCAGAACGCGTGCGAGAGTACGACCACGCGATGCTGTCCCGGCACTTCGTCCCTGGGGTCGAACGTCCGTCCGAGGACCGGTCGAATGCCAACCGTGTCGAAGAAGTTTGCGGTGACTCGGACGCCGCGAATCATGACTGTGCCGTCGGGCCCCGATGCTGTGAAGGCGGCTGCCCCGAACGCGGCCATGCCTGCAAACGTGGCTTGATGGTCGCGCCACTCGACGAACCGCGCCGAAGTCACACGGAACGGTTCCGGCCCGCCGTCGCCCTCGACCTCCTCCCAGACGAAAACGAGGCGCGAGGCGTCCGCAAACGGCAGCGGCTTCCAGAGCACCGCGGTGGCGAGGCCGAACGCCGTTGAGGCAGCCGCGATTGCGGCGCCAAGCGTTCCGACCGCCGCAAGCGCGAAGGCAGGCCGGCGCCTGGCCATGCGCAGTGCCCACCGGAGATCAGAAAAGAGCGATGGCATCAACCACCTCGCATTGCCTGGTCAGTTCGCCTTCTCTTCCGGGAAGAGCGTCACCTGGCGGAAGTTGATTCCAGCCACGTGGATCGTTGCCGGCGTCAGCCTCAGATAGTATGCCTGAAGCTCCAGGCCCGGACCCCTGCAGATGGACTCCAGAAAGGCTACGGTTTCCTGGTTGGGGAAGTTCCTCGCGCCGTTGAACGCCATGTGCTCGACGAAGGGGCGAATCCGAACTGCTCGACCTGCCGTCGATAGTCCCGACATCGACCGCGAGGCGCATTTCGGCCCGTTGTGGCGGCCGCCGGTTGTAGCGGATGTAATATCGGAGGCCGTACTGGTCAAGCCGTTACCATGATGGCCCGTGCGGAGGGCATCTGCTTCCGGATGCGCACCGGCCGGGCAGCGAGGATCGCCGTGTTCCCATACCACGATGAAAACGAGACCCAGCGCCGCTCTTATGTGACGCTGATCCTGGTGGCCATGAACGTCGGGGCGTGGATCTTCCTGCAGGGGGCCGGCGCGGAAACACCGCTGGCCACCTCGGTCTGCAATCTGGGACTGATCCCCGGCGAGTTGACCTTGAGTGTGCCGCCGGGCGCGAGCTTTCAGATGACGGATCGCCTCGTCTGCCTGACCGATCCCGGGCGGCAAGTCAGCAATGTGTTCACGTCGATGTTCCTCCACGGTTCCTGGATGCACCTGCTGGGGAACATGTGGTTCCTCTGGCTGTTCGGCAACAACATCGAAGACTCGATGACGCGGCCGCGATTTGCCATCTTTTATCTGCTGTCGGGCCTCGGCGCCGCGCTCCTGCAGGTGGTCGTGGAACCCGATTCCACGGTGCCGATGGTCGGCGCCTCTGGCGCGATCAGCGGCGTGATGGGCGCCTACCTCGTGCTCTATCCACGGGTGCGCGTCTTCACGATGGTCCCGCTCGGGTTCTTCCTGACCTCGATCGCGCTGCCGGCCTGGGCCATGCTGATCTACTGGATGCTGTTGCAGCTGCTCGGCGGGTTCACGCGCATCGGCGCGGAGGGAGAGGGCGGCGTGGCGTTCTGGGCGCACGTCGGCGGCTTCGTCGCGGGAGCGGTTCTGGTCAAGGCCTTCGAACGCTCCGACCGAGTGCTCGCGCATCAAAGGCACCACTGGCGACCTGAACGCACGGGGTGGCAATAGAGGTCTGACCCCGGCTAACCAGCCTCCGCGCGCACCGTCCAAGCAAAGGGGGTGCGGCATGTACTTCGACATCGGAATGGCGTGGCGCACGCTTGCGCGCCAGCCGGCGTTCGCCGTGCTGGCCGTGGCCACGTTTGCATTGGGCGCGGCCGCCAATGCCGTGGTGCTGGCGCTCGCTTACGGCGTCCTCTTCAAGCCGCTGCCCTTCCAGGAGCCCGATCGGCTCGTGGCCGTGTGGCCCGACCGGTTCTGGTCGAACGCCGACCTCCTCTATCTGCGCGAGCGCGCCACCGTCTTCTCCGATCTCGCCGCCGTTGCGCCCGGGTGGACGATGTCGATGACAGGGGTGGGGGATCCGCTCAAGGTGACGATTTCCCGCGTGTCGCCGAACCTCTTCAGCGCACTCGGCGCTCGGCCGCGGCTCGGGCGCGGGTTCCACGACAAGAATGGACAGCTCGGCGCTCCCGGCGTGGCCATCCTGAGCCATCGTCTGTGGCTCCGCTCCTTTGGCGCCGACCCGGACGTCGTCGGCCGCGCCATCCAACTCGACGGCGATGCGGTGGAGATCGTCGGTGTCATGCCGCGGGACTTCGAGCTGTTCGGCCGCACGGCGGACCTCTGGACGCCGTTCGTGATCGACCCTGCCGCCTGGCATTACCGCATCACGACCTCTTTCTTCGTGGGACGGCTTCGGCACGGCCTCGAGGTGTCCGATGCCGACCGTGATTTTCGCGCGCTGATCCCGGAGATGCGCCGCCGCTTCGGCTATTCGAACGACTTCGGCCGCGAGGCCAGGCTGGAGAGCCTTCATACGACCATGGTCGGCGATGTTCGGCCCGCGCTGTTCGTGCTCGGCGGCGCGAGCGCGCTGATTCTGTTGATCGGCGGCGCGAACGTGGGCACGCTCCTGCTGATTCGCGCGGCGGGTCGCGCGCGCGGTCTGGCGATCAGGGCGGCGCTGGGGGCGTCGCGGTCACGTCTCGCGCGCGAGCTGCTGGCAGAATCCGCGACGGTCGCGATGGCTGGCGGCATCTGCGGCCTGGCGATTGGATGGCTGGCGCTTCCGGCGGTTGTCGCGGCGCTGCCGTCCGACATCCCGCGCACGGCGGAGATCGCGCTCGATCTGCGCCTCGCGGGCGTCGTGATTGCTGCTTCGGTCGCTGCAGCCCTGCTGTACGGAAGCACTCCGGCCATCGCATCCACCAAGCTGCGGCTTGCGTCGCTGCTTCGAAGCGGCGCCAGCACCGAATCGCTTCGGGACCGGCGTCTGCGCGGGGCGCTCGTTACCGCCGAAATTGCCCTCGCGCTCGTGCTGACGATCGGCGCAGGGCTGCTGCTGCAGACGTTCTGGCGGCTGCAGCGGGTCGATACCGGTTTCGCCCCCGACGCGGTGCTGACGCTGCGCCTCCAACCGGCGGCTCGGAATCCGAAGTTCTCGACCGCCGCGTACTACGATCGTCTTCTCGAGCGCATTCGCGGCGTGCCGGGCGTCGCCCGCGCTGGAGCCGTTCAGCATCTGCCCTTCAGCGGCTACAGCTGGACCGGCGCGCTGGACATCGAAGGGGTGGCCGTGGTTGAAGGGGAGGCGCGCCCAACCGCCGGCCTTCGAATCGCAACCGAGGGTTATTTCCACGCCGTCGGCCAGCCCCTGCTTGCGGGGCGGGTGCTCGAAGCGGCGGACGCGGGCCGGAACGTGGTGATCATCAACGAGACCTTCGCCCGCCGTTACTACGGTTCGGGGGACGCGGCCCTCGGTCGGCAGCTTCGGATCCGCGGCGGCAGCATCCGCGGCAACTGGCTGACCGTGATCGGCGTTGTCGGAGATGTGCGGCATACCGGATTGACCGACGCCGTCGGGCCGGAGATCTACACGCCGGCGTCTCAGACGTCAATACCCGCGATGATGATCGCCGTGCGCGCAGCTGCTGACCCGGCGTCGCTGGCGCCTGCACTCAGGGACGCGATCCGGTCCGTCGATCCGAACGTCCCTGTTGCGGACGTTCAACCGATGCGCGCGATGATCGGCCAGACGCTGGCACGGCCGCGCCTGCTGATGATTCTGCTCGTGGGGCTCGCCGTGAGCGGCCTGTTGCTGGCGGCGATGGGCGTCTACGGCGTGGTCGGCTATTCCGTCGCCCAACGTCGTCGGGAGATCGGCATTCGCATGGCGCTCGGCGCCGGGCGCAGCCAGGTGCTCGGCCTGGTGCTGCGCGAAGGGCTCTGGCACGGGATTGTCGGGCTCGGTGTTGGCATCCCGAGCTCGTATCTCGCGACGCGGACGCTCCGCGGCCTGCTGTTCGGCGTGGCGGCCACCGATCTTGCGACCTCCGCGGCTGTGGCGTTGCTGACGCTGGGGATTGTGCTTCTCGCCACGTATCTTCCCGCTCGCCGCGCATCGAACGTCGCGCCGTTCGATGCGCTTGCGCAGGAGTAGAACGATGTCGAGCTGAGCGAGTTCGCCAGTGCGCTCGTTGGAGCGTAACTCGATGCGCTACGCGAACTTCACGCAGACGTTTTTCACCTGCGTGTAGCTCGCCAGCGATTCGAGCCCCTTCTCGCGTCCATAGCCGCTCTTCTTGTAGCCGCCGAAGGGCAGCTCGACGCCTCCGCCCGCGCCGTAGGTGTTGACGTAGACCTGGCCGGCCTTGATCCGCGCCGCGAGCGACATCGCCTTGTTGATGTCCCGCGTCCACACCCCGGCGACGAGCCCGTACTGGCTCCGGTTGGCGAGGGTCGCCGCCTCCTCGAGTTCGTCGAAGACCATGATGGCGAGCACGGGACCGAAGATCTCTTCCTGGGCCACGCGCATGTCCGGCTTCACGGAATCGAGCAGCGTGGGTTCGAAGTAGAAGCCGCCGGGGAGCGAATCAGTCGAGGGCCGGCCGCCGCCGGCTGCCACTGTCGCACCTTCCTCCTTGCCGACGGTCACATAGCGCTCGATCGTTTCGAGCTGACGCTTCGAGATGATCGGGCCCATGTCCGGATCGCTCACGCCAGGCCCAATCCTCATCGTCGATGCACGCGCGACGAGCCTCTCCACGAACGCGTCATGCGCACGCCGTTCGACCAGCAGCCGCGATCCGGCCGAACATGTTTGACCGGCATTCTGGAAGATCGCGTTGGCCACGCCGGCAGCGGCCAGATCGAAGTCCGCGTCGCCAAAGACGACGTTCGGCGACTTGCCGCCGAGCTCCATCACCACCGGGACGACGTTGTCGGCGGCCATTTTCGCCACCTGGACGCCGACGTCCACCGATCCGGTGAAGGTGAGCTGATTGATGCCTGGATGACTGGCCAGCGCGGTGCCGGCTTCGGCGCCCGTGCCGGGGACGACGTTGACCACGCCCGGCGGCACTCCGCACGCGAGGGCGACCTCGCCCAGCCGGAGCGCCGTCATCGGCGCCTCGCTCGACGGCTTGAGGACGACCGCGCAGCCGGCCGCAAGGGCGGGCGCCATGCCGCGGGCGCCAATCTGAATCGGGTAGTTCCAGGGAACGATGTGCGCCGACACGCCGATGGGCTCGCGAATCGTGTAGTCGAGGAACCCGGGCCCGAGCGGAATCGTGTTGCCCATGATCTTGTCCGCGATCCCGGCGAAGAACTCGAAATAGCGAGCGGCCACCTGCACGTCCGTGCGCGCCTGACGGAGGGGTTTGCCGTTGTCCCGGCTCTCCAGCGTGGCGAGCTCGTCGGCCCGCTCGCGGATCGCGGCCGCAATCCGCCACATGATGCGTCCGCGTTCAGCCGGTGGCATGCCGCCCCAGGCCTTCGAGTCCAGAGCCGCGTGCGCGGATTCGACCGCGCGGTTGACGTCCGCCCGCGTGGCCTTGGCGACGGTTGCGAGCCGTTCCCCCGTGGAGGGATCGACCACGTCGAACGTGCCCCCATCGGATGCGTCGCCTCGCGCGCCGTCGATGAGGAGGCCTTCAGTCATCGTGCTGATGGTGGACATACTGCACCTCTACAACTTCCAACCTCCAACTGCCAATTCCCAAATTGAATTTGGTGGTTGGCATTTGGTAGTTGGTAGTTGATTTATCCCCGCACGACCTCGAGCGTGCGGGAGTAGTTCGATTTGTCTATTTTCGCCTCGATCAGGCACGGCCCCTGGCACTCTCTGGCGGTTTCCAGCGCGCGGGCCAGGTCGGCCTCGTTCGCGGCGATGAACGACGCGGCTCCGAGGCTTTCACCGAGCGCCGGCCAGTTGACGGCGCCGAGCGCCACGCCCGCCGGGTGATATTGCCGCCGCTGCTGCTTGATCTCGATCAAGCTCAGCGACTGGTCGCTGAACACGATGACGATGATCCGGAGTTTCTCACGGACGGCCGTCAGCAGCTCGGCCGCGCACATGAGCAGCCCGCCATCGCCGGTGAGCGCCACAACGGGTCGACTGCGATCGGCGAGCGCTGCGCCGATCGCCGCCGGCAGCGCGAAACCCATGGTGGACAGGCCATTCGATATCAGCATCTGGCCCGGCGCGTCGACGGGCCAGAGCAGCGTCGCCGGAAGCATGTGTGCGCCCGCATCGACCGTCACGCGTGCGGCGCCTGCCAGCTGGTCGGCCGCGACGCGGACGACATCCTGGGCCGTCATTCCCTCGGCGCTGATATCGATTGCGCGCCGCTGTTCGTTCACCTTCTTACACACGATCTCGAGATCCCACTCGGGCGTTTGAAGCAGTGCGTCGATTTCGCGGATGCCGGCGGGAGTATCCGTGACGAACTGCGCGGCGAACGGGACGTGACGGCACGGTACCTGCCAGCGTCCGACGTAGACGGCCGGCTGCGAGTACGACCACGGGCGTGGCAGCAGCTCGACGGGATCCAGACCCACGCCCACAATCAGGTCGCTGGTGCCGACGACGGCCTGCTCGATCAGCGCATGCGTGAACACACCGGCAAAGCATGGGTGACGGTCCGGCACGACCCCCTTTGCCTTGTAGGTCACCATGGCTGGTGCGCCATGGCGTTCCAGGAGCCCACGAATGGCGGTGACGTCAGCTGGCTGCCGGGCGCCGAGGCCGACGATGAACAGGGGGCGTCGGGAGCGGGAGATCAGGGCTGCAAACCTGTCGGGGCTCGAGGCGCGGGACTCGGGGCTCGGGGCTCGGGACTCGGGGCTCGGGACTCGGGGCTCGGGGCTCGGGGCTTGGGACTCGGGGCTCGAGCGCCCTGGTGTCGTCTCGAAGTCCGCTGGCCAGTCGATGTGAACCGGACCGGGTGGCGGATCGAGCAGCGAGGCGAACGCCTGATCGAGCGTCCGATCGACGCACTCGGCCGACAGCCGGCCGCTCCATTTGGTGATGGGCCGGAAGAGCGCCCGATGGTCGAACTGTTGATGCTCGAATGCGCCGTGTGCGGCCGCGGCGTGACTGTCGGTGAACACGAGGAGCGGCACACGATCGAGGAGCGCGCAGGCGACGCCGTTGGCGACCGAAGCAGCGCCGGGCCCCAGCGTCGTGAGACAGGCACCAGGCCGCCCGGTGACTTCAGCCTGCGCCAGCGCCGCCAGCGCACCGCCCGTCTCCGTGGCCGACAGCACGAACGGCAGGTCGGCCTGTCCGGCCGCTTCGATCAGATCCAGGTTCCCGCCGCCGCCAGGCACACCGAAGATCATGCGCACACCCGCGTCCTTCAGACGGCTGACGACGAGTTCGCGAAGTGCCGGCATGACGCGGCTATGCTACTCCGAATATGATGGCTGGCCCGGGTGCAACTCCCGGTTCCTACGCGCCAACTCCCAAAGAGCGGGGATGCAGGACCCGAACGCTCTCTGCGAGTCGGGAGTTCGAGTTCGTGGATCCCGTGCTTGCACGGCAAAAGTGACACATTCGGACACATGCACGCCGTGTAAGCACGGCTAGGGAGGTAGCGAAGCGTGCCGGACGTCGATCTGCAGAAGGACCTGCGGGCGGGCGTACGCGAGTTGTGCCGGTCCTTCCCCGACACGTACTGGCGCGAGTTGGACGCGCGGCGCGCCTATCCGGACGCGTTCGTCAAGGCGCTCACCGAGGCGGGATATCTCGCTGCCCTCATTCCCGAAGAGTTCGGCGGATCGGGCCTTGGCGTTGCCGAGGCATCGATCATCCTCGAAGAGATCAACCGCAGCGGCGGAAACGCCGGCGCGTGCCACGCCCAGATGTACACCATGGGCACGCTCCTGCGGCACGGATCGGAGGTCCAGAAACGCGCCCACCTGCCTCGAATCGCGGCGGGCGACCTGCGCTTGCAGGCCTTTGGCGTGAGCGAGCCGACAACGGGGTCCGACACGACGCAGCTCAAGACGACCGCGATTCGAAAAGGCGACCGGTATGTGGTGAAAGGCCAGAAGATCTGGATCTCACGTGCCGAGCACTCCGATCTCCTGCTGCTCGTTGTACGCACCACGCCGGTCGAGCGGGTGACGAAGCGAACCGAGGGCCTGTCGATGCTGCTCGTCGATCTGCGCGAGGCCGTGGGTCACGGGCTGACCATCCGGCCGATCCGCACGATGATGAACCACGCGACGACAGAGCTCTTCTTCGACGACCTCGAGGTGCCGGTGGATGCGCTCGTCGGCGAGGAGGGCAAGGGCTTCCGGTATCTGCTCGACGGGCTCAACGCCGAGCGGATTCTCATCGCTGCCGAATGCGTGGGCGACGGGCGCTGGTTCGTCGACCGGGCCACCCGCTACGCGACCGATCGGGTCGTGTTCGGCCGGCCGATCGGCCAGAACCAGGGCGTGCAGTTTCCGATCGCGCGCGCCCACGTGAACGTCGAGGCAGCCGACCTGATGCGCATCCGGGCGGCTGATTTGTTCGATCGAGGCGAGCCGTGCGGCGCCGAAGCCAACATGGCCAAGCTGCTCGCGGCCGACGCCTCGTGGGAGGCGGCCAACGCGGCGGTGCAGACCTTCGGCGGGTTCGGATTCGCCGAGGACTACGACATCGAGCGCAAGTTTCGCGAAACACGCCTCTATCAGGTCGCCCCAATCTCGACCAACCTGATCCTCGCGTATGTCGCCGAGCATGTCCTGGGCATGCCGCGGTCTTATTAGAAATGAGAGAGCCAGCCGACCCATGGCCAACGCCCAACTTCTAATTCTCAACGTTCGCGTACGTCGGCTTGGGAGTTGAGGATTGGAGCTGGAGGTCGAATGTCGCGTCCCCTCGAAGGACTGATGGTCGTCTCGGTCGAACAGGCGGTGGCCGTGCCGTTCGCGACGCGGCAGCTCGCAGATCTCGGCGCGCGGGTCATCAAGGTCGAGCGCCCCGGCACCGGGGATTTCGCCAGAGGCTACGACACCACGGTGAAGGGGCTGTCGAGCTACTTTGTCTGGCTCAATCGCTCGAAGGAATCGCTCACGCTGGACCTGAAACGACCCGAGGCTCGGGACGTGATGTCGCGGCTCCTCGAGCGGGCCGATGTCTTCGCCGAGAACCTCGCGCCGGGCGCCGCCGGCCGGCTCGGGCTGGATCCGGCCGCGCTGAGCCACCGCCACTCCCGCTTGATCGCCTGTAGCGTTACCGGGTACGGCTCGTCGGGGCCTTACGCGGCGAAGAAGGCCTATGATCTGCTCGTGCAGAGCGAGGTGGGCCTGATTTCGCTGACGGGGACCGAGGCGCACCCGTCGAAGGTCGGCATCTCGGTGGCCGACATCGCGGCAGGCATGTATGCATACTCCGGAATCCTGACGGCGCTGCTGTCGAGAGCGTCGAGCGGCTGCGGTTCGGTCCTCACGGTCTCGCTCTTCGATGCGCTCGCGGAGTGGATGAGCGCGCCCGCTTATTACACCGCCTATGGCGGATCACCGCCACGACGCACGGGCGCCCATCACGCCTCCATTGCGCCGTATGGCCCCTATGACACAGAAGGCGGGCCCGTGTACCTCGCCATCCAGAACGCGCGCGAGTGGATGCGCTTTTGCCGCGATGTCGTCCGGCGGCCCGAGTTGGAGAACGACACCCGATTTCGAACCAATGCGGACCGCATACGCCACCGGCAGGAGCTGGACGAAGCGATCGCCTCGGTCCTGGATGGCATGAGCCTGAGCGAGGTGGTCGCCCGCCTCGACGCCGTCGGGATCGCCAACGCGCGGCTCGGGTCGATCGGGCAGTTCGTCGATCATCCGCAATTGACGGCGAGAGAACGCTGGCGCGAGATCGACTCTCCAGCCGGGCCCCTGCGTGCGCTTCTGCCGCCGATCGAGATGGCCGATGTCGCGCCTGTCATGGGCGCCGTTCCGTCACCGGGACAGCACACCGACGCCATCCTCGCGGAGCTCGGGTTCGATGCCGGCGTCGTCGAGGCGTGGCGCCGGCAAGGGACGATTTGAATGGGCATCAAGCCGGGCTGGACGGGTCGCGTGTTCGAGGACTTCGAGGTCGGCGACATCTACGAGCATCCGCTCGGGCGGACGATCACGGAGGCCGACAACGTCTGGTTCACCTGTCTGACCATGAACGCCAACCCGATTCACTTCGATCGCGAGTACGCGCGCCGCACGGAGTTCAAGCGGCCGCTCGTGAACTCGTGCTTCACGCTCGCGCTCGTCACGGGCCAGTCCGTGACCGATCTGACGATCAATGCCGTCGCGAACCTCGGCTGGGACGAGGTTCGTCTGCCGCACCCGCTTTTCGAGGGAGACACGGTGTACGCGAAGAGCGAAGTACTGGAGAAGCGGGAATCCAGGTCGCGGCCGGACGCCGGCATCGTGAAGGTCAAGACGACGGGCCTCAACCAGCACGGGACGGCGGTCATCGAGTTCACGCGGACATTTATGATCTGGAAACGGGGTCATGTGCCGGGCAGAGGAGGGCACTAGACAACTTCCACCTTTCAACCCCCAGCGTCCAATTTCCAAGTCAACCCGGCGCCGCGCACGCCGCCGTCAGCGTCCGGATATCGCTCAGGCTGTCGATCTCCCTGAGCAGTGCCAGCGCGTGCCGGGCCGAAGCTGGCGCGACCGCGCGCGTGGCGCAGGAGAGAAACTTCGCGTCGAGCTCGGCGTCGCTGGCCGGGCGATCGGGATACCCGCGTGCCCCGTTGGCGGTTTCCGACAGTATCCGGCCGTTCCTCAGATGCACCCGGACGCGCACCTGTGTCAGCGGCGGCCGGTCGGCGCCCAGTGCCGGGTCCACCTGCATCGCAATCCGCGGCATGAGCGACGCGATACGCGTGTCGGCCACGCGCGCGGCGTCGAATGTCTCGATGCCGACACGGCCGTCCACGACCGCCGCCGCCGCGCAGAACGGCATGCTGAACTTTCCTTCGAGTCCCGTCGACGGCCGTTCGTGAATCAGGACGGTTGGCGTCATCGCATCGACCTCGATCTCTATGCGGTCCACATCGTCCCCGCTGAATGGCCCCCGCGCCCTGAGGGCAAGCAGCGCGTCCAGCATCGGATGTGTCGCGGCGCACGAAGGATAGAGTTTCACGGTGATGCCCGTGTCGAGCAGTTCCCATCGGCCGCCGAGATCCGCGATCTCGCGGTCGAGCCCGGTGCGCTCGCTGTCCATCGCCTGGAGGAATCCCTGCGGACCGTCGAGCGCCCGCTCGCTGGCGGTCAGGCCGCTTCGCGCCAGAAGCGCGGCCAGGACGCCGTCGCGCGCCGCGAGCCCGGCGTGGAGCGGCTTGACCATGGTGCCGAAGTTTTCCTTCAGCCCTGATGCCTCCGACGCCGCGATGGCCAATGCGTGGCAGGTCCTGCCGGCATCCAGGCCCATGACGCGGCTGGCGGCTGCCGCCGCGCCGATTGCGCCGAGTGTCGACGTGCAGTGCCATCCGCGCTGATAGTGACGAGGGTTCATTACCCGGCCGAGACGGGCTTCGACCTCGAAACCCATGACGTAGGCGTCGAGGATTGCGGAACCCGACGCGCCGCTCAGCTCGCCTGCCGCCAGAAGCGCGGGCACGAGCGGCGCGCTGGGGTGGGCGAGAGAGACGAAACACATGTCGTCGTAGTCGAGCGCGTGGGCCGCCGTGCCGTTGGCCAGCGCGGCGCCAGGCGCAGTCGAGCGGAGTGCGCTGCCGAGCACGGTGCAGGCGTCCCCCCCCTCGGCCGCGACCACGTCCTGGACCGCTCGGCTGGCCGGCTCCAACGCGCCGGCCAGGGTCACGCCAACCGTGTCGAGCAGCGCTGTCGCCGCGCGGAGCCGGGCGCCGGGCGGCGCCGAGGCGCCGGTCACAAAGGCCGCGACTGCCGGAAGTGTCGCGCCTGTTTCAGTCTTCATCATGCCCGGCTCCGGCGGTTGCCGGCTCGGCGCAGCCGATGGCGGCCATGAACCGCTGCTTGATGAACACGCAGTCGAGCGGCGGCTTCGCGGTCGGTGCCGCTGCCCCCACCTTCGCGACGATCATCCAGGGCCCCGGCTCCCTCGCCGTCCGATCCAACATGCGGGACAGCGCGTCGGCGGATTGCACCGCGACGGCTGCGGCAAAACCCATCGCATTCGCGGCGCCCGCGAGGTCCGCCCCATGGGCCGTGGCCGTATCCTGTCCGCCGGTCGTTCCGTACTGTTCGTTGTCGAGCACGACGAGCACGAGGTTGGCGGGCCGGGTCCAGCCGATCGTGGCGAGCGATCCGAGGTTCATGAGCAGCGATCCATCGCCGTCGATCACGTAGACCCGAAGATGAGGCTGCGCTACGGCGAGCCCGAGGCCGATGGACGAGGCCAGGCCCATGCTGCCCCAGGTATAGAAGTTCGACGGGCGATCGCCAGCGGCATAGAGATCGTAGGCGGGGTGACCGAGGCTCGCGACGATCGGCGCGGCGGACGCGGCGCGGACGACCTCCCGGATGGCGTCGAGGCTCGTCATGCGGGGGACTTCGGCCGCGCCGCCGGCGCCGTCAGCTGGCGCGGGAGCCGGCAGATGCCAGGACGCCGCGTGCTGAAGGCGGTCCGGCCCACGAACTGCACCAGGGCCTCCGTTGTCTCCGGCGTTTCGGCCGTGGCCGGCGAGAGCCCGATCGCTTCGCAGATGGGCGCGACCGCACGGCCCATCGGCACCTGCGCGGCGTTCCACTCGCCGGGGTCCCCTCGCATGCTGACGATCACGAGTACGGGGATTTGATAGGGCAGCAGGAGTGAGGTCAGCGCATTCAACGAGTTGCCCAGGCCGCTCGATTGCAGCATCACCGTGGGCCGCGCGCCGCCGAGATACAGGCCTGCCGCAATCCCGAAGGCTTCTTCTTCGCGCGTCGCGATCATCGTCTTCACGTCCCGAAAGGTCTCGTGGAGGATCGCGAGCACGTGCGACAGGGGGTTGTCGGGCACGTACAGGACGTGCCGGCTGCCCGCCGCATGCAGGCCGGTGCAGACACCCGCGGCCCAGGCCGGCGGTTGACGGTCGGAATTCACGCGCAGCAGTGTATCTCGAACCGAGCGGTGGACGCAGTCGGCGGAGGGTTTGTATGTAGTCGGGCTGTCTGTACGTTGACGTTGGCGTACAATCAAACGTCCCCGTTTCCGTGCGCCCGTAGCTCAGGTGGATAGAGCACCGGCCTTCTAAGCCGGGGGTCGCAGGTTCGAATCCTGCCGGGCGCGCCAATACGTTCCGAATCATTCAGCAATTCGGAGGACTCGGCTTCCGTGCCGTTCCGTCACCGGCCTTCGGGCTCCGTCACGTTCCGCGTGGCAGACCGCGTGGCAGGCTCAAACGCGTCGCAGACCGCGTGGCAGCCAGAATCACATGCAGGGATGATCTCCTTGAGGAGAATCACCGATGCCCAAGCCTCGACGACGTAAGCCAAAACGACCGGAAACGATGCAGCGAAACGCGGTCATCTCGTCGTTCACACCGAGTATGCGTCTCGGCGTGCGAGCCCCGAAGGACGCTGAACCCGAGATCGAGGGACGTCCGTGGCTGGAACTTCGCGGAACCTTGGTCGAACCGATCCGAGATGTTCAAAACGTCGGTTCAAGCTGTGGTCCAACCACGAAAAGCGCCTCTGCTTCGCACGGCCAGCAGCAGTGGGCTACATCAATGACATTCGGCCGCTAGTCGATGTGGCTGCCTGTTGCACACCTCCTGACTTCAACTACATCTGGTCACTCGCGCTCTCAGGCCATCTCACACACGCCTACGTGTCGTTTACGAAGCCACACTACAATTCGGCGTCGGTGGTGAGTTTGTCGTTCTCAGGCGAACCGGAAGAATAAGCGAATCAAGGCACACGGTTTTGAATCAGACGCAGAAAACCCCAAGATTACGTCGAGAGGGATACCTCCGCAGATGGTCAGATGGCTTCTTTGCGTCTCTGAATCTTTAGCATTCGTCGGCGGAATTCGAACACGGCTTCTTTCTGACCAAGAATCCGGAGAATCTCGCGACTACACGGCTGGATCGCGATCAGTTTTTCGAACGCAGCTTCTGCCGACAGCCTCCGCGACACAAGACAGCAAGCCAGAATAGTTCCGGTTCTTCCGTACCCTGCGCCGCATGACACCGCGACCGCCTCCCTGTTGGTGACCGCGCGGTTGATGAAGCTGATGACCCGATCGATTTGCTTCTGAGAGGGAGCCGTCATGTCTGGAACGAATTCGTAACAATCCTGAAGGGCATTCTGCTCACCGTCGCCCCTCGTCAGACCGGTTTCGGCCTCGCCTGCCAGCCGGGCTAAGGCATGGACTCCAAGCGACCGGAGAAGGGCAAAGTCCTCATCAGTTCTCGGGCCGCGGCATCCCGCAACAAGAGAGACCGCGGCCGATTTCAATGATGTGAGCTTCGATTGCCGGGCCGCATGACCAGTCCATGACAGAAGCGCGCTGGCGATCGCAGATGGCGCCGGTTACCGAGATTCGTACCAGTCGAGCCGGCGGCGGGTCATAACCTCCCGCGCCGAAAATCAGACGATCAGGGGAAGTGGTGCGTGTCGTCGGGCGCATCAGGTCCACAGCCGCACCCCGGTTTTGTTGAGGTTTTCGGTGAGGCTGCCCTCGATGGGGGCCACTGGGAGGTGGAGAGAGTGGGGGAGGATGGGATAAACGTGAGTTGCTGCTGTCGGTCGGCGGAATCAGCAAGTCAGCGAACGTCTTCAAACCCTAATCAGCGGCGAACTGCGGTATGCTGCCCCGGTGGAAAACACGATGGTCCGCTCATCGCCCTGCCCCGAATGCGGCGGTGAAATGCTGTGGACGCAGAATGCGTGGAAAAGTGGCGATTCGGGGGAGGCGGCCTATCGCTGTCCGAATGGACACGTGGTCGATCCGTCGCTAACGCGGCAATGTCCATCGTGCGGCATACACGATTCCGTCCTAATAGAGGAGCCGGATGGCCGACAGCAATTTCATTGCGCCCGATGTGGCGAGAGGTTCCACGTGCCTCGTTGAAAGCGTCGTGTGGAAATTTCTAACCGACAGAGTCGCTCACGGCGCGTGACTTCGAGAAGCTCGATAAGCACGGGGATCCCGCGTTCCTTCATCCGTGAGGAGCCGGCCTGAGCGTGCTGCACCTCGTGGCGTATGTAAGCGGCGCCTTCACAGCTATCCGCAGTCAGGCAGAGAAGTGAAGGGCTGACCCGGTCCTTCTCGCAGCGCGATCACATGTCCGCCCACGGGCGTCCTCGCTCTACAGCGCCGACCGCGTGGAAAATCTAAACACGTCGGCGTTAGAACGAAGCCGCTGGCGCGGACCGGACGCTACGCGTGAGGCCCGCTCGATCCGTCGGGTAACGTGTGGGTCACAGGGAGGTTCCTGTGACCCATCTTCGATGTGGGTTCCGGAAATTGTGGCGGCTGGATTCCGGAAATTCTGGCGCCTTCCCCAGAACCGCTGGCCAGTTGAATTGATGCCGGATTTGCGGTGGGGTCGTCAAGTCCCAAATGCTTGGTTCGCAGGGACGGTCCATCGAGGGTGAGCATTCGACCGCGCTCGAGAATGCGGTCGACGATGGCGTGAGCCAGGTCTTCAT
>DASTBU010000046.1:0-17654 GCA_035711845.1 Vicinamibacterales bacterium
GATCTCGACCGGCGTGCCGTCCGGCAGGTACGGCATGTCCTCTTCCGGCAGGATGCGCGCGATGACGCCCTTGTTGCCGTGGCGGCCGGCCATCTTGTCGCCGACCGACAGCTTGCGCTTCATCGCGACGTACACCTTCACGAGCTTGATGACGCCCGGCGGCAGCTCGTCGCCGCGCCGCACTTTCTCCTTCTTCTCCTCGAACTGCTGGCGGATGACCTCCACCTGCCGTTCGGTGCGCTCCTCGAGCTCGCGCAGATCCTCTTCGAGCCTCGGATCGTCCGTGTTGACCTTCAACCGGACAATCGCGTCGTAGGGCAGGCCCTGCAGCACCTCCGCGGTCAGGGCCGTCCCCTTTCGCATCAGCCGTTCGCGGCCGTGCTCGTCGTAGAGATCCGCACGCGACTCCTGGCCCTGCAGCATCGTGATCACGCGCTTCTTCACCTCGTCGTGAAGGATGCGGATCTCGTCCTGCAGGTTCTTCTCCATCATGTCGAGCTCTTCCTGCTCGATCGCCTTCGCGCGGTCATCCTTTTCGATGCCCTTGCGGGAGAAGATCTTGACGCCGACGATGATGCCCTCGATGCCCGGCGGGCAGATGAGGGAGGCGTCGCGCACGTCGCCGGCCTTTTCGCCGAAGATCGCGCGGAGCAGCTTCTCTTCCGGCGTGAGCTGCGTTTCGCCCTTCGGCGTGACCTTGCCGACCAGGATGTCTCCCGGCTTCACGGTCGCACCGATGCGGATGATGCCGCTCTCGTCGAGATCGCGCAGGTAGCCTTCCCCGACGTTCGGGATGTCGCGGGTGATCTCTTCGGGGCCCAGCTTCGTGTCCCGCGCCTCGATCTCGAACTCCTCGATGTGGATCGACGTGTAGTAGTCGTCCTTCACCATTCGCTCGGACACGAGGATCGCGTCCTCGAAGTTGTAGCCGCGCCATGGCATGAACGCGACGAGCACGTTGCGGCCGAGCGCCAGCTCGCCCAGTTCCGTGCACGGGCCGTCGCCGAGGACCTGTCCCTTGGTGACCTTCTGGCCCACGCGGACGATCGGCTTCTGATTGATGCACGTGTTCTGGTTCGAGCGCTTGAACTTCGTCATCGGGTAGATGTCGGCGCCCATCTCGCGAGAGGTCGCCTCCGCCTCCCCTTCCACGCGCACGACGATGCGCTGGCTGTCGACGAAGTCCACGGTGCCCGACCGGCGTGCCACGACGACGGCGCCCGAGTCGCGCGCCGTGATGTACTCCATACCGGTGCCGACGTAGGGCGAGCGCGCCCGCAGCAGCGGCACGGCCTGGCGCTGCATGTTCGACCCCATCAGCGCGCGGTTCGCATCGTCGTTCTCGAGGAACGGCACGAGCGAGGCGGCGACAGAGACGAGCTGTTTCGGCGACACGTCGATGAACTCGACCTTGTCCCGGGGCGACAGAATGAAGTTGCCGGCCTGACGCGCGTTGACGCGCTGGTCGACGAAGCGTCCGGCGTCGTCCACCTTCGCGTTGGCCTGGGCGATGATGTACTGATCTTCCTCCCAGGCGGAGAGGTAGAAGGAGTACGGCTCGTACTCGAGCCCCCGCCGGCGCCGGCCGCCCTTGTCGGCGTCCTTCGGATCCACGCCAATGTCGGATGCCTCGACGATGTCGCCGGCCTTGTGCTTCGTGCTGCCGCCGGCGCTCGTGATGATCACGTAGTCGACGACGCGGCCGTCCTTGACCTTGCGGTACGGGGATTCGATGAACCCGAACTCGTTGATGCGGGCGTAGCACGACAGCGACGAGATCAAGCCGATGTTCGGACCTTCCGGCGTCTCAATCGGACAGATGCGCCCGTAGTGCGTCGGGTGCACGTCGCGCACCTCGAACCCGGCGCGCTCGCGCGAGAGGCCGCCGGGGCCCAGCGCCGACAGCCGCCGCTTGTGCGTGACCTCCGACAGCGGGTTCGTCTGGTCCATGAACTGCGAGAGCTGGGACGACCCGAAGAACTCGCGAATGGCGGCCATGACCGGCTTCGCGTTGATCAGGTCGTGCGGCATGGCGGTCGCCATTTCCTGGTAGACCGACATCTTTTCCTTGATCGCCCGCTCCATGCGGACCAGCCCGATCCGGAACTGGTTCTCGAGCAGCTCGCCCACCGAGCGCACGCGCCGGTTGCCGAGGTGATCGATGTCGTCCACGTTCGCGGGATTGCGCCGCAGCTTCAGCTGGTACTTGATCACCTCGTAGAAGTCCTGGGGGTGCAGGATCTTCTCGTCGAGCGGGGTGTTCAGCTTGAGCTTCGTGTTCAGCTTGAGCCGGCCCACCCGCGAGAAGTCGTACTTCTGCGGGTTGAAGAACATGTTCTCGAAGAGCGACCGCGAGCTGTCGAGCGTCGGGGGATCACCCGGCCGCAGGCGCCGGTAGATCTCGATCAGCGCTTCTTCGTGCGTGTGGATGGGATCCTTCTTCAGCGTCTGCGAGAGCACGGGACCGATCTCGTCGCGCTCGGGGAAGAAGATCTCCAGCCGATCGACGCTCTTCTCCTGAGCCATCGAGATCACGCGGGGCGACAGTTCCTCGTTGGCCTCGAGGATGACCTCGCCCGTGGACGGATCCACGACGTCGGCCGCCGCAAACGCGCCCTCGAGCTCGGCATCGGCAATCTCGACGGCCTCGACGCCCGCCTTCTTGAGCGCCGTCAGCGCGCTCGAGGTGATCTTCTTGCCTCCGTGCGTCACGGTGTCGGAGCCGATGGTGATGTCCTTGGCGGCGCGCAGGCCCTGGAGGCTGTCGTTGACCACCCAGTAGATCGACCCGTTCCTGAGGTACAGCTTGTCGACGTTGTAGAAGCTCCGGATGATCTCGTCGGCGCCGCGCAGCCCGAGCGCGCGCAGGAAGACCGTCGCGAGGAACTTGCGCTTCCGGTCGATCCGAACGTAGAGCAGGTTCTTGGTGTCGTACTCGAACTCCACCCAGGAGCCGCGATACGGGATGATCTGCGCGATGTAGAGCGTCTTGTCTTCCGAATGGAAGAAGGCGCCGGGCGAGCGGTGGAGCTGCGACACGATGACGCGCTCGGTGCCGTTGATGATGAACGTGCCGTTGTCCGTCATCAACGGGATGTCGCCGAAGTAGACCTCCTGCTCCTTGATGTCGCGGATGGTCTTGACGCCGGTCTCCGGATCCTTGTTCCAGACCACGAGCCGTATCGTCACCTTGAGCGGCACGGCGTAGGTCATGCCGCGCTCCTGGCACTCGTCGACGTCGTACTTCAGCTTCAGGCCGACCGTGTTGCCGCAGATGTCGCAGACGTCGCCGCGGGCCTCGTTCGGCTTGCCGCAGCGCGGGCAGAGCACGTCGTGCTCGCCGTAGGGGTCGGCGACGAGCGTGTGGCCGCAGCTGACGCACGGCTTGCGCAGGTGGTGCAGCCCGGCCAGCCGGCCGCACTTGCACTCCCAGTTCCCGATGGAGTACTCGATGAACTCGAGCGACGAGTTCTCGCGGAAGTCGGAGATCGGGAAGACCGACTTGAACACTGACTGCAGGCCGGCGTCCTCCCGCTCCGAAGGCAGCCGGTTCATCTGCAGGAACCGCTCGTAGGACTTCTTCTGAATCTCGATCAGGTTCGGGATCGGGATCGTCGTCTTGATCTTCGAAAAGTCGATGCGCTCGCGGTAGACGTTCTTGGGAAGGCTGTACATGCTGGTGAATTTCTCCCGGGTCTCGGGACTCGGGTCTCGGGACTCGATCTAGGGAACAGCCGGAAAAGGCCACTGACTCGCGGCCGGGTCCGGAACGATTCCGAGCCCCGAGCCCCGAGCCCCGAACAACGCGGGGCGACGCCCCGCGCGACTACTTGATTTCGACCTTCGCGCCGACTTCCTCGAACTTCTTCTTGATCGCTTCGGCCTCGTCCTTCGGGATGCCTTCCTTGATAGTCTTAGGCGCGCCCTCGACGAGGTCCTTGGCTTCCTTCAGCCCGAGGCTCGTGACTTCGCGAACGACCTTGATGACGTTGATCTTGTTGGTGCCGATCTCGGTCAGCGTGGCGGTGAACTCGGTCTTTTCCTCGACCGGCGCGGCGGCGCCCCCGCCGGCAGCCCCGGCGCCCATCGGCATGGCCATGGGCATCGCCGCGGCGGCCGACACGCCGAGCTCCTTCTCGAGCTCCTTCACGAGCTGCGAGAGCTCGAGGACGGAGATTCCCTTGATGTAATCGACAACCTGCTGCTGCGTAAGATCGGCCATTGCTCTTCTGCTCCTGATAACCGGTTGATGAATCCGCGGCTTGCTGACATCGAGATTCGGTCAGCTTTTCTCGGTGCGCGCGGGGCCCCACCCCCGCGCGCTTACGCGCCTACGGCGCGACGGCCTTCGGCCTTGCCGCCGGCGCTGCGCGCCGGCAGCCCTCGCTAGCTCTCGCCCCGCTTCTTCTCCGCCTGCACCAGCACGCTCATCAGGTCGCGCGGGGCGGCGTTCAACACGCTCACGAGCTGCACCATCGGCGCCTGCAGCAGGAACAGGAGCTTCGCGTACAGCTCAGGTTTGCCCGGCAGGGTGGCCAGCTCGGTGACCTCGCCCGCCTTGATCGCCCGGCCCTGCACGACGGCCGCCTTGATCTGGAGCGCCGGCGTCGTCTTCGCAAACGTCGTCAGGACCTTCGCCAGCGCGACCGGATCGTCGCCGCTGTACGCCACGGCGGTCGTCCCGGTGAAGAACTCACCGAGCGCTTCGAAGCTGGTGCCTATCATCGCCCGGCGGGCGAGCGTGTTCTTCACCACCTTGTACTGGCCCCGCGCACCGCGGACCTGCCGCCGGAGCTCGGTGACCTCGGGGACCTTGAGCCCCTTGAAGCCCAGCACGATCGCGCTGTCAGTGCCCTTGAAGGCGCGCTCGAGGTCCTGGAGCTCGGTTTCCTTGTCTGCTCGTGTGACTACCATTCTGTTGATCCTTGTCGGGCTCGGGATCCGGGGCTCGGGGCTCGGGGCTCGGGGTTGCGGGCCCGGAAACCAGCACCACGCCTCGAACGGCCGTCCAGCCGTTAATGCTTCTGCGTCTCGCTCACGTGCGCGGTATCGATTTGAATCCCGGGACCCATCGTCGAGGACAGCGTCACGCTGCGGAGGTATTTCCCCTTCGCCGCCGACGGCTTCGCCTTCACGACGCTGTCCACCAGGGCATGGGCGTTCTCGATCAGGCTCTGCGCCGGAAAGGAGATCCTGCCCACCGGCGCATGCACGATGCCCGTCTTGTCCACTCGGAACTCGACCTTGCCCGCCTTGATCTCCTTGACGGCCCTCGCGATATCGGGCGTGACCGTTCCGGTCTTCGGGTTCGGCATCAGCCCGCGCGGGCCGAGCACCTTCCCGAGCTTGCCGACCGCGCGCATCATGTCCGGCGTGGCGACCACCGCGTCGAAGTCCATCCAGCCGCCCTGGATCTTCTCGACGAGCTCCTCCCCGCCGACGTGATCGGCGCCCGCATCCTGCGCTTCCTTCTGCTTGTCGGCGCCCGCGATCGCCAGAACCTTCTTGCTCTTGCCCAACCCGTGCGGAAGCACGACCGTCCCGCGAACCATCTGGTCGGCGTGCTTGGGATCGACGCCCAGCCGCATCGCGATCTCGACCGTCTCGTCGAACTTCGCGTACTTGACCTTCTGCATGAGGGGAACGGCGTCCTCGATCGTGTGCGGCCGATTGGCCACCTGCTGCCGGGCGGCAGCGAATTTCTTGCCTGTCTTGCGCATTGACTGCTCCTCGTGGTGCAAACGGCCGCGCCGCGGCCTCCCACGTTTCTTGGTTTGCGCCGGGGCCCTCCGCCTCCGCGCGCTAACGAACCACGCGCGCTACGGCGAGACCTCGCCGTAGCTGTTCGCCCGCAATCTCCGCGAACAGCGTAGGCGGGCACCCCCGGCGCCAGCCAGCGTTTCGCTTCGCTCAGCGCCGCTGATTACACGCCCTTTGCCGCTTCCATCCGCGCTCTGGTCGGCCGGCGGCCGGCGAAGCGCTCCAGACCGCCAGCATCCGTCTTCAGCTGGAAGTGGCGGCCGGAAAACGGACGCTAGCCGACCACGTCGATGCCCATGGAACGTGCGGTGCCGGCGACGGTCTTGAACGCCGCGTCGAGCGATTCGCAGTTCAGGTCGGGCATCTTCAGCTTCGCGATGTCCTCCACCTGTTTCTTCGTCACCGTGCCGACCTTGTTCTTGTTCGGCTCGTTGGACCCCTTCGCCAGGTTCGCGGCGCGCTTGAGGAGCACGGCCGCCGGCGGGGTCTTGGTGATGAACGAATAGGACCGATCGGCGTAGACCGTCACGACGACGGGGATGATGAGGCCCTCGTCCTTGGAGGTCTTCGCGTTGAAGTTCTTGCAGAAGTCCATGATGTTGAGGCCGTGCGGACCGAGCGCGGTACCGACCGGCGGCGCCGGGGTGGCTTTCCCCGCCGCAATCTGGAGCTTCACGACTGCCTGTACCTTTTTTGCCATGATGGTTGCTGACTAATTTCGGGGCTCGGCGCTCGGGGGCTCGGGGCTCAGCACCCGGGCCTCGGGGCTCAGCGCCCGGGCCTCGGGGCTCGGGGCTCGGGGCTCGGGGCTCGAGCGCGCCACCATTCAGAGCTTCTCCACCTGCAAGAAATCCAACTCCACAGGAGTGGCGCGGCCGAAGATCGTGACCATCACCTTCAGCGTGTTGCGGTCGAGGTTCACTTCGTCCACCACGCCGTTGAAGCTGGTGAACGGGCCCTCGTTGATCCGCACCTGGTCGCCCTTCTCGAACGTGTACTTCGGCTTCGGCTTCTCGGCGGCCTCGGTGACCTGGTTGAGAATCTGATCGACCTCTTCCCGCGAGAGCGGCGTCGGCTTGGCGCCCGCACCGACGAACCCGGTGACCTTCGGCGTGTTCTTCACCACGTGCCACGCGTTGTCGGACATGTGCATCTCGACAAGGATGTAGCCGGGGAAGAACCGCTTCGAGCTGACGACCTTCTTGCCGCCGCGCATCTCGGCGACCTGCTCGGTGGGGATCAGGATTTCGCCGATCTCCTCCTGCAGCCCGTACGCCGCCACACGCTGCTCCAACGATTCCTTCACTTTGTTCTCGAAGCCGGAGTACGTGTGGACGATGTACCACTGCTTCGTGCGATCGTCCGTCATGCTCGCCATCTCGCGTTACGCCGCCCCGAACGTCTGGAACACCCACGCCATGATCGCGTTGAGCACGAGGTCGATGCCGTAGAGATACACGCCGAAGAAAACCGAGGTGAGAATGACCACGATCGTGGTTGCGTACACTTCCCGCCGGCTGGGCCAGGTGACGCGGGCCATCTCGTTGCGGACCTCTGCCAGAAAGCGCCGGGATCGTCCCCACCACCCAGTGACGCTCTCACGTGCGCGGCCGCCGAACGAGTCCTGTTCCGCCATTGCTGTTTTCATCGTCCCCCGGCGCTCGGGGCCGCCGCTTCGGCGGTTCACTCCGGCCCCTCGCTCTTTTGAACGCTCGGGGCCGCCGCTTCGCGGCGGTTCCCTCCGGCCCCTCGCTCTTTCAAGCTCGCTTCACTTGCTCACGCTTCCGCGTTCGCTCCGTTCCGCTCGCGTTGCGCCCTGCCTCGTCGCTTTCCTTGCCAAAACTGGCAGGACAGGAGGGAATCGAACCCCCAACCCCCGGTTTTGGAGACCGGTGCTCTGCCAATTGAGCTACTGTCCTAAATAAAGCTGCCAGCTTCCAGCTCACAGCGCAGTTCCGAGCTGGAAGAACCAGCTGGCCACCTTATTGGGTGGAAGCCGGCGACTGGAAGCTGGAAGCTCAAACCTACTTCGTCTCTTTATGCGCCGTGTGCTTCCGGCAGTAGCGGCAGAACTTGCTGAACTCCAGTCGCTCGGTCGTCTTCTTCTTGTTCTTCGTCGTGCTGTAGTTGCGCCGTTTGCACTCGGTGCACGCCAGGGAAACGATGTCTCTCATGGTGAATCCTGAAGTGCTGAATGCGGATTGCTGAATGCTGAGTGCAAAGGGTCTTCGCCACTCAGCATTCGACCTTCAGCAGTCAACATTTCACCTATTCGATAATCTCCGTGATCGTTCCGGCGCCGACTGTACGGCCGCCCTCGCGAATCGCAAACCGCGCGCCCTTTTCGAGCGCGACCGGCACGTGGAGCTCCGCCGTGATGCTGGTGTTGTCGCCCGGCATCACCATCTCGACCCCCTCGGGCAGCTTCAGCGATCCGGTGACGTCAGTCGTCCGGATGTAGAACTGCGGACGATAGCCGTTGAAGAACGGCGTGTGACGGCCGCCTTCGTCCTTCGACAGGATGTAGACCTCGCCCTTGAAGTTCGTGTGCGGCTTGATCGAGCCGGGCTTCGCCAGCACTTGCCCGCGCTCGACGTCGTCTTTTTCGACGCCTCGGAGCAGCACGCCGATGTTGTCGCCGGCGACGCCTTCATCGAGCAGCTTGCGGAACATCTCGACGCCGGTCACCACCTTCTTCTCGGTGGGCTTGAACCCGACGATCTCGATTTCCTCGCCGACCTTCACCTTGCCGCGCTCCACGCGCCCGGTCACGACCGTGCCGCGGCCGGAAATGGAGAAGACGTCTTCGATCGGCATCAGGAATGGCTTGTCGACCTCGCGCTCCGGCAGCGGGATGTAGCTGTCGAGCGCTTCCATCAGCTTCATGACCGACTCGACGCCGTCCGGTTCGCCGTTGAGCGCCTTGAGCGCGGACACGCGGACGACCGGCACGTCGTTGCCCGGAAACCCGTAGGACGACAGGAGCTCGCGCACTTCGAGCTCGACGAGATCGACGAGCTCGGGGTCGTCCACCGCATCGACCTTGTTGAGCGCGACGACCATGTACGGCACGTTGACCTGCTTGGCGAGCAGCACGTGCTCGCGCGTCTGGGGCATCGGACCGTCGACCGCGCTGACCACGAGGATCGCGCCGTCCATCTGCGCGGCGCCGGTGATCATGTTCTTGATGTAGTCGGCGTGGCCCGGGCAATCGACGTGCGCATAATGCCGGTTCGGCGTGCTGTACTCGACATGGCTCGTCGCGATCGTCAGGATCTTCGTGGCGTCGCGGCGCCCCTGCGACTCGGAGGCCTTGGCCACCTCGTCGTACGGGACGAACTTCGCCCAGCCCTTGTCGGCGGCCACCTTGGTCAGAGCAGCCGTCAGCGTGGTCTTGCCGTGGTCGATGTGGCCAATCGTGCCGACATTGACGTGTGGTTTGGAACGATCGAATTTCTCTTTTGCCATGTCGTGTCTGCCTCGTGCTCCAAGCCGGGCGTCAGCCCCGCCGCTCAACGGCAGGCCATCCGCCTGCCTGAGTTCTAGTCCTATGCTTCCCTCAGCTCTTCCTTCACGGGCGGTCACGTTCGCGCCCTGCGAGCCAGCCTTCGCTCGCTGGCCTGCCGAGACGAAGCTCGCTGGCGCCAGCCAGCGAGCGAAGTCTGGAGCCGATGACCGGGATTGAACCGGTGACCTCGTCCTTACCAAGGACGCGCTCTGCCAACTGAGCTACATCGGCCCGCTTCCTTGGCTGCGGCCCGCCCCCACGCGCTCGCTTCGCTCGTTCGACGCGCCGAATTCGACCAGCCTGGCCCCGTAGCCCAATCTCGCGCCCGCGCGGCCGGAGGCCGCGCAACGCCGGAGCGGAGCGGGGCCTGTGGGGCCCCCGCGAGTGACGGCGCGCGGGAGTCCGAGGGGCGCAGCCCCTCGGAATAACCTGGAGCGGGAGACGGGGATCGAACCCGCGACCAACAGCTTGGAAGGCTGTGACTCTACCACTGAGTTACTCCCGCCTTCGCGGCTCGCGCCGCCTCACTCTCGCTCGCCGCTTCGGCCGGCAGGCCCCCTTCATGCCTCGCACCTTCGCTCACTCGGCACTACGGCGCGGCAAGCCCGTACTCTCACTCGCAGTCTTCGAAACGTCCTCGGCAAGCCCGCCGCTCCCGAATCTCTACCGGCCTGCGATCCACCCTCGCGCTCCGATTCGCAACCTCCGCCGATGCCTTGCTGGCCTGCCTAACCGAAGCCCGCGGGGCGAAGGCTGGTGGCGAGGGAAGGATTCGAACCTTCGAAGCCGCTGGGGCGACAGATTTACAGTCTGCTGCGTTTGACCGCTTCGCTACCTCGCCTGAATGTCGCCCTCACGTTTCAGCGCACACCGGGGGCTGACGGCTGAGAGCTGTTTCATTTGTCAGGATTTGCGCCGCTCGCGAATCGTCTGGTCCGACTTGACGTCGGGCCGTGCCGGAATCGTTGGAGCTGGCGAAGGGATTTGAACCCCCGACCGGCTGATTACAAATCAGCTGCTCTACCGGACTGAGCTACGCCAGCCCAGACAAAAGAGTATTTTTAGCACGACGTGTGCCAGCCTGGCAAGTCCCTGACCGAATTGCCCCTTCTTCCTCTCCTGACGTCCTCAAAGGCTGAGCTAGTCCGGCCCCAGCGAACGCTCCGACGCCACCCGGCGCTGCCGGACGGCCTCGAAGAGCGTAACCCCTGCTGCGACAGAGACATTCAGACTTTCCACCGTACCGCCCATCGGGATCGACACCAGCCGGTCGCAGCGTTCCCGCACCAGCCGGCGCAGCCCGCTCCCCTCCGCCCCGAGGACGATCGCCGTCGGAAGCGTCAGATCCACCCGATCGTACCGCTCCAGCGCGTCCCCCGTCAGGCCCACGGTCCAGACACCTGCCGCTGTCAGTTCTTCCACGGCCCGGGCAATGTTGACGACGGTTGCAACCCGCACGTGCGCAAGGGCCCCCGCCGACGCCTTCGCGACGATGCCATCGAGCGGGGCCGCGCGGCGTGCCTGCCGAACCACACCGTGGGCGCCAGCCGCATCCGCCGTTCGAAGAACCGCGCCGACGTTATGGGGATCCTCGATGCCGTCCAGCACGACGATGAGCGGAGCCTGCGGCGCCGCATGGGAGAGCAGCTCCGCAATCGAATAGTCGGGCGCATCCTCGACGACGGCGACGATGCCCTGGTGCACGCCGCCGCGCGAGGCTCGCTCGAGTGCAGAGGGATCGACTCGATCGATGGGTATACCGGTACGACGCGCGATCTCGAGCGCACGTTCCAGCCTTCCATCCGCCCGCGGGCCGACCCTCAGCCGCCGGACACGACCGGCGCGCAGCGCCTCCATGACCGTGTTGATGCCGTAGACGACCATCAGCGAATCGACCAACCGATCAGCAATCCCAATCGCTCACGATTTACGTCTTCTCGATCGCGTCCCTGAACGCCTCGGCCCGCTCGCGGCAGCCCAGGATACGTGCGACGCCGGCCGATTGCGGCAGTTCGGCGCCGCGATCGATCGCGGGCACGGCGAGGTCCAGCTCGGGTCCGCCCGCTTCGCCCGTCAGCGCGACGCGAATGGGGTGAAACAGCGCGCGGCCCTTCTGACCGGTTCGCTGCCGGACGCGGCCGGCCGCCGCGCGAAACGCCTCCTTGTCCAGCCGGCCCGCGTCCCGCAGCTCGTCGGCCAGGGCGGCGATGACTTCCGTCGCGCCGGTCTCGCCGAGCACTTCGACAACATCCGGCTTCGTCACGGCCTCCGCGACCTCGAAGCGAAAGAGGAAGTGCAGCCGATCGGGCACCTCCTCGAGCCGATCCACGGAGCCCACGGCCATGGGGAGCAGCGACTCGATGAACTCCGCGGCCTGATCGGTGCGGCGCGCGACGTAGCCACGCTGCACGAAGTAGCGCAGGACTTCCGCCGCCAGCCGCGTTGGCGCCGCGACTTTCATGTAATGCCGGTTCATCCACGCCAGCTTCTCGGGGTCGAACACGCCGGCGCTGTGGCCGACATCCTCGATGGCGAAGCGTCGCGCGAGCTCGCCGATCTGGAGGAGCTCCTCGTCGCCTCCGGGGGACCACCCGATGAGTGCGAGGTAATTGACCAGGGCCTCCGGCAGGTAACCCCGCGCCCGGAACTCGGCCACCGACGTGGCGCCGTGCCGCTTCGACAGGGGCGTGTGGTCGGGCCCCATCACCAGCGAGAGATGCGCGAACAGCGGCGGCTTGAACCCCAGCGCCCGATACAGAAGGAGCTGGCGCGGCGTGTTCGAGATGTGATCCTCACCCCGAATCACGTGCGAAATCTCCATCAACGCATCGTCGACGACAACCGCCAGGTTGTACTGCGGCCGCCCGTCCGAGCGGAGGATCACGAAGTCGCCGATGACTTCGGTGCTGAACGCGACCTCGCCGCGGACCAGGTCGTGGAACTTCACCCCTTCGCCCTCCGGCACGCGGAAGCGGACGACGGCGTGCTCGCCAGCTTCGATGCGGCCCTCCGCCTCGGCGCGCGTGAGCGAGCGGCACGTGCCGCGATACCGGGGAGGCCGGCCCGCGGCCAGATCCGCCTTGCGATCCGCCTCGAGACGGGCCGGCGAGCAGAAGCAGTAGTACGCGTGGCCGGCGAGGATCAGCTCGCTGGAGTACGACGTATACAGATGAAGTCGTTCCGACTGCCGGTACGGTCCGCTGGCGCCGCCCACATCCGGCCCCTCGTCCCACTCGAGGCCGAGCCAGCGGAGATCGTCCAGGATGCCCGCCTCCGACTCGCGCGTCGATCGCTCCGCGTCGGTATCCTCGATGCGCAGGATGAACGTGCCGTCCTTGCCGTGGGCGAGCAGCCAGTTGAAGAGGGCCGTCCTGGCATTTCCGACGTGGAGCTGCCCGGTCGGGCTCGGGGCAAATCGGAGGCGCATAACTCAGTCGGTCGTCGGTCGATCCGGGCGCCGTGAGAGCAGGACGACGGCGTGTGCAGCGACGGCCTCTCCGCGGCCCACGGCGTCGACGCCCTCGTTGGTCTTCGCTTTCACGCTCACGGCTTCGTCGGCCACCTCGAGCGCGCGGGCGAGTTGCTCTTCGATGGCGGGCCGGAACGGCGCAAGTCTCGGACGTTCGAGCACCACGACGACGTCCACGTTCTCCACAATCCAGCCACGCTCGCTCACGATCGCGAGCGCGGCGCGGAGCAGCGCGAGGCTCGATGCGTCTTTCCAGCGCGCGTCGGTGTCCGGGAAATGCTGGCCGATATCACCCGCGCGGCCTGCGCCAAGAATCGCGTCGGTGACCGCGTGACACACGACGTCGGCATCGGAATGGCCGAGCGCACCGCGGTCGGAGGGTACTGTCACCCCCCCGAGGATCAGGGGCCGGCCCTCGACCAACCGGTGCAGGTCGTACCCCACGCCGATGCGTGCTGTCGCTGTCGACCCGTCTGCGCGATCGGTTCGCGCCCGTGCGGACTCCAGGTCGGCGGCGGTCGTAATCTTCACGTTGGAGGGCTCGCCGTTCACGATGTGCACCCGGTGTCCTGCGTGCTCGGCGAGCGCCGCCTCGTCTGTGGCCTCCACACCGCGTCGTCCCAGCGCGACCGCTTCTCCGAGTATCGCGCGCCGGAACGCCTGTGGTGTCTGCGCCAGGTAGATCCGCTCGCGTGGCAACGTCTCGACGATGACGTGCGTGCGGTTTCCATCGGCGACGCGTTTGACCGTGTCGCTCACCGGCACCGCCGGAATCGCCGCGCCGTGCGCGAGCGCGCCGTCGATCGCGCGAGAGATGATCCCGGCGGTCACGAACGGACGCGCCGCATCGTGGACCAGAACGATGTCGGACCGTTCGGAAACGGCCTCGAACCCGTTTGCGACCGACGCCTGCCGCGTGGGGCCTCCGGTCACGACCCGCGCTCCCTGCAGCCAGTCCGGCGGCGATTCCGCCAGCGCGGCAGGCACGGCGACGATGACTTCGGTGACCCGTGGGTGCCGGAGAAAGGCCTCGACGCTGCGGCGCAGGATCGGCTGCCCGCCTACCTCGAGGAGTTGCTTGGGCACGGCCGACCCCAGGCGCCGCCCGCTCCCGCCGGCCGCAACGATGGCCGTGACGTGCAAGGATGAGGAGTCGGCCATCTGGTCAAACAGTCATTATATCGCGACGTCCCTGTTGGCCGGCGCAGGTGCACTCGAAGGACGAGCGCCGTCGGGCGCGGCCGTCGGCAGCGAAGGCGGCGGCTCATCCACATCGCGCCGAATCACCTCACGCACCCGTTCGACGAACTCGCGCGCGGCGCTGCGGGTGATCCCCTCGGTGGAGATCGGCTCGTGAACCGTGATCGTCACGTCGCCCGGACAGGTCATCAACCGTCCCTTGAGCATCACGAACCGGCTGCGCGCGATACTGATCGGCACCACCGGGAGCCCGTGGTCGATCGCCAGCAGGAAGCTGCCCCCCTTGAAACGCCCCACGGTCCCGTCAGCGCTGCGAGTGCCTTCCGGAAAGATAATCAGCGAGCGCGCGCCGCCGATGAGCCGCGACATCTTCTTCAGGATCCCGGCGCCGGGGTTCCTCCGATCGACGAGCAGGTGTCCGGTCCGGCGCAGGTGCCAGCCCAGGAACGGAAACGCGCCGAGCGAGTCCTTGGCTACGATCCGGAGCTGCAGCGGCAGCGACGCGAAGACAATCGGTATGTCGTAAATACTCTGATGGTTCGACGCGAACACGTAGCTGCGCGCGGGATCGACGTGCTCGATGCCGCGCACGGTCACGCGGACGCCGGTCGTCTTCAGCACCAGCCATGCCCACGCCCGCGCGCAGCGGTGGCCGACGTCGCCCGTGCGATCGACGAACGACGAGACGATCGAGATCGTCCCGAGGCCGATCGTGTAGACGCTGATGGCGGGTATCAGGTAGAAGACCGTCCGCCACCAGTGAAACGGGGGGATCCGGGGCAAGGCAGAACGGCTACTTCGGGTTGGTCGGCGAGCGCGGCCCTGCCGGGACGGTCGCAGCGACTGTTGCGGCCTGCACGGTCGAACTCGTCGTCGAGATAGTGCCGACAGCGGCCGGGGCGGCGTTCTCGATGTAGCGTCCGAAGATCATCTTGCCCGCCGTGGTCTGCAGCACGCTCGTGACCACGACATCGATGTTCTTGCTGATCATCCGGCGCGCGTTGTCGACGACGACCATCGTCCCGTCATCCAGGTAGGCGACGCCCTGGTTGTACTCCTTGCCTTCCTTGAGGATGAACACCCGCATGAACTCGCCGGGCAGCACGACGGGCTTGAGCGAGTTGGCCAGCTCGTTGATGTTCAGCACCTGCACGCCGCGCAGCTGCGCAACCTTGTTGAGGTTGAAGTCGTTGGTGACGATCTTTCCCTGAAGCGAGCGGGCCAGCTCGATCAGCTTCAGATCGACCTCGCGGACGTCGGGAAAGTCGATGTCGGAGATCATGACGTCCACGCCCGACATCTTGTGGATCTTCTGCAGGATGTCGAGCCCGCGCCGGCCCCGGTTTCGTTTCATGGAGTCGGGCGAATCGGCGACCAGCTGCAGTTCCTTCAGCACGAACTGCGGGATGACGAGCGTCCCGTCGAGGAAGCCTGTCTCGCAGATGTCGGCGATCCGGCCGTCGATGATCACGCTCGTGTCGAGGATGCGATACCGCTTCTGCGGCCCGGTGTCTCGGAAGAGACTCACGAGGCGTGCCGGCTTCAGCCACTCGCCTTTCCGCGCCCCCATCACGATGCCGAGGTAGGGGAAGACCAGGAGGATGAAGCTGTGCAGGAAGACCACGCGGCGGTCGGCCGTGTCGGCCCAGAAAAGCGCGGCGCCAATGGTCTTCGCCAGGCCGAGCCCGATCGCGCCCCCGATGAGCGCGCCGAGCAGATCGGTGACCTCCGCCTCGCGGAGGCGGGATTCCACGATCACCATCAGCAGCCCGAGCGCGGCCCCGACGGCGAGGTTCACAGACATGGCCGTGCTGAAGGGCCTGGCCAGAACGGCCGCGTACGTGACTGCTATCACAAACAGCGCACGGACAACGAGATGCCAGGACATAGATGAACTCCGCGGCATGAAAGCAGATCTATGATACTGCCCCCCGGTCTGAACAATCGACCGTGCGCGGGGCGGGCCCGTCACCAGGCAATAATCTGGTCCAGGGCTTCGGAGACGTTGCGGACGCCAGCGACCTCCAGGCCCTCGGGGACATCGGCCGGGGCGCAGTTCCCTTCGGGCAGGACGCAGCGAGTAAAAGCCATCTGTGCGGCCTCCCGGACCCGCAGCGCAGCCTGGCTGACGCCCCGGATCTCGCCCGCGAGGCCCACCTCGCCGAAGATCGCCGTGTCGGATCGAATCTGGCGGTTGCGAATGCTCGAGGCCACGGCTGCGACGACGGCCAGGTCCGCGGCGGGCTCGTCCACGGCCATGCCGCCCGCCACGTTGACGAAGACGTCCTCGGCTGCGAGATTCACCCCCGCGCGTTTCTCGAGAACCGCCAGCAGCAGCGACAAGCGGTTCTGATCGAGCCCGCTCGCCATCCGGCGCGCGTTGCCGTAGGTGCTGGTGCTGACGAGCGCCTGGACCTCCACGAGCAGCGGCCGCGATCCTTCGATGCAGCACAAGACCGCCGAGCCGGGCGCATTGGCCGCGCGCTCGGCCAGGAAGAGCTGCGACGGGTTCGGCACGGCCCTGAGACCCGTGGCCGTCATCTCGAATACGCCGAGCTCGCTGACCGCGCCGAAGCGGTTCTTGACCGCGCGCACGACGCGGTGGGAATGGTGCTTCTCGCCTTCGAAGTACAGCACCGTGTCCACGATGTGCTCGAGCGCCTTCGGGCCGGCGAGGCTGCCGTCCTTCGTGACGTGGCCAACGAGAAACGTCGGGATGTTCTGTCCCTTCGCGGCAAACAACAGCTGGGTTGCGGATTCGCGAATCTGCCCGATGCTGCCGGGCGGCGACTGGAACTTCAGCGAGAACACCGTCTGGATCGAATCGACGATCACCAGGGCCGGGCGCAGCCGGGCGATCTCCTCGAGGATGCGCTCCAGGCACGTCTCCGCCAGGATGTAGAGCGGCGCCCGCTCGACTCCGAGCCGCTCACCCCGCGATTTGATCTGGTGCTCCGATTCCTCGCCGGAGCTGTAGAGGACCGTTCCGATCGTCTTCGCGAAGTGCGCGGCCGCCTGGAGCAGCAACGTGGACTTGCCGATGCCCGGCTCGCCCCCGATCAGCACCAGCGATCCCGGCACGACGCCGCCGCCAAGTACCCGATCGAACTCACCGATGCCCGATGAAATGCGCTCGGCAACCACTGTGTCGATATCGGCGTACAGCTGCGGCCCTGCGGTGGCGGCCAGCGTGTAGCGCCGTTCGACTGCGGCAGCCACGATCGCCTCCGGTGCGGGGCGCTCCTCGACGAGCGTGTTCCACGCCCCGCATTCGGGGCAGCGGCCCAGCCACTTGGGCGACTGGGCACCGCACTCCTGACATGCGAAGACGGTTTTGTGTTTCATTGTCGCCACATTGCAGATTCGTCGAATGCGGATTGCAGATTGAGTGTCGATTGACGATTGGCGAATTGAAATTTGATTCGGTGATTTCTGGAGGCTCTTCCGCCGAGCCCCGAGCCCCGAGCCCCGAGCCCCGCGCGCGCTCTTTCGAAATGCTGAGCACATCCCCGGCGCCGCGGGCCGTCTCCGACCAATCGCCAATCCTCAATTCCCGAATAAAATCCCCAATCCCAAATCGTCAATCGCCAATCAATCCGCAATCCGCAATCGACGAATCTGCAATCTCCCCCCGTTTCTACTGGTAGACCCGTTCGATGCGCGACCCGACGCGGCACAGGAGCTCGTAGGGAATCGCACCGATCGCCGCCGCCATCT
>DASTBU010000047.1:0-4467 GCA_035711845.1 Vicinamibacterales bacterium
GGTCGGCTCGGCTACGCCCACATGAACGATATGTCTGAGGGTGCGCTGCGCCGCCTCTACATGGACCTCGACGCCGACAACCGGATGAAGGACGGCATCGTCATCGACGTCCGCAACAACAACGGCGGGTTCGTGAACGTCTACGCGATCGACGTACTCGCGCGGCGCGGCTACCTGATGATGACGCCGCGCGGCCTGCCGACCGCGCCGGCGCGCAGCGTGCTCGGCCAGCGCGCGCTCGAGCTGCCGACGATCCTCGTGACGAACCAGCACTCGCTGTCCGACGCCGAGGACTTCACCGAGGGCTACCGTACGCTGAAGCTGGGCAGGGTCGTGGGCGAGCCGACCTCAGGCTGGATCATCTACACGGGCAGCCAGACGCTGGTGGACGGATCGACGATGAGGATGCCAGCGACGAGGATTACGACGCTGGACGGAACGAACATGGAGCTGAACCCGCGGCCGGTCGACGTGCCCGTCACCCGGCCGATCGGCGAATCGCTCACGGGCAAGGACAGCCAGCTCGATACCGCGGTGAAGGAGCTGCTGCAGCAGCTCGGCGCGCGGACGTCCACACAGGCGCGGTGAACGGGACGAGACACTCACGAGGATCTGGAAGATCACGAGGATCTCGACAGCCTTTACGTAGCTTCCGCCCTGAAACCGAGATTCCCTTGAGTTGAGGTACAGCAGGTCCTGGCGCCCGGCAGCCCCACCCGTCCTCGGCGCCAAGAGCGCTTGTCGCGCGTGTGGCGCCTGCGCGGCGGGCGGGGCGATCCCTGTACCATTTGATCGTCTTCTTTGAAGAAAGAAGCAAAAGTAATGGCTGTGGAAGCTTTTTATGAAACCGTTCTGTGGTTTGCCGCCAGGATCCCGAAGGCCTCCGCCGTCTCGACGGTAATCCGCAGCTGGGGCTTGCGGCCCAGCCGCCGGAGCGCTGCTGCGGCGCGTTGCTTCTGGCGGCCGGGCCGCAGCAGCTCCAGACCGAACCGGATCTCGGCGATGTTGACCGGCGAGAGGTAGACAGGCTCCTGCCGGGTGATGGCATGAATGTCGGCCGCTCCGACGGCTCCACGCTCGACGGCGATCCACAGACTCGTGTCGATCAGCCAGCCCACGGGTCCCTCAGCTCCGACACACGCCCGCGACGACGCTGGCGATGGGACGTGACCGCCGATAACGCGTCCGCCGTCTCGTCATCGAGCGTGCGGTACAGGTCGCCGAACACCTCCAGCGCGTCCTGACGCGGCGCCTCCGGAACGAGTCGTGCGATGTGCCGCCGGTTTCGCACGAGGACGATTTCTTCCTGATCGCGCTCCACGCCGTCGAGCACGGCGCTGAAGTTGCGCGACACCTCGGTAGCGGAGAGAACCTTCATAGCGCCAGTTTATCTGATTGAATCTGATTTTACGCGAACGTGAGGGCGTTCGCGCCCGAGCAGCGTGTCTTTGGCGCGATAAACTTCACCCATGCCGCCGCCCGCGCCGATCACCGTGTCGAGGCGATACGCGCCCAGCTGCCGGCCCACGAGCGACGGCACCGAAGCGCCGCCAATCGGCGCTTCCAGAAACGACGGCGAGGACTCGGCGCTGACTAGGAGCGATGCCACCTCCGCACGCAACGCCGCGTCGTCGCCGCACGCCTCCGCAAGGAACGCCGTACGGCGGTCGACTGGGCGCGCCAGCGCCGCATGACACAGTGATTCGACCCGCCGCCAGCGGTCGGAGCTCGGATCGTTAGCGTCCCGCCCAGGGCTGAGGGTCATTGGAGTCCTTCGAGCAGATACAGAACGTGGAGCGACCGACTGTAGTTGTAGGCATACGCGCGGCCATCACCGGACAAATAGATGCCGCCCAGAGAGAAGACGCCGGCGGGATCGGGGAGTGCGAGTTCGCGCCAGCTCTCGACGCGACCACTGGCCAGCTCACGCCGGTAGATCTGTGCCCGGAACGATCCCATGGTTGCGAGGTAGAGCCATCTGCCGTCGGAGCTCCAGTGGATCGGGATGCCCCGTTCCTCCGCGAGCGTGCGCGGCTCGCCGCCGTCGACGGGATAGACCGTCACCGTCCCGGCGCGATCGGGCGCCGCGACGAATTCGCCGTTTGGTGAAACAACCCACTCGTCCCCAACGCCCGCCGGAGTCACCGGCCGCCAGCTCTTCGTGGCATCGAGCCGATAGATGCGTCGGGAGTCGCCAGCTGGGTTCGCCTGAACGAGTGCGATAAAGATCTGGCGTCCGTCGGCCGACCATCGCGCATAGTCATGGGGCCTGAGGTTGGAGTCGAGCGCTAGCTGTTGGGTCTCTTGGGTGCCGGTCGAGATCAGATAGAGATGCGACGGGTCGTTCGCTCGACTGGTGAGTGCCAGACGGCCGTCCGGCGATAGGGCGAGCCCCCTATCGTCGGACAGCCGGATCGTCTGCGATCCGTCGGTCGACCGGAGGTAGAGTCCTCTTCCGACACGAGCTTCGTCGATCAGCGCCAGCTTGCCGTCGGCGGAGAGGCCGACCAGGAACGACCGGCCGAAAAGGTCGAGCGTGGACTCCGAAGCGCGGTCGGCACTGCCCACTTGAATCCCGTACCAGCCGGCACCGGTGGTGACCAGCGCCCGCTTACCGTCTGCAGCGATGTCGTGGATGGTCAGCGACCCTGGCGCGGCGGCGACCATTCGTTGCTCGCCCGACAGTGACAGCGCGTAAATCGCCCGATCCGCTTCACTGAGGCCTGAGGTGCCCGTGAACCAGATCTCGCGCCCGTCCGGCCGCCAGGCGAGACCGAAGGTCCAGTTGACCTTGTGGTCGAGGACGCTCCGTCCTTCGAGGTCGACCACGCGCACGCCGTCTTCTGCGATGTAGGCGATGCGATCGCCGCGCGGAGAGATGCGTGGCATACCAGCGACGCTCGGGACCAGGACCCGGTCGGCGAACTCGATGTGTTCGTTGCGCCGAACCACCAGCTTCTCTCCATCGGGGGTCCAATCGGCGTCGGAGATATCATCGCGCAGTGGGCGCGGTGTTCCGCCGAGCGCCGACGCGCGCGCCAGCGTGCCGGAACTGACCTGTGAGTTTCGTCCCTCCGTCAGTAGCAGGGCGAGCTCTCCTTTGGAGGAGACCGACAGGAGGGTCGCCGGGGGCAGGTCGACCTTTACCGACCCCGTGCCCTCGAGCCGTGTCATGTAAACGCGTGGCGGATCGGCGCCCCAGGAGGCACTGTAATAGATGGTTTGGCCGTCGGGTGAGAAGCGGGCTCCGGTGACGACACCGCGCTGAAAGGTGAGCGGGCGATAGGAGGGCGCGGGGGCTGGCGCCTGAAGCGTTCCGAGATATCCCGCCGCCGCAATGGCCGCGGCGAGAAACCCGAGCGCAAACCACCCGACCCGACGTCCCGTCGGCCGTTGTCGTGTTGCCTGCGCTGAGAGGACACCGCCCATCTCGTACCCGCTGGCATCGAGACTCGGTTGGACCTCCTCGAGGTCGTTGAGGAGGTCGCGGGCGGACTGGTAGCGGCGGAGTGGATCCTTCGCGAGGCAGCGGCGCACGACGCGGCCGACCTCGCGCGGATGCACCATCGGCGGTTTTTCGCGAAGAATCGCCGCCATCAGCGCCGCCGTGCTCGCACCCTCGAACGCGCGCCGGCCGGTCAGCATCTCGTAGAACAACGCGCCGAAGGCGAAGATGTCGGTGCGCGCGTCCGCGGGTTGGCCCTCGATCTGCTCGGGCGCCATGTACTGCACGGTGCCGAGCACTGCCCCTGTTTCTGTCATCGGGCTGGTGTCGGCGCCGACCGCTGCGGCGGCGGCCCCTGACGGTACGATGCGCGCGAGGCCGAAGTCGAGCAGCTTGACGTGCGGGGCCTTGCCCGACCGGCTCGTCGCCAGCATCACGTTGCCGGGCTTCAGATCGCGATGGATGATGCCCTGCCCGTGGGCCTTGTCCAGTGCATCCGCGATCTCGATGGCGCGTGCGAGCGCCTCGTCGAGCGGCAGCGCCCCTTGGGCCAGCCGCGCTCCCAGCGACTCGCCGTCGACGAGCTCCATCACGAGGAAGTCGATCCCCTGCTCGTGACCGACGTCGTGAATCGTGCAGATGTTCGGATGGTTGAGCGCCGCCACCGCGCGCGCCTCGCGCTCGAAGCGCGCGCGGCGCTGCGGATCGGCGGCGAAGGCCACCGGCAGGATCTTCAGGGCGACGTCCCGCCCGAGCCGCGTGTCCTTGGCACGGTAGACCTCGCCCATGCCGCCTGCGCCGATCGGCGCGTCGATGCGATACGCTCCGAGCTGGCGCCCCACGAGCGAGGGACGTGACGCGGCGTCGATCGGCGTTTCCAGAAACGACGGCGAGGACTCGGCGCTGACCAGGAGCGATTCCACCTCCGCACGCAACGCCGCGTCGTCACCGCATGCCTCGACGAGGAAGGCCGCACGTTCGCTGACGGAACGCGCCAGCGCCGCGTGACACAGCGATTCCAC
>DASTBU010000048.1:0-28265 GCA_035711845.1 Vicinamibacterales bacterium
GAAACCTCACGGGCAGTCCCGTCAGCGGCAGGATCATCAGCGCTTTCGTTCCCCACACGGCGAGTGCCGCGCCGAGGCCCGCACCGGCGAGTGCGAGGAGCAGGTTTTCGGCGAGCACGAGGCTGATGATGTGGCGGCGAGCCGCGCCGAGAGCAAGCCGTGCTCCCGTCTCTTTCTGCCGGGCGCTCGCGCGCGCGAGCATGAGGTTCGCCATGTTTCCGCAGACAGCGACCAGCAGCAACAGCATCACCCCCTGCAGCACCAGCAGCGCGCTGTTCAGCATCCGCTGCGGCCCGCGCGGCGAATCCCAGAACGGCAGGAGCTCGGCCCACACGCCTCTGTTGGTCGCTGGATAGCTCTGCGCCAGCTGCTGCATGGTGATGGCGAGCTCGCTCCGCGCCTGCTCGCGCGTGGTCGACGGCAGCAGACGACCCATCATCGAGTAGCCGCGGAAAGTTCGAAGCTCGAGCTGGCGCGAGCCGTTCTCGACGAGCGGCGCCATCGTTGCCGGGATCCAGATGTCGAAGTCCAGCCCCGGCACGGTTCCCTGGAACTCGGGCGGCGCCACCCCGATCACGGTGAGCCTGAGCGCGTTGACCCTGATCGATCCTCCGAGGACGTCCGCCGTACCCGCCAGACGCGTCTGCCAGAAACCGTGGGAGATCACCGCCATGGGCTCGCTGCCCGGTCGCGAGACCTCGTCCTGCCGGAAAAAGCGGCCGATCGCCGGACGCACGTCCAGCGCGGGGAAGTAGTTGTCCGACACCAGCATGCCGAAGACCCGCTCGACCTGCCCGGCATCGCCCACGTAGAGCGGAACGATTCGGAAGGCCAGCAGGTCCGGAAGCGACCGCAGGCTGCGCCGCAGGTCGAGGTATTCGGGCCACGAAGCCCCCACGTAGAGTCCGATCTCGTTCCGCGGTTCGACGGCCTGGAAGCGCGCGCCGGCTGGCACGCCCGGGAGAGGGTCGAGCAGCCGTGCCTGGATCCAGCTGAAGACGACGGTGTTGGCCCCGATGCCGAGCGCCAGCGAGAGGATGATGACGGCCGACAGCAGCGGTGTTCTGGCGATGGTCCGCATCGCATGTCGCAGGTCGCGGCCGGCCGATCCAATCATCGCTGGGTCTCCATTCGTTCACCGGCCAATGCAGGTGCGCTTTCGCAAGTACAGAGAACGCGCGACGTCACTACTGTGTCAGATTCGCAGAAGCGGGCGAAAAGGCATGCTCCCAGCAACATATTCCAAAAGGCAGTTGAGCTGACGTTTGAAGACGGTGACGCCCATCACGACGACCACGACGATCTCGATGGCCTACTGGTCGTTGCTTGTCGTGATCTTCGTGAACTTCGCGATCGTCGTGTGACGACGTAGCGTGTCGCCGTTACGCCGACGCAACTGACGTTCGGTTCAATGCTGGCGTGGGCAAACGCGCCTTCCACATCGGTGCCCCCCGCGTACCACTCTTGCGCTGATCGCTCACCCGAATCTGACACAGTAGTGACGTGACGGGCAGCACGTCGCACGGATGACCTCGCACGTCCCACGTGGCGCCTCGCCGGTCAATGGCGCGGCGTACCGTGCAGCGACGCGAGCCATGACCACAGACGGCCTTCGTGGTCGCCGCCGGTGGCGACGATGGTTGCGACGGCGAGGGCAACGAGCACGAGCAGCAGTATTATCGGGCGTCGGCGCATGGCGTGGTCCTCCCTCCAGAGAAGCGTTCGGCCTGGGCCCGCAGTGTACTTCGGCCAGGCTGAACGCTCGTTGAACGAGTCGTTCAGGTGCGGTTCAGGTTCGTCTGCGCTATAACGGAGCCATGCGGGTACTGGTCGTCGAGGACGAGTCCGCCTTGTCCCGGCAGCTGGCGGCGGCGCTGTCGCAGGCCGGGTATGCCGTGGACCGTGCCGACGACGGCGGGCGTGCGGACTACCTGGCGCAGACCGAACAGTACGATGCGGTCGTTCTGGATCTCGGATTGCCGAAGATCGACGGCCTGACCGTCCTGCGCCGCTGGCGTGCGGCGGGGCTGTCCGTGCCCGTCCTGGTGCTGACCGCCCGCGGCAGCTGGCACGAGAAAGTGCTCGGGATCGACAGCGGCGCGGACGACTACGTGTCCAAGCCGTTTCGCGTCGAGGAAGTGCTCGCGCGGATCCGCGCGCTCATCCGGCGGGCGAGCGGTCAACTGACGCCAGTGCTGCGATGCGGCGCGGTCATGCTCGATCCGCGGGCGGCGAGGGTCACGCTGGAGGGCGTTCCCGTCAAGCTGACCGCCCACGAGTTCCGCGTGCTCTCGTACCTGATGCACCACCGCGGCCGTGTCGTGTCGCAGGCCGAGCTGAACGAGCACATCTACTCGCAGGATCTCGATCGCGACTCCAATACCGTGGAGGTGTTCATCGCACGATTGCGTCGCAAGCTCGGCGCCGAGTTCATCCAGACCGTCCGCGGCCTCGGCTACCGGGTCGGGGCGACGCCATGAGCGGCGTACGATCGCTGCGATCCCGGCTGCTGCTCGGTGCGCTGTTCTGGACGATCGGGCTGTTCGTGGGGGCCGTGCTGATCATGACGCTGATCATCATGCGCTACGCCGTCTTCCCGAGAATCATGCACGGGACCGCGTATACGCACGCCACGCTGTTCTCCACCATCACGATCATCTGCATGGTCGTCGGCTTCGTGCACTTCCGAAAAGGGATCTCACCGATGCAGGCGCTGCGCTCGCGGCTCGGCGGCGTGCGTGAGGGGCGCGAACGGCGGGTCGAGGGACGGTACCCGAGCGAGGTGCAGCCGCTCGTCGACGATCTCAACGCCCTGCTCGATCACCGCGAGCGCACGATCGCGCGCGCCATCGCCAAGGCCGGCGATCTCGCGCACGGGCTGAAAACCCCGCTGGCGGTGCTCGCCCAGGAAGCGGAACGGGCCGAGAGCGCCGGACAGCTCGACGTCGCGGATGCCATTCGCCAGCAAGTCGATCGGATGCGCCGCCAGATCGACTACCACCTCGCCCAGGCGCGAGCGGCAGCCTCGGGCGCGGCGCCCGGCGCGTCCTGCGCGGTGATCGCGTCGAGCGAAGCGCTGGCCCGCACGCTGCGCCGGTTGTATGCCGACCGGCCGCTCGCCATCGATCAGAACGTGCCGCCCGAACACGCGGTCCGCTGCCAGCGCGAGGATCTCGACGAGATGCTCGGCAACCTGCTCGACAACGCCTGCAAGTGGTCCAGGTCGCGCGTCTCGATCGAATCCGCCCAGGTCGACGGCAGGATCGTTGTGACGGTGGACGATGACGGCCCTGGAATCCCGGCGGCGATGAGAGAAGCCGTGCTGCAGCGCGGGGTCAGGGCCGACGAGGCGGCGCCGGGGACCGGCCTCGGCCTCGCCATCGTGCGCGACCTGGCCGAACTGTACGGCGGGTCCATCGCGCTCGCGGACTCGCCGCTCGGGGGTCTTCGGGCCAGTCTGAAGCTGCCTGTCCGCTGACGATCAGGCCATCCGGCGCGATGGGAAGTCCGGCGACTGGTCCTCTCTGTCCCCTCCGCTCCCGTACGATCTCCCGACGGTGACGGTGCCCCCACGATCAAAGGGAATGTCCGGGACGATCACACCCGGGCAGGTCCGTTTCATGGACCTAGAATGGTTATGTCGAGCCGACACAACATGGCCATTGCGACCTAGCCATACCGAGGCTTAATCTGACACGTGACGTGCGGCCCTTGCCGTCGCTGGCGTGCGGCTCGAGGCCTTCTGCTCGTACTCGTGAGTCCCGGCATAGCGCAGCAATCCGGGATGGACCCGTTGTTGGTGATCGAGCTTCGTCAGTACATATTGCATCCCCGGCAGCGAGACGTGATGGTCGAGCTGTTCGAGCGCGATTGATCGAGGGTCAGGAAGCGGTGGAAATGACGATCATCGGAACGTGAGAGCGTCGATGTCACGTTCTGAAGCAGCAGCCAACGGTGCACATGATTTCGATTTCCTGATCGGCGAATGGAGTGTGCGGCATCGACGCCTGAGACGCCGACTCGTCGGCGATACCGAGTGGGTCGAGTTCACCGGGCCGGCGTCCGCGCGAAAAATTCTGGGCGGCCTCGGGAACATCGACGAGTGCCGAATCAACCTGCCGGAGGGTCCGTACCTGGGATCGACGCTTCGACTGTTCAACCCCGCCACCGGACTGTGGACGCTCTACTGGATGGACAGCCGCGACCCGGTGTTGAATCCCCCGATGGTCGGCAAGTTCGGCGATGGGAGAGGCGTGTTCTGGGGGGACGATTCGTTCGAAGGCAAGCCAATCCGAGTTCGTTTCATCTGGTCGAACATGGCGGCATCCAGTTGCGCGTGGGAACAAGCGTTCTCGGTCGATCGGGGTGAAACCTGGGAAACCAACTGGACGATGAGCTTCACGCGCGCGCGGTGAAGCCGGTCAGCGAGCCTCCTGCGCCGCCAGCGCAGCCGGGCCGATAGCGGCCGCTATGCGCTGCTGAAGGTCATGCAGGTCGTGCGTGTCGCCCACGAACTCGTGCGTCCAGATCTTGCGATCGGTAGCCGCGTTCACCAGGCGCACGTCGGCCTCGATTCGTGTGCCGTCCCTTCTGACCGCGCCTTCGACGATGACATCCACGCCGAGCGTCTGGGCAATCTCCTTGATCGACTTCCGAGAGCCAACCTGGAGCGCCGTGGTGTGGGACACGACCGCCAGGCTGCCGATTCGCGCGAGCTCCGTGGTCACGCCATCGGTCAGGTTGGCCGCGAGACGCTCATCGTCTGGATCCGATGAATATTGATGGAAAGGCAGCACGGCAACGCTGAACTTCGGCGCGAGAGCCGTCGCGTCCCAGAGGCTCACGTTGCGCCGCGCCGCAAACGTCACGACGAGGAGAGCAGCGATCGCGATGGGGAGGCCCACACGCCATCGTCTCCATGACGATACTGGCTGATGATGACGAGCGAGGTCAGGCGGGCCCACGGCCGCGGCCGAGTCCTGACGCCGAGGGACGAAGGCGGGCACGTAGCTCCCGCGACGGAGCTGAATGATCAGAGGATCGTTGCTTCCAACCCCCGCGTAGTACTCGTCGAGCTTGGCTCGGAGACGTCGCGCTTCCACTCGAACGATTGAATCGAGACGCGGATCGTAGGCCGCGTCACGGCCGAACACCTCGAGGCCGATGACGTACTCCTTGACCTGGTCGCTTTCGCCAGCCAGGGACCTCTCCACGACATATCGAAGGAAGCGGGTCATTCGCTCCGCGTTGATGAACCCCTCGCTCGCCAGAATGCGGTCGAGCTGGCGCTGAATGTCCTCTGCGGCCGGCTCCATGACCGCAGTATGACCGAGATCGACGGCACGGGGGGCGTTTCCCTTGCGCACGACGGCAGGTTACTAACGGTTACACCCACCGCAACTCACTGTCCGCCGACCGTTTGTGCCGACACACTTCCTGGTGTGCGTCCGTCTTCTCGTTCAAGGAGGTTGAAGACATGTCTCTACGCCAACAGATTGCTCGACCCGCCGTAGCCCTGGGCATGCTGGTCGCGCTGGCGACCGTGGTACACGCCGGCCCGCCGCTCATCTGCCATCCGTTCGATCCGGGCACGGCCAGGTTGCTTCCGTGGGACACAGCGCGGAGCGGCTGGAACACGCCTGATCGCGCCTACGACATCAAGAGCCTGACGGCTGATACCGTGCGGCTGCTTTCTCCGGATGCGCCCGTGCTCGCCCGGATGGAGAATCTCCGACGCGCGACGATCTATGCGATGCAGGACGAGCGAATTGCCGCCGAGCTGTTGTCGGCGGTGGTCGGCCGCGCGCAATCGGATGCCGGCAAAGGCCGCGATCCGCTCGCGTGGTTCGACGCTGGCTACCTCATCGAGTCCTACAAGCAGGCCAGCAGTACGGCCAAACGAGACATGCTCGCCGCAACGGCCCTCGACGGATACGCCATGGTCAAGAAGGCTCTCCTGCTGGCGGGCGCCAATCCCGAAATGGAGTTCGCGGCCTCGCTGATGAAGAGCGGAGAGGCGTCCGCGGATCATCGCCGCCGGGCCTTGGCCGGCGCCCCGGCGGACTCACTGCTGGCGAGGAACCTGGCAACCCACTAGGCTCACCTGGGGACGCGCGCGGCGCTCCGTGAGGTGTTCCGCCGCGTCCAGTCAACGCTGACGAGGGACCATGTTGCCCGCGAGGTGGTCCCTCATCGCAGCACCCTTGAAAACTTGAGATCCGCTTCAGGCATCGATCAGCCAAGGTAATGGACGACCTCAGAGAGTTTTGGCTTGACACAACGGCTGCGCCTTCAGGTAGATTATCTCCTGGAGCGACTGAACCTGATGCCCAGACGCGGAAACATTCCCATGCAGGGGGAGCTGCTGCAAGGCACGCTCGACCTGCTCATCCTGCGGACCCTCGCGATCGGTCCTGCGCACGGGCATACGATCGCGCACTCGATCGCCCGGCAGTCCGACGCGGTGCTGCAGGTCGAGCACGGGTCGCTCTATCCCGCCCTGCATCGGCTCGAGGACCGTGGCTGGATCGCCTCCTTCTGGGGAACCTCCGAGAACAATCGCCGGGCGCGCTACTACCGCCTGACGCAGACCGGCCGCCGGCAGCTCGAGACACAGACCAGCCGCTGGGACGAGATCGTCAAGGCGGTGAACCGCGTGCTCCGCCCTGCCGACTGAGGGAATGCCATGGGCTGGACCCGCTACTTCCATCGCGGCTACTGGGACGCCGAGCGCGCGCGCGAGCTCGATGCCTACCTCGAGGAAGAAGTCGCCGACAACATCGCGCGCGGGATGGCGCCCACCGAGGCACGCCGCGCGGCGCACCTCAAGCTGGGCAACGCGGTTCGCATTCGCGAGGAGATCTACGAGATGAACACGATCGGCCTCATCGAGAGCGCCTGGCAGGACCTCCGCTTTGGCGCGCGCCTGCTGCGCCGCAACCCCACGTTCGCCGTCGTGGCGATCCTGACGCTCGCGCTCGGCACCGGCGCCAACGCCGCGATCTTCCAGCTCGTGGACGCTCTCCGCTTCCGCACGCTTCCTGTCGCCGATCCGCATCAGCTGGTCGAGGTGCGTGTCGATACCGGCGACAGGGGACGAACCGGCCGCTTCATGTCGCGTCGACCGATGATGACCAACCCGCTCTGGGAGCACATTCGCGACGCGCAACAGGCTTTTTCATCCGCGTTCGTCTGGTCGCCGAACGTGTTCGATCTCGCCGGTGGAGGGGAAGTGCGCGCGGCCCAGGGGCTCTGGGTGAGCGGCGGTTTCTTCGACGCGCTGGGCGTCCGCGCCGCCCGCGGCCGCCTGCTGGCGCCGGCCGACGACGTGCGCGGGTGCAGTGCGCCGGGAGCCGTGATTAGCGACGGATTCTGGCACCGCGAGTACGGCGGCGATCCGGGTGTGGTCGGCAGGACGATTCTGCTCGACGGTCACCGGTTCGACATCGTCGGCATCACCCCCGCGGGTTTCTTCGGCGTCGAGGTCGGCCGTGCGTTCGACGTCGCGCTGCCGCTCTGCTCGGAGCCGATATTTCGCGGCGCACAGTCGGCGCTCGATCGGCGCGACTACTGGTTCCTCGCCACCGTGGCCCGCTTGAAACCCGGCTGGACACCGGACCAGGCCGCCGCGCACCTGCGTTCGATATCGGCGCCCATCTTCAGGGAGACGCTGCCGCCAACCTACGTTCCGGAAGATGCGAAGTCGTACCTCGAGTTCCAGCTCACGGCCGTGCCGGCCCAGACGGGCGTGTCCGCGCTGCGAGGAACCTACGAGACACCGCTCTTCGTCCTGCTCGGCGTCACGGGCCTGGTGCTGCTGATCGCGTGCGCGAACCTCGCGAACCTCCTGCTGGCCCGGGCGACGGCACGACAGCGCGAAATCAGCGTGCGGCTCGCCATTGGCGCCTCGCGGAGGCGCATCATTCGCCAGATGCTCTCCGAGAGCCTGCTCCTCGCGGCCGCCGGCGCCACGGCTGGGCTCCTGCTCGCGCGCTGGCTCAGCGAGTTCCTCGTGGCGTTTCTCTCGACCGACCAGGCTCCCTTGTTCCTGGATCTGGCGTTCGGCTGGCGGGTCTTTGCGTTCACGGCCGGCGTTGCGGCTGCGGCCTGCCTGCTCTTCGGCCTCGCCCCGGCCCTCCGTGCGACGGGCACGGCCCGACCCACCTCGATGCTGGCCACGCGCGGCGCGACCGACGCCGCCGATCGGTTCACGCTTCGTCGCGCTCTCGTGGTCGTGCAGGTGGCCCTGTCGCTCGTCCTGGTCGTGGGTGCGCTGCTCTTCGGGAGGAGCCTCCTGAACCTGACCACGCTCAATCCGGGCTTTCGCCTCGACGGCGTGGTCGTCGCCAATCTGGACATGCGGCTCGCCAGGCTACAGCCGGAGAATCTTCGGGCGGTCTACAACACCATCCTCGAACGCGTCGCCGCGATTCCCGGCGTCGACAGCGTCGCCGAGGCATTCATCGCCCCGCTGAGCGGCAGCGGGTGGAACAACCGTGTCGTGATGGACGGCGCGCTTCAGCCCGGCTTGGTGAACTTCAATGCGGTCGGGCCCGGGTATTTCCGCACGCTGGCGACGCCCGTGCGCGCCGGCCGGGAGTTCACCGCCGGCGATGTCACCGGCTCAGTGCCCGTCGCCGTGGTCAACGAGCTGTTCGTCCGCAAGTACCTGGCGGGTGTGAGCCCCCTGGGCCGTGTCTTCCACATCGAGGACACTCCGGGAAAAGAGCCCAATCCACGGTATCGCATCATCGGGGTCGTCGCCGATACGAAATATACCGATCTGCGCGAGGAGCTTCCACCCATCGCGTATCTGTCGGCGCTGCAGGAGCCTGTCGGGGAGCCCTTCCTCCAGCTGGTCCTGCATTCGAGCATTCCACCCACCTCTGTCGCGGCGGCGGCAACGCAAGCGATACGCGAGGTGAACCCCACGATCTCCGTGCAGTATCAGACGATGAGGCAGTTTCTCGGCGACTCGCTTGTGAGCGAACGGCTGATGGCGACGCTGTCGGGGTTCTTCGGCATCCTGGCCATGCTCATCGCGACCATCGGCCTGTACGGCGTGATGTCCTACATGGTCGCGCGGCGGCGCATGGAGATCGGCATCCGGATGGCGCTCGGGGCGGAGCGCGGCACGGTGGTCCGCATGGTCGTGGGCGACGCGGCCCGACTGCTCGCCGTTGGTCTCGTTGTCGGCATCGGGCTGTCCATCTGGGGAGCGCGCAGCGCGCGGGCGCTCCTGTACGGGCTCGAACCGTGGGACCCCGCCACGCTCGCGATGGCGGTTACCGCGCTCGGGGCCGTGGCGCTCGTCGCCAGCTGGCTGCCCGCCGATCGCGCGTCGCGCGCGGCGCCCACGGCGGTGCTGCGCGAGGAATGACGGACAGCGTCAGCGTTTCGAGCTGGCGAGCAGCCGCTCCAGTTCCTCGAGCCGGCTGTTGAAATCCCCCCAGCGGGTCTGCTCAGTCCCGACCAGCTGTTGGACGCTCGCCTGCTCGGCGAGCAGCGAATTGTGGCGGCTGTCAATCTGCTTCAGCCGGTCGGCGAGCCATGCCAGCTGCTGTACCGCGAAGTCGCGTTCGGTCGGATCGGTGGAACGTTCCGGGACCTTCTCGAGCATCCGGCGTTGATTGGCCAGCGACTGGCGTTCGGCTTCCATGCCAGCGAGCTGCGAGTCGATCTCGGCGCCTTGCCGGACGAGCGCCTGGATGCGAGCCTCCTGCAACTGTAACCGCCCCATGAGCAGCTGCACGCGAACACTGGTGGAAAGCACCTGTTCCACGGCTTCGCGCAGCAACCGCAGTTCCTCGACGATGGCCTGAGGCATCAAGGTCTCCGGCTGGTGAGCGGGGTCTTGACCCGCGAGCGCGAGCGCAAGGGCGAGCGAACCGAGGAGCCCTGTCATCACGTGTCCTCCCTGATTCCGGGTGCGCCATTATGCGCCGCGGAACCACGCAATCGCCATCGTCCCTCTTCGGGCGCCAGGCGACCGCTCCTGATAAAATGGAGCGACCGGCGCCGACAATCTGCCGCCCCGGTTCACGAAGCCGTGGATCACTCTGTCATCTCCCATTACCGCATCCTCCACCAGCTCGGCGAAGGTGGGATGGGAGTGGTATTCGCGGCGGAAGATCTCCATCTCGGTCGCGAGGTGGCGATTAAGATCCTGCGACCGGACGATGCGGATCAGGCACACTGGCTCGCGCGGTTCGAGCGGGAGGCCCGGCTGGCGTCCGCGTTGCAGCACCCGCACATCTGCACGATTCACGAGCTGGGCGAGCACGAGGGCCGGCCCTTCATCGTGATGGAGCTCCTCGAAGGGCGCACCATCAAACAGATGCTGCAGGACGGCCCGCTCCCGATTCCCACAGCGATCGAGTTCGCCATCCAGATCGCCGAGGCGCTGACGGCCGCTCACGAGCGCGGGATCGTTCACCGGGACATCAAGCCGGCCAACTTGTTCGTGACGCGCGGCGACCGGCTCAAGGTGCTCGACTTCGGGCTCGCGAAGATCGCCACGCAGCCGATGTCGGCCGCCGCGGCGGAGCGCGTGCGCTCCAAGGTCCTGGGCACCCGCGGGCCCGAGGTGACCACGACGGGCGCCACCGTCGGAACAGCGGCCTACATGTCGCCCGAGCAGGCGACCGGCGCGCCGATCGATGCCAGGACCGACCTGTTCTCCTTCGGCAGCGTGCTCTACGAGATGGCCACTGGCAAGCGGGCCTTTCCCGGCGAGAGCGGGGCCGCCGTGATGCAGCGGCTCATCGCGGGCGAGGTGATCCCGGCCCGGGCACTGAATCCGACCCTTCCGGAGGGGCTCGACCGCATCATCCGGCGGGCGCTCCAGAACGACAAATCGAAGCGCTACCAAACAGCCGCCGAGCTGCTCGAGGACCTTCGGGCCTTGTCGTACGGTTTGATGTCATCGCCCGCCAGGGGCGATACGGCACTGCCAGCAGCCGGCGAGACGACCTCGGCGCGGCGCTGGAAGATTGCCGCCGTTGCAGTGATCGGTGTTGCGCTGCTCGGGGCCGCATGGGTGTGGTCAACGCTCCCTCGCACCCCGGCCCTGAGCGATCGCGACAGCATCCTCATTTCGCGGTTCGCCAACAACACCGGTGAAACCGTGTTCGACGAGACGCTGGTCACCGCGCTCAAGGTTCAGCTCGGCCAGTCGCCGTTTCTCGACATCGTCCCCGACGCGCGGATCGCCGAGACGCTCCGGCTGATGGGCCGGGCGGCGGACGAGGCGCTGGACACGTCCGTTGCGCGAGAGGTTTGCCAGCGGCTCAGTCTCAAGGCGCTTCTCGAGGGTTCCATCAGCAGGCTCGGTTCGAACTACGTGGTGACGCTCAATGCGATGGATTGCCAGGGCGGCGCGTCGCTGGCCAGCGAGCAGGGCGAAGCCGCCAGCGCTGACGAGGTGCTGCCGCTGCTCGGCTCCCTCTCGCGTTCGATGCGAACCACGCTCGGCGAGTCGCTGCCATCGATTCAGAGGTTCGACGTACCGATCGAGCAGGCGACCACGCCTTCTCTCACCGCGCTGAAGGCCTACGCCGGAGGGATCGCGCAGCGGCGACGCGGTCGAGAGGTGGAGTCCATCGCGTTCTTCAAACAGGCGATCGGACAGGATCCCGAGTTCGCCTCGGCCCATACGATGCTCTCCACTGTCTATGGCAGCCTCGGAGAGTGGCAGCTGAGCGAGGACTACGCCAGGCAGGCCTACGCTCTGCAGAAGCGCGTCAGCGAACGGGAGCGGCTCTTCATCGAGTATCAGTATCACGACCGCGTAACGGGCGATCAGGACAAAGCCGCGCAGGCGCTCGAGGTCTGGAAGCTGTCGTATCCCCGGGACGCCCGGCCGGTCAACGCGCTCGCGCTCATTCACAACCGGTTTGGCCGCTACGAGCAGGCGGCAGCCGACGCCCAGGAAGCGCTCGAGCGCAGCCCCGGGAACCCGTTTCCCATGTCGAACCTCGCGGCTGCGCTGCGCGGGCAGGGCAAGTACAACGAGGCGCGCAAGGTCGCCGAAGAGGCCGTGCGCCTGGGTGTGGCGACCACGCCGACGCGGCGACTGCTTTACCAGTTGGGGGTCCTGGCGGGGGACGGATCCGAAAAGGAGCAGCTGGAGTGGGCGAAGGACAGCCCGCGGGAGTTCGATCTGCTTTCTGGCCAGGCGCAGGTGGCCGCCTTCCAGGGACGGCTGGGCGAGGCGGCGGATCTTTACTCCCGAGCGGCCGACAAGGCGCGGGTCCGCGGGCTTCGGGGCACCGCTTCGAGCTACGCGGCGCACCTGGCCTGGACCGAGGCGCTGTACGGCGATTCGCTCGAGACCTCCGTCCGGGTGCGGGAAATCGTCTCCCGCATGGCAGCAGATTCCGAGGGGCTGGCGTCGGTCCCACGGTTTCGGGCGCCCGCCGCTCTCGGCCTCGCGGGCGCGGTCGATGCCGCTCAGGAGATCATGGCGCGAGCCGAGCAACGGTATCCGGATTCGACCGTCGTGCGCTACGTGCTGTCGCCCGTGGTCACCGCGGCCATCGCGCTGTCGCGCGGCCGATCCGGCGAGGCGCTGGCCGCGCTCGAACGCGCCGTCCCGGCCGAACGCGGCACGGTGGCCGGTCTCATCCCGATGTATCTTCGCGGCCAGGCGTTTCTCGTGCAGGGTGACGGTGCAGCGGCCCGGCGCGAATATCAGAAGCTGCTCGACGCGCGGGGGGCAGATCCGTTCGCCCCGGTGGTTCCGCTGGCGCATCTCGGCCTCGCTCGCGCCTGGGCCGCAGATGGCGACGCGCTCCGCAGCAGGGAGGCCTACGAGGAGCTCTTCCGCATCTGGGCCCAGGCAGACAGCTCGCTGCTCCTCCTGCAGCGGGCACGGGCAGAGCACGCGCGGCTCCTCAGGGCTGGCCCGTCCACGACACCGTCCTCGTCGCCGGCCAGTCACTGACGCGAGCGAAGCGGTGCTGACCGGTCGCGTCATCTCGCATTACCGCCTGCTGGGGCCACTCGGCCGTGGCCGCGGCACGGTGGTCTATCGGGCGCGCGATCTCAGGCTCGACAGAGACGTCGCGATGAAGGTCCTCGCCGCCGAGGAGGCCGCCGACCCGAAGGCGCGCGAGCGCTTCGAACGCGAGGCGCGCGTGGCCTCGCTCGTCAGCCATCCTCATATCTGTGCCGTGCACGATTCAGGCGAGGAGGAAGGGCAGGCGTTTCTCGTGTGCGAGCTGCTCGAGGGCCGCCCGCTGGATCAACTGGTCGCCGGCGGTCCGCTGTCGCCCGACCGCGTGGTGGATCTGGGAATCCAGCTAGTGGACGCGCTCGCGGCGGTCCACGCGCGCGGAATCGTCCACGGAAACATCAAGCCCTCGAACGTGTTTATCACCGACGACCGACACGTGAAGCTGCTCGAGGTCGGCCTGATGACCGCGTGGTGGGAGTCGGTCGCAGCCCCGGCCGTCATCGATGACTCCACGCCGACGGCCTCCATGGACCGTCGCGTGCTTGCCGACAAGGAGGTCGGCGGGTTCCACGCCTACCGCTCTCCGGAACAGGTGAGGGGCGAGCACATCGATCACCGAAGCGATCTGTTTTCGGCCGGCGCCGTGCTGTACGACATGGCCACCGCAAGACGGGCGTTCCGGGGGACGACACCCGAGGAGATTGCGGCGGCGATCGTCAGCCAGCCGCCAGCGCCGGTGCGAGAGAGCAATCCGGAGGTGCCCCATTCGATTGCGGCCATCATCGAGCGCGCGCTGCAGCGAGATCCTGCGGAACGGTATCAGACAGCCAACGAAATGATCGGCGAGCTGCGGCGGGCCCAACGCCGCATGGAATCCACATCCTCGGACGCGGCGCAGAAGCGCGCGGCAGGAACGCCGGGATGGAGGGCCCCTGCCGCCCTGAGATGGACCGCCCTGGCGCTGGCAGTCGTGGTCGTGACCCTTGGCGCTGCACGTTGGTGGACGGCCCGAACGGCCCCGTCCGTCACGAGGCACGCCGTCCTGCTGGGAAGCATCGCCAACGGCACCAACGACCCGGACTTCGACGGAACGCTGCGCCAGGCGCTCGTCGTCCACCTCGGCCAGTCGCCCTTCCTGGACATTGTCTCCGACGAGCGGCTCCGGGAGATCCTGCAGATGATGGGGCGGAGCGAAGAGGGTCCGCTGACACACGACGTGGCGCGCGAAGCGTGCCAGCGGCTCGCGCTGAACGCGATGGTCGAAGGCAGCGTTTCGGCGATCGGGCGCATGACGATCGTCGCGCTGGTGGCGACCGATTGCATGACAGGCGACACGATCGCGCGGAGACAGGTCGAAGTCGAGCGCAAGGAAGACGTGCTCCGGGCGGTGGGTGAGCTCGCCTCCGAGGTGCGCTCGTCGCTCGGCGAATCCGTCGCTTCGCTCGAGTCGCACAACGTGCCGATCGAGGAAGCGACAACGCCCTCGCTCGACGCCCTGAAGGCTTACACGGCCGGGGTGTCGAGACGCGCGGAGGGCGACGAGCTCGGCTCGATCGGGCTCTTCCAGAGGGCGATCGAGCTCGATCCGGACTTCGCGCTCGCGTATACCACGCTGTCGAGCGTGTACGGAGGCCTCGGTGAAACAGGGCAGTCCGAAGAGTACGCCGCGCGCGCATACGAGCACCGCGCGAGCGTCAGCGAACGGGAACGATTGTTCATCACCTACCAGTACCTCGATCGCGTGACGGGGGATCAGCTGAAGGCGCGCGAGGCGCTCGAATTCTGGAAACAGGCCTATCCCCGCGACTATCGCGCGCCCAATGCGCTCGCCGTGCTGCTGAACCGCCTCGGGGACTACGAGGGGGCGATTGCCGAAGCGCAGGAAGCCATGCGCCGCAATCCGGCGCACGCCTTCCCCTACTCGAACCTCGCCTATGCCTACCGCGGGGCCGGAGACTTCGACGCGGCGCGCCGCACGGCCGAGCAGTCGATCGAGAAGCGCATCGAGACGCTGCCCACGCGCCGCTTGTTGTATCAGCTCGCGGAGATGCGCGGCGACAGCGCCGCGGCGCAGGCGCAGCTCGATTGGGCGCAGCCGAGCATGCGGCGCTTCGATCTCATCGGCGCAGAGGCGCAGGTCGTGGCGTTTCGCGGCCGCATGGCGGCCGCGCGCGAGCACTACGCCGAAACCGTGGCGCTCGCCTCGAGCGGAGGATTTCACCTGATCGCCAGCGGCTACGCCGCACAGGCCGCGTTGACCGAGGCGCTCTACGGCAACGCACGGGCCGCGATCGCGGAGGCGCAGCGCGTCTCGCCGGAGATGGTGTACGCCCCACGGCTGCGCGTGGCGACGGCGCTCGCGCTTGCCGGCGCAGTTGACGAAGCGGAAGCCGAGGTGCGCCGGTTCCGAGACCACAGACGCCAAGACACGATCCTTCACGCGATCTACTTGCCGATAGCCGAGGCCGCTGTCCACCTTGCGCGCGGGCGTCATCGCGAGGTCATCGAGGCGTTGCGTCCCGCAGCGCCGTACGAGCGCGGCTTCGTCGCCGCGCTGTTTCCGTTCTACCTGCGAGGCGAAGCGTATCTCCGCGAGGGATCCCATGCGGAAGCGGCGGCCGAGTTCCGCTCGGCGATCGCAAACCAGGGGGCGGACCCGTTTTCACCGCTCGTTCCGCTCGCTCAACTCGGCCTGGCCCGTGCGCTCGCCCGAAGCGGAGACCGCGTGGGAAGCGCGACGGCATTTGACACCCTGCTGAACATCTGGGCGAACGCGGATGCCGATTTCTCCGTCGCGAGCGCCGCGCGGGCCGAGGCCGGGCGCTTGCGTTAAATTGCTTTGATCCGTAGTCCGTGGTCCGTCGTAGGGGCCAGGGGCTCGCCCGCCTCAGCTTCCGACCCAGCAATAACATGCGAGAAAAGAGGCCAGTCAGGACGGCACAACAATCGCAACGGGTGTCTCGGGGAGGTTGTGATGCAGTGTCGACATCGAAACATGAGCTGTGCAGGAACTGCCGGGCTGGCGGCGGTGTTCGCAATTTCTACAGTAATGGCAATACCTGCGGCCGAGGCCGGCGATCAGGGCCGGCAGCGCCAGCGGAACAATCAAGAGCAACAGATGCGGTTCAAGGCGATGGACCTCGACGGCGACGGCGTGATTACCCGCTCGGAATGGAGAGGGAATCTGCAGTCGTTTCGCCAGCACGACCGGAACAACGACGGCGTGCTGTCGGGAGATGAAGTGTGGGTTGGCGACGCCAGCGCCGGGACCGCACAGGAGCTCGCAGAAGTGTTTTCAAACGCCGATCGCAACAACGATCGCACGCTGTCGCGCAACGAGTGGTACGGCGACCTCCAGACGTTCGAGCGTGTCGATCGGAACGACGATGGGCGCATCAGCCTGTCGGAGTTCCTGGGTGGGGAGGTGGCCGGCACGTCCGGTGTGGCGCAGGCGTTCGACGAGCTCGATCGCAACGGGAACGGGGTGATCACGCGCAACGAGTGGGCGGGGAGCCGCGAGGCGTTCACCGATCTCGATACCGACGACGACGGTGTGATCACGAGAAGGGAATACCGGCAACGCCTGGATGACGAGCCCGACGACCTGCAGAACCAGAGCGAGGCGTACCGCGCCGGGTACAACAGCGGCCTGACGGAGGGACGTCAGGCGGGGGCCGGAGACAGGCGGGTGAACCGTTGGGATCTTGATGGCCAGCGCGAGCTGGAGCAGGCCGACTCCGGATACAACCCGCAGCTCGGTGACCGGAGCGAATACCAGGCTGGCTACCGCGCTGGCTTCCGCCGCGGGTACACGCTGGGGTTTGGGCCGAGGCAGTGAAATGCTGAATGCTGAGTGCTGAATGCTGAATGGTGAGTGCTGAATGGCGAGTGCTGAATGGCGAGTGCTGAATGGCGAGTGCTGAATGGCGAGTGAATGACGCATGCGGAGAGTGTTCATCGCACCATTCACCATTCACCATTCAGCATTCAGCACTCAGCATTCAGCATTCCGTGTTCAGTGTGCCGGCGCCAGCAGCACCGCGTTCAAGAAGAGCAGCTCGGTTGCCTCGGCAAACGCTCGGTAATTCGGATCCTCGGCGAAGGCGACGATGTGGCCGCGGCCCATGGGCTGGTGCATGAGGTACGCGCGCTGGGCGAGCAGCGGCTGGGCCTCCTTCCACACCAGGCCTGAGGCCACCAGTCGATCCGCGCTCGCATAGACCCCGACATTGCGTCCGGCATCGAGCTTCAGCGGCGCAAAGACCCGGGCGCCCTCGACGATGACCTGTATCTCGTTGTCGAGGCCGGCCGTGAGCCAGTGGTTCCGATCGAGGCGCACCCGCAGCAGCGCTCCGGCCAGGTTTTCGGGACGCTCCCGCTCGGGTTGAATCGCCTGATCGTAGTCGAACGGTTTCGTCGCATCCGGCTTACTCTCCGGTTTGGCGCCGCCTCCGCCCTGGCCGCCGCCCTGTCCTCCGCCAGTCGCCGGTTCGTCGCGCTCGGGCGAGCCGTCGCGCATCAGCGTGTCGGCCGACAGCAGGTTCGTTCGGTCGCGGGCCGCCCATCGTGACGCCTCGGCGAGCGTGATCAGGGTTCCGCCGTTGCGGACCCAGTCGCGCAGCCGGCGCAGCGCGTCCTCGCCGAACGAGTAGGAGCCTGAAGGCAGTACGAGCACGTCGTAGTCGGCGATGTCGGCATTCTGGAGGGTCGACACCCTCATCGCGGTGACACGCTGGCCGAACCGGCGCTCGAGCACGTAGCGCGCCCAGCCTGCGGAGAGGCTCGACGTCGGGCTGTCCCAGGCGAGGAGCACGCGCGGGGACTTCAGGTTGGCTACGCGGCCGCTGCCGAGCGAGATCCCTTCATCGGTCCACGTCTGCGTGATGGACACCAGCTCCGCGTGGTGTCGATCCGCAATCTCCCGGATGCGCGTCGCGGCGCCCTCGGCATTTCCTGCGATCCGGATGAACGCCGTTCCAGCCTCGAATCGCCGTCCGCCATGCGTGAACCCTTCGTCGGCGGAGTGGACGCGGATGCCACCGGCGAGCGCTTCGGCGACGGCGGCGGCCGCACCGGATCCCCATGGCAGCAAAAAGCCGATCGGGTTTCCCGGGGCCGAACTGGTCGCCCCCGGCGGCGGCGGATTCTGCGGATCGACGTCGCTTGCGCGAACCGTGGCCGGGCGATCGGAGGCGACGATCTCGACGTCGAAGACGAGCGGCAGGCTCCAGGCCGTAACGTCGTAGATCTGATCGGGCAGCCGCTCGCGCCGCCTGCGTTCCTGCTCCTTCAGAAACGCGTCGTCCATCTTCACGTCGGGGTCGAGCAGGTTGCGGACGAGCCGTCCGGCCGGCTGGGCGAGGGGGACGATGTAGGTTCCTGGCGGCATCGAGCGCCCGGCAGCCTGGAAGGCTTCCTCCGCACGCCGGACCTGGATTCCCTGGCGCGCGAGCAGGGTTGCGAGCCGCGCGGTGCGCGAGCCGTCGGGTCCCGGCGGAATGAGGTACTCGCGCGCGCCCTGCTGCGCGAGCGCGGTGGCCGACCGGCGGTACTCGAGGAAATCGCGAAGCAGGCGCTCGCGATTGCGGGCCGCCGTGATTGCCGTGGTGATCGCCGCGGTGAAGTGATGGGTGACGGCTGCCTTATAGGTGAGCACGGCGCCGTCGTCGCGCCGGAACGCGAGGCCGCGGGCGGACGCCTGTTCGTACGTCATGCCGATCGCCCCGTGGAAGATCGGCCAGGACTCGCCGTAGCCCGGATAGAACGAGTCGTAGACCTCCCGCACGAAGTAGGCGAAGCCCCGCTGGTCGAACTCCGCGGCGTTCGCGCGCCCGAAGGCATCCAGCCACTTCTGCTGCGCGGGTGTGATGAGCGGGTTCAGAGGGTTGGCCGGCGGCGCGAAATAGTAGGTCGAGTTTCCGCCCATCTCGTGGAGATCGACGACGACCTGCGGGTACCACTCCAGCATCACCCGCGCACGCCCCTGGGTTTCGGGCTGCGAGAGCGCGAAATAGTCACGGTTCATGTCGAACAGGTAGTGGTTGGACCGGCCGCCGGGCCACGGCTCGTCGTGCTCGGCCGACTGCGGCACCGGATCCGGCTCCATGGCGCGGCCGAGGAGGTTGCCGGTCACGAATCGCTGGCGCCCGTCCGGGTTCTGCATCGGGTCGATGATGACGAGCGCCTCGCGAAGCACGAGGTCGATGTCCGCGCTGCCCCGCGCGGCGAGCAGGTGATACGCCTCCGCGAGCGCGGCGTCCGACGACGAGATCTCGTTGCCGTGGACGCCGTGGAGGAGCCACACCACGACCGGCAGATCGGCGATGAGGCCGTCGGCGTCGCGGCTGCCGGCGGCCAGGGCCTGCATGCCCCGCCGGATGTCGTCGAGACGCGCAATGCGCTCCTTCGATCCGACGATCAGGTAATGAAGGGGCCGCCCTTCCCAGGTGGTCGCGTACTGGACGAGGCGCGTTCTGTCCGGCGCGTACTTGTGGAGCGCCTCCAGGTATCGCCCGATTTGATCCGGTGTGGTGATGGCCGTGCCGGGTTCGTGTCCCACCACGGCTTTCAGCGTGGGGACCGCGGGATCGTAATTGGTATCCGGCGCCAGACCCTGGGCGGAGAGAACCACGGCGCTCAGGCAGAGAAGTGCTGTAGAAGCGAGTTTCATGGCTTGTTTTCTATCACGTGTCGAGGTTGAGGTATACGGGGTAGCTCGCGCGCGAGACGCTCCTCACGCGGCCGGTTGGCCGGCGCAGCCGGATTAATGAGACAATGATCGACGCCGGCCTGCCGTCCGAGTTCGCTATGTATCGATTAATTGCCATCTCCGTTGCGCTGGGGCTTGCTGCGTGTTCCAGCAACGACGATTTCACACCCACTCCGCCCGGCGGTCCGACGGTTCCGACCATCGGCGGCACCTACAGCGCTCCGGAGATGTGGCGATTGGAGCTGACGTTTCCCGACCAGCAGGTCAACTTCGTGTGCGCGGGCGGTATCACCATCACCAGTCAGGTCGGAACCGATTTCAGCGGCACGTTCTTCATCCGTGACAACTCCTGCGGCGACATCGGAGGAACCGTCACCGAGGGCACGCTCGACACCGACGGACGCGTCACGTTCGGGCTGACCGTGCCGGGGACCAACACGAACTTCCTGACCGCGGCATTCGGCTGCACGTACGTGAGCGGCGACCAGATGGTCACCGGCACGCTCGTCGGCAACCAGCTCCAAGGCGAAGCCCGGACCGTGATGGATTGCGTCCCGGAAGGGCGCGGCACGCTCGTGCTGCGTCTGGCAGGAGGCAGATAGAGCAATGCTGAGTTTGGAATGCTGAATGCTGAATGCTGATCCCATTCAGCATTCAGCACTCGACATTCAGCATTGTCCCTATTGCCATTCAGCACTCAGCACTCGACATTCAGCATTGCTGTCATTCAGCATTCAGCACTCGACATTCAGCATTGCCGTCATTCAGCATTCAGCATTCGACATTCAGCATTGCCCTCATTCAGCATTGCCTACTGCCATTCAGCATTCAGCACTCGACATTCAGGATTGCCTACCTGTCCCACGTACAGAGCGGTTCCAGCCGGCTCAGCCAGTCCATTCCCGGGTCGCCGATCGGCGCTCCGGGCGGGGCGGTCGGGATCGCCGCGCGCGTGGCGGCGGGCGCCGGGCGCTCGAGGAACCGCTTGATGTCGGACGCGAGCAGCGATTCGTGCGCGCCGGCGGCGCCGTTCTGACCGTTCGCCAGGGCCTGCATCTGCTGCTGCAGCGTGTGCGTGGCGACGGCCCGCACTTGCGACATCTCCGAGCTGTCGGCGAGCGTGGTCAACTTCTCGACGACGACCCGCTGGACCGCGCGCGCGATCTCCGCCTCGTACGCATTGGCCGGCCGGCTCCCGAACGTGGCGGAGACGAGCTGGGTGAGCACCGAGTCGAGAGAGGGCAGCGACTCATCGAGCGCGTGCTGTTCGACCACGCGGGCCGCGCGTTCGGCGTCCAGCAGGAACCCCACGGTCATCTCGGCCGCGACGACCGCCGGGGTGATGGCGTCGAACATCGGACCGGTCTCGCGCGGGAACAACTCGCGCGATCCGCCGTAGCCCGACGGCCGCGGCGGGATCTTCTTCAACAGCTCCCGGGGAAGCGCCAGCTCGGACGGCTGGAGCGTTGCCAGCAGGGCCTCGAGGGCCGCCCGCTGATCCGCCGCGGGAGCGAAGCGCACCGGGTCGCCGGCGTCCCCGCGCATCGCGTACGTGTAGTAGATGCCGCCCACGACCGACGCCGCGGCCTCCACCTGATACCGATGGTGCAGGTAGAGCGGCACCAGGACCTCTTCGATAGTCGCCATCGGCTCGCCCCGCCTGATGGCCTGTTCGCCGAAGCGCGAGAGCGCGACGCGGCGCACCTCCATCATGCGCTTCAATTCGGCGCTCGCATCGGTGCCGTTCGACCACTGGTCCACCCGCGGGTGCGCGCTCAGATCCTGGTTCGACAGGTAATACAAATCCTTCTTGTGCCCTTCGTCGAGCATGGCGGCGAGCGCCTTCGGTTCGTCGGTGCCATCGGGAAAATCCTGGTAGCCGAACGCGATCGCGACCTTGTCCCACTCCCCGATGCCGTCGTCGTACACCTGCGAGTAGTCCAGCGTGCGATCCGGCTTCAGCGTGACGAGCGGATGCGGGTAGTCCATGACCGAGATGCGACCCGCCTCGCTGTCGTAATAGTTGTGGCCGATGCCGAGCGTGTGCCCGACCTCGTGCGCGGCGAGCTGACGGATGCGCGCGAGCGCCCACTCCATGAGCTCCTTCGGCGTTTCGGTCCCTTCCTTGTATGGGCTGAGCAGCCCTTCGGCGATCATGTAGTCCTGCCGGATGCGAAGCGACCCGAGCGTGACGAGCCCCTTGATGATCTCACCCGTGCGGGGATCCGTGACGCTTGCGCCCGTGCTCCATCCGCGGGTGGAGCGGTGGACCCAGTTGATCACGTTGTAGCGGAGATCGAGCGGGTTCGCGCCTTCCGGCAACAGCTCCACCTGGAAGGCGTTGCGATACCCCGCGGCCTCGAACGCCTGATTCCACCAGCGTGCGCCTTCGAGCAGCGCCGAACGGATCGGCTCCGGCGCGCCCGGATCCAGGTAGTAGACGATCGGCTTCACCGGATCGCTGAGCGTTGCCGACGGGTCCTTCTTTTGCAGCCGATGGCGCCTGATGACGCGCTGCGTCATGGGCTGATCGGGGAGCGCCGCGTAGTTCTCGTAGCTCAAGGCGCCGAAGCCGGAACGCGGATCGAAGCGGCGGGTCTCGTACTTGTCGTCCGGCAGCTCGACGATCGAGTGATGCACGCGGATGCTCGCCGATTCCGCGGTCGCCGCCACGCTGCCCACCCCCTCGAAGGCTTCGCCGCCGCCCCCGCGGCCACCGCCACCGCCTCCGCCGCGGCCGCCGCCTTCGCCTCCGGCAGGTTGCCGTACGAAGGTCAGCTCCGCTTCCATCTCGGTGTTCTTCGGAAAGCCGAGCGTCATGGGCATGTGGACGGTGCTGCGCGTGGCCTCGAAGCGATACGTGCCCGGTCGCAGCCGGCCGGCCATCTCGTTGCCGTCGCGCACCAGGAAGTCGGTGTAGTCGACGAGTACGCGATCGCCCGTCGCGGCAGCGACCTGGAAGCCCCAGAGCACCGACCGCGCGAAGGCGTCGCGCACCGTGCGTGACTCCGCCGGATTCGACGTCTGGGCGCGAAATCGATAGTTCGGCTGCACCATGAGCACGCGCGGCCCGGTGCGCTCGAACTTCACGATACGGGAGCCCGTCGTGATGCCGCGATCGAGCCCGATGTCGTTCGAGCCGAGGCCGGTCGCAAGGCCCGTCGAGTAGAGGACCTCCGTCTCGAGCTTCGGAATCTCGAGGTAGAGATGGCCGGCCGACTCGTCCCAGTACATGGGATAGAAGCCGTCGATCTTCTTCATGCCGGCGGTCCGGTCTTCGATTGGTCCGATTGGCTCGGCGCCGCCCGGCTTCCGCCCGGCCTGGGCGAACGCCGTTCCGGCGAGCATCGCCACGGCACTCGTTACAGTGACAACCCCCCCGATACTTCGTCGTCTGAACATTCCCGTGCCTCCGCGCGAGACGCTGTTTCGTGTGCAGGAAGTCTATCCGCGGGTATGGCGATTCGGCAACGTCGGAGCGGTTGCGACCCGCGAGCAAAATGTTGCATCGAATTTAAGGTTCGATGCGGCGGGATTTAGATATTCTGGGATCCAGGGGTTCGGGGGCCCGGACGGAGCTGAGCCGTTAGAGTGCCACCCGCGAGTGCGGGTTCGGGACAGGTGGGGCCGACAACTGAACACGATGGAGGAGCGGCTTCGACGCCCGATAGTTCTCGTCATCGAGGACGACTTCGATCTTCGCAGGCTGTACGCGGAGGAGCTCGAACGGGCCGGATACGACGTATCGGAGGCACACAACGGCCTGCAGGCCGTGGAGAAGGCCTCGGAGCTCGTACCGGATGCCATCGTGACCGACCTGGGTCTGCCCGGCATAGACGGGTACGAATTGTGCCGCCGAATCCATCGCAACGTCCGCCTCGAACGGATTCCAATCATCGCGATCACCGGGCGATACTTTTCCGAGAGCGACGTCGCTCGCGCACGCCGGGAGGGTTGCCAGGCCGTCCTGATCAAACCGTTCGTGGGCGACGATCTCGTGGCCGAGGTTCGAAAGGCGCTGAGCTCCGCACCGCCGTCGGTGCCGGAGCCGTCGTGACGGGGTCAGACCCCGCTGCGTCTGCGAACCGGGATTCAGGCCTGACCCATTGGGTTGCGGAGGAATTTGGCATGGCCAAAGCACGGAGAACACTGACCGAGACGCTGCCCGCCGAGCAGCCGCTCGCCGACCCCATCGCTGCGAAGAGCGAGGACGACCCGCTTGCCGGCGCTTTCGATCGCGATCGCATCGCGCGAAGGGCGTACGAACTGTACCTCGCGCGCGGCGGCGCCGATGGCCAGGACCTCCAGGACTGGCTCACCGCCGAGCGGGAACTCTCCGACGACGATTGAGACTGAAGCGATCGGTCCCTGAGTCCCTGAGTCCCTCGGTCCTGGGTCCCTGAGTCCCGAGTCCCGAGTCCCGGGTCCGGTCCCGAGTCCCGGGGCCGGTCCCGCGTCCCGAGTCCCGGGTCCGAGTCCCGAGTCCCGAGTCCCGAGTCCCAAGTCCCGAGTCCCGAGTCCCAAGTCGGACCAGGGACCCATGGACGAGGGCCAGGACCGAGGGACTCAGGACCGAGGGACTCAGGACCGAGGGACTCAGGACCGAGGGACCCAGGACCGAGGGACTCAGGACCGAGGGACTCAGGGACTCAGGGACAGTCAAGCGTCAGTACATCCGTCCTCCGATGGGGACGTCACGTTCGGGCTCGATCAAGACGACCGCGCCGTCGGTATCGGGGACACCGAGTGTCAGGACCTCTGACATGAAGGGACCGATCTGTCGCGGTGGGAAATTGACCACTCCCAGCACCAGGCGGCCCGGCAGATCACCGAGCGCGTAGCGCGCGGTGAGTTGGGCGGACGACCTTTTCGTTCCGATCTCCGGGCCGAAGTCGATTGTGAGCCTGTAGGCGGGTTTCTTTGCGTCTGGAAACGCTTCGGCGCGGAGAATCCGGCCGACCCGAATGTCCACCTTCTCGAAATCGGCGTAAGCAATAGCTGGCAAAGGGCTCTCCGGCATCCGGCGATGATGCTTCATCAGCTCAACCGGCTGCAAGGCCGAGGCACGTGGCTTGCGTCCGGCGCATTCGATGAGCAAGCTGGGCGCAGCCCGCATCGGTTGCTCGGGCTGGCAATACAAACACTGGCGTGGGGGCTTCTATCCACCGGAACTTCCCGTGAGCCGGTGGTTCGAGCACTACGCCTCCGTGTTCGACACCGTCGAGATCAATAACACCTTCTACCGTCTGCCGGAGCGGGAGACGTTTGCCGCCTGGCGACGCCGCGCGCCCGCGACGTTTCTTTTCGCGGTCAAGGCCAGCCGCTTTCTGACGCACATGAAAAAACTCAAGGATCCGGAGGACTCCCTGGAGCGGCTCTTCAGCCGCGTGCGCGCGCTCGGACGCCGGCTGGGGCCGGTGCTGTATCAGCTGCCACCGCACTGGAACCTCGACCGTGATCGGCTGGAGCGGTTTCTGCACGCCCTTCCGCGAGGCATGCACCACGTGATGGAGTTTCGCGATCCCGGGTGGTACGCACACGAGGTCTTGACCTTGCTCGACCGGCACGGCGTGTCGTTGTGCCTTCACGACATGCCGGGCTCCTCGACGGGGCCGCTCCGTGTCGGGCCCCTCGTCTACGCACGATTTCACGGCGCGCGCGGAACCTACGGGGGGAGCTACTCGAACGCGCGGCTATCGGCCTGGTCCGAATGGCTCCACGCGCAGCGCACGACGGGCGCGGATATCTTTGCGTATTTCAACAACGATGTCGGAGGGCACGCGCCGAGAAACGCGCTGGTCCTGCGCCGTCTTCTCGAGGAGCGGGTATGACCAGACAGCAGAACGTCTTGCTGGGGATTGCCATTGGAGCAGTGGCGGCGCTCGCCGGTGGACGGCTCGCGCGGGCCCGTCACGCGACCGAGTTCGCTGGACGTCATGTCCTGATCACCGGTGGCTCCCGCGGTCTGGGCCTCGTACTCGCCCGCCGCTTTGCCTCCGAGGGGGCACGGCTCTGCCTGCTCGCGCGCGACGAAGCAGAGCTGGCTCGCGCGAAGGTCCAGCTCGAGGCGGCCCAAGCGCCCGAAGTGATCACGCTGAAATGCGACATCCGCCGCCGAGCCGACGTCAGGGCAGCCATCGACAGGCTGTTGCAGTTGTGGCCGGCCATCGACGTCCTCGTCAACAACGCCGGGACGATTCAGGTGGGTCCGATCGAGCACATGACGCACGAGGACTTCGACAACGCCATGGCCACGCACTTCTGGGGGCCGCTTCACTTGATGGAGGAATGCATCCCGGCGATGCGCCGGCGCGGGTTCGGCCGGATCGTGAACATCTCGTCGATCGGCGGCCGCGTGGCCATCCCGCACCTCGCGCCTTACTGCGCCAGCAAGTTCGCGTTGACGGGCCTTTCCGACGCGTTTCGTGCCGAGCTCGATCGCGACGGGATCCGGATCACGACCGTCTGCCCCGGGCTCATGCGCACAGGATCCCCGCGCAACGCTCAGGTGAAGGGGCAGCACGAAGCGGAGTACGCCTGGTTCGCGATCGCGGACGCATTACCCGGACTATCGATCTCCGCGGAGCGCGCTGCCGAGCAGATCGTTGAAGCCTGCCGTTACGGCGATCCCGAGTTGACCTACACGCTGCCGGCGCGACTGGCAATTTGGGCGAACGCCCTGTCGCCAGCCGCCACGGCGTCCACCATGATGGCCGCCGCGCGCCTACTCCCTGGGCCTACCAACTCGGAAGGGGATCGCCTGAAGTCCGGCAGGGAAAGCGAATCCCGCTGGGCTCCGTCGCTAGCGACCACGCTCAGCGACAAGGCCGCTGCCGCGAACAACCAAATCTAACGGTCCCTGGGTCCCTGGTCCCTTGGTCCTTGGTCCCTCGGTCCAGGTCCCTTGGTCCTTGGTCCTCGGTCCAGGTCCCTTGGTCCTTGGTCCTCGGTCCAGGTCCTCGGTCCTTAGTCCCTCGGTCCTTGGTCTCTCGGTCCGTGGTCCCTCGGGTCCGTGTCCCCGGCCATGCGGTCCTCGTTCCGTGGTCCTCGGTCCGTGGTCCATCGTTGCAGGTCCCTCAGTCCGTGGTCCCTCGGACCAGGAACTCGGACCAGGGACTCAGGATCAGGGACTCCGACCAGGGACCCAGGACCAGGGACTCGGACCAGGGACCCAGGACTCAGGGACCCAGGGCCCAGGGACTCAGGACCAGGGACTCAGGGACCCAGGGACTAATTGCTAGCCGCAGTCTCCCCGGACTCGACGAGGTGCTTGAAGCGGTGCAGATCTGCGCGGATCTCGGTCGCGGCGTCGCGGCCCATCAGGCGCGCCAGCGCCGCACCTATCTTGCCGCCGGGCGGGCTGTACTGCAGCCGCACGCGCACGCGCGTGCCCTGGCCGAGCCCGGTGTCCTCGAAGTTCACCGAGCCGGCGCTGACAACGTCGGATCCTTCGATGGACTTCCAGCCAATCACCTCGTTCGGGATCTCGTTGATGATCTCGGCGTTCCACTCGACGTGCGTGCCGGCCGGCCCCCTGGCGCGCCATCGCGACAGCGTGTCGGTGATCCGCTCCACCGACTCGAGATGCGTCATGAAGCGCGGAAGGTTCTCCAGGTTCCGCCAGAAGCGATACAGCTCCCCGGCAGGCCGGTTGATCGTGACGCTCTCCTCGACGATGGTCCCCGCGCGGCCACCGAGCGCTCCGCGCGTGTCGTTGCCCGATTGCGCCGTGGAGACGCCGAGGAGATCGTAGGTGTAACAGTGGGCGCTGGCGCCCCGCTGCACCAGCCATCCTCCGAGGAACGCGAGGATCCAGCCGGATTTCCGGCGGCGGGACAACCCGTAGATGGCCAGCGCGGCGCCGGCCGCAATCGAGGCCCATCGTTCCATGTCGCTGATGTTCCGTCGGCTGCGGACTTCCGCCTCCAGCCGGTCGCCGGGGAATTCGAGTTCCATGTTCATCGCTGCTGCTCCAATCCAGACGCCGTCAGTCTGCTCCCGCCCACGCGGGCGCATCGCTCGCGGGAAACGATTCCTCGGATGCGTCCTGAACGACGTCGCGGCGCCGGCCGCGGCCCTCGAGCCGCTCGTCCAGCCATTGCCGGGCGACGCCGACGTCGTGGCGTCCCATCGCTGCGCGGATCGCCAGCGCGCATCCCAGCATCGCGATCATCCCGCCGGAGAATCCGCCTCGACGCGTACCGAGAACGGTCAGGCCAGAACCCATTGCAGCCGTGAGCCATCGCTCGGAGTCGCAGGCGTTCAGCTGCCACGGCCTCTGGTCCCAGACGTTCTTCTCACCCCTCGGCGCCGACAGGTTCATCACGCCTTCGGTCATTGTCTCTTCCTTTCGTGTGCGCAGCGCCTGCGCGCCGCTGCGGCGACACATCGCTGTCCAGAACGAATCTGCACAAGACGTGCCCGGCCGGTGCCCCCCAAGGGCAAAACGCGAAGTCGGGTCAGCGCGGCATTGTCAGGAATGCCCCAGGCGAGGCGGAGCCTCTAGGGTTGGAGGCGCAGCCTCGCTAGTGGACCGTATCAGCGGAAAGTGAAGTGCCACCCCTGGAATTCAGCGGCGGTTTCCGGGCCGCGACGACGGAG
>DASTBU010000049.1:0-4491 GCA_035711845.1 Vicinamibacterales bacterium
GTCGACGTCGCGCGTGCCACTGCATCGTCTGAGCGAAGAGCAACAGTACTCGGTTGGGGGAATATCACGCGCGAGCAGGCGCAAACCTACCGGCTTCCTTTGCCGCCATCGCTTGCGGCCAGTCCTGAATTGCGGCGACTGACTGCTACTCTCGCTTGGCTGACGCCCGCCAATTATCGTCACCAGAACTACCGCCGTGCTCAGCTGTGGCTGAACAAAGTCGGCCCAGGCCTCACACCCACGCTGCACGGCCTTGATGAGAAAACCGCCCGTCGCGGAACAGTGGAACACAGGATCTGGCAGGGACAACACGCGGTTCCCTTTGTCGATGGTGCAACGCTGCAGATCAGTGTGAACTGCAAGGACGACGCTGGAAAGCTGGACGTCGCCGTGCCATACGCAATCGCCGTTTCACTCGAAGTTGGAGTCAACTCCAATATCGAGGTCTATGAGGAAATTCGAGCAAGAATCCGTCCCGCTGTGACCGTCGTTGCTGCGCCGTAGGGGCAAGGTCACATCCAACCCACGTTCGTTGATCAATCGAACGGTTTCTGAAAGGCTCGTTCGCCGACACGATTCAAGTCGGTCCTGAGAGCCCTGGTGGAATCAGCCTCTCTGAACGTCGCGGCGTCTGCCCGAGCTGCCTCCATCAACCGCTCATTTGTCCGACGCTTCTGTTGAGGAGACAGACCGTCGAATGTGGCCTCACCGAGCTCTGCGCCATCCATGAAGACCGAAGGAACCCATTTGGGTGTGACGACCTCCCCCCCGCCCCACCAGCCACCGGAAGCGTGCAGTTTGCTATTCCGCCAGAGCTTCCTTTGACTGCCAGCGACTACAGTGCCGAAGATGTTGATGCGCGCCATTTTCACGAAAAGGTAGCCGAAGTCGTCCCGCTGCAGGGTAACGAACCCGACGGACCGGAGCATGTAGCGGCCAAGATTCGGAGGCAAGTCTCGTAACCCGGGGTCTGGCGGCGGTGCGTCCATATGGAATGCGTGAAGGTCATGTGGTGCGGGGGACTTGATCTGACCTAGCAGGAATTGGCGCCACACTCTTTCGGCAGAGACGATCTCGCGCAATTCGCCAAGTCCCCCAAGGCGCCCTTCGACGCGCAGCAACACGAGCGCACGCCACAACACCGACACCGCAAATTGCACGAAAGCCAGGCCGTAACGAAATCGCACTTCTTCGCGTTCATGCAGCGGCAGAAAAATGCGCTCGCACACCTCGGCCTCGAATTGTCCGACGCGTTGCTCGCATTGCGAGCACAACATATACCGCCAAGGAACGTCTTCGACGAGACGATTTGGCGCTTCGGTGTCACGAAGCCGCCCGGTGACGTTGGTAGCTCGCAGCCAATCACCAACGAACTTAGGAACGATGTGGCTTCGACAGCGAGGACCCTCGGCTCCACAGAGGTAACAGGGACCCTCCGGCGGCCACATTGCGCGCCGGTCAGAGGCCTTACTCATAGTGAAATGCTACTCCCACAGGATCATCTCAATCAGAGCCACTCGATCTGATCAGACCACTCACGGGGAACAGGTACTCCCTGTCCGTCGAAGTTCTGTTGCATTGAATGGAAAACCCCAGGTTGTGCAGGCGTGGGGCCTGGGCCACACAACCAGTCTCCAATGCGTCGCCGGTTTCGGAGGCAATTGATGGTCGCCATCCTCTCCGAAATCGCACCAAGATGTGAACGGATCTGCGCGCAATTGTTGCGTGCGATCTTCGGCTGTTCGAGCGTGTCGCGCGCCAGAGCGACCCCCGCCCCGGGACCACCCCGGAGGCCGCGAACACGTCCGATGGAGGGGGTCGCTCTGGCCCGCTGTGCGGATTACCCGCGACGCGTGGGTAGGCCGCTCGGAAAGTGATCCGGTACGCCGCTCGGAAAGTAGGCCACTCCGAGGGCGGTTCATTCTACGCGGTTCGACCCTAACGACAGTAAAAGTGACCCCCTGATCTGTGTTCTTCCAGGCAGCGTGAGCCGGCCTGGGCCGGCGAGCGCCCACAGAAGACTGCGCGGCTGCACGCGTCGAGAGCTGGCCTGATGCGGCGACGGATCATGCGTCCTCCGATCGCCCACGGCGTTTGCGCATGCGGTAGCTCTTGCCTTTCGTGGTGATGACGGTGGCGTGATGCGCGAGACGATCGAGCAGCGCGGTGGTGAGCTTCTCGTCGCCGGCAAACACGGTGACCCACTCGGCGAAGGCGAGATTCGTGGTGACGACGGTGGCGCGGCGCTCGTAGCGGTCGGTGATCAGATTGAAAAGCAGCTCGCCGCCGGCGCGATCGAAGGGCACGAAGCCGAGCTCATCGATGATGAGCACGTCGACGCGGAGGAGCCGCTGCTGCAGGCGCGTGAGCTCGCGGGTGTCGCGGGCTTCGAGGAGCTGGCGCACCAGATCGGCCGCGCGTGTGAAGAGCACGCGCCGTTTCTGCTTGGTGGCTTCGACGCCGAGGGCGATGGCCAGGTGTGTCTTGCCCGTACCGATGGGACCGGCCAAGATCAGATTCTCGGGTGCGGTCACCCACTGGCCGCGAGCCAGCGTGTGGATCTGCGTGGCGCTCACGCCCTCGGCCGCGGTGAAATCAAACGCGTCGAGCGTCTTCACCTCGGGAAAGCGCGCGTCGCGCAACCGCTGCCGAATGACGGATTCGTGCCGGGACGCCTGCTCCGCGCTGAGGACCTCGTGCAAGTAGTCTTCGTGCGGCCAGTGGGCATCGCGGGCCTGGCGTGCAAGGCTGTCAAAGGTGCGCGCCATGCCGGGCAGCTTCAGTGCGCGGGTCTGGGCGATGATCAGGTCCCGAGTGACCACCGCCGTCGTCATGCCTCCACCTCGGTGAGCCAGGCGTCGTAATCCGCGGCACTACCACTGGGTACGTCGAGATTGCGCAATGACGCTGGGACGTCGATGGGGGCCGCCGCGACCCGTGCTGGCGGACGTGCGACCACGAGTGGCGTGCCGGTCGCGAGCGCGGCCTCGAGGGTCGGGACGACGTCGGCGGGCCCGCGCGTTTCGAGCTCGCCGAGGATTTTGGCGAAGAGGCGGGCGGCGTCGCGCGGGCCGTGCGCCGCGTGCAGCTGGTCCCACACGGCGGGAAAGGGTGCGCCGAGATCGTGCAGGAGATCCGGCAACACCTGCCGGACGGCTTGCGGCTTCCGCGCCAGCTCCGGCAGATAGTGTCGGTAATCGATCGCCCGCTGCCCGAAGCGTTTGCGTGGATGCCGAATACGCCTCCCGTCCTTGCCGACGATGGTGACCGTCGTCGCCCCGACCCGCACGATGAGATCGAGCCCGGCCCACCGACTCGGCACCGAGTACACGGCGCCGTCCAGGCGGACCATTGCGCGTGGCGTGACGGTCGCAAACGTCGTCGCCTCTGCCTCAAACGGGATCGGCGCGGGCCGAAAGCGGCGCTGCTCCTCGAGGAAGCGGGCGCCCATCGTCTGGCCCGCGACATCGCGCTTGGTGTCGAGTCGCGCATCGAGCCGGGCCAGCAACGCCGCATTGATCGCCTCCAGGCTCGACCCCGTCGGAATCGGCACGAGCGCCTGCTGTCGCAGCGCTTTGCCACGCGCTTCCACGCCGCCTTTGTCATGACCCTCCCCGGGCCGACAGAAGCACGGCTCGAAGAGATAGTGCGAGGCGAGCGCCGCGAAGCGGGCGGTCAGCGCCCGCTCCCCACCCACCAGAATGCGGACCACCGCGGCCTTGAGATTGTCGTAGGCGAGCCGCGCCGGCACCCCACCGAGGTGCGCGAAGGCGCGCACGTGCGCGTCAAGGAAGCTGACCTGGTCCTGGCGCTCGTAGATCCACGCGAAGTCGCGGCCCGAGTACATCAGCCGCATCAGAAAAAGCCAGGCCTTGCGGCGGGTGCCGTCGAGATCGACGAGCACCTCGAAGAAGTCGACCTCGGCGAGATCGCCCGGCCGATACGTCAGCGGGACGAAGACCTCCCGCCGCTGCCGCTTCCACTCGGCCACGGCATCTTTCACCAGCGTGACGCCGACCCGCTGGCCCTCGGCCACCAGCAGCTCGTGGAGCCGGGTCGCGGTCAGCTGCTGCTTACCCCCGGTCCATTGCACCGACTCCCCGAGCAACTGCTCGACACGCGCGCGGACCGCATCCCACACCGGCCGGGGCCGCGGCTGCGTCTCTGAGCGAATGGGAACGGCTTCGGTGAGGTATTTTCGGACGGTCCGTCGGGAGATCCCCAACTCCTTCGCGACCTGCCGCGCCGAGCGGCCTTCCACCAAGACTTTGTGACGAATGACGTGAACCTGATCCACCTTGAGCACCCTCCCAGCGGACCCGAAGCCCTACGCTTCGGGCAACCCGCCATCAGGCCCCCAGGTGGATCACTTTCCGAGCGGCGAATGGATCACTTTCCGAGCGGCGCGCCCAGGCGAAGGCAACGGAAAATGTGCCTGTGGCGGATCTTCGGCTGATGATGCAATCTCTGCTCGCGGATCGATTCAGGTTT
>DASTBU010000050.1:0-10245 GCA_035711845.1 Vicinamibacterales bacterium
GCGCTGTTGGGCCGCGAGCGTCATGCCGATTAGGACGACCAGCGCGACAGTGCGAGTGGTTGACAACAGCATGACGGTTGGACGCGCAGCGTGCGTCAACGGTTAGGAGCGAAAGGGGGCGACCCTGGCAGCGTGACCTGCTGTGAGCCATTCATCCGGCGAACGATCCGCCTGGCCGATCAATCAGGCGTCGGCCGCTCCACTGAATCGATCACGGTCACTTCGACTGGCGCTCGGTCGGCCTGCAGTCGTAAGCCAAGCTGCTCCTGCACGGCCGTGAACACTGAACCACCATCAGCCAACGGGTCCGTGCTGCCGGTCGAAAAGTCCGCCCATTTCAGTTCGAGATCGTATTGGCCGGGCAGTTCGGTTTTATCGACAACAATCCTTCCAGCGATCTGCGAGAGTGCTGCCGCCACGCTCGCAAGGTCCATCCCCGTTACGCGGAGGGATACCGGCGACCTGTTGAAGCCGCACTCAGGACGCCCAGCTCGCGCTGCGGCGGTTCGATCAGCGCAGTCCACGACCGTCGCTCGCAGGTTCGGACCCAACGTGTTGCGGTTTTCTCTGACCATAGCGTAGACAGGTAACACCCGAGTTTCCTTGTGATACATCAACTTGAAGCGATCCTTCAGCACGGCCTCGATGACTTGCTGGGGCCGCATGCCTTCATTGCCCTTGGCCGTAATGTCATACCTCTCGGACGCGAGCCAGTCTGGTCCACCGATCAGTTGGGCATCTTGGAGTTCGAGGAGGTTGCGGAGGAGGTTCCGCACGGGCATGTTGACGATGGTGACGAGCGCCCCAGGCGAAACGCCGCCTGATGATCCAGGGGCGTTGGAGACGTTGCGCTTCACGGACGCCACCTCGAAAGCAGGAGCAGCCTGCTGCCCTGCGAGCGTAACGGTAACGAGGCAACCAGCTCCGACCGTTAGCGCAATGCGACCCATGCAAACCTCCCGGGGCGGATTGTAGCGGCGTTGGCCTGCCTCGGTGAGCCGTTCATCCGGCGAACCAGTTCCGTCAGTTCGCGCAGAACGATGAGTGACCACGGCTGTCACACCCACAGAGGAACGTAATTTCGCTCAGGCCGCGCATAATGCGCATAGTTGTCAAGCCATCGAGGTGTTAGGTTGGAGCGCCCGCGTGGTCTCGCGCGGGTCAGGGAGACTATGGCCCAGCTGATTGAGCAGGAACGGCATCGGCGAGAGCTCAGCGTTACAGAAAGCGGATCAATCGACAGCCGCCTCGCGCGTCGACAAACGTGATCACCTCGGATACCCGGCATGGTCGCAGCTATCGTCGGAGGACCTCTTGATGTCATCACGCAAACTGAATGAACTCGCGACTGACATTGACGATGCCGCAACGGTTGTGGAAGAACTCCAGGCCGAGCCAGACGTTGATGCGTCCGAGAAGCTGGATGAGCTGAAGACGACGCTCGAAGACGCCTCCGACGTGCTCGACGAGATTCACGACGAGAACTACGAATAGTTACGGCGAGGTGTCCGTCGCTCATCTTCGTGAACGCCGCGAGAGCCCACTCGCGCAACACATGGCTCCGCGCGATGAACGCATTGTGCCGATGGCTCCATGAGCAAGGGGAAGCTCCTACGCTGGTGAAGCTCAGGCCGCAGCGACTGGAGAAGCGGATCATCCGCACCCATGGTGAAGCGGCGCTGCGAATCGTGCTCGGCTATCGGCCGAAGACGTTCGAGCACTCGCGCGTCCACGCCCTGATCCTCACAATCCTCGGGCACAGCGACGTATCCACGACGACGAAGTATTTGCACCTGCTCACTGAGGATGTGCAACGGACGCATCAAGGGCTGTCGGTGCTTGCGCAATTGCGGCGGTGAAGTCCTGCGTCTTCGTGTCGTCGCGAAAGGCTATGCCTGAGTCGCAAGGCGCGTTGTGCCGCGATCTGACCTGCACGGCGCTACAATCCGGCGTCGGAGGATGGCCATGACACGGCTCTCGCTGCTACTCGGTGGTCTCGTTGTCACCGCCGCTCTGCCTCTAGCCGCTCAGTCAGGTGCCCCGCGCTTCGAGGTTGTCTCCGTCAAACCGAATACGGGCAGTGACCTCAGCATCCCGTTTGGTCCAACACCGCCTGAGGGCATCACGATGATCAATCGTCCGTTGGAAAGCATCGTGCGGTATGCCTACAACGTGGACGACAAGCGTATGTCCGGCTTGCCCGCATGGGCGTTTGATGAACGTTTCGACATCAACGCGAAAGCCTCGCGTCCGATCAGCAACGACGAGCGTCGGCAAATGGTGCAAACCTTGCTCGTTGAACGGTTCCAACTGAAGGCACGCCGTGAGCCACGTGAACAGCAGGTGTATGTCGTCACTCGTCTGCGACCAGACGGTTCCGTTGGGCCGGGGCTTCGTCCTCGACCCGATTGTGGAACTGGCCCCGTGGAATGCGAGCGCGGTGGGAGTGCCTTTCCGAACGGAGGGAAGGCAGCGATTCGGGGCGTGACCATCAGTCAACTGGCTGAGGGAATGCTCAGCACTTTGGTGCAGGCGGTCGTCCGAGACGAATCGAACATCGCTGGCGTGTTTGATGTCGAACTCACGTGGAGGCCAGCGACAGTCAGCGCAGATGCGAATGATCCGCGTCCCGCGCTATTCACCGCGATTGAGGAACAACTCGGCCTCAAGTTGAACGCGACACGAAGACCTGTTGACGTGCTCGTCATCGAATCCGTCCAGCGACCAACGCCGGACTGACATGGAGATCGCCTTCCCACTTCAGAGAAGAAAACATCCGCAAGGCCGATTACGGTCCTACGTTCTCACCCGAAGCCGGGCCGAAGGTTGAGGGCACGATCAGAATCACACCTCGATCCAGCACCCCGACTGGTCCACCCACACCCCCATGACCCGAAGCATGGGCCGCACGTTAACCCCAAACGCAAATCTCGGAGTGATCGCTCGATTCACCTCGCTGATCGTTGTGCGCCGCGTTTAGTAAATCTGGATCGCGGAGACTAATCTTCGGCCGTCCGAAGGTTCCAACTCGCATGGACGTTCAAGCACGCGACCACACTGCCCGAGTGCGTGGTGCGCTATTTGCCTGCACCGTCGCGGAGGAATGATAAAAGCGGCGATTTATGCACGAGTGAGCACGACGGATCAGACCTGCGAGAACCAACTTCTGGAGCTGCGCCGATACGCGGACGCACGCGGATGGACGATTACGAGCGAATACGTCGATGAAGGGGTGAGCGGCGCGAAGGAACGCCGGCCTGGCCTCGATGCGCTGGTGAAGGATGCCAAGCGGCGACGGGTAGATGTCGTCGTGTGATGGCGTCTGGACCGACTCGGGCGAAACCTTCGCCACCTCGTGACGCTGCTCGATGAACTCCAGGGACTCGGGATCGCGTTCGTCTCGCTGGGTGAAGGGATCGACTGCACCACGCCAGCGGGCAAGCTCCAACTGCACATTTTGGCGGCGCTCGCGGAGTTCGAGCGGGGTCGTATAGCCGCGGAGCTTTTACCTGTTACTGCTTCGTCGCCGTGAAGCTCACTTCATTCTGTTTGGAGCCGGGGCCGACGAAGAACCTGGCGAGACCCTTGATGGTGTTGCCATTTGCGTCCAGTGTCCCGGTGAATAGGTAGGTCCACGTATTGGCATCAGGCGTCGTAACCTTCCACGACCAACTCACTTGATCGCCGGTGACTCTTCCGTCGTTCAGATTGACGCCAGCCTCGTCACCAGCCTTGCACGTTCCTTCGAGCCGCTGGTCCGTCTGGGTGACGGTGCAAAGCAGTTCAGGCACGCCGTTCAGGTTGATGTTCAGTTTCCAGTTGCCGGTCACATCGGCTGCCGAGACGGGCACGACCAGAACCGTGAGCAACAGCGACAACACGGCCGTGCGGGTCGTGGTCATTGGAAGTGCCTCCGTTCCCCATTGGACACCAACGAGGCTGCGACTGGCCTATTCCGACCTTCGAGGCCCTTCCGGTCTCTCCTTTTTACGCTCCTGACTGATTCGATTCAGGTCAGGAGGCTTGGAGTCCTGCTCGAGCCGCTCGAGTTCCTCGAACGTAGTGTTTTTCTCGAAATCAGTCATTTCCGACGGGTCCTCGTCTCTAGGCGGCATCTGGTTATCCATGCTCAGGCGGGAGCAAGGCAGGTACCGTTTCCTGCGCCGTGCGGTTCGCACGAACGCGGACTTCAATTGCCACGCGCCTGGTTCAGAACGGCGCCGGACAGGAGCTGTTCGCATCCGTCGTTACATCGAACTGGATCGAAAAGCTCTGCGGCTCTGTAGTGGAGTAGCTGATGCTGCACGGGCCGGTTTGTAATACCGGGCCCGTCAAGCTGCGAAGCGACCCGGACCGAACTCCGCCGCCGCCCGATGGATGGCCGATGAAGGTGATAGGCAACTGAGGAATCGTCACTGGCCCTGTTGGATTGAACGAACCGGTGATCGTGTGCGTGCCGGCCGACAGCCGAATCTCGTGCGTGCCCGCAGTGGAAATCGTCTGGCCGCCGACACTGAGCGAGATCGTCATGCCGAAACTCGGCACCGACAGGATCACGCGCACGGTCGAACCACCCGCAGGGCCAGCCGGCGATCCGTCACTGCAACCTGATACCAACGCCGACACGAGGACGAGAAGACGAAGGGGGCGACTGCTCATCTGGGGTGATCAGTTCGGCGGATTGTAGCGCCATCCTCGAATGGCGCAACGCTCACCCGGCTTGCATGTGGTACCTTCCCGCCAGCAGTGCCGATCTCTCTTTCCCGCAGGATGCTTCGATGGAATCGCGATCCGCCGGGCCTGATCACGATCGCTGCTGTCGCCGTCGCGATCGGCCTGCTGCCGCTGCCGTACGAGTACTACGTGCTGCTGCGGCTGTTCCTCTGCATCGTCAGCGCGTACTTCCTGACACGGCCCCGGGTGCGTGACGCGGAAAAGTGGGTGCTGGTCGGTCTGATCGTGCTCTACAACCCCATCGCGCCGGTCGGATTGGGCAGCAAGGTGCTGTGGAGCGTGATCAGTATTGCGACCGTGGTGTGGTTCTGGAGGCTGAGTCGACGGCTCGGAGTCAGCCGCTGAGGCCGTGCACCACGCCGGCGGCGCCGGTTATACGGATTGATCCGCGCCCATCGCTCAGTGGCAGATGAGGGAGGCCCCACCGACCGTGATCGCCGGGGCCACCGTCGTCGCGTTCACCGTCAGTTGATTAGGAGCACCATTTCTCAACGCAGGCCCAATAGCTGTCGGACCAGCACTGATTGTTGCAACTCTTACAGACGTCGCACGCCCAGCTGGCACAATGGAGATAGCAATCCTCGGCTCGAGTGTTCGTCGGGAAGGCGAACGTTCCGGCTGCGAGCGCGCCAAATGCAAGCAGCTTGCGCACTGTATTCATGACCGTCTCCTCACGTATTCGGGCAACTCGGTTAGAGAACCTCGCGGAGCCATCGGATCGCGAGCGTAGCCAGCCGGTACTGCGTGATCAAGCGTGTGGGTACTTGTGAGGTACCGGAGCGGTACTCAGAAATGCCGCTGTCTATGCGCCCACGGCTGACCGCTGATGGAGCGGCGTAGGGGAACGCGCGACGCCAGACTGCTTAGTCCGCCTTGGGCAGCGCGGCGTTGTCGATGACGAGAATCTCGACTGGGCCACGAGCGGACTCGAGCTTCAGACCCAGCTGCTCTTCGAGCGCGGCCATCAGCGACGGGTTGTCCGACGGCGGCGGCGCCGCAAGCGATCGTTCGTTGTCCGGCTGCTGTGCGGTCCGGGCCTTGATCGCGAACGTCAACTCCCAGTCGTAGCGGCCGCTCAGACCCGTCCGGTCCCGGACCAGACGGCCGGTATAGGGCGTGAGGAATCCGGCGAGGTCCGCCATCGACACGGCGTTGGCCCGCATCGTCATGCTGCCGGCCGCGCGCCCCGGCACCGGCATGATCGCGCACGGCAGTCCCTGGCCGGCCCGCAGCCGGTCCGCCACTGTCTCGGGACCCTCCCGACGGCTGCTCTCTGCCAGCTCCTGCTTCGCCTTTGAGCAGTCGGCCGTCGATGGGGTGACTTTCGCGCTGAGCCGGCTGTCGCTGCGCGCGACGATGAGGGCGTAGATCGGCATGTCGCGCGTTTCGGTGTGGACCTTCAGCGCGAAGCGGTCGGCGAGCAGCGCCCTGAGCATCGGACGCATGGCGTCCAGGCTGTCGATGGGGTCCGCCGCCCTGGCCTGAATGTCAAAGCGGCGCGAGGTTTGCCAGTCCGGGCCGCCGTCGATCTGTAAAGCAAAGAATGTTTCGTATGCGTGGCCGACGAGGTCCCTCAGAGTGATGTTCGACGCGGTGAACCGGCCCCCAGTCAGGGGCAGGATGATCGGCACGGGCGGCCCGCCGAACGGGCCGGTCGCGGTGGGGTTGCTCGGCTTGACCGATGCCACCTCGAACGCCGCTCCGGCTGAAGATTGGGCCGCCGGCTGGGACGCCAGCCCGAACATCACGGCAACGCACGCGACCACAACCACTCTCTTCATAACCGCGCTCCCTCTGGCACGACAGGACCGTCGGCGGGCGGAGTTCCATACGCCGCCCCAGCGATGACGCCGATCTTAGTCGCCGAGTCAAGGCGGTGACGAACCCTTGGACGATCCGTCGAAAGGAGGGTACCCGTCATCCGTCGTGCGGACCGTTGGAGGTCACCGCCGGTGGACGACCGGCCTCCTTCAGTAATCGTCTCAGCACTCCTGAGATCGTTTCGTCGTGAGACTCAGCGAGTCGCTGAACCCGCAGATACTCGCGCTCGGACAGCCAGATGTGGACCTGCCGCCGTCTTGAACGTAGGAACATCCGCTCGGACGTCTCTGGTTGATCCATCGTGACTCCACTTCCTCTGCGACTCGTGTGAGCGTCTGATGGTCATACCGCGCCGCTCCCGCCCGCCAGATACGAATCGCCGTACTTTCGTGATAACCAAGGAGCCGCACGTGCGGACTATCCACCTATACTGACGGCCATGCAGCCATATCGATTCGCCTTCCTGGCGCTGATCATCGGACTTGGGCCGGTCTGCTCTACCTGGGGAGCCGCGGCTGCTGCTGCGCAGCGACCCGCGGCCAGCTGTGACCGCGAATGCCTGCGCGGCAAGGTGACGCAGCTGCTTTACGCGCTGGTGAAGCACGACATCAGCGGCCTGCCTGTCGCCGCCACGCTGCGCGTGACCGAGGATGCAGTCGAGAAGCCGCTGGCGAGCGTCGGCCTCGTGAAGACGGTGACCCGCCTGCGCGGCTTCCGCCAGGACATCATCGACGAGCGCGCCGGCGTCGCCGGCGCCCACGTGGTGGTGGAGGAGAGCGGAGCGCCCGTGATGCTGGTCGTGCGCCTGAAGGTGGCCGCCGACAGGCTCACGGAAATCGAGCTGGTGGCCACGCGCAACAGCAAGGAAGGTCTCATCTTCAACATCGACGGCCTGAGCGCGCCCAGCGAGATGACGAACTACGCGCCCCGTCCCGAACAACTCGCCACCCGCGACGAGGCGATCAAGGCGGCGCTGAAATACCCGGAAGGACTGAGTGCGGCGAAGACCTTTGCCGCCGTGAACGCACCGTTCGCGCCCAACGCGTATCGCTTCGAGAACGGCCAGGTGATGGCCGGCCCGGACTGCAAGTTTGCTCCCGGCTGCCAGAACATCTCGACCCAGTCGCTGGCGATCTTCGAGCGTCTCGGTGATCCGCAGACGCGCGTCATTGCCGTGGACGAGCGCATGGGGATCGTCTGGCTGCGCATGGCCTGGGGTGTCCAGAAAGAGGGCGGCGACCAGCTGACGGTGTGGGAGACGTTCAAGGTCTTCGACGGCCAGATCCACGCCGTGGAAGCGTTCATGCGGATCCTGCCGGTGGACAAGCGCAACGGCGGGTGGGAGTAGCGGGTCGTTCGCGATCTGCAAACTGGACCCTTTCGGCTATGCTGCGGACCGTGTCGACAGTCCGGGACGACCGATCACTGCGCGAACTCACGCTGCGGGGAATCCTGCTGGGCGGCGTTATCACGCTGCTGTTCACCGCGGCCAACGTCTATCTGGGGCTGAAGGTCGGCATCACGTTCGCCACGTCGATCCCGGCGGCGGTGATCTCGATGGCCGTCCTGCGCTTCGTGCGCGGGTCGACCATCCTCGAAAACAACATCGTCCAGACCATTGCCTCGGCAGCGGGGACGCTCGCGGCGATCATCTTCGTGCTGCCCGGCCTGATCATGATCGGCTGGTGGCAGGACTTTCCGTACTGGACCACGGTCGCCGTCTGCGCGATCGGCGGCACCCTGGGCGTCATGTTCTCGGTGCCGCTCCGGCGTGCGCTGGTGACGGGATCGGACCTGCCCTATCCCGAAGGCGTGGCGGCCGCGGAAGTGCTCAAGGTCGGGTCCGGCTCGCTCGGCGGGGTGGACGAGAATGCCAAAGGCCTTGCCGCCATCGTCGCCGGCTCGATTGCCTCTGCCGGCTTCGCGTTACTCGCGGCGATGAAGCTCGCCGCCTCCGAGCTGGCAATCGCCTTTCGCCTCGGCGGTGGTGCGGCGAGCGCCGCCTCGACCAGTCTGTCGATGGCGCTGATCGGCGTCGGTCATCTGGTCGGCATGACGGTCGGCATGGCGATGCTGATCGGCATGCTGATTTCCTGGGCGGCACTTGTCCCGGTGCTGACTTCGATCCAGGGAGTCGGCCCGGACGTCGCGTCCACGGTGAACGACGTGTTCCGCAACCAGGTTCGCTTCATTGGCGCGGGCACGATAGGTGTCGCCGCGGTCTGGACCCTGCTGAAGATCATCGGCCCCATCATCGACGGCATCCGTTCTGCCATGGCCGCGTCTACGGCGCGCGCTGGCGGTAAGGTGCTGGCGCTCACTGAGCGCGATCTGCCGATCGGCATCGTCGGCGGCACTATCCTGGCGTCGCTGATCCCGATCGCCGCCCTGCTCTGGTGGTTTGCCACCGGCGGCCCGATTGCCGCCGATGCACCCGTCGTGATCGGCGCCACGCTCGTGTATATGGTGATCATCGGCGCGATCATCGCCGCCGTCTGTGGGTATATGGCGGGCCTGATTGGCGCGTCAAACAGTCCCGTCTCGGGCGTCGGCATTCTCGCCGTGCTCGGTGCGGCGGTGCTGCTGGCGCTGTTTTACGGGACACAGCCGGCCAACGCGCAGGCGCTCACGGCGTATGCGCTGTTCACCACCGCGATCGTCTTCTCGATCGCGACGATCTCCAACGACAACCTCCAGGATCTGAAGACGGGGCAGCTCGTCGGCGCGACGCCGTGGAAGCAGCAGGTGGCGCTGGTGATCGGCGTGATCTTCGGCTCGCTGGTGATCGGGCCGGTGCTCGATATCCTGAGCAGCTCCTTCGGCTTCCAGGGCACGCCCGGCGCGGGACCGAACGCCCTGGCGGCACCGCAGGCGGCGTTGATATCGTCGCTCGCCAACGGCGTGCTGGGCGGCGACATCGGGTGGAATCTGATCGGCTACGGTGCGGTGATCGGCGTGGTCGTGATTCTCATCGACGAGGGGCTGGCCCGTACGGGTCGATACCGGCTGCCACCGCTTGCTGTCGGCATGGGGATCTATCTCCCGATGGCGTTGACGCTGCTCGTTCCGGTCGGGGCATTCATCGGCCGGCTCTACGACGGTTGGGCGGAGCGCGCCGATCATCGGGAATTCGCCAGCCGCATGGGCGTGCTGGCGGCGACCGGTCTGATCGTCGGCGAAAGCCTGTTCGGTGTCGCCTTCGCCGGCATCGTCGCGGCGTCCGGAAGCGACGCACCGCTCGCCGTGGTTGGCGACCGTTTCGAAACCTACGCGGCGGCGATCGGTCCGCTCACCTTTGCTGCCGTCATCGCCTGGCTCTATGCGCGTACGAAGCGCGCAGCGATCCGGCGGACTCAGTAGGAAGGCCGTTATCCGCGCGGAGGAGGTTGCATGAGTCGAATAGCGGTGGTGCTCGTTGCAGTGATCTGCGCCCCCATCCTGACGGCGCAGCAACCTGCTCCCGCCTTCGAGGTTGCCTCGGTCAAACCAAACATCACGGACGGGGAACCCTCGATGAGCGTCCCGCCGCGCGGTTCGGTTGCCATCGTCAACGTTCCTCTGGAGAACGTGATCGTCAATGCGTATGGCGTCCCCGCGTTTCGCGTGGTGGACGCGCCGGAGTGGATTACGCGCGAACGGTTCGACATATCCGCAAAGATCCCGGACGATGCTGCGCCTGGGCAGCAACGT
>DASTBU010000051.1:0-24415 GCA_035711845.1 Vicinamibacterales bacterium
GCAGGCGCTCTAATGCTCGCGGGGCCCACCGCCGCTCGCGCGCGCTCGGGGGCCCGCTCCGCGGGCTTCCCTCCGGCCCCTCGCGCGGGCCGCAGGCGCTCTAATGCTCGCGGGGCCCACCGCCGCTCGCGCGCGCTCGGGGACCCGCTCCGCGGGCTTCCCTCCGGCCCCTCGCGCGGGCCGCAGGCGCTCTAATGCTCGCGGGGCCCACCCCCGCTCGCGCGGGCCGGAGGCGCTGTAATGCTCGCGCGGCCCTCCGCCTCCGGCGCTTCCCGCATCCATGCGCGCTACGGACGAAACCTCGGCCTAGCTGGTCGCCTCCGATCGCCGCGACCAGCGGAGGCGGGCGCTTTCTTCTCCAATTCACGTATCTGCCGCGTCTTGAGCGCCAGGTCCGTGACCAGCTTCTCGAGCTCGCTGGCGTAGCGATCGGCGGGCATCGCGCCCTTCATCAGCTTCAGCGCTTCCACACGCCGCTCGAGGTCGCGGCGCTCCTGATGGAGGGCGCGCAGTTGCGGGTCGGCGGGCAGGGGGTCTGTGGCGTCCACGGTCCCCAGCGAGAGGACGGCCGCGGTTTTCCCCTGCTTGCCGTCCGGCTGCGGATCGGGCGATCCTTCCCCCCCGCTGTCGTTCAGCAACGCGTTCTCGGTTCGCATGATGCCCTCGCGCTCGTACGCGTTGGCCACTTCCCGCTTCGCCCAGCTGAAGGCCTCCAAAACGGAAATCCGCTTGTTCTTGTCCGCGTCGGCATCCATCCCCGCCAGCGCATCGACGAAGTACCCGCCGAAGAGCGTGGCGTATCGCTCGGACCCCGATCGCGTGGCCGTCACTATCGTCCGTCCCTCTCCGGCGAGCGCCTCCATGAACGGCCCGCTTGCGCTCGCCGTGTTGATGAACGCGAGATGGCGCGTCTCGAGCGTCCCGAGCAAGGGAAGGAAATCAGCCGGCGTCATGTCCGGTCCGGGAAGATTGAACTTCGCGACCTTCCCATCGAACGTGCCGTGACCGATCAGCACCACGAAGACGACGTCGTTCGCGCCGGCTGACGCCGCAATCCTGTCGAAGGCCTTCTTTATCTCCTCTTTCGTGGACCGGCCGGTAATCCGCTTCGGGTCGGCGTCGGCTTGCTCGGCGAGGTAAATCAGGTTCTGCCGTTCGACGCCGAGCCGCTCCGCCGCGTCCACCAGCGTCGTGGCCCACCGCTGAAACGCCTCGCCGTGCTCCGGTTCGCCCGCCAGGCCCACGATCACCGCGAGATGCGACGTCTGCGCAAACGCCGGCGCACCCGCCAGAGCGGTCAGCAGCATGACGAGAGCAATCAGCAGGCGCATCTAGGGCATTCCCACGCGTCGCCGATACGCCCACTCGCCGGACATGAGCCCGACGAGCGCCAGCAGCATGATCGGCATGTCCCAGAGATCCCGTTCTTCGACCGTGGTGACGCCCCGGCCCGTGTATTTCAAATCCTCAGGGAGACCAGTGACCGTTTCCGCCGTGTAGAACCGGCCACCAGTTTCGTCGGCGATCCGGCGGAGCCTCGCGGCGTGCATGGTGGGATCGAAGTACTCCGCGTCTCCCGGCGCAGCGCGCATGTTGACCGTACCGTCGCCGATGCGCCCGTCCTCGCGCCCCGCCTCCACGCTCGCCGTGTAGAGTCCCTGCTCGAAGGCGGCGTAGGTGCCCCGATACTGGCCGTTGCGCTCGCCCGTCCACTGCATCGGGACCTCGAGCGTCTGCCCCGACGGCGTCTGCACCGTGGCGGTCACCTTCGCGTCGTTCAGCTCCACGTACGTCTTGTCCACGACGTCGGCGAGGATCGTCACCGTTTCGCCCGCTTCCACGCGCTCCGCCGTGGTATGCGCTTCCACCGCGCCCGGAACGCCGTCGACGAGCCACCGCAGGAGCTGACGCCAGAAGTTCTCGTGCGTCATGTCCTCGAGCGCCATCGTGTGGTGCATCTGCCACAACCACGAATCCTTCACCGCGAACGCGATCGCCTTGCCGCGACCGTATCGCTGATACGCGAGCACGGGCTGCGTGCGACGACCCTCGTCAGTGCCGTTGAGGAGGACGGTGGCGCCCGGCTTGAGCGTGCGGACCGGGTTGACGCTGATGAGCGCCGGCAGATCGCTCCAGCGCTGCAGGGATGCGGCTTCCGTCGCCGCAATCTGTGCGAGCGCATGCCCTTCACCGGCGCGGGTCGGGCGCACGCGGAGCCGCGCAATCGGGAAGCTCTCGGGCGCCTTGGCCAGACGTTCGAGCGCGATGGGCAGCGCATCGGCCACCGGTGTGCCGGCGTACCCGCCCTCGGCGAACGACCGTTCGCCGCCGAGCATCAACAACCCGCCGCCGCGCCGCTCCACGAACTCGCCAATCATCCGCAGCTGATCTCCGGTGAACGCACCCGCTTCGATGCTGCCGAGAATCAGGCCGCGGTAGGCGAACAGCTCCTCTCGCGTTTTCGGGAACCCCGCGATCAGTTCGTCTTCGCCCTCGACGCCGAGCCTGTAGTATTTGTTGTCGGCCGTCCGCTGGAGGGCAACCACCTTGAGGTTCGAGTCCTCGTCCACCGCGCGGCGCAGGAACTTCATCTCGGGTCGCAGCTCGCCTTCGAAATACAGAATCCTCTCTGTGCTGTCGCGGACGTCGATGAGCGCCTCGCGCTGGTTGTTCTGGGTGACGAGCTCGCCTTCACGCGGCGCGATCCTGAACTTGAACAGCCGCGCGCCTGCATCCGACGCCGTGAAGCGCACGCGCACGGCGGCGGGCTCGCCATCGATCGGCAGCTTCACGTCCTGCGAGCCCACGATCCGCCCGTCGTCCTCCACGTCGAGCATCACGCTCTCGCCGGCATACCCGGTCTGCGTGACAACGACATCGATCATCAGCGAGGTGCCTTTGAGCGCCGTCCGCGGCGTCGATACGCGATCGATCTGAATGTCGCGCGTGAGGGTCTCCTGACCGACACCCACCGTGAACACCGGAATGCTCGAGGCCTTCATCGCCAGGAGCGCGTCGGTCAGCTCCACGTCGGTCGTGTCCGCTCCATCGCTCACCACGACGAGGCCCGCGAGCGGCAGGCCCGCCAGCTCCTGCCGCGCGCCGTCGAGCGCCGTCCCGAGCTTCGTCTGCGCGCCCGCGAACGTGAGGTCGTCCGGCTTCGCCAGCCGAGTGGCCGAGGACGAGAATCGAAACGTGCGCAGGACGAATCGATCGGAGAGCGTCTCGAGCAGCGCAGCGCCGGGAGCGCCGAACCGCTCGCGCGCGTAAACTCCGCGGGCGGCGCCGTTGACGTCGGCGATCTGCATGCTGCGCGAGTCGTCTATCAGGATGCCGAGAAAGTTCTGCTGCGGCACCGCCGCCTTCATCACGAGCACCGGCCGGAACAGGCAGAACAGCACGAGCAGCAGCGACGAGGTGCGCAACGCAGCCAGGATCAGCCGGTGGGTCGCGCCGCTCTTCGACCGCGCTGCCCGATAGGTCAGGAAGGTGATCGCGATCGCCGCCACCACCACGGCCGCCGCCACCCACGACCCCGTGGAGGGCGCAAGCCTCAGCTCGCCCTGCTGGAAAATCGCCGGACGGTGATTGAAGAGCAGCTGGAAGGCGGAATCGAGCATTCCCGTCGATTGTATAACCGCCTGTGACAAGGCCGGAGGACTATTGATCGTCAGACGACGCCAAAGGCCGGTCAGCGTCAGGAACGGTCGAGGCTGGCGCGGGTCGGCAGATCCGTTTGCGCACGCGCCCGGCGAAGGCAGGGACGAAAAATGTGACCGGAGAATCTGACGTCGGAGCCGGGCTGGAAGCCGGCAGCTTCCAGCGCCTATTTCGAGACCGCCACCACCATGAACGTTTGCGGATCGCCGAGCGGCGTGAACGTTTCGCCTGCATGCCTGCCCAGCGTGGCGCGATAGCGGCCAGGAGGAACTGGTGGCCCCTGCGGCGTGCCGCCACGGCCGGATCCGCGCCCGCCGCCGCGTCCAGCCTGATCACCGCCGCGTCCGGCCTGTCCGGCGCGCCCTTGCGGTGTCTCCTCGGTCTCGCGCGGCGGCTCCGCGGTCAGGTTCCACGCGGCCCTCTGAATCCCCGGCTCCTTCGGTACCTCGAACCGCCGTACCTGCCGGCCGGCGTCGTCGGCAATCGTGATGGCGAGGGTCGCATCTACGGGCGCCTCTCCCACGTAGTAGGTGAACACGGCGCCGTATGGCGGATTCGGCGTGGTCGCATTGCCCCACACCGCCCGCTGTTGGTTCAGCTGGTTGTACTGGTAAGCAGGTCGCAGCGGCAGCAGGGCCGCCGGCGAGGTGAGCGTCCCGGATGTCACGGCCCGCAACGGCGAATAATCGTCGAGGATGAAGGCACCACGCCCGAACGTCCCGACGACGAGATCGCTCTCGCGGCGCTGGATGTGCAGGTCTCGAGCCATGCTCGTCGGCAGCCCGCCCTTCAACTGCGTCCACTGCTGGCCGGCGTCCACCGTGAAATAGACGCCAAACTCCAGACCGGCGAACAACAGGCTTCCGTTCACGTGATCCTGGACGATGCTCCAGGCGCCCGAGCGCTCAGGCAGATTGCCGGTGATCGACGTCCAGGTGCGGCCGCGATCCGTGCTCTTCAGCACGTACGGCTTGAAATTGCCGCGCTGCCAGTCGTTGAACGTCGCAAACACGGTGTCGACTTCCCGCGGCGACGCGAACACGTCGGTGACGTACGCGTACTCGGCGACGGTCGGGAACCTCTCGACCTTCCGCCAGTTCTTTCCCCCGTCCTCGGTGATCTGAATCAACCCGTCGTCGGTCCCCACGTAGATCAAGCCTTCGAGCAGCGGAGACTCGTCGAGCGCCGTAATCGTGCTGAGCCGTGTCGTCGCGCGGTTGAACTGCACCGAGTCCTCGGGCCAGATCTTCCCCATGATCGGCACCTTCCGCGGGTCGAGATTGCGAGTCAGGTCGGTGCTGACCGGCGTCCAGCTGTCGCCGCGATCGTCGGTGCGCCACAATCGCTCCCCGCCGTAGTACAGCCGGCGAGGCGCGTGCGGGCTGACGATGTACGGCGCATCCCAATGCCACCGCCCGACGCCGCGTCCGCCACTCTGCCGGCCGCGGCTGGCCTGCCCCCCAGGTCCCCCCTGTTCACCCGCGGACCCTCCCCCGCGACCAGCCGCCGCGCCAGAGGCGCCCTGTTCCGGCGGCGTGGGCACTGACGGCGCTCGGGGCCTGATGCTCTGGCCTCGGCCGACCCGGAGGTCGAGCCGCATGAGATTCCCTTCCTGTGACGACGCGTAGAAGATGTTCGGATCCTCGGGGTCCATGCGCGGCTGAAAGCCGTCACCTCCGCCGGTCACGAACCAGTCACTCGTTCGAATGCCGGCGCTGTTCATCGTGCGCGACGGACCACAATGGGTGCCGTTGTCCTGGGTTCCGCCACAAACGTTGTAGAACGGTCTGGCGTTGTCGACCGCCACACGGTAGAACTGCGACAGTGGCAGGTTCGTGAAGTGCCGCCACGTCTCCCCATCGTCCCAGCTCTCGTACAGACCGCCGTCGTTGCCGACTATGAGGTGTTTCGAGTCCGCCGGATCGAACACGATCTCGTGATGATCGACGTGCATGCCCGTCGCCTCGAAGCCCGCCCGCTCGAACGTCGCCCCGCCGTCGCGGCTGACCATCATCTGCGTCTGCGGCGACCAGATCGTGTCGGGCGTCCGCGGATCGACGAAGATCTCGTGGTAATAGCCCGGGTCGCCCCCCTGGTACGTGCCCATCTTGCGCCACGAGGCGCCTCCATCATCCGAACGAAAGAAGCCGCCGCGATCGGCCTGGCCCGCAATCAAGGCGTAGATCCGGCTGGTGTCCCGCGGGTCGATCTCCAGGCCGATTTTGCCCATGTCCCCTTCGGGCAGCCCTTTCGAGAGCTTCGTCCACTTCGTCCCGCCATCGGTCGTCTTGTAGATGCCGCTCTCGGGGCCGCCGCCGATCAGCTGCCCAACGGCGCGACGGCGCTGATACGCTGAGGCGTACAACGTGTCGGGCCGCTTCGGATCCTGGACGATGTCCTGGACGCCGGTATCGGGACCGATCGTGAGCACCGCTTTCCACGTCTGCCCGCCGTCGGTGGTCCTGTAGACGCCGCGGTCACCGCCCGGCGCCCAGAGCGGACCGATGGCAGCCACGAACACCGTGTTGGAACTCCGGGGATCGATCACAATCTTGCCGAGGTGCTCGGAGTTCTCCAGCCCCGTGCGGGTCCAGGTCGCACCGGCGTCGGTTGACTTGTAGACCCCGTCGCCGAAGCCGACGCTGCGCTGGTTCTTGTTCTCGCCGGTGCCGAGCCACACGACGTTCGAATCGCGCGGGTCGACGACGACGACGCCGAGGGAGTAGGAGCCGTAACTGTCGAAGATGGGTGTCCACGTGTTGCCGCGGTTCACCGTCTTCCACAGGTTTCCGGAGGCCGAGGCCACGTACCAGACGCTGGGATTCTTCGCGTCCACCGCCACATCGGCAATGCGCCCGGTGGTCAAGCTCGGACCGATGCTGCGGAACGCCAGGCCCTTGAAGATGTCCGCGCTCATGCGGCCGGCGTCCTGCGCCAGCACCGAAATCGTCGCGAGCCCGAGGGCAGCCGTCCAGGTCCAAATACGACTCATCTCGTTGCCTCCCAAACACGGTGGTCCCTGGTCCCTGTATCCCTGGTCCTGAGTCCCTGGGTCCCGGTCCCTGGTCCTGCGTCCATGGTCCTGCGTCCCTGGTCCTGCGTCCATGGTCCTGCGTCCCTGGTCCTGCGTCCCTGGTCCTGCGTCCCTGGTCCTGCGATGAGGGACCCACGACAAAAGAGCCTACGCGCGAGGGACACGGACATAGGGACCCGGGACCAGGGATTAGGGACTCAGGGACCAATCGATACTACGACGCTGCGAGAGAAACATTACAGGGAACGGCTATCGCGTGTGCCCGTGCGCGGGGTCGTCCTTGTGCGCCTCGTAGTGCTGCCGCAGGAGATCCTTCCCGTAATCGTTGCCGTTGGGCGTGCGGACGACGGTGTGGATGTGTTGGCGGCCGGGCACACGCGGACCTGGAAGAGCGACGGGGCTCTGATGGTCGAACTCGATGAGGATCACGGGGCTGTGAATACGGTAATAGAAGACCGCACCGGCATCGGTACCGCCGATCCATGCGAAGTACGTGGCGTCGAGTTGTTTCCGCACTTCATCCATGCGGATGCGCGCGTGTCCCGGGGACATGTTGCCGACGTATTCCTCGATGAGCGTGAGGAGCAGTTGCTGCTGAGGGACCGTCAACTCGCTCGCGCGGATGCCGGCGTAGTCGAGGACCAGATTGTCGCGAAATGCCTGCGCGAGCGCGTTGTTGCGCGTTTTCTCCGTGTCCAGGATCGTCTTCACCCGTTGCTCGGGCGTCAGCGCCTGCATGAGCCCCAACCCCTTGTCCTGCTCCTCCTGCAGGACCTTCGTGCCTGCGTATTTCCCTGACTCCGCGTGAACCGGTTCGGAGCCCATGAAGGTCGGGGTCATTACGACCTGATCCCGCAGCACGAAGTAATTGATGATCAGATGATGTCCTTCGAGCTGCCAGCCCCACGGCTGGGACTCGGACGGCCCGCCCATCATCGTCAGGTGGTAGAGGCCCTCGCCGTATTCGTCGAAGCGCTTCGTCAGCTCTGCGATCGTCTCGTTCAGCCGCATGATGTTGCGGGATTTCTCGAGCCCGGTCGCGCTGAGGCCCGCGCGCAACAGCTCGAAGGCCCGCGCGCGCTGGTCCTCGGACATCTCCCTGAAGCTGACGCCTGCGCGGGTCGCGCGGTGTACGTTGTTCCACCTGCGCCACTCGGTGTCGTCAACCGGGAACGTGGTCGACGCACGCTGTTCGGGCGTGAGTGCCGCGATGAAGCTCAGGGCGGCCTCGCGGACCGGTCCGGTCGATACCCCGGTGGCCCGGATCGGGAACAGCCCTGCCACGACTTCGCCGTTCGTCGTCACCCCCTTGAACGGTTCAGCAAGGGGATCCCGCTGCGGCTGCACCGCAACCGCCCCCAGCAGCGGAAGCGCACTCGCCCACAACGCCACCCGAGCGATTTCTCGCAGCTTCATGCGGCACAAGCTATCACGAAGGTCAATCCCGTTCGTCAGGTGTGCGCTCGCCGAGGGCACGTGCTGAGTCCGGACCCTGGAGGCTCGGCTATCCTGCCCCGACCTCGGAATCCCAGAAGGGATTAATTAGCGACCCGTCTGACCGTCGTTCCGCCCCACAATCTCAAGACTCTGTTCGTACCGGACGGGCGACCCTGAACCCCCCGGCGCCGATTCGCGTTATGTCAGAATGAGGCACCCGCACACTGGACGATGGCACCAAGACCAGGGTTCGTCGATTACGTCGCGGCAGCGTTCAACGCCCGGCCGCTGGGGATGTTCGTCGCACCCAACTGGATCGGCCTGGGCGCGTTCGGCCTGCTGGGGATCGTCAACCCCGGATTCTGGGTGCTCGGCGCGGGGCTCGAACTGGGGTACTTGATGGTCCTGGCCACCAATCCCCGCTTCCAGCGCGTGGTGGCAGCGGGCGGGCTGTCGGATGCCAACCAGGAGTGGAACCAACGGATCCAGAAGCTCCTCGCGCGCCTCACATCCGAGGATCGGCGCCTCTATGAGGGACTGTCCGAACGCTGCCGATCGATCATCGACCTCCAGGTGCAGACGGCCACGGGTGAACCGCACGGGCTGGAGGCCCAGGCAGACAGTCTCGGCCGACTGTCGTGGATGTACTTGCGGTTGCTGGTGGCTCGACAGACGATCCGGCACGTCCTGGACAGTTCCGGGCGCGACGACCTGCGGCGGAGGATCGCGGCGCTCGAGCGCCAGCAGCAGAGCCTGGAGGCCGGCGACGAGCTGCGGCGCAGCCTCGCCGGGCAGATCGAGATCCTCAATCAGCGGCTGCAGCAGCGCGTGGATGGCGAGCGCAAGCTGGTATTCATCGATGCGGAGCTCGACCGCATCGCCCAGCAGGTAGAGCTCATCCGCGAGCAGGCGGCGCTCCTGACCGATCCGGAACTGCTCTCGCATCGCATCGACGAGATCACGGCGACACTCGGCACGACCGGCCAGTGGATCCGCGATCAGCAGCAGGTCTTCGGCGCAATGGAGGATCTGCTGACCGAGCCGCCGCCGCTGACGCCGGACGCGCGGGCGCGGGAGAGTGGGTGATGCACTTCATCACGTGCGACGTGCGACGTGCTACTTGTCACGTGACGAGAGGCCACCTCCATGTCCGCTGACCTGCCCCGCTGGGCCGCCGAGATGCGGGATCTGTTCCGGTCCGGATCGGCCGCGCAGTTCCTGCTCCACGGGAACGTGTTCGACGTCGTGCCGTCCGACGGCAAGTTGCTCTCGGTACCCTCGTTCCTCGAGCAGGTGATGTTCGCCAGCTACGACGTCGTCCTGCGTTACGACCGCAGCCGCGGCGTGCGCGCCACGAGGGGCGCGGCCGATTGGAGCGACTGGCTGCAGAATGCGCTCGGCCGTGAGGCGAACTCTCCGACGCTGATGCGCGAGCCGGGCGCTGCGCTGGAGCTGATCGATCGTTATCTGCTGCGGACGCTCAATCTGCAGGCGCTGCCGGGGGCGCCGGCGGACAGACCCCGCCGCATCGCCGTCATCATCGAGTTCGCCGAGTTCGTCGTCCCGCGCGGCGACGCCGTGCATCTCGGCGGCCCCTTCGCCGCCAACACGGTGAAGGTCCTCGGCTGGGCCAACGACCCCGCCATCGTCCAGTCCAACATCGTCACGGTGCTGCTCAGCGAGGGTCTCCACGACCTCAACGAGCTCGTCGTCGAAAACCCGCATGCGGCTTCCCTGCACCTGCCGCTGCCGGACGAACCGGCGATGGCCGCGTACGTCAACACGCTGGCCGCGACCCAGTTTCCCGATCTGCAGGCGAAGAGCGACGTGCCGCTGGAGACGCTGGCGACGCGACTCACCGGCCTCAGCCGCGTCGGGGCGCGCACGGCGATGGCGATGGCACTCGGCAACGACAGGCGCATCACCGCGGCCTGGCTCGGCGAGATCAAGAAGGATCTGATCGAACGCGAAGGCCAGGGTCTCCTGGACTTCGTCGAGTCGTCGTTCACGCTCGACAATGTCGCGGGCCATGAGGCGGTCAAGGCCTGGCTCCGCGAGGACATGGCCCTCCTGAAAAAGGGGGCGCTGCGCGCGCTGCCGATGGGGTATCTGATCGCCGGCCGCATCGGCACCGGCAAGACGTTCCTCGTGCAGTGCTGGGCCGGCGAGCTGGGCATCCCGTGCGTCGTCTTCAAGAACTTCCGCGACCGATGGGTCGGCGCCACCGAGTCCAATCTCGAGAAGATCTTCGCGATCCTCCGCGCGCTCGGACAGGTCGTCGTGTTCGTGGACGAAGCGGATCAGGCGGCCGGCAAGCGCGAAGGGGGTGACGGCGACAGCGGCCTCTCAGGACGCGTCTACTCGATGCTCGCCAAGGAAATGTCGGACACGCGCAACCGCGGCCGGATCATCTGGGTCTTCGCCACCTCCCGGCCCGACCTGCTCGAAGTCGACCTCAAGCGGCAGGGCCGGCTCGACGTGCACATTCCGCTGTTCCCGCCGGAAACGCCCCAGGAACGGGAGACGCTCCTGCTCGCCATCGCCCGGAAGCTGAAGTTTCCGCTGACCGCCGGGGACCTGCCACCATTCACCGACATCCAGCCCCTCGGGGGGAACGAGCTCGAGGGCGTCCTCGTCAGAGCACTACGAATCTACGAATTGAGCGAGGAGCCGCGCCGCTCAATCAAGGACGTGCTGGCCGACGTGCTGAAGGAAGTGCGGCCCAACCCACACACCAGGAAGCTCGAATACATGGACCTCGTTGCCGTCAAGGAGTGCACGGATGTCCGGTTCCTTCCCGAGCGGTTCCGCGAGCTCACGCCCGAAGAGCTGGAGACGCGCATCGATGCGCTGAGACGGTTCGTGTAATCTGCCGCCACTCGCCGGCCGCCGTCGGCCGCATGCCACCTGCGATGCGGAGGACGAACGGCGGGGGCGACGCCGCCCCGTGCCGCTCTCTCGGACGGCGGCAGGCGACGCTGCGCCTTGCCCTACAATAGGCTACACAAGAGGAGGCAACCCGCATGTTTGCGCGCATCGGACGGCTGTTCCGGGGCTTTCTCGGGCTTTTCATCAGCGGCATCGAGGAGGCGAACCCGGAGGCGCTCATGGAGGCGGCGCGTCAGGAGTTCCGCCAGAAGATGACGCAGTACACCCTGGCGCTGGCGAAAATGGCCGGCGTCGCAGAACGGCTCAAGGGCCAGGTCAAGGGGAAGGCCGACCGCGCGCTGGAGCTCGAGCGGCGCATCCTGGCCAACCACCGTGCCGGCAACATGGAACTGGCCGGCGTCCTCGCGCGCGAATTGCAGGAGCTCAAGAGCGACCTGACGGTCGACACGCAGGAGCTGAAGGAGACGGAAGAGGCCTACGACGCGAACCTCCGCCAGGCCAAGCTGGCCCAACGCGAGTTCGAGGAGAAAGTACGTCGCCTCGAGAAGCAGCTCTCGCAGGTCAAGATCAAGGAAGCCCAGGCCGAAGCCGCCTCGGCGCTCACGAGCGTGGCGTTCAAGGTCGGCGACCTCGGCGACACGATGAAGACGGTCGAGGAAGTGCTGCAGAAGCGGTACGAAAAGTCGGCGGGCAAGGCCCGTGTCGCAAGGGACATGGTCGACCTCGACGCCGTCGAAGAAAAGGAGAACGAACGCAAGGCGCTCGAACAGGTCGCGCTCGCCGAGTTCCTCGCAAGCCAGGGCATCCAGGCGACGCCGGCCGGCGAGCAGGTTCCCCAGGCCGCCAAGGAGATCGGCCCTGACAAATGAGCGACCATCCGCGGTTCACCGCACTCGGAAAGTTCATCTCGATCCTGCTCGTCGCGGGGCTGGTCACGCTGGGCGTCTACATGATCCAGCGGACCGGCACGGGCGGCGATTCCGCGACGCCCGCCGAGCCACGGTCGCCGGGCGAGTCGCCGGAAGTGGCGGAACTCCAGGTCGAGGTCCCGCGCCTGTCGCCGCCGGCGCCGTTCGTCCTGAAGGACAACATCGTCCCGATCGAGATCAGCGAATACGCCGGCTACGCGGGCCTCATCGCCGCCAACGGCGGTCTCGAGCCGACCGAGAACTCGTACTTCTTCAAGAATCACGGCTTCAAGGTGCGGCTGACGATCAGCGAGGACGAGGACTGGTCGGAGCTGAACGAAGGCAAGATCGCCGCGTCGGTGACGACGGTGGACGTGCTGGCCGCCTACGGCAAGCAGTTCCACGTCGTCGTGCCCGCGCAAATCGGCTTTTCGCGCGGGGCCGACGGCGTGGTCGTGCGCAGCGACATCAAGCGGATCAATCAGCTCAAGGGGAAGACGGTCGCGACGGCGCAGTTCACCGAGGTGGATTTCTTCATCCGGTATCTGGCGCAGGAGGCAGGGCTTGCCATCAACCCGCTCGCCAGCCTGGACGCCACGCCGCACCCCGAGCGCCTGAACCTCGTGTACACCGAGGAAGGCTTCGGCGCCGGGGATCTCTTCCTCGAAGACATCAAGTCCGGGAAGAACCGGCTTGCGGGCGCCGTGACCTGGGAGCCGAAGGTCTCGGAGGTCGTGGAGGGCAGCAACGGGCAGGCTCACGTGCTGACGACGAATCGGAACCTGCTGATCGTGGGGGATGTGCTCGTCGTGCACCGGGGCTTTGCGCAGGAACAGCCGAAGATGGTCGACGGTCTGGTGATGGGGCTGCTCGAAGGCAACCGCATGGTGCGCGATCGTCCCGATCAGTATCTCGACGTCGTGGGCCGGGCGTTCAAGTGGAGCCGCGAGGATACGCGAAGCGAGCTGGAAACGGTTCACCTGGCGAACCTGCCGGAGAACCTCGCGTTCTTCTCGGGTTCCATCGATTCGGCCGGCAGCTTCGGCGGGATCTACCAGTCCGCCGTCCTCGCCTACGGCAGCGACCTGATCAAGGATCCGCCCGATTCCAGCCGCTTTGCCGATCTCGCGGCGCTGCAGGCCGCGGAAAAGAGCGGACGCTTCAGCGAGCAGAAGGTCGCGATCGCGCCTATCCGCAGCCGCACGGGCGCCTCCGTCGAAGCCGATCCGCTCCTCAGCAAGGACATCCGGTTCCTGTTCGAGCCGAACTCCGCCACGCTCGACCTCTCGGATCAGGACAACATCCGGAACCTGGACGCCATCAAGCGGCTCCTGCAGGTGAGCCCGGGATCGACGCTGCTGCTGCGGGGGCACGTCGACAACGCGAAGGTCGAGGAGTTCCGCAAGACGGGTGGAGAGGCCTACGTACGAACGCAGGCACTCCGCGCGGTGGAACTGAGCAAGAACCGCGCAGGGGAAATCCGACGCCTGCTGATCGAACGGCACAACATCGAGCCCAAACGCATCGACATCGTCGGGCGAGGCTGGGAAGAGCCGGCGGGCCCCAATTCCGATCTCAATCGCCGGGTCGAAGTGCACTGGTTCACGGTGGAATAACACAATGCTGAATGCTGAATGCTGATTGATGAATGATGAAGGCTGAAGGCCGAAGGCTGAAGGCTGAAGGCCGAAGGATCAGTCTCGCAGTCGGCGAGTCCAGCATTCAGCATTCAGCATTCAGCAATTCACTCACCATTCACCATTCACCATTCAGCATTCAACATTCAGCATTGCCATGAGCCTCTACTCGCAGCTCCATCGACGGTACGGCCAGCCGGACGGCGTCACCCGGCGCGACATGATTCAGCGGTCGCTGGCGGCAGCGGCCGGCATCCTCATGAGCGATCGGTTCACGATCCGTCCGCGCGCCGCGGCCGGCCGCGTGGTGGTTGTCGGCGGCGGCTTCAGCGGACTGGCTGCGGCCTACGAGCTGTCGCGAGCCGGATACGAGGTCACCGTCGCCGAAGCGCGCAACCGGGTGGGCGGCCGCGTGATCAGCTTTTCGGACCTGGTGCCCGGCAAGAACGTCGAGGGCGGAGGCGAGCTGATCGGGTCCAATCACCCGGCCTGGCTGGGGTATGCGAAGCAGTTCAAGCTCGAATTGCTGGACGTGTCCGAAGAGGACCTCGAGTTCCCCGTTGTCCTGGAGGGCAAACGCCTCACGGCCGACGAGTCCGAGGCGCTCTGGGCAGAGCTCGAGAAGGCGTTCAACACAATCGTCGCCGACGCCGCGAAGGTGGAGGCCGACGAGCCATGGACGGCGGCCAACGCAGAAGCGCTGGACAAGCGGACGCTCGGATCGTGGATCGACATGCTCGACGCGTCTCCACTCTGCAAGAGCGGCATGCACACGATGATGACGGCCGACAACGGCATGCTCACCGAGTGGCAGAGCTATCTGGGCAACCTCGCGATGGTCAAGGGCGGCGGGCTCGAGAAGTACTGGACCGAGTCAGAGGTCTATCGGTGCAAGGGGGGCAATCAGCAGCTCGCCCGCCGGCTGGCCGACGCCGTCGGCGCGGCTCGCATCCTGTTGCGCACGCCGGTCCGCACCATCCGTGTCGCCGAAAATGGCGCGCAGGTCACGCTGGCCAACGGCAAGGTGCTGGAGGCGGAACACGTGCTGCTGACGGCACCCCCACCGGTGTGGAACAGGATTGCGATCGATCCGCCGCTGCCGGCCGGGCTCCTGCCGCAAATGGGATCGAACGTGAAGTTCCTGATGGCCTTGAAGAGCGCGTTCTGGCGCCGCGCCGAGCTCGCGCCAGAGCTGATGACCGACGGCCCGGTATCGCTGACGTGGCACGGGACCGACGGACAAACCGGACCCGGCGGCGAAGCGCTGGTGGCGTTCTCGGGCGGGCCGGCGGCTGATCAATGCCGCGCCTGGACGGCCGCACAACGTAACGAGAGCTATCTCGCGGAACTGCAGAAGGTCTATCGTGGCATTCGACCGAGCTTCGTCCGCGCGCGCTTCATGGACTGGCCGGGTGATACGTGGGTCAAGGCGTCGTACTCCTTCCCCGCTCCGGGACAGGTGACCTCGCAGGGCCCGACGCTGAAGCAGGGGATCGGACGTCTGCATTTCGCAGGTGAGTACTGCAGCTACGCCTTCATGGGATACATGGAAGGCGCGCTCAACTCGGGCGCCGCCGCGGCGCGGCGGATCGCCGCCCACGACGGCGTGCTGAAGGAAGACGCGGCGTGAAGACGCTCCTGCTGGCACCCGCCCTGCTCGTTGCCGCGGCCACGCTGTTCTCCGGGTGCCGGCACGAAGAGCGGCGCGACCGCCGGGACGACAGGGCCGCGCGCGCGATCGACGAGCGCCTGAAGCCTGCACGCGAGGCGCCTCCGCGCGAGGGAGTGGCGGCGGCGATCCTCATCGACGTCTCGGGCAGCATGGAAGACCCGGTCGAGGGCATGGACGGGCGGAGCGAACCGAAGATCGAGATTGCCAGGCGCGCGGCGCGGGATCTCGTCGATCAGTTCGTCCGATACGCCGCCGAACATCCGGGCGACGATGTCAGGCTCGGAATCTACGAGTTCAGCCGCCGCCGCGGGGAGCCGGACTGTCGCCCCGTCATCGCAATGGCGATGCCCGATCGCGCGCGCGCCGAAACCGCCATCGCCGGCCTCGAGGCGGACGGCGGTACGCCCATTGGCGAGGCGATGATCGTCGCCAAACGAGCGCTCGACGACACCGGGCTGGCACGGCGTCATCTGCTGCTCGTCACCGATGGCGAGAACACGGATGGCATCCGGCCCGAACGCGTCGCAGAGGGAATCGGCCGGCGTCCCGAGTCGGAACGGCCCTCCATCTATTTCGTCGCCTTCGACGTGGAAGCGAGCCGGTTCGCCCGGGTGCGCGACGCCGGGGGCTTGATCCTTCCCGCCGCCAATGCCCGCGAGCTGAACGACACGCTGGACGCGCTCCTCCGCGGAAAAATCCTGCTCGAAAAGTAACAACCGGTCCGGAGTTGCTGCGATCGACCCGTGCACCTTCAGCGGGTGCCGGTCGGTGTGGGCGGTGGAACGCTGCCCCGCGCCGAGATCACGAACCGTCCCTCCTCTGCCGTCACCTCCAGGTGATCCAGGAACTGAAGCGCCTCTCCGCGCCCGCGCTGCTCCAGGAGCGTGCGCAAGTTGACCGCAATCAGGTCGCCGTCCATCGTGATCCCGGGCGGCAGCACGTTGAGGAACCGGACCGCGGATGCGGCCAGCGACAGCAATCCCCCGACAGCGAGGCGCAGGACCAGCACCGGGTGTTCGGGCAGCCGCGGTTGTTGTTCGATGGAGAGGGTCGCGGACAGGGGCGGCATCAATGGCGGCCGGCTCAGACGCACGCGTATCGTGAACCTGTTCGCGCCGACCGCGTGCAGGTCGACCTCCCGCACGGGAACGTTCGGCGGGATGTTCTCGCGAACGATCTTCTCCACGAGATGGTCGGAGATGGGAACCGTGACCGACGCGTGCGCGCCGGCCACGTCAGGGTACCCGGAGGAGTGCTGTTGACGGAGGAGGTCGAGCAAACGCCCGTTCATGCGGCCATTATTGATCCTTGCCGCTTACCACGCGGTTGACCACCTCGCTCGCCACGTCGCCCGCTGCTTCCTGCGCCCGGGACGCCGCATTGCGCGCCACGTCCTGCGCCCGGTCCACCACCGTGTCCTTTGCCTCCCCCAGCCACTCGTTCTCGCGTTCGGTCTCCGGCAGCGCCATGCCGACTGCCGCCCCGAGCATCATGGCTGCAGCGGCAACCAGCAGCGGATTGTCGTTCAACAGCCGCTGGAACTGATTGCGTGCCCGGCGCCCGGTACGGCTGACGCGCTCGCGCGCGTGGGACACGGCTTCCCCGGCCTTCCACGACGCTCGGTTGACGCCTTCCGACAGTCGGCCCTGGTAGCCCTCGTAATCGAACGCCGAGCGCGGTTCGTCAGCGCCGTATCGAGCGCCCGGCGCCCGGTAGGACTCGTCGGCCTCGTAGAAGGGCGGCCTCCGGTAGCCGGACCGATACTCTCCGTAGCCCCTGTTGCGCTCGTTCCCACGGAAGCGGTCCACGAGCAGCCACGCCACGCCGACGCCAATCATCGCAGCGGGCATCGCGTTGTTCCTGGCGCCTTCGACAACCTCTCCGGCGTACTGGCGCGTCTGTTCCATCGCACCCTGTGCGGTTTCGCTTGCACTGCCAACCATGTCTTTGACCCTTTCCGTAGCCGCATTCTTGACGCGATCCGTAGCCTCCGAGACGATGTTGGCCGGGCGCAGCTTTTCCTGGATGGCGTCGATTGTTTCCGACATGTCCTCGCGCGTCTGTTCGATCTCTGCCCGGATCTCGCGTGTCCGCCGATCCGTGTCCTCATCGCCGGCCGCCTGTTGCCCGGCGTCGCCAGTGGGTCTCGCTCTCAGCGGTCCGGCGCCCGACGTAGCGCGGCCGGATGTGTCCGGTATCGTCTGCGCGTAGTCGCGCAGCGATTCATCTCCGCGCCCGCGCATTGCCTCTCCGGCTTCCCGCGGCGTGTCGCCTCCTACGCCCCTTGACGTGTCGTCCATCGCGCATCCTCCTTCAACGTTTCAAAGGCCTGGGTGGGCACGATGCCGGTGGCGCGAAGCCCCGCGAGCCCGCGGTTCACGAGCACGTATCCGATCGCGGCCGTCAGCACCCCCACGATCAGCGCAGACAGCCAGGGGGTCAGCCCCAGCTCGGCCAGCCCGATCACGAGCGCCGCAACCAGCACGAGCAGTCCCGCATGCGCCAGCGCGCCGCCGGCGGCAGCAAGGCCTACCTGCCCGCCGGCCTTCCTGGCCTTCGCGGTGAGCTCGGTGGTGGCAAGTTCAACCTCCTTGCGAACGAGCTGCCCGGTCTCGCGCGACAGTTCGGAAAGCAAATCCCCGAGCGAGCGGTTATCGAGCTTGTCAGGCATATCTACCTCTCTGTGCCGGGATAATCGGGCGACAGCAGCGACGACGATGTGGCCCCGGAGGATCGTGCGCTGGTCGAACCCGGCCGGCCGTATCCGCTGCCACCTTCTTTGCCGCCCTCGTAGCCGCGCTCCTCATCGGGCGGCGAGCTCTTGAAGAAACGCGCGCCAGCCAGGCCGACGGCAAATGCCGAACCCACGAACAGTGCCGGCCTCCGACGTGCCAGCCTCTGTGCATCGCTGACGAGCTCGCCGACATCCTTGTTTTTCAAACCATGCGACAGGCGGTCGAGCTGATCTGCCGCCTGCTCTATGTAGCCCGCGACCGTGTCGTGATGCTGCTCGCGAAGTTGGTGCGTGGACTGGCGGACAGCCTGTGCCATCGTGCCGAGGCCTTCGGTTGCGCGCTCCTTCTGCGTGTTGAGCTGCGCGGCCGCGCGCTCGCGCACGCGTTCGGCCAGACCGCCGTCTCCTGATTCCCCATCGCCCCTGATGTTCCCGCTTTCGGCTGCGGTCTCGGATCGGCGTGACGCCGTCGAGCCGATACCGCCCGGCTCCGATGCTTTCGCCCTTAACGGCGAGCTGGTGCGTTCTACCATGGTTTCCCCCATCTGCTTCGTTCTCGTGTGACGTGACATCGAGACGTTGCCTGGAAGGTTCATGCCATGAGCGTGCGCCCACCTTCGAGCCGGAAAGCAGGGGGCTTACGCGAGGCGAGATGGGGAGACCTGAGAAAAGGGACGTTGGATACGGCGCCGCTCGGTCGCGGTCTGGGTAAGCCGCGCCCGTGTATGGTCTGGATTCCACAGCGAGGCGACGCGTGTTACACACACGTCCACTGCATCCGCCTCGATATGGACGGGGTCGCGCCGATGGTTGTGCACGTTATGCCATCAGCCGAATCGGAAGCGCGGTGTCCACCTTGCCGAACGCTCGTGCCGCCGTTCCGATCGCCGGCGCAACGCAGACGATGGGCGTTTCGCCGGCGCCCGCCGACGGGATGTCGGGGCGATTCAACAGGTCCACCTCGATCCGCGGCACATCCTTGAATCGAGGCACGCGGTACTGCTCCATCGTTCCGTTGGTGAGTGCCCCGTTCCTGAACTCGAGCGATTCGAAGAGCGCGCCGCCGAGGCCCTGCACGACGGCGCCTTCGACCTGGTTCAGCAGGCCGTCGGGGTTCACGATGGCGCCGCACTCGAAGACGACGACGAGCCGATCGACCCTGAATCCATCGGCGGTCCTCGCCACCTCAGCAGCGGTCGCGACGTAACTGCCCTTCTCGGTGCCACAGGCGATGCCCATTGCGCTGGAGGAGCTGTCACTGTGGCGCGCCCAGCCGATCTTCTCGGCGGCCCTCGTGAGCACGGCCCGCATGCGCTCGTCCTTCAGGTGCCTGAGCCGGAACTCGACGGCGTCGGTGCCCATCGCGCGCGCGATTTGGTCCATGTGCATCTCGCGCGCATAGTGATTCGCTGTCGCGGCCAGGCCGCGATAGGACCCCTGGCGAATCGGAGAGTCAGACCGATGAAACTCGATGCGCTGGTTCGGCACCTCGTAAGGCGTCCGGATTGCCGAACCGCCCGAATTCCAGTTGTCGAACTCCCAGGCGACCAGGCGACCGTCCGCGCCGACGGCGGCTTTGACGTCGATCACGCCGGCCGGCCTGGCGTAACCGAACGAGAACTCTTCGGCTCGCATCCAGACGACCTTCACGGGCTTGCCGGCGGCCTTCGCGAGCCGCGCCGCCTCGATCGCGTGCTCGCCCGAGTGCTTGCCGCCGTAGGCGGATCCCGTATCGGGCACAACCACCCGGATGCTCGCCTCGGGAATCCGAAATGCCTCCGCCAGCTCGGAGCGGACGCCGAAGGGGCGCTGCGTTCCGCACCACACCGTCAGCTTGCCGGCGGTCCACTCGGCGACGGCCGCGCGCGGCTCGAGCGGCACGTGTGCGATGTACGGAATTCGATAGCTGGCATCGATTGTCCTTGCCGCACCCGCTCGCGCCGCGGCCACATCGCCGAGCATCGTCGACGAGTTGCGCCCGCCCGACGCGCTCTGCCCGGTCTTCTTCAAGTACTCGAAGATGGTCTCCGACGACGGATGATCGGCGGGCGTGCGCCACTCCGCGCGAATGGCCGACGCGGCTCGCCGCGCCCGACGCTCCGTCGGCGCGACCACACCGAGAAACTCGCCATCGCGAACGACCGTCACACCCTGCATCGCCCTGGCTTGGCTGTCGTCGGCCGAGATCAAGGTCCCGGCATAGCCCTCGGGCCTTATCACCCGGCCGTGCAACATTCCGGGCCTGTCGACATCGGGGGTGAAGTCGTGCCGGCCGGTCACGAAATCACGACCGTTCACCTTCTTCGGCGCAGCCCCCCGGAGGGACCACTGCGCCGGCGCGGTCATCGCCGCCTCGGCGGCGATGGCCTCGCCGAACTTCTGGCCCTTCGTCAGCTCGCCGTAGGTCGCGGCACGACCCTGGCGGCTCACGATCCGTCCGTCCGTCGCGGTCAGGCCCAGGCGATCCAGCTGCCACAACGCGGCAGCGCGATCGATCAGCAACTCCCGGGCGGTGGCGGCAGCCCGGGCAAGTTGCGGCGCCATCCGCGGGGTGGACTGCGATCCGAACGTGCCGGCATCGTAGGGCACGAGATCCGTATCGGCCAGGACCATCGTGACGGAGGCCAGCGGCACTCGCAACTCGTCGGCGATGGCCTGCGCCAATGACGTACGGATGTTCTGGCCGATTTCGGTCTTGCCGGTGTACGCGGTCACCTGGCCTTTTTCGTCGATGTGCAGCCAGGCGGATAGCTCGCGTGGGGCGCCGGGACGCTGACCACCGCGTCCGGATTCCTGTGCCAGCGGTCCGGGCGCCGACACGACGACGAGCAGGCCGCCGCCGAGCACCGCGAAGATCCGCATGAACTCGCGCCGTTCCACGCCGCCACGGCTCCGGCCCGCACGGATCTCAAACTGGTATCGCGGGGGCACGCTCAGCTCGTAGCGCTCGATCTCGATCTCGCCGGCGCGCGATTCGGAGTCGGCTCCGCGATGAACGGGGGCAATCGGCGCCTTCATCTTCGCCCTCCCGCGAGGCTGGTCCCGCGCACGCGTTCGGCGGCCAGCTTCACCGCCTGGACGATGCGCGGATACGTCCCGCATCGACAGACGTTGCGATCCATGAACTTCGCGATGTGCTGGTCGGTCGGATCGGGGTGCGCGCGCAGGAGCGCGATGGTCGCCATCACCATCCCCGGCGTGCAGTACCCGCACTGAAAGGCTTCGGTCTCCAGGAAGGCTTGCTGCACCGGGTGGAGGCGATCGCCCTCGGCGACGGCCTCGATCGTAGTGACGGGCTTGCCCGCCACCGCGGCGAGCCGCGTGGTGCAGGATCGAGCGAGCTGATTGTCGACGAGCACCGTGCAGGCGCCGCAGTGTCCTTCGCCGCAGCCGAATTTCGATCCGGTCAGCCCGAGCTCGTACCGCAGCACCGACAACAGGCTGTCGCCTGGCTCGCCTTCGATCGTGTGGGCCTTTCCGTTGATCCGGAGGGTGTAGGTCGGCATGAACCACCCTTTCGAGCTCCCGACCGCCGACGCCTGAGGATCGCCTGGGGCGCTGCCGTCGGGACTTCCGCGATCCTATCACCGGCTCGCGACGGTGGACGTCTTCTGGCCGAGCTGCTTCAGCAGCCCCTGAACGGCCACCTCGAGCTCTCTATTTCGACCGGCGATGTTGTCCTCCGGCATGTTCTCCACGAGATGTCCGGAGGCACCCCGAAATTCTCCATGTTCGTTCGCTCCCGGTCCGCGAGGGAACGCCGGTCCCAGGGGTCCGTGCCGTTGAGCCGTCGCTCAGCGAGTAGCTGCCGGTGCGGATGACGGCGGCCGCGGTCGGTCCCATACGCGTCGGGTGACGGCGGGCCGGACCCCATCGCCCGTTCCGCGGAGTACCCGTTGCGAGCCCACAATCTGGTGGCCGGATTATGGTCCTGCGACGCGCAGACGTACCGCCCGAGTCGCACATGAAGGGAACCTTCAACTCGCCCACCTTCCATCGCGCGATTGCTGGCCCGAACCTATCTCCGGCCCCCCTCGTCTATAGAATTGCCACCCTGCCCCTCCGGAGGCACCCTCGTGATCAGCTCGTGCGGTCCGCGGTTTTCGTGCCTGGCCATCGCGTGTCTCATTTCGTTCCAATCAAACGCCGGCGCCCAATCGGGCGCAGCCTCCGCCCCGAACGAGCTGGATGCATTCATGGAAAGGGTGCTCGCCCGCCGGGAGCACAATCGGCTGACTCTTCAGCAGTACATCCTGGACGAGGTCGAGGAGATCGAGGTCCTCGCCCCCGGGGGCGTGCCGTTGCTGAGGCGTAATCGGGAGTTCACCTGGTACGTCCGCGACGGCTTGCACGTGCGCAGCCCCGTTCGCTTCGAAGGCGTCGGCGTCGGCGAACGCGAACGCAAGCAGTACGAGGAAGACTGGGCGCGGCGAGAGCGTGAGCGGCTGGAACGGAAAAAGAACAAGGAGGCGCAGCCAGACGAGCCCGACGAGCAGCCCGTCGGCCCTTCGGGTGCGACCCCAATCCCCACTCCACGTTTCGTGTCGGAAGCCTACTTCATGGAGTTCAAGTTCGAGCCCGGCAACTATTACCTCGCCGGCCGCGAGCAGCTCGACGGGAAGGACGTCCTCCGCATCGAGTACTACCCCACCCGCTTGTTCGAGGACGACGATTCACCGGAGAAAAGGAAGCAGGACAAAGGTCAGGAGTACGAAGACCGGATCAACCGCCAGATGAACAAGACCGCCCTGGTTACGCTCTGGGTCGATCCCGCGGAACACCAGATCGTCAAATACACGTTCGACAACGTCTGGATGGATTTCCTGCCCGGCGCGTGGCTCGTGCGTGTCGACGAAATCGGCGCATCGATGTCGATGGGCCAGCCGTTTCCCGGCGTCTGGCTGCCGCGCGAGATGAGCATCCACGGGGGCGTCACGCTCGCCAGCGGCTCGTTCGATGCCAACTACCGCCGGCGCTTCTCGGAGTACCGTCAGGCCGAGGTCAAGACCCGGATCACCATTCCGAAGCCGCCTTCACCGGATGCCGAGGACTGGCCCGAGGATGGCGGCTCCGGCCCCTACGTCCCCGATCCCCCACAGGCAGTCGAGACCATCGCGGAGATTCGCGTGCACGGCAACGCGTCGATGCCGGATGCCGACGTGATCGGCGTTGCGGGCATCTCGCCCGGCCAGCCGTTCCGCGAGGGGCAGCTCGACGAAATCAGGCAGAAACTCGAGCGGAGCGGCCTGTTCGAAAGCGTGGACGTCCGCAAGCGTTATCGCTCGCTGACCGACACCTCCGCCGTGGCCCTGCTCCTCGTGGTGCACGAGAAGCCAGGGGTCACCTCGGCGTCCGAACGTCCGAACGCCGTATCGGGGCCATGGCGCCGCTTTCGCAGCCGGACGATGTTCCTGCCGATCCTCAGCTACTCCGACGGCTACGGCTTCACTTACGGTGGCAGGGCCAGCACGGTGGACCTGCTCGGGCTCGGCGAGCGTCTCTCGGTTCCGTTGACGTGGGGCGGAACCCGGCGTGCGGCGCTCGAATTCGAGCGCGCCTTCGATCGAGGTCCGCTCACGCGGGTCACCTCCTCGTTCGGCATCTGGCAGCGCGAGAACCCCCATTACGACACCGACGATCAGCGCGTCGAGTGGAGGGGTCGCGCGGAGCGGTCCTTTATCAGCCTGGTGCGAACCGGGGCGGAGGTCACCACGAGTTCGGTCGACTTCGGATCGATCGACGACCGGCTGTGGACGTTCGGTGCGGACGTCGCGCTCGATACGCGTGGAGGCCCGGCCTTTCCCAGGAATGCGGTCTATGTCGGTGCGGGTTGGACGGCCCTGGACGTGAAGGGCGGCGAGGAACGGGTGAACCGTTACACGGCCGACGCGCGCGGCTACCTGGGACTCATCGGTCAATCGGTGCTGGCCGGCCGCGTGCAATACACGGCCGCCGACGCGTCGCTTCCCATTTACGAGCGGCTCCTGCTCGGCGGCGCCTCGAACCTGCGAGGCTTCAGGACCGGCGCGTTCTCCGGCGATCGCATGTTCGTGACATCGGCCGAACTCCGCGTGCCGCTGACCTCCGTGCTCAACGGCGTGCGGCTCGGGGTCACGGCCTTTGCGGACGCGGCGCGAGTCTACGACATCGGCCAGCGCTTCGACGACGCGGAGTGGCACCGCTCGGCGGGCGGCGGCGTGTTCCTGATCGCGTCCGTGGTACGGATCAACCTGGACGTAGCCCGCGGGTTCAAGACCGGCGACACGAGAGTGCACCTGGGGATGGGGTTTCCCTTCTGACGACAGGGACTCGGGGCTCGGGGCTCGGGACTCGGGGCTCGGGGCTCGGGGCTCGGGACTCGGGACTCGGGACTCGGGACTCGGGGCTCGGGGCTCGGGACTCGGGACTCGGGACTCGGGACTCGGGGCTCGGGGCTCGGGGCTC